>DHSP01000063.1:27089-43311 GCA_002408485.1 Proteiniphilum sp. UBA5283 | reverse complement strand
TTCTGGCATAAGCAGATCTACCCCCATCAAGTGTGGCTGGACGGATTATACATGGCTTCCCCTTTCCTGGCAGAATATGGCAAAACCTTCGATGAACCCGCACTTTTCGATGAGGTGGCGTTGCAGCTTACAACGGCCTACGACGACCTGATCGACGAAAAGACCGGACTGCTCTATCATGGTTGGGACGAAAGCCGCGAGCAGCGATGGGCTGACCCTGTGACCGGGAAATCGCCCAACTTCTGGTCAAGAAGCATCGGCTGGTATATGATGGCCCTCGTGGATGTGCTGGATTTCATGCCCGCGGATCATCCGCAAAGGAAGGAAATCATCGCCATCCTGAATAAAATCTCCACAACGGTGGAAAAATTTCGTGATCCCGAAACAGGCATGTGGTATCAGGTGACCGATCAGGGCAGCAGAGAGGGCAACTACCTGGAATCGTCCGGTTCCATCATGTTTATCTATACCTGGGTGAAAGGAGCACAAAAAGGGTATCTTCCCGAAGCATTTGCCGAAAAAGGGAAAGCGGCTTATGATCTGTTCGTAAAACAGTTTATCAGGGAGAATACCGACGGCACCATTTCCGTGACCGACGTATGTTCAGTAGCCGGCCTTGGGGGTGAGAAAAAATACCGCGACGGCAGCTTCGAATACTATATCTCGGAGCCGGTGAGAGACGACGATCCGAAAGCAGTGGGACCCTTCATTATGGCGAGTATTTTGTTGGACAAGTAAAAGAAAATGATAATCTTTGTCTTATGAGTTTAAAACTGGTATCCCTGCAATGCATGCTTTTACTACTCTGGATTTCAACAGGTGCATCGGCACAGACGCCTGCCTTTCCGGGAGCAGAAGGTGCGGGAAAGTACGTGTCCGGAGGCAGGGGAGGGAAAGTGCTCTATGTCACCTCGCTCGACGACTCGGAAGAGGAGGGCACCCTGCGATGGGCCATCAGGCAAAAGGGCTCCCGCACAATCCTCTTCAGGGTATCGGGACAGATACGCCTTAAAAGCCCGTTAAAGATCAACAACGGAGATCTTACCATCGCGGGACAGTCGGCACCCGGCGACGGTATCTGCATCAGCGACTACGAGACAGTGGTCAGCGCGGACAACGTAGTCATCCGTTTTCTCCGATTCCGCCTCGGTGATAAAGCCGGGCGAGCCGTGGATGCTCTCTCAGGCATCGGACATGAAAACATCATCGTCGACCATTGCAGCATGAGTTGGGGCGTGGATGAGAACTCCTCTTTTTACGACAACAGAAACTTCACCATGCAATGGTGTTTCATCACGGAGAGCCTGCGCAACTCGGTGCACTCCAAGGGAAAACATGGATATGGAGGTATATGGGGAGGGCATAACGCATCGTTCCATCACAACCTGATTGCTCATAACGACAGCCGCAACCCACGTTTTTGCGGAAGCCGCTATTCCAGCAAACCTGACCTGGAAAGGGTGGATTTCAGAAACAATGTACTCTATAACTGGGGTGCAAACAACATTTATGCCGGAGAAGGGGGAAGCTACAATCTCATCAACAACTATTACAAACCCGGTCCCGCCTCAGGCGGCAGCACCGGAAAAAGATTGATCAACCCCGATGCGGACAACGGAGAAAACAAGCAGCCCAAAGGGATCCATGGCCATTTCTATCTGGAGGGAAACTATCTGGAAGGAAACTGCAAAGTATCAAAGGAGAACAGCCTGGGAGTTGAGCTGGGTAGCTCATTTCAGAAGTTTGCCCCGGAAGTGGTCCTGAACGATGTTCTTGCCGAAAAAACGTTCCCGTTTACACCGGTAGCCACGGATGTTGCACAGGAAGCATTTGAAAAAGTACTTGCCTATGGGGGTTGCTCCCTGGTAAGAGACAGGCATGATGAGCGTTATGTGGCAAATGTAAGAAGTGGATCATACACCTTTGAAGGCTCAGCCGGCAGTTCCAAAGGACTGATCGACAGCCAGGAGGATGTGGGAGGGTGGCCTGAGTACAACACTTACAACATGTACAAAGATAAAAATGCTGACGGCATCCCCGACGGATGGCTGGAAAAAAACTTCCCCGGGAAAGAGGCAAATGATCTGGATAGCGAAGGATACACCTATCTGGAAGTGTACCTCAATAGCCTGGTGTCACACTTGATTCCCGTCATAAGCAACGGGATTGGACAGAAGAGCTGTACAAATCCAAAGACGAAACAACCGAAACAATTTGTCGTGGATAAAGGAGGAGATGGCGACTTCAGCACTATACAGGAGGCTATTGATGCGGTTCGGGCCTTCGATCCGGACTATTCAACCACCATCTTTGTCAGGGAAGGTATTTACTATGAGAAGATCGTCGTTCCCGACTATGTCCGCGACCTCAAAATTGTGGGAGAGAACAGGGAGAAAACGATCATTTCAAACAACGACCACGCCCTGATCAACAATATGGGCACGTTCAGGACATATACAATGCAGATCAGAGGCGATGATATCATCCTGGAAAATATCACCATCGAGAACAATGCTCCCATGGTAGCCCAGGCCGTGGCATTGCATACCGAAGGGGACCGGATTATCCTGATAAACTGCAGGCTGCTGGGGAATCAGGATACCCTTTATACCGGAGGAGAAAATGCACGGCTCTTTTTTTATCATTGCTATATTGAAGGTACGACCGATTTCATCTTCGGGCCCTCCACTGCATGGTTCGAAAAGTGCGACATCCGCTGCAAGAAAAACTCCTATATTACTGCTGCAAGTACACCAGAAGAGGTTGAATTCGGGTATATCTTCAATCGCTGCAGGATAACGGCAGCCGATGATGTCGCCTCGGTTTATCTGGGGCGACCCTGGCGGCCCTATGCCATGACACTGTTCATGAACTGTGAACTTCCCGGTGAAATTAATCCGTCGGGTTGGCACAATTGGGGCAAACCCGAAAATGAACAGACCGCCCGATACGCCGAATACAACAACACCGGCAAAGGCAGCAGCACCACAAAACGGGTAGACTGGATGAAATCACTGACAACCGGGGAAGCACAAGACATTACACTGAAAAACGTGATGGGAAAGTTTTATAAGAAAATAACTATTGCACTACAAATGAATAATGAATAAAAAGAGCGTTTTCTACATTGTTCTATCTCTATGGATGATTTTTTCCGGTTGCTCCACAACGCGGAATGCGATCGTTACGTTTAAGCATGACACGGAAAACTACAAAATAGACATCATCCTCAACGACCTCTATTTTACCTCATTGATCTATTCGGATACTCTTGAGAAACCATGTTTGTTCCCCATCAAAACGCCTTCGGGAAAATTCATCACCAGAGGGTACCCTCTCGAGCCCAGGCCCTTTGAGAGAACCGACCATCCTCATCATGTGGGATTATGGTTTAACTTTGGCGATGTGAACGGGATAGACTTCTGGAATAACTCATCGGCCATCGCCCCGGACAAAAAGATACACTACGGCTCTGTCCTGCTGGACACCATCCTGCTTGCAGATCCCACGAAAGGAAAGTTGAAGACACTTTCATCCTGGATAAATTTTCAGGGTGACACGCTCCTGTCGGAAGAAACGACCTATATTTTCAGCGGCATAAAAAACGAATACCGGTTTATTGAGAGAGAGACCCGATTAACGGCCATGCAGGAGGTTACCCTCAGGAGCAACAAGGAAGGATTGATTGCGCTGCGGGTTGACAAGTCGTTTGAGGAAGGGAACGGCACCTACCGGAATCGGCAGGGAGCAACCGGCGAAGCAGGAGTGTGGGGTAAAAGAACACCCTGGGTGGCATTGCGTGCCGATAAAGAGGGTGAAATAATTACCATCGTTATACTGGACCATGCACAAAACCCCAACTATCCGGGATGGCCACACGCTCGTGGTTACGGACTTTTTTCAATGAACAACCTGGCGGGTGAAGCAATGGACAAATCATCGGGACCCATAGAAATTAAATTACAACCCGGAGAGAACATCACTTTTACACACAAGCTGATCATCGGCGGCGACATGAGCGATGAAGAAATTAATAGCATGATGCATCAATTCAATCGGCAATAATATCCTGAATATTCACCTTACAATTGATATAAAAATGAACAACAAACTACATTCAATGTCGAGAAGAAAATTCCTGGCTGTCTCCGGAGCTATCGCCGGAACAACCCTTGTGGACCCTAAATCACAGATTCTTGCAGGGAACACCTCCGCTATCAGGCAAAATGCGGCTAAAACCAAAGTGGCTGTCGTCGGACTCGGAAACAGAGGTACAGGTATGTGGGGAGGTAGCGTGGTAAAAGATTACTCCAACTTTGTGGAGTATGTAGGCCTGTGCGATCATAATCCGGGAAGGCTCGAGACAGGCAGCCAAATGATTGGGGCAAATTGTCCTACCTACACCGATTTTGAACAAATGATGCGCGAGGTAAAACCAGAGGTGCTCATCGTAACCACCGACGATAATACACACGATTATTTTATTGAAAAAGGGATGGAGATGGGTGCCGATATTATCTGCGAAAAACCCATGGCGATTGACGAGAAAAAAATTCAGACCATTATCGATGCCGAAAAGAGAACAGGCAAAAGTTGCCGCGTCACCTTCAACTACCGATACTCTCCTCATCGTGCAAAAATGTGGGAGATACTGCGTTCCGGCGAGATAGGTGACCTGACTTCTGTCGATTTCCACTGGTATCTTGACACTTCACACGGGGCAGATTATTTCAGAAGATGGCACAGGCTCGTGGAAAAAGGAGGATCATTATGGGTACACAAAGCCAGTCATCATTTCGACCTGCTGAACTGGTGGATTCAAAGTGATCCTGAAAGCGTATATGCATTGGGTGATTTGGAATTTTACGGAAAAAACGGCCCTTTCAGGGCAGACAACTGCAGAAGTTGTCCTCACACAAAAGAGTGTAACTTCTACTGGGATATTACGAAAGACCAAAGGCTCAAAAGGTTGTATGTGGATAATGAAAAATATGACGGCTATCATCGCGATGGCTGCGTGTTCAGAAATGATGTGAACATCTACGACAAAATGGCTGCTACCATCAAATATAAGAATGGGGTTCAGGTAGCATACTCACTGACAACCTATTCCCCCTATGAAGGATACAGAATTGCCTTCAATGGCACGAAAGGAAGGATGGATGCCTGGATCCAGGAATCGAATCCCACGTCCGACGTGAACTACGACGAGATTGTTATCGCCAAAAATTTCGGAAAAAGAGAATACATACAAATTCCTCAGGGTAGCGGACATGGAGGAGGCGACAAGCTTCTGAAAGATCAGGTATTTATACCCAATACGCCCGATCTGCTAAAACAGGCTGCTGGAGTGAGAGACGGTGCGTTGGCCTGTCTGGTGGGAATCGCTGCCAGGAAGAGTATCTCAACGAAAGAAACGGTCTATATCAAAGACCTTACCTCCATCAAACCCCAGGAGAAGAAAGCTTAGGGGAAGATGCACTAAGTAGAATGAAACGATGCCAATAGCCTCCTGAACACGGTATACAATCAGAAAGAAGCTTATTTAAATGAGATAGCAAAAGAAACAAAATTGAATAAAAATGCTGAACAAAACGACAATCCTTATCTTATTACTAACAGTAAACATCTTTCCGATGTTACCGCAGAGGCAGCTTTCCAAAACCTGGATTGCCGACTTAGGAAATGGGAACTATCAGAACCCTATCCTTTATGCCGATTATTCTGACCCGGACGTGTGCCGTGTGGGCGATGACTACTACATGACCGCATCGAGTTTCAATTGTGTGCCGGGATTGCCGATCCTGCATTCCAGAGATATGGTAAACTGGCAGCTAATTAATCACGCTCTTCAGCGACTGACGCCCGATGCGCTTTTTTCATCACCGATGCACGGGAATGGGGTATGGGCACCTTCCATCCGCTACCACAACGGTGAGTTTTATATTTACTACGGCGATCCCGATTTTGGAATATATATGCTGAAGACCGCAGATCCACGTGGAAAATGGAGCGATCCTGTACTGGTAAAAGCAGGGAAAGGATTGATTGACTCTACCCCGCTGTGGGATGACGATGGTAAAGCCTATCTGGTATACGCTTATGCCGGAAGCCGTGCTGGCATAAAAAGCGTGTTGAACATCGCTGAAATGAATGAGGAGGGCACGAAGGTGATCACGCCCGGTAGAATTGTGTACGACGGACATGAAGCAGACCCGACTATTGAAGGGCCAAAATTCTACAAAAGAAACGGATACTACTATATTTTTGCTCCTGCCGGCGGTGTAGCAACAGGATGGCAAACCGTGTTACGTTCAAAAAGTGTGTATGGCCCCTACGACCGGAAAGTAGTGCTGGCGCAAGGAAATACTGAGGTGAACGGGCCGCATCAGGGAGCCTGGGTGGACACGCCTGACGGCGAACATTGGTTTTATCATTTTCAGGATGTCGGCCCTTTTGGACGTATTGTTCACCTGCAGCCGATGGTATGGAAAAACGACTGGCCGGTAATTGGACTGGACCGCGACAACGACGGCTGTGGCGAACCGGTCAAAACCTACCGTAAACCAAAAATTAACGGTTCGTTTCCAATAGCAACTCCTGCGGAAAGTGACTCATTCGAAGCCGGAGAGCCGGGTCTGCAGTGGCAGTGGCACGCCAACCCAATGGATTGGTGGTATTTTGCGGATGCGAAATCAAAAAAATTACACCTTTATTCTGTGCCTATATCAGAAAATTATTTAAATTTGTGGAATACACCGAACCTGTTGTTGCAAAAATTCCCTTCCAACGAATTTACGGCAACGGTTAAACTCACATTCCTGCCCTCAGCAGCCATCAGCGGGGAGCGCACAGGGCTGGTGGTTATGGGCATGGATTATGGATTGCTATCGCTCGAGAAAACAAACGAGGGATTTATTCTCTCTCAAAACGAGTGTATCAATGCCGACAAAGGTTCAAAAGAGGCTGTAAACGAAAGTGTCGCTTTGAATGAATCCTCGCTTTACCTTCGTGTAAAAGTCACCCCCGACGCCAAATGCCTCTTCAGCTACAGCAAAGATGGCAACACTTACTCCGTTCTTGGGAAGTTGTTTCAGGCAAGGGAGGGAAAATGGATCGGTGCAAAAGTGGGTGTGTTCTGTACAAGGCCCGTGAGTAACAATGATGGAGGCATGGTTTCACTCGACTGGTTTACAATGGAGTGAGCAGCGCCCTGAGCACAAATGATTATTATTCAACTTTAAAATCTGATAAATATGTCACGACTGGTCACTCTTTACTCGCTTCAATGGGGAGATTTATCGCTGGAAGATGTTTGTAAAAAAGCAAAAGAATTCGGTTATGACGGTATAGAGATCGGACTGCCGGATCATCTTGATGTACGAAATCAGAACCCGGATTATTATCAAAGCATTAAAGATCAATTGGCAAAATACGGGCTGAGACTTCGGACAATTTCTTCTCACCTCGTGGGGCAGGCTGTATGTGACCGGATCGATGAAAGACACAAAGGGATTCTTCCCGATTATATATGGGGAGACGGCAAGCCCGAAGGAGTAAGGCTACGCGCAGCGGAGGAGTTGATTTTAACGGCGAAAGCAGCAAAATCGCTGGGAGTAGATACCGTCGTCGGATTCACCGGCAGTCCTATCTGGCATTTACTCTATGCTTTCCCTCCTGTTCCTGAATCAATGATTGAAGATGGTTACAAGGAGTTCGCACGCCGGTTTGGGCCGGTTTTGGATGAATTTGAGAAATTGGGCGTACGCTTTGCACTGGAAGTACATCCCACCGAGATTGCCTTCGACACCTTTTCAGCCCGCAGGGCGTTGGAAGCGGTAAATCATCATCCTGCCTTCGGATTTAATTACGATCCGAGCCATTTGGGATACCAAGGTGTAGATTATGTGAATTTTATTTATGAATTTCCCGATCGTATTTTTCGTGTGCATATGAAAGATGTCTACTGGAGCGACACGCCAAAACAGGTCGGCGTCTTTGGCGGACACCTGCCGTTTGGCGACCCTCGCCGATTCTGGAACTTCCGAAGTGTGGGCAGAGGGAAAATTAACTTTGAGGAGATCATCCGTGCGTTGAACGCGATAAACTACACGGGACCACTTTCAATTGAGTGGGAAGATAGTGCCATGGATCGCGAACAGGGTGCCCGGGAGTCTTGTGAATATACCAAGCGGATGGACTTCCTGCCTTCTGCACATGCTTTTGATGCTTTCTTTGCGAAAGACGCCGATGGCTCTTGAAAACAAAATAATTGTATAAAAATATGAAAACCGGAAAATTGAGAATGGGCATGGTTGGTGGTGGTAAGACAGGGTTTATCGGTGCCATCCACCTGCGTGCGGCATTGATGGAAAACATGATTGAACTGGTGTGTGGTTGTTTTAGTTCCGATCCCGGGAGATCCCTTGATTCGGGACGTGCTTATTTTCTTCCTGAAAACCGCATTTACAGCTCATATCAAGAGATGTTTGAACGTGAAATGAAGCTACCCGAAGAGGAACGAATGAATATTGTGGCCATCGTGACACCCAATAAATATCATTACGAACCGGCCATGATGGCGTTGGAGCGAGGCATTCACGTGGTTTTGGATAAGCCCATGACTTTTTCTCTTGAGGAGGCCGTAAAGCTTCAGAAAAAGGTAAAGGAAACAGGATTGGTTTTGGCCCTGACGCACGTTTATACCGGATACCCCGCGGTAAAGGAGATGAAAGCCAGAATAGCTGCCGGAAATCTGGGCAAAATAAGACGTGTCTATGTGGAGTATCCGCAAGGATGGCTCTCCGATCGCATAGAGTTACAGGAAGGGAATAATGCCGGATGGCGAACTGATCCCGGGTTGTCGGGAAAAGCAGGATGCATGGGGGACATAGGAACGCATGCCTGGCATCTGTGTGAATATGTCACGGGACTAAAGGTTGAAGAAATTTGTGCCGAGCTGAATACCTTTGTACCCGGGCGAAGGATAGACGATGACGGAACAGCTTTCATGCGTATGGAGCAGGGAGTAAAAGCCCTGCTTTCTGCCAGCCAGATCGCCATTGGAGAAGCCAACAAGGTGAATATACGCGTATATGGTGAAAAAGGAGGGATGCAATGGGTTCAGGAAAATCCGAACGAATTGCGCATACTGCAGGGAAACAAACCGGAAGAGATCGTGCGCATAGGAAATAACGGTTATCTCGGGACCGATGCGCTTTGGAATACACGTACCCCCGCAGGGCATCCTGAAGGATTTATCGAAGCATTTGCCAACATTTACCGTAACTTTGCACTCACCGTGATGACCCGCCAAAAGGGGGAAATTCCTACGGAAAATATGCTTGATTTTCCAAATGTTAACGACGGGGTAAGAGGCATGCAATTTATCGAAACAGTGGTTAAGTCAGGCTGGAGCGATGGCCAAAAATGGGTAAAATGGGTCGAATGAAAAACGCAATACAACAATCACAATAATCATGAAAAGACGTAATTTTATTGCAAAATCTGCACTGCTTGGCGTGACCGTTCCGATGGGAGTTGGGTCCACACAAGCTCTCCTCACATCTTGCAACAGGGAAGAGAAAAAGTCGGACAAAAGGGTTACGCCCGAAGAGCTGGGTATGTTTTCCTTTGTCGATATTGCTCCCGATGGAGAGCCGTTAAAGGCAGCGCTCATCGGATGTGGCGACCGGGGCACCGGAGCTGCCTCCCAATTTCTGGAGTCGGGACCGAATGTATCCATCATTGCCTTGGCCGATCTGTTTCCCGACAGAATGGGAAATTGCCGGAAGGTCCTCTCTGAAAAGTTCGACAACAACGTGGCCGACAGCAATTGCTTTTTGGGATTTGATGCCTATCAGAAGATCATGGAAATGCCGGATATCGATATTGTTTTATTGTGTACGCCGACCCATTTCCGTCCGGAACACTTTAAAGCCGCGGTAGAGGCCGGCAAGCATATCTTCATGGAGAAGCCGTGTGCGGTGGATCCTGTAGGCATACGCACGGTGATAGCAGCCTCTAAGGTGGCTACGGGCAAAGGATTGACCGTGGTGACCGGGAACCAGCGCAGGCATCGCCGCGACTATTGGGAAGCATACATTGAAGTAAGAAACGGAATCATCGGAGACATTGTATCCACCACCTCCCATTGGGATCAGGGTGCCTGGTGGAACAAATCCAAACGCCCTGAGTGGAGTGATATGGAATATTGTATCCGTAATTGGTTTAATATAAAATGGCTGAGCGGGGATCACATCCTCGACCAGGGAATCCATAATATTGATGTGGTCACCTGGTTTATGGGCGACAAGCCGCTGAAAGCTGTCGGTTTCGGTGGCAGAGCGCGAAGATTGACCGGCGACATCTTCGATTTCTTCAGTGTGGATTATTATTATAACAACAATAAAAGGATGTTGCACACAGCCCGCCAGATCGACGGATGCGATGGGAATGTATCGGAACAGATCCTGGGTACAAAAGGGATTGCGCAGCTGAACGACCGGGGAGAGATAAGGATACTGGATTGGAACGGGAATCTGTTGTGGGAATACGATTATGAGAACAAACCCGTGCAGAATCCCTATAACCAGGAACATATCCACCTGGTCGAATCGGTCCGGCTTAACAAAAAAATAAATCAGGCCGAAGACCTGGCCTACTCCAACATGGTCGCGATACTGGGAAGGGAAGCTGCCTATACGGGCAAAGAAATTGGCTGGGATGAGATCATGTCTTCCACGCTCCGCTACGGACCGGAAACCTATGAGATGGGCCCCCTGCCCGATTATCAGGAAGGAGTGGTACCCGTGCCGGGAAAAGATCCCAAGGCGCCCATGTAAAGATCAGATCATAAAGAATTTTCATACGGGCATGCCTGAACGGGCTGACTCGTATGAAAATATTCAGGAAGAGAATCTAAAAGCAATCAATCATGAGAATCAACAAACAATTTTTATCTTTCTTTTTAGGTATTATGACAAGCATTGCGGGTTGTACCGGTGCAAATAAACCGTCCCACGACATTGAGAGCGGCAATAAAACACTACAGGGCAAAAAGGTGTTGTACGTATATGGTGGTTGGCAGGGACATGAACCAAAACAGTGCCGCGATATCTTTGTCCCCTGGCTAGAAGCTGAAGGAGCCGAGGTCTTTGTGTTCGACGAACTTACATGTTACACCGACTCCGCGTTAATGAATGAGGTTGATTTGATCATTCAACATTGGACCCAGGGTGAGATATCGCAGGAGCAGGAGAAAGCCTTGTTGAAAGCAGTAAAGGGGGGGGCCGGGCTGGCCGGATGGCACGGTGGCACAGGAGACTCGTTTCGCAACAATGTGGAATTTCAGTATATGGTGGGAGGGCAGTGGGTTGCCCATCCGGGAAATATCATACCCTATACGGTAAATATCACAACAAATGATGATCCTGTTACCACAGGATTAAGCGATTTTGTCATGAGCTCTGAACAATACTATATGCATGTTGATCCCAATGTGAAGGTTCTTGCGACTACCCGTTTTTCAGGCGACCACAACTCATGGATTGAAGGTGCTATCATACCGGTGGTATGGAAAAAGTCATTCGGAAACGGACGCGTATTTTATTCCTCTCTGGGGCACGTGGCAAAAGATTTCGAGGTACCCGAAGCGCTGGAGATCATGAAACGGGGCATACGATGGGCAGCAGAAAGCAAAGAAAAGGGATCCGAGGCATGGGTAAGCCCTGCCTATAAATGACCCCTTTCTCTACTATCTTGTTTTTCTCGTCAGAAACGCTTCCGGCCGTTTATCGTAATATTCTTCAGTGCTAGATTTCGGATAAAACCTTGGGGAATATCATCCTTTTTTGTTTTGATTTGCAGGTTTTCAAAGGTGAAATCAGACAGGATATACTGATCCGATTCGGCGACATCGAAAAACACGTTACACTCCAGGGAGATGTCACGCATAGTGATATTGCTGGAGTAGGAAAGCGGGATGGTCTCTTCTCCCTGCAGATCAAAAAACTGGGTCCAGGGCTTGATATAAAGGAAACTGTTTGCGTTCCCGGTGATATTTTCCACAAGAATATATTCGTAATTTTGTGGAGTATCGGGACGCATCTTCAGCCAGAGAAGCCTGACTGCCTGGTCCACTTGTAAACGACGGACAATGATGTTGCGGTTGTGAATGGACTCACTACCGCAGGTGAGCACACCATGGCAGAAGCCAAAGGTGCAATCTTCAATGATGATGTTGCGATTGGCTCCGTTATTTGGGTCCTTATCGGCATGGGGGCCCTTTCCTCCCTTGAGAGCGATGGCATCATCGTTGACCGAAATTTTACAACCAGTAATATGCACATTGGTACATACGTCAATGTCCACGGCATCAGAACTGGGCGCTTTCACTGGTTCCCTGGGAGCGAAAATCGTTAGTCCGGAAAGTCTTACATTTTCACTTTTGTAGAGATGAGTAGTCCAGAATGGAGAGTTGATCAGCCGCACGCCGGTGAGATGTACATTCTTACTGTTCGAAATGAAAACCAATCGTGGACGCATCTCGTCCAGATTGGTACATTGTGGGTTAAACTTCCTGCGTAGCCAGAATGATTTCCAGTAACGCAGCCCGTTGCCATCAATGGTTCCCTTGCCGGAGATGGTAAAACCATCGAGGTTGTCGGCATTCACCAGTGCTGCAAAATAGTCGATGCTTCTCCCCTCTATGCGGGTAGGCAGAATGGGGAAGTTGCTGATATCGTCGCTCCCCTTCAACACTGCATCCTCCTCCAGATGGAGATGGGTATTCTGCCTGAAGAAAAGAGCGCCGCTGAGGAACACGCCCTTTGGGAAACTGATCACTCCTCCTCCGTTCACGTGAGCCCTGTCGATGACGGCCTGTATCCGCTCTGTCTGAAGAAGGGTACTGTCGTTCACCACGCCATAGTCGGTGATCCGATAGATCTTACCCAGCTTCTCAATCTTTACCTTTTCGAAGTTCGTGAACCAGTCGGGGATCACTGTTCCGTCGGGAAACCGATCGTTCGCGAAAAAAGGGACACTCGTCAAAGTGCAAATCAAAATCAGAATTGTTTTTTTGAACTTCATATTTGTATCTTTTGTCGTAATAATTTTTGAATGATGTCACCCTGCAGCAATAGGAAGAATGATCTATTGACCGTTTTCGACTAAGCGTTGCGATACGAAAGAAACTGCATCATCCCCCACCTCACTGCCCAGATCAACCTGCTCACTGTCGTGAGAACCCATGAGTACAATCTTTTCGGTCTTGCCTCCCCTGATCTGATAGATGGTTTCGACCAGCGAGTCGGCCACCAGGTTTTTAACGGTCAGGTTACGCACATTGTTCAGTTTCAAGGCTGCTCCTGATTCGGTATAAATTTGAATGCCCTTCAGCATGATCTCTTCGGAATCAATCAATTCTGCACCTTCCCGGGCATGCACCACAAACCCCTCGATGTGGATATTCTCGATATTTTGTTCTGGCAAGCCATGGAAGTACATAGCCCTGCGTGCATTCCGGCAGGTAACTTTTTCCACGAAAATGTTCCGAAAAGCCGGCGTCGTCTCATCTACCGGAAGCAATAGCTCTTCCTGGGGCGCCTGATCGCCGTCGTCGAATGATTCCACAGCCGACTTACCACCATAATAGAGGTTGAACAACAAAGGCTCTGTCGCAATATCGAACATGCTGATATTGGAGATGTAGATGTTTTCCACCACGCCGCCTCGCCCCCTGCGACTTTTGAAACGGAGGCCTACATCCGTACCCAGGAACTGGCAGTTGGAGACGGAGACATTCCTCACACCTCCCGACATCTCGCTGCCCACGACAAAGCCTCCATGTCCCTTGAAAACGGTACAGTTGTCCACAATCAGGTTCTCGGTAGGCATGTTGCGCCGTCTTCCATCCTCATCTTTTCCCGATTTGACACAGATACCATCATCTCCCACATCGAAGGTGCTGTTCACGATCAGGCTGTTCCGGCAGGACTCCAGGTCGACGCCGTCGCCGTTCTGTGCGTAAGAGGGATTGCGCACCTGGATGCCGTCGATGATCACATTCTCGCACATCAGCGGATGGATATTCCAGGCGGGGGAGTTCTGAAAAATTACCCCCTGCAGATACACATTCCTGCAGTTCTGAAAGCTTATCATCACAGGGCGCAGAAAATCCCTTAAGGCAAGCCATTCCTCTTCCGATTGCAGGTTACGGGGTACATTCATCTCGCTGGTGGTATCACCATGCAGATAGGCGGCAGAAGGCATCCAGTAGTCGTCTCGTTTAAAGACTCCACCTTGTGAGGTTGCCTGATTCCACTCTCTCTCTGTCACCTTATCCCTCTTCAACGGACGCCAGTAATGGCCATTGCCATCGATGGTCCCACTGCCGGTGATGGCAATGTTCTGCAGATCTTTACCCCAGATAGGAGACTGACAGCGTCGGGTGTCCAACCCTTCGAACGATGTTTCTACCAGCGGATACAGATCCTTGTCGGGAGAAAAGAGTATGATTGATCGATCCTCCAGGTGCAGGTTGATGTTGCTCTGTAACACAATGGGCCCTGTGAACCAGACACCTGCGGGCACTACCAGCCTCCCTCCCCCCCGGGAGGAGAGATGGTCCATTGCCTTGGCAAAGGCACCGGTATTCAGAGATGTACCATCACCTCTGCCCCCGAATTCGGTCACGGAGACACTATAGTCGGGGAATATGGGAGGTGAGAGCAGTGGCATCTCAAACGGCAGGTTTTCATACAGATAACCATAGGGTGAATCCTGTCCTGAGCCATCCTTACAAGATGTGATCAGCATCAGGGCAAACAGAAAAAAGGAGAATCTTGAAAATGTATGCATAAAATCAAACGTTATTTTTTCAATTCGAGACATCCCATGATAAAGGGGCCGGTGGCCTTGGCATCGTTGTCTCTGATCTTTTCACTGATATAATATTCAAAGCTTCCGTCGCGATAGGGATTCCCTCCCAGCCCGCCCACAGAACAGCACTGGGTAAGAGATAGCGTACCGTCTTCGTGTTCGGTGATGAGCCTGTTCATCAGTCCCTCATAGGCTTTCTCCGCCACTGCGCGGAATTTTTCATTAATATATCCTTTGTTCGTTGCTTTTGCGAGCGAATACATAAACATGGACGAGACCGATGCTTCCAGATAGTTTCCCGCCCTGTCCCCCTGGTCCAGCACCTGGTACCAGAGGCCCGATACATCCTGGTAGCGTGGCAATGTCTCGGCCAGTCCCCCGATCATGCGGATCAGTTCGGAACGTTGCGGATGTGCTGCCGGTATATAATCCAATGCATCCACCAGTGCCATGAACCACCAGCCAATGCTGCGCCCCCAGAAGTTGGGCGACTGTCCGGTCTCCTTGTTGGCCCATTGTTGCCTCTTGCTTTCGTCCCAGGCATGATAATAAAGTCCGGTAGTTTCGTCGTAGGTGTGCCTGGCGCAGATCAGGAACTGATTCATCACATCATCGATGAGTTCCGGCCGGTCGAAGGTAACGGCATATTCAGCCAGGAAGGGTGCCCCCATGTAGAGCCCGTCGAGCCAGATCTGATGGGGATAAATCAGCTTATGCCAGAAAGCCCCTTCGTGTGTGCGGGGATGCACTTTCATCTGATCTACCAGTCGGTCCATGGCCAGCCTGTACTTCTCATTGCCCGTCTGTCGGTAAACCTCGAAGAGCACCTTCCCGGAGTTTATGTAGTCGATATTGTAGGTCTCCACCTTGTAGAGATGAATCTCGCCCCGATCATTGATCAGGGTATCGGCCCACTCAATCACATAATCGAGATACTTGCGGTCGCCGGTCTCTCTCCATACTTTCAGCATCGCCATCGTACCCACCCCTTGTGCGTAACCGAAATAGAGTCGTTTACCATGATCCAGCTGCCAGGCCTGTGGAGCACGTTTCATCTCCGAATCGGCAAATCGGACAGCCGTCGACTGGGCTATTGTGCCCTGTACCATCAGCAGGGCCATTAAACAGAATGATGTTATTTTATACATAAATGTTATGGTGAAAGGTTTATCTTACGAGCGTGACCGACATCAGTCCGATGACCACCTCGTTGGCAATGGTCTTTAAGACAATGTCCTCCAGCTCCTTATTTTTATCCAGCGGCAGATCCAGTATGATGCCGGCCCCCCCATCGATGGATCGACCGTAAACTTCCTCCACGGGCACCTCATCGTCGAAG
>DHSP01000063.1:0-26875 GCA_002408485.1 Proteiniphilum sp. UBA5283 | reverse complement strand
GTCATCTACAAAGAGATCCTGTTCAATGGGGACCCATGTTTCCGGATTGCGGAGCTCCAGTCGTGACACAGAACCATCACGATAGGTGACCATCACCTCCCCGTTGGGCACATGCACCTGCATATGATTTGTAGAGCCGGCCATCAGCAGGTAGACATGGGATGCTTTTCCCGCCAGGGGGATGGTGATCGCCGAGGGGTAGTTGTCCCACAGCGACGTGAAAGCAATGTTCGCCGCATCATCGGACGGTGTCCGGAAAGGTATTCCAAATGGAGTTTCAAAGATTCCTCCACGACTGGCCTTTCTCAGTCCACTGTCGTCGATTGCAGCGGTGAGACTGGGGTGGCACCATTCACCAATTCCCTGCTTGGGTATCTGAAGGGTGGTGAAGGGTGGCCTGGGAGAGAGGTACTCGTTGGTAAAGACCTGGTGTACCGACGCATTCATATAACTATCCATCGGAATGGTTTCATATACCTGCTTTTTATTCTTCAGGTTCCAGTTGACGATCGATGTGGCAAGGAGGATCTCGTTGTTCTGTAGCAGCTCCACTCTGTTGGTACCGAAACGGGCTATACCTGCAGGCACATCGAACCGCGGAGAAAGAGCCCCGGCAGAAAGCACATATTCACTTTCCAGTAATTCACCATTCACCCTTATTTTCAGGTTGGCCTCCCTGTGAAGCTGGTTACGTATCCGAAAGCTAAGCAGTGAATCCTCGGGGTCATAAGTCAGCTCAAAAGGATCTATCACCTCAATGTCGACTGCCCTCCACCACTCCATCTCACCCTCTTTCACCCGGGCAAAGAGTGTGCGGTGACCCGGTTCACCCCTTACGGTGCCCCGGATGATGTTGCCTCTGGTCGTCGCTCCCTCTAGAACTTTCTGCGGATCGTACAGCTCCCGAACGTTGTTGTCCATGGGAATCTCCATCACTTCGTTCTGCACGGCCGTTGCCTCGACAGCAGTGGTGGCTGTTTTTGTTCCTTTCCAGTCAATCTCCACCAAATATTCATCTGAGGAGCCACAAGAGATCGCGATCACCGGTGCACCCACCGACTCCTCCCTGTTCCACTGCACCTTGCGCCCATTGACGGTGATCGACCCAATCCGGTCGTAGGGGGCATGCAACTGAAGGGTCAGTGCCAGCTTCCTGGTGAATGAGGACTTGATATTGTATCGGTCGGTCTGCCCTACTCTCCTGAAGTCAAACGCGATGTCGCGAGTCTCTAAGGAGGCGTAGTCCCAGTCGGCAGGAAGCCCAGGACGGATCACCAACCGCTCATTCATCGCGTCGGGGAGGATACCAAACAACCCTTGAATCAGTGTGCGCGAATAGACACCCACGGGATCACCGAAGTCACGATAGCACTCTCCTCTGGCAGCATCATAGAAGCTGACCTGTCCGATGTTACCGGGGCTAGCTCCCAGGTACATGCCATCCAATATGTTGCTTTTGAAGAGCCGGAATGCCTCTTCGCTCCTGCCTGCCTGCCAGTAGGCAAGGCTGGTATGTCCCACTTCGGCAAAGGCTACGTTGTTCACCGACCAGGAGTAGGGTAACCAGTTGGTGGTAGAGAGGGTGTAATAGCCCTCATCTTCCAGTCGACGTGCCCTGACCGGTATCCGGGGAATCGACGTATCTACATAACGGGTAGCCTGGTAAGCCTGAAAAGGAGTGTGAATCCTTGAATCGATAGCATGGTACACCGTCCAGAGCCCTGCCATGGGATGGATCATCTGTGCTCCCATCAGGTCCTTGTACTCTGCCCACCACCCCTTATGAGGGAGCCAGAGTGTGGAGTTGATTGCCTTCAGTATCTTCTCTGCCTCCTTTTTGTAAGGTTTCGGATCCTCTCCGATTTTCTCGGCAATCATTGCCGCCATCCTGTTCGCCCGGTAGTTGTAGGCTGAGGAGTAGGTAACCGAACCGCTGTTGTACTGCAATGCGTCGCTGGCCCAGATACAAGCATAGGCATCGTAGAGTCCGTCATCGTTGGGATCATAGTTGCGCTTCTCCCATGCCAGGTGACGCTGCAGCACCGGCCACATCTCCTTCACATAGTCCATGTCTCCCGTCCAGTTGAAGTGCCACAACAGTTCATCAATATAGACCAGGTTCATGTCGTAGTGGTGCATCTGGCTGTTGTTGCGGGGATTACGGCTGATATATCCGTCACTGTACATCTGTGTACCCCACCTTTTCTCCGCCCTGGTCAGGTTCAACACTGTATCCTGCGCCGGGTGTGCTATCACCGGCTTCACACCGGTCACCTGTGAGGCAGCATATCCGTTGAAATGTTCTCTGGCCCGGTCGTGCCACCCGATGGCATCGCCGGTATAGGCGGCTCGCCAGCCGTTCAGTGGCATACGCCAACCCACGGCACCGTGCTGCCATACTGCTGTCTCCTCATCCCAGATCCCGTCGGCCGCGATACTGAGCACCCCTCCCAGGGGGTTGAAATAAGGATCGGGTGTATTAATTCTTACGGTGCCTGCAATAAGACGCCGTTTCTGTTCGGCCTCTTCAAAGAGAGATGGCAGCATCTCGGGTGTCAGCACCTTACCGTCGTCCCCCTTAATAACGATATAGACCTCATCACCTGAGAGAGGTGATTGTGCAACGAGGAGGGGTCTGTTGTCGGTTGCGCTGGAACGAGAGAGGGCGGAAACAGTGTTGAGGCTATAGGGAGAGCCCAGTTTCAGGGTAGTTCCTTTGGAGAAAAGACCGCAATTATGGAGAGGACCACCCCGGGTACCCTCACCATAGGTCAGCCTAAACGATTCGTTACGGATCACGAACCGATTGCCCTCGCAGCCCTCCGCCTTGAGTGCGAACGCATCGGGATCATCCACCCCCAGGTCTCCGTTCCGGGAGAAACGACGGTTACTGGCTCCTCCATAGAGGGTGACGAGCGTGGCATCTTCAGGGACATCGTTCGCCTCTACCCGCAGGATAATCCCCTCCGCATCTGCCAGTGCCAGTGCGGTGATCGTCAGCTTGCCGGAACCCAACAGCGGATCCTTGATCTCATAGATACGGCTTCCGGCTCTGTAGACAGACTTCACATATTCTGCATCGTTCAGCCAGAGGCTCTTCCCTCCGGAGAGGATCCCCAGCTGGATGTTACCACCCATGTGCGGCATAAAGAGTCCAAATTCAGGCAGGTCGCCGGTTTCGATCCTGAATGCCGTATTGGTTCCGTAGAGTGCCCGGTTAAACTTCCGGTCACCGTTCACGATCACGAAATCCTCTCCTTCGGGAGTATATCTCAATTCCCGTTCCTTGTCATGCCAGGAGCCCATCGGTTGAGCCTCCATAGAAATAGCAACGATAAACAGCAGCAACAACGAAATAAGCGTTCTCATAAACATCAATATTTTAACGGGCTCTCCGGCACGACGACCAGATTCTCTCTCCCCGGCTCAATGAATAATCAGGGCATGGGAGCCAGACCTTCCCACTGTACATTCCACTTTCCATTTTTCGGGAAACCGGGGGTGTTTTTTTCATTACCGTCCCAGCCGGCGCACATCATGGCCACGGCAGTGAGCAGCCCCCCATTACCAGGAAGATAGACACGTAAACGCGCATCCTGGTAGTTGTGACCGTTCACCAGGTAGGTGTTGGTCCGTTTGTCCATCAGCAAGGCACCCACCGCTTTCTCCGGATCTCCCAGACGGGCAGCACTCATGGCGGTCATCGGGTAATCCCATCCCCATGTTTTGCCCCAGTTCCAGTTGTCCCAGATCCAGTTCAGTGTATTCTGCATGTAATCGCGACGCACCAGCTTGCATTCGGGCATCATGCCGAGTGCACCCAGTACCGCCGGATGATCGGAGGTGAAGCGGATATCCTTGTAAGTGTCTGTTGCATCCTCCGATGCCAGATAAAGACCATCGGAATTGTAGGCAAGGGGTGAGAGCTTATCGATCAACTCGTCCCATTGCGGCTTGCGTTTCTGTCCCGCACGTTCCCGCCATTGCTGGGCCACGGACATGGCATAATGCCAGTAGGACAATTCAAACGGCGGATTGATGGTTTCCGAAGCACGCAATGTTTCCTGGGCGGGGATGATCCCTTTCAACACATAGCGTCCTTCCAGTTCGTCATACGTCGCAAAGGAGGCCATAAATTCCGCGGTTTCTTCGACTAAGAAACCATATTTTTCAAGCACTTCCTCCGTCGGGTTGTTGCGATAGATCAGCTCAGCCATATAGATGAAATGGGGTTGCTGCCAGATAAGGAAGGAGCCCACTTTCGAAGGGGCCTCCGTTGCCGAGGGATCGGTCATCTTCATCCAGCGTACGCCCTCAAACTGCTGACGCTCAGCAATGGCCTTGGCTTTCGGATAAGCAGTGGCATACCAGTCCATGCTTCTCTCGAGCAACTCCGTTCTGTTCCACAAGGCAAAATGAACGGCATGCCACCAGTGCATCTCAAGATGAAACTTGCCGTACCAGCTGTTGTAGGTCAGCCCTGTCTCCTGTGGGGGATAGATGCCTGCCGACTGGATGGCCATCAGGTATTGCGAGAGCACGACACGCCGTTCCAGCTCTGCTGCGCGCTCGTCGGTGCTTTTCGAGAAATCGACCGCGCCGCCATTTTGCCAGAAAGCAGTCCAGTAGTCCGACGAAGCCTCAAACGATTCCTGCACAGGTACAGCATCGGCTTCCGGTAATTTCTCTGTAAAGGTACAGGTAAATGCAAACGAGTCGCTGCCTGGTGTGAGCACAAAGTAATGTGCTCCTTTCTCGGTAAGGGTTGCTTCACCCTCAAATTGGAGAGCGACATAATAGACGGTGGAATCGAGTGTTCTTTTCAGCAGGTAGGAATGCTCATCCTGTGCAACTATTTCGGTTCGATGTTTCTCCGGCATGTTCCAGTCGGTGGCGTCGTCGGCATGTCCTCCTGTGGGATAGGGAAAGCGCAGGTTCACCTGCATCATTCCCTTACCAATGAGGGGTGACTGAAGTGAAACAGCCAACCGATCCTTGTCGGGGTGCACGGCCGTTTTCACAACGGCGGTGTCAACACCGACCATGAAACGGCTGTGAATGACTCCCTCCCAGAGATCCAGTTCCTGATTCATATCGGTTAACTTTTCAGAGTTCAACATATTACCCTCCGGGTCGGTCAGCTCCAAGCCGATGTAACCGAGATGCAGCCGATGGGGGTTGACCCTGAAATAATCGGCGGCAGCCTGGCTTCTGCCCGGCTCATTGAACTGCACCGCATAGGGTTCGTTCCAGCCTCTGAAGTTGTAATCTTTCAGTGTCTCTTCGGCCGTGAAGTCCTCGATGTTGGGGAAGCTGTGCCATCCCCATTGCGACTGCGTACCGAGGGGTACCCCTTCGGCATAGATCTCAGGGAAGGTCTGTAACCCCGTGGCATCGACTGTCACGGCGAAGTTACCATTACCGACAGAAAGTGACGACAACGCTTCAAATTCGGTAATCCTGGGGTTGTTACGCTTCACTAGCGCAAGCCGGTCAATCTTACCGGGCTGACTGTCTCCGCAGGAACAAACCGCTGCGGCGAGGAGCAGTATTATAAACTGCCATGTTCGAGAAAATTTATTCATAGTCGGATGTAATTTTAAATACAAACCCGGAAGAAGTCTCATATCTCCCTCCCTGCATGGCAGAGAAGAGATAAGCCGGTTTGCCGTTTTTCATCAATATCTGGGGGCGCTCAAACCGCCCGTATCGCTTCAGGTGATCAGGAGCGGGTGGTTCATGCAGGTAGGCATCGGCACCGAACCAGGCAATTTCAGGTTCACTCCAGTGGATTCCATCTGCGGAGGTGAAGATCAGTCCCACTTCGTGGTCAAAATAGCCCATATCCCGCATCAACATTTTAAAGATGCCATCCTCCCGATAGACATAGGCATCTTCCACCTGCTTGTTGTCGCCCAACGAGGAGAAGTCGACCACGGGATTACCGCTGTAACGGGTATAGGGACCTGGCACATTGTCGGAAACGGCCAGGCCATACTTTCTGTTGGCACGGATAGGGCCCGACTGATTCCGGTACTCTTCCTTGTTCCATGATTTATAGTAAAGCCATGACTCTCCGTTTGGATGGGTGATAAAAGCGGGGTTGGTAGTGTTGCAGTCGTCCCACGCTCCCTCTTCACCCGCCTCCAGAAGAGGCTTGTCGCTTCTCCTCCAGGGCCCTTTGAGAGAACTGGCGGTAGCCACTCCAATACGCTTGGTGTTCACTGTCTTGTCGCTGTTACCCATGTAAAAGAGATAGTAGACGTCACCAATTTTTTGAATGTGGGGATTGTGACAAGTGGTGGCATCGAAATATCCGGGACGGGGTGCAAGCACGGTACCCAGATCTCTGTAGGGACCTTCCGGGGTGTCAGCCACTGCATGTGCGATCTCGCTCTGATGAATCCATCCTCCCATGCCGTATTTCTTCGGCCAGCGAGAGTAAAAGAGATGCACTTTCTCCTCTTCATCGAAGATGGGTGCGCAACACCAGACGTAATACTCTTCCAGCTCCATGATCCGCCCCAGCGGTTTCAGTTTTCTGCTGAAATCGGATAATTTCTTCTGAGGATACTGCTTCACAACCAGCGAATCGATGCTCTCCTTCAGGAGTGAATAGTGGTAACCTCCAAAATCGACGAGTGAGTTGAGATAGAGTTCCACATTGCTATAGTCATCATGCAGGGTGAAACGCGATGCATCCGATGGGTCTGCGGGATCAAGCCCTTTCTCTTTTTCCCACCTATCGGGCATGCCGTCTCCATCGCTATCCAAAGAGCTCTCCCCCTTTCTCAGTTGCGGCCATCCGCCGACAGCCTCCTGAGAATCGATGATGCCTTTATTTCCACCGCCGTAAGATTCTCCTCCTTCTGCGGCACCCGTTCTAACCTCCTCTATTACTCTGCTGTCGTAGGAGTCTCTACGGTGACTGCAACCGGCATAGCGAAGTACCTTTTCGTAGGCGATCTCTGCGAGATCTTGCCTTATCGGTGCAAAGGGATAGGGTTCCGTGGCTCTGATCACCGGTTTTTTGGTACCCACTCCCTTCCAGTTGTCGGCGGTCACTTCAACACTTCCAGCCATGATGTTACCGGCCATATAATAGCCACTGGTACCATCTTCTGCCGGATCCAGAAACCAGGCTTTCAATTCAGGAGATGTCGCTGGCCCAGGCTTGTAGTAGTTTGCCACGAAGTTGATTCTCCCGTGACGGCCACCACCATATGCCGCTTTATATCCCCAGTTGTAGACCACGTTGTTTCTGAAATCAACGGGTGCATATCCATCGGAAGCAAAACGGGGATTGCGGCTGCTGTGATGCGCCAGCAGGTTGTGATGAAAAGAGGCGTTACTGCCTCCCCAGATCCCGCCAAACCCGTGGGCTCCTTTGCTGTGTGCCGACCTGGAAAGGCTGTGAGTGATCATACACCATTGCACCGTCACATTCTCCACCCGGTAAACAGAGAGAGACTCGTCTACCGACCACGAAACGGAACAGTGATCGATGATCAGATCTTTCACCCGCATGGCCCCCATGGCATCATCCTCAATCGCATGCAGGTCGCCCATACGTGCCCTGATAAAACGGATAATCACATTGTTGGCCTGCACATACAAAGGATACCCCTTGATGCAGATACCCTCTCCGGGGGCACTCTGCCCTGCAATGGTGATGCTGTCATTTGCAATGATTAGCTTCGACTGCAGATCAATGGTCCCATCCACATCAAATACCACGATACGGGGTCCTTCCTGCTCAATGGCATGACGCAGACTTCCCCGGCCTGAATCGTTCAGGTTGGTCACCTTGATGACCCTGCCGCCTCTTCCGCCGGTGGTATATTTACCGAATCCTTCGGCAGTAGGAAAGGCCGGTGCCTGTGCACCGGCCATACCCACATGAAGAAGAATCACACACAATGGAATGATTAAATACTTCAACATCCGTAAAAAAAATCCTTATAGTCTATATTCATAGCTCCCAATTGATAAAATAACCTCCGTTTAAGATTTTAATCCGAATTTCGTCAGGGTTATTATACTTAGGACATACACGATCAGCAATAATATTAAAATCATTATATCTCTTGGCTATTCTAATCATTGATGGATATATTTTACCTTCACATGGAAATTCCAGCATCATCTCATCCAAAATGGTCAGATCATTTTTCTTTGTGTCCTCTGAAAAAGGACGAACACCCAGATTAAATACCCCTCTAATTCCTTTATCCGGATATTTGCGAGATCCTGTAGGTGTAACAGAAGTCCATGCATCAGTGAATCCCTTCCATGTAACTCCTCCATTTGGGAAATAATTATTAACTCCCTGATTGATCAACGCGGAGGCTTCTGTATATCTTCCCAAGTTATTTAAAGCTTCTGCAAGCATAAAGTATAGATCGGCAGCTCTGTAGATATAAATGTGCACATCATCCTGATAAGCATGTTGACGTGTAGAACTACCTATTGGACGATACTTATGAATAACATAATTACCTGAATTATCGGCTCTAAAAGTAGCACCAGCTCGTCTGTCGGAAATAGATCCACCTAGTGGGTTGAATTCTGTGTCGAAAAACCGACTCATTCCTATAGATGATGGTGCAAGCAGATATTCATTTGGATATTCAGAGCCAAAATGTCTCAATAAATCATTGGTCTGATTTTTAGAATAGTCATAAATAATTGCCGATACTGTTTCCTGAGGTAAAGGTGTTGTTCTATCCCATATTCCGGAATAACCACCATTCATTCTTTCATTGCGCAGCCATGTTGTTGCATCACTGTTTGAACTGCCGAATTTCTCATTCATGGCCGCCAGAATAAGATTGGCAGCTGTCTGATAATCACCACTCCACAAGCAAAGTTCAGCATAGAGTGCAAAATACTCTGGAGTGGTATAGTCCCAATAGCGATAAATGCTTTCAGCTGTAGGAGTATATGGATCCAACCATTCTTTCCAAGTCATGTTTATTTTTCCGTTGACACCATCAAAACCTTTATCCAATAGATCTTTACAAGACAAAACAATTTCATCCAGATCCTTTAATGGAAACTGGGAAAGATCTGTCTTTTCACGTAAGGGATCATTAAACCAAAGCGCCCTACCGTATATTTTTCCTAAAGTTAAATATACCCATGCTTTTACCCTAAGTGTGGAACTGATTAAACCCTTATAATGTTCCATATTAATGGAAGATGGGTTCTTTTCTTTGTAATCGTATAATTTTAACAGGTAATCATTACATGCAATAATCACATCATAATAAGGAGCCGGATCAGCATAGGAATTTCCACTCAAATTATCCTCATAGTTGTATATACGGTATAACTCACTGGGTGTATTATGAGTGGTCTCCAATAATTCACCCCTGGTATCAGTCAAATAAATCGCTTTGTCCCCGATTAACTGTACTTTTGCCATAATACCAATGTATCCGGCATACATTTCACTCTCCTCATCAATGTATTCTGTATGGTTCAGTAAATCATCTGTTGTCACGTCGAAGAAATCCGTACAAGCATACACAGACATGATGGATATGAGAAAAGCATATTTTAAGATATTATTTTTCATTTTATTTAGAATTGAAGATTTACACCGAACTTGATCACTCTTGGTTGAATTAATTTCGCAAGATCGAAACCTTGGATATTAGATGACTGAGAATAGGAAAACTCAGGGTCCAGACCTAAATAATTGGTCATTGTAAGTAAATTTTCCCCTGACACGTAAAGTTTTCCAGAACGAATGAAATTCAATATTCTTTTTTCAAAATCATAACTAAAAGTAATATTCTTCATTCTGATATAAGATGCATCCTCAATCCATCGAGACGAAAAAGAGCTGTTCCCTAAAGGATCATTCCATTGTGCGCGGGGAATATCGGTTATCTGTCCCTCCAGGTTCCATCTGTTCATAACAGCAGTACTCTGATTACCAAAACTAGAAAGAGACTCCAAATTTCTTCTCACTACATTGTAGGCTTGATTCCCTTTTGAATAAGTAAATTCAGCTGTAAGAGCAAATGAATTATAGCTGACCCTTGTATAGAATCCTCCGAAATATTTTGGAGCAGGATCTCCTAAAAGCACTCTATCCCTATCATCAATAATATGATCTCCATTTATATCTTCAAAATGAATGTCACCTGCTAGAAAACTGTGACCTTTCTTATTTTTAAGATTTGCTGATTCTGCTTCATTTTGAGTGGAGAAGACTCCCAATGCACGAAAACCATAAAATTGATATGGTGACTCTCCAGCTTTGGTAACCATTTGTGCTCCATCACTGAATTCAGTGATCAAGTGATCATAACCACCAAGTGAGACGACTTTGTTATTATTAAGGGCGATATTACCACCAACGATCCACTCAAAACTGGGTGTTCGTACAGGTGATGCTTGAAAAGATAACTCTATTCCCTTATTCTCTATTTCCCCTAAGTTGTCATAATACCTGGCTGTACCAAAAACCGATGACTGTGGTAATGCAAAGATAACATCTTTCGTTCGGTTGTGATATAAATCTAGAGAAATATCTAATCTATTTGAAAAAAGTCTGGTGTCAATCCCCACATTCAGTTGGACATTATTTTCTGGTTTTAATTTTGTATTTGAGATATTCCCTCGTACAATACCAGAGATGTTCTGATAAGGTAAATTTGAATAATAGAATTTGCCGAACTTAGAGGAGAATCGGCTATTTCCGGTCAATCCACATTCAGCTCTCACATTCAACAGGTTAACATATGTGGAGTTAGAGATGGGCAACCAGCCTTTTCCTAGCCATGTTACTCCTACAGAAGGATATGCCGAAAAATGATTCCCATACGCCCCTACAGAAGAAGCACCGTCAAGAGACATATTGACAGAGGCAGAAAGCTTTTGATTGTAGGTGTAATTGGCATGTCCATAAAGATTCATCCAATTCCATTTTTCCAGATAACCTGTGAAAAAACGTCCAATTGACTGTGTATTATTCAAAGTTTGATAGAAATCACTAGCCGTATTTCGTCCGCTTCCAAGATCATATTCATTCATAGATACGATCGCCTGTGATCCTGCCAGTAAGTTCAACACATGTCCTCCACTCCATCTATTGTTATACCGAAGATTCAGGTCATAATAATGATTACGTGTTTCGGCAATTCCGACTTTAACTGTATTCTGCGCTTCCCCAAACTGATCATAAAATGGAAGTATTGCCTGATCATTTAATCCCGGAACAAACTTACTCTCCTTGTTGTAATTATAAAAGAATCCCATTGATCCTGTAAGAGTAAGATTGGGTCTGATTTTATAGCCCAGTGTTGCCTTTATATTGATATCGTATTGGCGGCTACGTATATCCAATGTTTGGGTAATAGCCAATGGATTACTCATTGCAAAATCCATATTCTCTAATCTCCCAAAGTGATAAGATGAATAAGAAGACAGAACATTTCCGTCAATATCATGTTCATATGGACTTAGTACAGGTGATTTTGCATATGCTGCCAGAACAGGGTTTGTCTGATTAATCATACCCTGATCCTGAAATTTTCCATTTAGAAATGCTAAGCCAAAGGTCGCAGATAGTTCCATCTGCGGACTGATCAAAACATTCGTATTTAACAATGTATGGTAGCGTTGTGATGAAGTGTTGTGCAAGGTTCCATTTTCGCTCATATATCCTAATGAGAGGTTGTATTTTGCAATGGCATCACCTCCTTCTACCTTAAACATATTGTCAGAAATAAATCCGTTCCTATAAATTTCACTTTGCCAATCAGTAGAATTGTTATACAGGTAGTGAAATCTGTTATTTGGATCACTCAAAAACTGAAAATCATTCAAAAATTCCATCATATTATCATAATAGGTCATCCCCACATCAGATAGATAGGACTTGTATTCTATTCCCTGAAGTAAGGGTAGTCGTTGGTTGTTCCAGCTCACCCCATATTGACCATAATAGCTAATTTTTGTTTCCAGGTCAGTTGAGTTGGCTTCATCTGTCTCAATCAGAATCACTCCATTCGACCCCATTGAACCGTAGAGTGAAGTAGTAGCTCCTTTAAGAACAGTTATATTCTGTATATTTTCGATATTAAACGCCTGAAAAATATTTCTGGAAAAACCATTAATCAGCTGTGACTCTTTCTGATCAGGTAAATACGGCACACCGTTTATCACAATCAGCGGAGCATTTTCACTAATGAGAGATCGGATACCCCTGATATTCAGGTAGCTCCCCTCACCAGGCATACCACTACTCTGGATCACCTGTAAGCCAGGCACTTGCCCCGACAATGCCCTATCAACTTTCATACTACCTACCTTGAAGTCTTTATTTGAAATATTCATTGTGGAAGTAGTGTGCTGATCAACACCTTCAATTTGAAAAGGTGACAAAAGAGATTCATTATACTTATATTGATCTTCTCGAATCATCATAATGGTAACCTGCTCCCTTCCATTTATTGGTTGACTAACTGAATAATATCCTGGTGACCACACAGATATTTGTGTCGACTCGTTTCCTCTATACGAAAGAGTGAAAGTCCCATCCTGGAATGTGCTCACGTTCTCCACCTGAGAGATTGTGACAATAGCACCTTCAATTGGTTCATTCTGTGAAGAGATAACTCTTCCGCTGATTGTTCGCTTATCCTGTCCTAGAATCGAAAAAATAATTGAAAATATAAGCGTTACAACAATTACTGATATTCTATTTATTCTTTTCATGTTCCTCTTGATCAAAAATATTAATAACAGTTCTTGGTTGGACGTAAGCACCAGTGGTGTAGAATTGTTCTATTATTGGTCACATTCTTCCCATGAATTGAAATTTCAACGGGAACGGCTTCATTACCTTCAATCATGACAACACCAACCCGACCCCCATCACGGTCATAGTTACCTTTTTTCTTATCAGTAGCTTTGCTTAAATCATAACCCTCTGGATATCCTTGCCCACCTCGGTCGTAGTGATAAGTTGTAGAGGTTAGTTCAGTGTTAGTAATCGTTCTGATTAGCTCACCATTGAATGAGATCTCCAAATCGTGTCCAAGTTTCTGCTTAAAACCTAAGCACAAATCATATTCACCCGGAGGTATCAAATATGATGAGGCGGTATAGGAACCATCCTCGTTAGACCAAAACTTAAAAGGTACAAAATTCAAAGTATACTCTTGTACTTCTGTATTTTCCAGATTAAAATAGAGAACCCGATTCTCAACTAACGGAAAACCAGCAGCAGGCCATCCAGACCAACCAGCAACTTCGGTCACAACTTTATCAAACACCAAGTTAGTTGAAGCAAAGTATTTCTGTTTGTCACTTTCTGTTAGAAATTCATACCACTTATAATAGTCTTTAATTCTATAGATGAGCACATTGGTCGGTATTTTCATTGACTCAACATAATAGGCCACCCCATTACTCATCTGTACAGGATTGTCCAAGTTAACCTGCTGAACGGTTGTACGCCATTGTTTTCCAAATACAGATGTTAAATCTTCATTATCGATAAAATCCTGCTTCTGATACTGTTGATTGAAAAATGCTGATTCAAATATCCAGTTTTCAAGTATCGTATCATTCCTGGTTAATCCCCATGTACTTAAGCTCTCTTTTGCCGTGTAAAGTGCATTATTTACCACCTCATTAGATGGTAGCAACATGGTAGCGGTAAGTGATTCTGACATGATGTCGAAATTATGTGCTGTGAAATAGGGATTTGTTGTGATAAAGACACTGTCATATACAGTACTACCAGTATTATCTACACCAATCGGTATACTCGCATCCCTGTCGAATTCCCTTTGATTTCTGGAAAACACCATTTCCCTGAAAATTGAATAATTATCCCCCAAGCTTTCAAGAATTTCATACAAAGATTTCGGCGCAATGATGAAGATGTCAATCTCATAAATATAGGCATCGTTCGTTTTTATCACCTTTGTCACCTTGGCATTGTTGAATTGAATCCGATACGCTCCATTTAAGCCCTTTTCTTTTATAATATTCACTGCTTTGCCTGTCCACATAAACAATCGCTGACCATCAGACAAATTTTCCGGGGATAAAGCCACATCAGAAATATGTGATTTAGCAAGGTATACCTTATCTTCATTACCTTCAACTCCGGAATTGATAGCATTGTTGTTTACAACCATAATTGTAAAAAGCTGGTCTCTACCCTGCATGTGCTCAATCACACCTGTTTCCTGAAACAGCCCAAACATAGAACTATAAGCTGATTCAGATTTCAAATAGTCAACTGCATTGGAATTGACTATGGTGACATTTTCATTGTTCACATTATTATCCTGCGAATTGTAATGTGCATCCCACCCGCCGTTACAGGAGATAAAACCTGCAACTATAAGTATTAAAACGAGAAAATAATTTATTGTTTTCATTGGATTTCCTCAATTATTGGTTCAAACTGTAAATAATCTAACATTAAGCGAAAACTTTTATTTGTGCTGGCGCTTGGATCGGAGATCACAATCTTAAAATCATATACACCTGTTTTACTCAGCTCAAGATCTTCATAAACTACATATTGATATACATTTAGTGTATTTGATGGCACCGATGCAATTGGAGAGAAATCAGTTACATGTTCTCCATCAAAAGAAAATCGCATTCCCCCACCATTGCTGCCGCCGGACATTTTCCTCATAAAATCCATTGAGGAGGCATAACCGAACTGCAATGTTACCTTATATTTCCCTGCGATCAACAATGGTGTTTTCATCTCAATTGACCCCAAGTAACCCAGACTTAAAATCATAAAGTCCTTATACATCGCATTTGCAAAGCTATTACTAGCTTTCGCCGTGAAGTAATCAACATTATTAAACGAAGAAAGTGGTGCACCTGGAGTGTTTAGAATCTGTACTTTAAAAATGGGAAGTGTCGTAATAGCCGTCCTATATTCGGTACTTGCGTGTGCTGTCTGATAAACCTGCCCTGTTGTTCCTTTCGAAGCAATATAGGCTGCTATATCAGGATGGTTACAGAAATCCCAAAGTACATTTACGGGAATCTCAGACTGCCAAACCGGCAGATATCCGTCTACCTGATGTAGAACCCCATTTTTTGCATATATATTGGAAAATGATTCAACGAAACTTGCCTTGACGTTCCCGCCTCCTCCAAAGTTAATATAATAAATACCATCATCTTCCAGTGAGATCTCAAGCACAGATTCTGATTTTGTCCCCCATAATTTTTTTTGATCAATCCCATCAAAACTGTAAAGATTAAAAAGAGGATAATTACCAGCCATAATGTGGTAAGCAATATATTTATTTAATTGATTTTCAGGTTCTTTAAAATTATCCCCCGCTTCTAACAATGTAACCAAATCATTCACAGACGTGATACCATTATTGCTATAGATCTCATCTGTCACTGCCAACACTGTGTAGTCTCTTTTTTGCTTCAATAAAGAGCCATTGGGTTGCTTGATTTCGTCATAAATAATCCGCAGACTATCACCCCAACTAGTCATATCCAAGGCTCCCTTGAATATGGAATAATTACCATTTTCTACAACTCTATCATAAACTGACTCAATTAAAGGACTGAGTACACTATTAATCACGTAAACATAACCATTGGAAACTGGAGTTGCAAACTCCGATACCTGTGCTTCTTCATTAATGTAGACGGAGTTAAATCCTCCGTCTCCTGATGAATCATCAAAAGTTACAGTCAGAAAATCATCGGATAACGTTTTCTCTTCAAGTCTGCCTCCTTTAATAAAGCGATCAATTCCAACAGAGTCATGAATGATATGGTATTTAGCCAGATTGATCGCATACTCTTTACTTAAATCCTTAATTGAGCTAATTCCGCGTTTCTTGTAAAACTCCTCAACAGCACCATTGCCAGGTACAAATACTGTAAAGACCTCAGTAGCTTGATTAATGGCATTGAAAAGGTCAGCGTACTTTAAAATTTCAATCCATTCTGAAAATTCGTCGGAACGAGTTTCAAGGTAGGTTGAAACTGGATTGACATTATATACCTGAAATGTTGAGTTTTCATACGGATCATCACATGCATAAAACAGGATGATAGTCAGACAACATATTTTGAAAAAATGCTTCGGATGATTAAAGTTATAAACCATCAATGATGTTATATAGGATCTGCTATTAATCACACTCTTGTGGGTATATGGCTTAGATATTCGTTTCATATTGTGATTATTTTTGGGTTACATCGTAATAAGGATTCTGAGTCAATAAATCATTCGTTTCCAATTCAGAATCGCTAATAGGCAGATACCAAGCATTTTCGTTTTTCAAAACTGAACGAAGCCAACTGGTATTTGCCGATGAATTATTTTCTACTATCAAATTGATAAAATCGTCCTTATATTTGAAATTATTACTTTTGCCAAAGCGTAAAAGATCGTACCAACGCTTACCTTCGGCTGCTAACTCCATGTCCCTTTCATTTAATAAAAACTGCAGCATTTCCAACTCATCTGTCTCATTAAGGGAAATATCCAAATCTATAAGGTTGGAGCGGTTTCTGATTTGATTGATTATTTCCAAAGCTTCCGACCAACCACTACTTCCTTTCCAGATGAGTGCTTCAGCTTTCATCAACATCACATCTGCCATTCTATAAATAATATAATTGGCATCTGGCTGCACCCTTATAGCAGTTAAATCATCAATTTCAGTTCCACTATATTTCCATATGCAATATGCCAGATTTTCGGATCCATCCTCTCCTAGTGTCACGTATGCGCCAAAGTGACTTCTAACTGGAATTTTATCCTCTTCGTAAAGCGTTGTCGCTTCACTCACTAAACGTTCAGCCATCGCAGGCGTATATTGATATGATGCATTTGTTGCAATAGTAAAATAATTACTAGGGGAGTAAGATGTTTGATTGAACACCGAATAGTTCCAGTTCAACTCAAAAATGGATTCATTGGAATTACCTGGATTAAATATACTAAACCAGTGTTCAGGTATGGTCATAAAGGCAGGTCTCTTTGGAGAAGTTGAATCAATCAGGTAATCAGCATAAATAATACAGTTACCATAGTCCTCTGACCATAAACAGACATCAGCCATCAAAGCATATAATGCCCATTTGGTTGCTCTGCCTTTACTTGATCCATACCATGCATCATTATCGAAAAACTCCTTTGCTGCATTGAGATCCAGTGCTGCTGTGATATCTGCCTTTATTTGTTGTATAATCTCTTCTTCTTTTGATTTAGCTATGGAAAATGGAGCAGAATCATCCACATAAGATTCCAATATTAAAGGTACTTCTTTAAAATTTCGCACCAGATAAAAATAGGAAAGCGCTCTTAAAAAATATGCTTCAGTTTGATGTGACTTCATAGCCTGAACGGTATACGTCTCATCGAAATTTTGGACTTCGGGGGCGAAAGTGATCACAGAATTAGCCATGTTAATTACTTTATAAAACTGTTCCCATCTACATAGAGGAGATGAGGCTATAATCTGGAAATCTTGTAGTTTCCCTTTTTCAGTTGAATTATAAGAAAAGATAGATGCCCCTCTTAATTCACCCCAATCAATAAGGAATGGTGTGGTTTGACGTAAATAGAAGTAACCTGATGCAATTACGGCTTCAACTTCTTCTTTTGCTTTCCAATAATCAGCTGTAACCTGTTCATTATTTGGTAAAATATCCAACCAATCATTGCAGCTGATAAACAACAAGGTTGTAGTGACGATTAGAACAAAAACTATTTTCTTCATAAATTATGCTCCTTTTTAGAAATTCAGATTAACTCCACAAGACAACCTAATGGATGCAGGTGTATTGGCATTGTCCTGAGCAATTCTGTTCGCTTTGCTCGGGATGGAGACTTCTGGATCCTGTCCAGTATACTTAGTCCAGGTTATCAGATCATATCCAGTAACAAAAAAATTCATATTGTTGAAACCCAAACCCCTAGAGAACTTCCTGGGAACTGAGTATGTCAGTGATAAGGTCTTAAGCCGCACAAAAGATGCGTCTTCTACAAATCGATCAGAACCCAGAAAATTGTATCCTTCATTATAGAGTGCACGGGGTATATCAGTATCGTCACCCTCATTACGCCAGCGTCTCAATACGGCTTTGCTCTGATTGTTTTTATTATACATTGACTCGTTAGCAATTCGCGTAGCATTGATGATCTTCTGACCAAGTCGCCCATGAAAGAAAGCATTCAAAGTGAGCTGTTTATATCGGATACTGATTCCGGAGCCAGCAGTGACTACCGGCATGAAATTACCAAGATAAACAATATCATATTCATTGATCACACCGTCATGATTAATATCTTCATAAATCGCATCGCCCGGATATACGGTCGCTGTTCCATTTTTCATGATAATGGGATTTCCTTCCACATCGTTCATTATATTACCCTCTCTGTCTCTGGCGTAAGTCGATTCATGGTTCTGATAAACACCGCCGTAACGATAACCAAAAAAAGAACCAAGAGGCAATCCCTCTTCCACTCGGGTAGCATAGTTTCCATTGTTAAAAGAGTAATTTTCCTGTTTCATATTTGACGGTATTTCAATAATCTTATTGATATTCCGATTCAGATTAAGATAGGCACTTACCCGTAAATCATCTTTTTCATATAATACTGCATCGGTGCGAAATTCCCATCCAATATTGCTCAACTCCCCCGAGTTGAAATATTTTAGAGATGCATAACCCGAACTTGATGGAATATCTACATCCGTTTGTAACAAATCGGAAACATGCTTTTGATAATAATCAAACGTAAATCTAAGTTTATTGGTAAATAAACCTATATCCATACCAGCATTATACTCCGTAGATGTTTCCCATTTCAATTTATCGAGTTGTATCCTAATAGGATGAACCGCCGACATATCCATGTACTCACCCAATGAGCCAAATGCCCCGAGATAGAGAGACGAACCACCAGGAGATCTGCCACTCTGCCCTAAGCTTAAGCGTATCTTTGACTCATCCAACCATTCTTTTGAGTTTGCCAGAAAAGGTTCGTTCTGCATGTTCCATGAAAGGCCGAGGGTTGGAAAATAACCGAATCTATTGGACCTTCCCATAGCTGAATTTCCTTCCATCGTAAGTGTAAACTGTGCTACATAGCGGTCCATCAAAGTGTAATTCAACAATCCAATTCCAGAAATTTTACGTACTTCTGTGTCACCTGAACCTATTCCTTCTACTGTACTACCAACGATAGGATCAGAAAGACCAGAAGATGCATTACCAGAGGTTGTGCTTGTGTAACTTGATTTTTGTGATTGTGAGGTACGAAATACTCCAGTTGCCACTAGATTGTGTTTTCTCTCCCAGTTTTTAATAAAAATTAGTTTGTTCTCGGTTTGCAGATCCATCTGATCAGAGGAACCATCAGTACTTTGATTTGCATACTTGTCCGTCCATACAACCCCAGTGACTACCTGAGGGAGAAATTTCCTGTTTTTCAAAGTTCGCATATTGATAGATGCCCATCCAGAATAATTGAGACCCGGAGCCACTTTGTAGTCCATTCGAAAAGTGAGCTTTGATTCACCCTGCAAAGACTTGTTAAAACTCTCATTTGCCATTGCAACGGGATTATAATTGGACGAACCCTTGAACTCTCCCTCGAAGTCTGCAGTCTGGTAGGAAAAATATTGCGAAGTTCGTTCACCGGTAATTTTATCAATCCAATAAGGTGATTTATTGGGCATTTTCCTGAACGCTTCGGTACGCACAGTGGAAGCCCAGTGATTATCTCGATCGGTTTGAGAATAGGTCACATTGGCTCCGAATTTTAATTTATTTGAGAATTGGTAATTGATATCCAAAGAAGTGTTTAGCCTTTCTAATCCGGTACCAATGGTGGTCCCTTTATCTGTTAAATATCCCATCGACAATCGATAAGTTGCCCTATCACCACCACCTCCCATTGAAAAGCTATTGTCCCATATCAAACCATTCCTTCGTATTTCACCTAGCCAATCTGTTTCCTGATTGAATTCATTAAAATAGGCCCAATCAGGTTCAAATCCAATTTCAGGCGTATCATAAAGTAGCCTCAAGTAGATATTTGAGGGACTGGACATACCGATGTAATTGGCACTATTCCATATTGCCTCCTGCATTAAAGCTGTATACTCGCTACTATTTAGCATTGGGATTGTCTTTGGTTCAATCCTGGATGTTAGTTTTGAAGAGAATGAGAAGTTGGTCTTACCGGAGGATCCTTTTTTTGTTGTTATCAATAGTACACCATTCGCACCTTGCGTACCCCAAATTGCAGTAGCAGCTACATCTTTTAACACCTCTATCGATTCGATATCGGTTGGAGCAATATTGATCAACGCTCCCAGATCTTCATTGTTTGCTGTAGAAAAATCGAAATCTTCGCTGATATCTGTTGAATAAGGAATCCCGTCAATAACAATTAATGGATCAGATGAAGCATTGAGGGTGTTGGTCCCCCGAATACGGATTGAACTCCTTGCTCCTGGATCACCCCCGCCCATAACGATGTCTACGCCCCCCAAACGTCCTTGCAATGCCTCTTCAACCGATACGACCGGTGTTTGAGAAACAATATCCTCCATTTCAATTTTCTGAGTGGCACTAACCATCTCTTTTCGACTAATTCCCATATCGTTTCGCTCAACCATTTGAGCGCTGACCACTACTTCATCTAATAGTTCTTCACTAGATTTCATTCTAACATCCAAGGTCTTCTGACCGGTATATTTAATTCTCTGCGTCTCCATTCCAATAAACGAAAAGACTAGAGTGATATCCCCTTCTCCTCTGGGTATTCTTAATCTGTAATAGCCTTCTATATCAGTTGCAACCCCACCGATAGATCTATTTTGGGCATTCATTATATTTACGTTAACACCAATCATCGGCTCAGCTTTCCTGTTAATCATTTCAGTAACCTGTCCTGTTACAATCTGTTCTTGGGAAAGTACATCTTTTGCTAGTAAAAGCAGAATGATTATTATAGAGAGTTTTAAAAATTTCATACGATCAATTATTATTTTTCAAAATCAGAATTAAAGTATAGCCTCTATAAGATGAAACCCTCCATCATTATATGCGAATGGAAAGTAGTCGTATGAAGAGGTCACATTCACTTCCTGACGATCATCCAATTGTACACTTATGGTGTTACCTTTGTCACTATATTTCAGATTTCTTCCACTAGCAGTTTTATAGACTCCACTTTGCATAGCTGATCCCAGATAGGGATAAGTAGTAATTACATTCTCAGGTGAACGGAGGAAATACGAAAACAAATAGTTCTGAAGCATTCCAACATCAATTGACTCTGCCGAAATGGATCCGTCAGAAGCTATTGTACCATTTGTTATACCAGGAATCAGGTTATCAGCAAGAGCCACTTTTATTGCTTCGTTTGTGGGAATAAAAGCAATAAAGCGTCCCATTGATAATCCCATGATGTTGGTACCCACAACCATATTAGCTTTTTTCAACAATTGAGAAAACGAATTAAATGGATATCTAGCATCGTTGGTAACAGCAATTCTATAAGCGAGGCCATCTGATGCCTCTTCTTCAAAGAAGACTTCCCCACTCCCATAAGAATACGCTTTTCCATTCGACCACGGAGCTCCGTTATTGGTAATCTCCTGGAACGGAACAAACAAGGTTCCGTTGAAATCAGGCTCAATAATCCTGTTAAACAGTGCATTATTGGTAATCATACCATCTTTTATATACCAATAATTAAACGGCAGTTGGGTTGCAAGTACTTTCTTACCTGCAGAGCTTAAACCCATACCCCCATAAACGGTATGCATATTCACCATACTTTGTAACTTACCAGCTGACACCTCTCCCATACCATCTTCGGTTATTTCTTGTAAAACCTTTCCGGTAGTATATGACATCAGATACATTTCTGCACTGTTAATCTGTGCTTCGCTCGGTATTAACATTGTAAAACTCACATCGCTTGAAACAAAAGAGTTGAGTAAGGTTGATCCTTCCAATGCATACAAATAGGGTGTATTTACCTTGTCTCTGAAAGCTGGACCAACAACAGATGCAAACAATGGCGGAGTATCGATATGATCCAAACCGTAAAAACTTCCATTTATGCATATTTCCTTATCCGCAATTGACATAGGATCGAAATCGAAGTAGGTGCCATACGCATTCATCACTTTCCGATTGACAATCTCTTCAGGAAAAACAATTGATCCACCGTAAACATATTGACCAATCATATATCTCATTACCAAAGGGTCTACTTCATTAAGTGTTGTATAATCTCCAATTTTCCAGTAGCGGTTGAAAAAATCGTTCAACGCATTATTGGAAAGTGCAAAAATGCTATAAGACTGAGAGGATAATGCGCTAATATCCTGAAATGAAGTTACAGGCCACTCCATGGCGATTGGGGGCAATGCTCCATGTTTATGCAGATAAAGAGAGTCTACCCCAATGGTTTCCCCATAATCAGACGAGAGAGTCTGATCATACTCAAATGTGCTATAGGAATCGTAAAGATCAAAAAAGAGAGAATAGTTTTCTCTTTCTTTCATCTCTGTATAAATAGTTTCCAGTGGATCTAACACTTGGTCAATTGTGTAAATAAATCCATTATCTGCACGAATTTCATACTCCTCTACTGAAGCATTAGAAACATTAAATCCGTCATCTCCTTTCCATTGTGACTCAGGATAAAAGTATTCATAGTTGGTCTTGGCATCAATTCCTTTCGAATTAAAAAATCGGTGAGAAAACACCGGAGCAAAGCGTTCTAAATGATAAACTGTCACCTGTTTACCCTCTGAAGTTACCTCAATGGACACTTTGTTGCTACTTCTTGTCCTAAACTTATAGTAAAGGCCAGCGTTAATATTTTTATCTTCATCAGTAGCCAAATCACCTTCCGGCCGGAAATTAACCATCTTATTCTTGTTGTAAGAATAGTATAGCAGGTGAAATCCAATTAGCTTTCTCAACTCATCCTTATCTATATCACCAATTTGAGAATACCCCTTACTGGATAGATATCCAGAAAAAGCATCATTAGTTGGTGCCATTATAGTAAGAATACTCTTCCCTTCTACAATTGGCTTAAAACCAGCCAATTCAATTCCCTCGAGAAAAATGGAATAATTTCCTTTTTCCATTAATACATCCCAGGTACTCCCTTTCAACCATGCTGGTTCTTCATAATGTTCAAGCATCTTGTTTTCGCAGGACAATAGGACCATGACACTGACAATCAACAAGCACGACATTTTCATGACATATAACCTATTTTTCATGTTTTAAGTAATAATTAATTATTTATATTTATCAGGGTATTCTAACGAAAATGTATAATTCTCAATATTAGTATATCCGTTAATAGCAATCTTTGTTGCATCAGACGGATCATCCATATCCAACCCCCACTCCTTTTCGAAGGCATCTGGCATACCGTCCTGATCTGTATCCAATGGCAGAGAACCTGATTGAATGATACCCGGACCACCAATGGGGAACTGTTCCGCGTTTGTTTCATTTCTTATGATTGTACCTTTAATACCCAATGAGGTTAGCTCCTCCACCAGATAGGAGTCTACCTGATCACGCTTGGGAAGTGATGCTCCCACATTCTCGACGATCCACTCATATGCCTTATCAGCTGTTGTTTGACTTAGAATCAATGGATGTAAATCTGAACGAGAGTCTAAAAAAAGAGGCGATCCGGAACAATCTTTTTCCCAATCCATTAGTCGACCGTTTAAAGTACCGTCTTTGTCATTGTCAAAATAATTACCCCGCCAGAATGTTCTGAATTGTGAATTTCCTCCAGAGAATGGCTTGGATGGATTAAGATAGGAAACTTCAGTTACAATTGAACCATCTGCCTGCGCCACCCCTCTATAGGATTTTCCGAGTCCAACAATAAAATAATTATCTTCTATTGTTGTTTCTGATAATCCGCCAGAGTCACCTCCCATATCATAAGCAGTGCCACTACCCCAATTGTAAACCGTATTATTGACAAATTGATTTAATCCCTTTACCTTGGGATTTCGTGAATTGTTGTTGATATACAGATTGCGGAAAATAGTGACTCCATCATTTATTCCGGTCTGAATCAAACCTCCACAAGAGTGATTCTGGAGACCATGCCCAATAATACTGTTCTGAATTGTGATGTTTCGAGGAGGGGTGCCTTTTCCATCACCATTGATGGAGAAATTCTCATCCCGTCCCCAACTAAAAGAACAATGGTCGAATATTATATCAGAGCCATTCGCAACCCCTGCCGCATCTGCCTGACTGGGAAATGCAGCCCCCATTCTTACCCGTAAGTATCGTACGATGGTATTGGTTGCACCACTTGCCGATAATCGCCCGCCATAAAGTACAACTCCATCTCCAGGAGCTGTTTGACCTAATATGGTCTGATTACTTTTTAATACAATAGGCGTTGCGCTAAGCTTTATGATTCCTGCCACATCAAAAACCACAATCCTGTTCGACATACTGACAGCATCTCGAAAGGACCCAGGACCATTATCATTCAAGTTCTTGACATGGTAAATTTCTCCACCTCGCCCACCAGTAGCATTCCTACCATAACCTTCAGCCCCGGGAAAAGCAAGAACTCCACCGGGGAAAATAGGAAATGCTTTAGTTTCTTCTTCTTGATCCCCGTTATCTTCACCTTCATTTGAGACATCTTCACCTGTCGGAATTTCAGGAAAAAGATCAACTTCTCCATTCTTGTCAACACATGAAAAGGTAAATAATCCTATCAATAGAATAAGGAAACAGTCTTTTATTGCTTTCATAATATATAGTATTGTTAAAATGAGAAGGTTTAACTATTTGTATAGTTCAGGATATTCTAATGAAAATGCGTAATTCTCAATATTGGTATAGCCGTTAGGGGCAATTTTTAATGCATCGGACGGATCATCATTTTCCAGTCCCCATTTTTCTTCAAAAGCATCGGGTATACCATCATTATCTGAATCTAATTGTATTGAACCAGTTTGTATGAAGCCCGGGCCACCGATGGGGAATTGATCCTTATTAGTTTCATTTTGAATAATTATACCTTTTAATCCTAATGATGTCAATTCTTTCACTAGATAGGTGTCAACCTGATCTCGTTTGGGTAAGGTAGCACCCACATTCTCTACAATCCACTCATAAGCACTTTCTGCAGAAGTCTGAGATTGTATCAAAGAGTGTAAAACTGAGCGTGTTTCTAAAAATGTAGGACTTCCCTCACAATCTTTTTCAAAATTCATAAGACGACCATTCAGTTTCCCATCCTTATTGTCATCAAAGTAATTTCCAGCCCAATATGTTCTAAACAATGAATTTCCTCCCTTGAAAGGTTTAGATGGAGTGAGCGTATTTTTTTTAACAACAATCTCGCCATTACTTTGACGAGAGCCCCTGTAGGTTTCAGCTGGTCCCAAAATAAAGTAATTATTCTCTATGGTAGTTTCTGATGGGCCTTTTGAGTTACCCCCCATATCATAAGCAGTTCCTCCGCCCCAATTATAAACGACATTATTGACAAATTGATTTAATCCTTTTACTTTGGGATTCCTTGTATGATTGTCAATATAAAGATTTCTGAAAATTGTCACCCCTCCTGTCATATCAGTCTGCATAAGGCCTCCACAAGAGTGATTTTGTAAACCCTGCCCAATTATGCTATTCTGAATGGTTATATTTTCAAGAGGCTTGGTTCGGTTACTGCTGCTGATTGAGAAGTTTTCATCTTTACCCCAAGTGATAGAGCAATGATCAAAAATGACATTAGTACCATAAGCCATACCTACCGCATCTGACTGCCCTTGGAAATTTGCTCCCATCCTAATTCGTAAATATCGAACAATTGTATTGGAAGCCCCGCTGGCCGATAATCGACCACCATAAAGCACAATTCCGTCTCCAGGTGCAGTTTGCCCCAAAATTGTCTGATTGCTTAATAATTTAATAGGGTTAGAGCTGAGTTCAATAATTCCCGCCACTTTGAATACAACGATCCTGTTCGGTTCACTAACAGCATCCCGAAATGATCCGTGACCGGCATCACTCAGATTTGTTACACAATACAATTTACCGTATCGACCACCAGTAGCATTTTTACCATATCCCTCTGCTCCTGGAAAAGCTATAATATTTCCAGAAAAATCAGGAAAAGTCAGAGTTTGTTTCGAGTTACGCTTACTTTCAATAGAAAAAATATCCTTCTCTGTCAAAAAATGATTATTATTGAAACTAGCGAAGTCTATCGTAGTTAGAATAAATGTAAAATATAAAGTTAGCAGCAAATAATATTTAATCTTCATGATAATATAGTGAAGCAATAATTTGAACGTAGAATAAATATTTAAGTATTATATATTTCTTTTAAAGTTCACCGCACAGCAAAATTATCAGCATTTAACATCTCTGATCGGTAATTTCATTCATTTTTTCATAACAATTGTACAGAAATATACAAATAAAGATATTTACTGGAATTATTGCCTTAAAACCGTACAATTGTACAGCATCAGGCAATTTATTTATTGATTAATTATTATTTGTTATTTTTGCAAAGAATGATTCTTTTACACTAAGTTGACAAAACATGATTCCTATAATCATGATGGATATCATAGAAGAGACTTTACCAAATTAAAGACAACTACAAACAGAAATGATCCATCCATTCCACATAAAAAAAACACTGTTCACGTTCCTCTTCCTACTGCCAATGCTTATCTATGGCAACGAAGGGATCCGGATTGAACATATCGACAGCAAAGATGGATTATCGCACAACACGGTAAGATATATCATTCAGGATCATCAGGGGTTGATCTGGATAGCCTCC
>DHSP01000019.1:4637-9217 GCA_002408485.1 Proteiniphilum sp. UBA5283 | reverse complement strand
ATGAAGATTGTGTTAACAAGAAAGGTCTGCGAAGTGATTCGCGGACCTTTCGCTTTCAATCTAATTTTCTTTTTGCTAAATTTGTAGTTTCATACTAAGATAATACTTTTCGCCTCCTCATCCGTTCAATGTACTTTGCAACGACGAAAACATGAAAGGAGTGCAAGAGAACATATGGCAAAAAGAAAAAGGAAAAGATCTTCCGCATCCAGGAAAAAGAGCACTCCATGGTTCCGCTTTCTCAAAAGCGAACGATTGCATTTTATCACAGGAGTGATCGCGTCTTTCATTGGCATCTTCATGTTGCTGGCTATCGTATCGTTCTTTTTCACCGGTGCTGCCGACCAAAGTAAGGTGCTGAACAAAACGTTCCTGGAGCTTATCCGGTCCGACGCACCGCAGGTGGAAAACTGGACCGGTGCCGGTGGTGCGTTTATTGCCGAAATGCTCGTGAACGACTGGTTTGGCATCTTCTCGGTGTTGATACCCATTTTTATTATTTATATCGGGCTTCGCATGATGAAAGTGTCCGACTTCCCTTTGCTGAAGGCACTTTTCGTTACTGCATTCGGCATTATCGGCGGATCTGTAAGCAGCGCTTTCATCCTTGACAGGCTTTTTCCCGGCTCCCATGTGAAATGGGGCGGAGCACATGGCATACAGACAGAGCGGATACTGGAGAGCAGTGTAGGATGGCCGGGGGTGGTGCTGATTATCGTGTTGTTTTTTCTAATCATGGCCGTGATCTTCCGCAAAAGCTCCATTTACAAGATCCAGCAGACACTGGTGAACAACAAGCCCTCCTTTCCGAAACACGACGATGACTCCTACACATCTTTTGCCGCGTCCGTAGCAGAAACCGATGAACCCGAAGAGCCCGAAGAAGAGAAAAAACCGGGACTTTTCAAACGACTCATAGCTAAGATCAGAGAAAAGAAAGAGGTGGCCCTAGCTTCAGAAGAGTTAGACGAGCAGGAAGAAGCAAATCCGGCAACCAACATTCACCCTGCTCAGGCAACATCTTTCACGTCCGCATCCCGGTCGCCCCTGCCACAAAAAGAAACGGATCATGAGGACAATTTTGAAGTAATTGTTCCAAAAGAAGATGAGACCGTGCTTCTGTCACATCCTGAAACAGATAAAAACAGATCCGAAACGAAGTTGGCCGATGAGCCGGATATACTCGAGGAATATGATCCGAGGAAAGATCTTTCCTCGTTCAGGTTCCCTTCCATGAACCTGCTGAAGGTCTATAACACGGGCGACAAAGGAGTAGACATGAATGAACAGAACGAAAATAAAGAGAAGATCATTCACACACTGCGCAACTATGGCATCGAGATTATCTCCATTAAAGCCACTGTCGGCCCTACGATCACCCTCTACGAGATTGTTCCCCAGGCAGGTGTCCGCATCTCCAAGATCCGGAATCTGGAAGATGATATCGCACTGAGTCTCTCGGCATTGGGTATTCGCATCATCGCACCGATGCCCGGCAAGGGAACAATTGGTATCGAAGTTCCCAACAAAGACCCTCAGATTGTATCCATGCAATCGGTTATCTCCTCCAAGAGGTTTCAGGAGTGCACTTATGATCTGCCCGTTGCCTTGGGGAAGACCATCACCAACGAAGTATTCATCTTCGATCTCACCAAGATGCCACACCTCCTGGTGGCCGGCGCCACGGGTCAAGGAAAATCTGTGGGTCTGAATGCAATCATCACCTCCCTACTCTACAAGAAACATCCGTCGGAGATGAAGATGGTGCTGATTGACCCCAAGATGGTGGAGTTCAACATTTATTCCACCATCGAAAGGCACTATCTGGCCAAGCTGCCCGACGAAGAAAAAGCCATCATCACCGATGTGACCAAGGTGACACAGACACTCAATTCACTCACCAAGGAGATGGACGACCGCTATGAATTGCTGATGAGGGCGCATGTACGTGCTATCAAGGAATACAACGAAAAGTTTGTGAAACGCAGGCTGAACCCCGAAAAGGGACACCGCTACATGCCCTATATTGTGGTGGTGATTGATGAGTTTGGAGACCTGATCATGACGGCCGGAAAAGAGATTGAGATGCCCATTGCCCGCATCGCACAGAAAGCCCGTGCCGTGGGTATTCACATGGTGATTGCAACACAAAGGCCTACCACCAACATCATCACGGGAACCATCAAAGCCAACTTCCCGGCACGCATGGCCTTCCGCGTGACATCACAAATAGACTCGCGGACCATCCTCGATATGAGCGGCGCTAACCAACTGATCGGCCGCGGAGATATGCTCTTCTCTCAGGGGAGCAGCCTGATCCGAATCCAGTGCGCCTTCGTAGACACACCCGAAGTGGAAGAAATTGCCCAGTACATCGGAAAACAGCAAGGGTACGACAATGCATTTGCACTTCCCGAGGTGAACACCGACGTTGATGCGACTCCCGGGGCTGTTGATCTGAACGACAGGGATGCGTTGTTTGAGGAAGCAGCACGACTCATTGTGGTTCACCAACAAGGATCCACATCGCTCATCCAACGTAAGTTTTCCATTGGATATAATCGTGCCGGCAGGTTAATGGATCAGCTGGAAGCAGCCGGAATTGTAGGGTCGGCACAAGGCAGCAAACCACGTGATGTGTTTATTGCCGACGAGTACTCACTGGAGAAACTTCTCGATTCTATGCGGTAAGGGGCTCATTGCTCCGGATCGCGACAGCAAAGGATGTCCGCTTCGTACAGTTCAATTTGTTTCGCGTTTCTTTTTAAACCTTGAGCCCGTTTTCTGGTCCATTAACGTGACTGGACTTTTCGTCATCTACCTAAAGTAACAAGCAAAAACCAACGAAAATGAAAATCAGCCTAACACTTTTCACTACTCTTCTCTTATCTCTGCCGTTGTTCAGTCAAAACAACGCGGAGTCGAAAGCCATTTTAGACAAAGCACTTGGCGGTTTAGAAGCTTCGGACGGCATCAGGTTGTCATTTAAGACGACCACGTTGGATCCCGACGGTACGTCCTACTATCCCGAATCGGGCGTGGCGTTGATCAAAGGAAATCGCTTCAAGCTAGAAATGGGGAGTATGGATATCTGGTTCGACGGTAAGACCCAATGGGTATACATGAAAGAGGCAAACGAAGTAAACATTAGCACGCCTACCGGGCAGGAAATTGCATCCGTGAGCCCGCTGGCGATGTTGAGTATGTACAAAAACGGCTATATTCTGAAAGCTCCCGTCTCTAAAACGGTAAACGGGACCTCTGTTTACCAGATCGAGATGACACCCGTCACGGGCAACAAGGATTTCGGTGCTGTGACCGCGTCCATCAACAAAAAAAACCAAGCTGTGGTACAGTTGATTCTCACTGCAGCCAACGGGACGAAAACACAAATCGACATCACCGGGTACAACGTCAATTATCAATTTGAGGACACGATATTTCGTTTCGATACGGCGCAGCATCCCGATGTGGAAATCGTAGACCTTAGGTAATAGACACAGAGATTTCAGCGCTTCATATTTTTCATTTAGGCCAAATAGATAAAGCCGATAACGGTTTCATATTTGGAAGAATAGTGGTACCTTTGAATCAATAATTCACTCATTAACCTTCGCATCGGAGAAGCATGACAGAAGGTTATTTAATTTACAGTATATTACTATGAGCAATAAAGTGCGATGCCTGATTATTGGATCAGGACCGGCAGGTTATACTGCCGCTATCTACGCCTCACGCGCCAACCTCAACCCCGTACTCTACGAAGGGATGGAACCTGGCGGGCAATTGACCACCACGACCGATGTGGAAAACTTTCCCGGCTACCCCGATGGGATTACCGGGCCGGAGATGATGGAGGACTTAAAAAAACAGGCACAGCGTTTTGGTACGGATGTGCGTTCGGGCAGAGCCACTGCAGTAGACTTCTCCGTCCGTCCGCTTCGGGTGACCATCGACAACGAGCAGGTGATCGAAGCCGACACGGTAATCATCTCAACCGGCGCGACGGCCAAATACCTGGGACTGGAAGACGAAAAAAAATATGCCGGACAAGGGGTATCCGCCTGTGCCACGTGCGACGGTTTCTTCTACAGAAAGAAAAAAGTAGCTGTGGTGGGAGGAGGCGATACCGCCTGCGAAGAGGCTACCTATTTATCGGGACTGGCAGACAAAGTCTACATGATCGTGCGGAAGCCTTACCTGCGTGCATCGAAGATCATGCAGGACCGTGTGATGAATAACCCCAAAATCGAAATTTTATTCGAACACAATGCAGTAGGCCTTTTTGGAGAAAAGGGGGTTGAAGGGGTTCACCTTGTAAAGCGGATGGGAGAGCCCGACGAAGAAAAACGGGATATCGCCGTAGATGGTTTCTTTCTGGCTATCGGCCATCAACCGAATACCGAAATATTCAAGGACTACATCGACCTCGATGACGTGGGGTATATCAAGACCGACAGTCCCTATACCAAAACCAATGTGGAAGGTGTTTTTGCCTGTGGCGATGTAGCCGATCCCATCTATCGTCAGGCAGTCACGGCTGCCGGTACAGGCTGCCGTGCCGCGATGGATGCAGAACG
>DHSP01000019.1:2990-4372 GCA_002408485.1 Proteiniphilum sp. UBA5283 | reverse complement strand
AATATTTATAATTATTTCATATTTAACCCCTATATTTGTGAAATAAATTCTTATAACACGCCATATTTATAATTTATATTTACATATTATGCCCAACATACTTATAATTATTACTCATTAAGACAAAATCTGACGACAAGTTCTATTTTTTTATTAATATATGAGAAAACAATTCATTATTCATTATTCATTAATTTTCAACCAAACAAAATGAAAAGCGAGTATGTCATTTTTTTCAGAGGTCTATTCACGCTCATAATGAGCACATTGGCCTTGTCAATATCCGCACAGAATATTACTGTACGCGGCACGGTTACGGATAGTTATGGCGAAACGGTCATCGGAGCAACCATCGTTATCGAAGGAAATGCCACCAAAGGAACTGTTACCAATATTGATGGGCAGTACTCTTTAACCGATGTCCCCGAAAATGCATCTTTACAGATCAGTTATGTGGGAATGAACACCCAGATAATTCCTGTAAATGGTAGATCCACTATTAATATTGTCTTGACGGCGGACACAGAAATGCTGGAAGAGGTCGTTGTGACAGGTTATGGAGGAGTTCAAAAAGCCAAAACAATGACGGCGTCAGCAACAGTAGTGAATGTAAACCAACTGGCCAGACTTCCTGTCTCTTCAATTTCTGAGGGATTGGGCGGTCGCGTTACGGGTGTTGTCACGCAACAGAGTTCCGGAGCACCCGGTGAAAACGTAAAAATATGGATTCGTGGTGGCGAAAACATTCTATACGTGATTGACGATGTAGTAATGGAGACATCTCAGGGTAATGCATTTTTCAACCGCTTACGTCCTGACGATATCGCATCCATGTCAATTTTAAAAGACGCATCAGCGACTGCGGTGTATGGGCCACGAGCAGCTAACGGAGTTGTGGTGATTGCCACCAAACGCGGACAGGAAGGGGCTCCTGTTATTACTGTGAATCAAAAAATTTCCATGATGACCCCTTCTTATCGCGCCAAAGGGTTGAGTGCCTATGAATATGCACAGGCACGTAACGAAGTGGAATTTGCCAGTTTTCAGGAAAACCCGACATTTAACAACACTGCGTTGTCAAAATACTATATGGGCGATTTATGGCAGAAGGGATATAACCGTGAGGATATCCGCAGTATGGTCAACGAAAAATACGGCATGACCTACACCATGGATGAAATCAACGATTTGTTTGATCCCAACAAGACCCAAGGCGGCAATATACAAGATTACTTTTCCACGTATGACCCATGGGATATGTTCAACCATACCCAGCCTATGTACCAGACCAATATAAGCCTCCGGGGAGGAAGCGAACGATTAACCTATTACTCCAGTTTGGGATATATGGATCAACAAGGTGTCAGCAAAAACTACAAGTA
>DHSP01000019.1:0-2797 GCA_002408485.1 Proteiniphilum sp. UBA5283 | reverse complement strand
AACACAAGCAACCAGCAAAAGCCAGCCAGTGGCGAAAGTGTTTTCAACAATGCCATGTATGGTGACGGGATGCCCAAAAGACCACCTGTATGGAGTACCGGCCTTCCCAGAAAAGGCTCTGTAGATGCCCTTCTGAATACCGGATTCAATGATACGGAAGCCTATCGCTTTCAGATGAACAGTGCCCTGAAATGGTTCATTCCCTGGATAGAAGGATTATCGGCTTCAACTAGCGTGAACTTCACCACCACCTACAATACCAACCGGCAGTTCAATCACGATCAGGAAAATGTATACGACAATCCCTATGCTACCAATTTCTCCAGCTATAATCCCATTAATGCAAACATGTATCAATACTGGTACAGATATAAACTGCTGACCGGTATCTTCCAGTTGGATTATGCGCGTTCTTTTGACAAACATAATTTATCGGCCATGGTAAACTATCAGAGTCAGACACGTCATGAAAACTGGACTTCAGCAAAGAAAAGGGGGTACCCTACCACCCTAGCCCCACAGATTGATTTAGGAGCTGAAATGGTTGAAAATAAAGGAAATGCCACGGAATGGGGATCAGCATCATACATAGGACGCCTCACCTACGATTATGACAACAAATATCTGTTCCAATACAGTGCTAACTACAACGGGTCATTGAGCTACAGCCCGGAAAAACGCTGGGGTTATTTCCACGCTTTCTCGTTAGGGTGGGTTGCCACACAAGAGACCTGGTTTAAAAATCTGATCAATCCGAATATTGTAAACATGTTGAAGTTACGCGGTGGAATAGGATTGGTAGGAAATGAAGTAGGAAAGCCGTTCTCTTTCCTGACACAATATACACAAAATAATAACCGCGTATTATTTGGCACCAACATGAATCCCAATGTGGGATGGTACGTAAATACCATCGCCAACGACCTTCGCTGGTCAAGCAGCACACAATACGGTGTTGGGTTGGACTATGGCTTGTTTAGAGATCGACTGACCGGCGCTGTCGATGCATTCCTCTATATGAATAAGGGAGATGTAATGAACATGACAGATGATATGGTTCGTTCTGACATTTTGGGTATGCCTAACATCCCTCAAATTAATGCACCTTATGCGACTTCACGCAAGGGAGGATTCGAAGTTTCCGTCAACTGGCAAGACAAAATTGAGAAAGTAGGGTACCGTCTCGGACTGAACTACTCATACTGGGATGAACGCCAAAGCCGCCACACAGACAAAAGCTCCGACTGGTGGTCACCTACTTTCGACAACATTGGAAAGCGCTGGATGCATCCGGTATATCCTCTCGGGCTTGCTACGGACGGAAAGTACGGAGACTGGAACAATATGTATAACTCCATGCTCCATGCTTCCCGTAATATGACTTTAGGAACCGTAGCGCTTGTCGACCTGAACGGAGACGGCAGGGTTAATGACTATTATACACTGAACAGACCCGGCACCACTCCCCTGACCCAGTTTGGGGTAACGCTGGGTGCAGACTGGAACGGATTTGATTTTGAAGTTTTCTTCCAGGGTGCGACCAACGTATCGGGTGCAATGCCTTCGCCTCTCCGTAGCCAGCAAAGCTACATGTGGAACTACGGACAGTATGCTTTCCAAAATGCTTATACACCAAGCCATCCGGATGTAAACGCTGCATTGCCTATCCCGGTTCCTGAAGGAAATGGCTGGGGATACAGCTATATAGATATCTGGGCTTTTGACGCTTCTTACCTGAAGCTGAAAAACATCAGCTTACGCTACGATATGAAAAGAAACATCTTGAAAAATGTTTCGTATATTCAGGGATTGGACTTAAGTTTTGTGGTAACCAACGCTTTCGTGTGGACGAAGAAGTCATACCCGCTCAAAGGTTTGCAAGACCCCGAATTTATTACATCAGGAGCTTCCATCTATAACAATAACGGAACGTTGGGAAGTTACCCTACACAGCGCTCTTACACTTTAGGGGTTACAGTAACATTATAAAAAATCTTAGTTAATTATGAAACGCAACACATACAAATATATAACGGTTGGTTTATTCCTTGCATGCTTGTCGGTAATTACCTCAGCTTGCGATCCCTTGGGGATCGAACCCACAACACAGATCGATGAAAAACGCTTCTGGTTGAATCCGCAATTGGCACGTTCGTATGTAAATGATTTCTACTTCTGGGCACCTGCCGGGGCGGGCGACACATTCCAATCGGAGCAATGGTCGGATAACTGCCAAGGGAACGCCGAACAGGACTGGAATACCTATCGCCAGGAGTCATTCAACAAGCGGCAGTATGACGAAAACAGCGAAATAATCGGGTTTTCTGCACCCTGGGCAGATGCTTACAAAAAAGTGTATAATGTAAATTTGGGCATTGAAAAGATTAATTCATCGTCCGCATTGTCTGAAAATTTGAAAAATCAGCTGCTTGCCGAATCTTATTTCTTCCGTGCTTTTGTATATTTCGATATGATTAAGTATTGGGGTGCGGTGCCTTATGTAAACAAAGCGCTCACGATCGACGACAATACCTATCTTCCGCAAAACAAACGAGAAGAGATTTTCGACAACATTCTTTCAGACTTGACCGAATCGGTTAAATTTTTTGATGCTTACGGAGGCACTCCCGACGTTGGCATGGTCAATAGAAATGTAGCAACAGCATATATCTCACGCGTAGCGTTGTATGCCGCCAATGCTGCCGATGCTTCAGCCAAAAATCTTTATAGCGATGACCCTGCCGGACTGTTCAAATTTGAAAAGAACGCCCAGTATTACTATCAAATATCCTACAAT
>DHSP01000014.1:79833-82898 GCA_002408485.1 Proteiniphilum sp. UBA5283 | reverse complement strand
ATGTATTTTCTCCAGTTGACGTAACAAAAGGATGGGTTCCAGACTTCAGTGCTACTGAAGGGAGAATGATACGATATCGTATTGCAGTTCCTCGTAATTGAATTGTAAATTGTTTGGATTGTCCTTTATTAAAAGTAATCCAGTCTTCACGACTCCCCATCCTCCGATAACATTATAACTATCCATTGCTAACGGTATCTCTTTTACGTAATTAAATTGATTATCGAAAATAGTCAGGTATAGCCTTTTATTATTTAGTTGTTCAGGGAATGAAATTTTTGGGATAAACTCCAGACCATTTACGTGAATTCTGTAATAGCAATCACGGAACTTATCATAATTTACCTCATAAAAATGAACATTTTCTATTAAATGTCTATCCCAATCTTCTACAGATATTTTAAAAGTTTTGTTTGCGATGTTATCGGTAAAAGAACTTTTTCCCCCATGTTTACTTATTATGCCAGAATCGATATCTAATACATAAATATTGGAATTAAATGGAAAGTTAAATATGATTAGACGATCATTGCATGTTACATTGGGATGTTGCATCCACCCATAATTCTTGCCTATCCCATCTTCAGCATCCGTATATTCAAGCAATGTTTTTTTCACATTTCCAGAACGAATGGAGAATTCGTTCATGTAAAAATAATTTTTCTTGCCCGGATTGACAGTCGTATAAAAGATAGAATTCCTTTCCGGATGATAATGAATTTTTATTGTTGCATTGGAATAATTCGTTGTATTAATGATGTATTCACCGGCATCAACCGGTAGATTGATTTTACTGATAATTATTCCATCACGTCGTAGTAAATAGGACGTATTGATTGAATAAAGCCATATTGAATCTAGGGTGTTGGAATAGATCCCATTGATATCCCTATGAATTGCATTTGGACCTTCTCCATACAAAGGTATGCTTTCAATAGTCTTCTGATTAAGATTAAATATATCGAGATTGTGGGTTTGGTAATTGTAACCAATCAAATATTCATATTGGTTTTTGCTTGAGAATGTTTGAATAGGATAATTCTTCAAATGGATGCTATCTAATTTGATAAATTTTTCAGTTGCGGTTATGTCTGAAATTTGTTTATTACTTACGGTATTGTCTATAAAGTTACTCCTCTTATCATTGCATGATAAAAGAAATATCCATAGGATGGTGATTAATATCTTGTAATTCATATTCCAATAAAATAGAAGCCATATTCTGCTTTGGAAGATAAGATATTCAAAGCAGGATATGATAGTACGTTAACAATATCTTTTTACACTACAAGCAGGACCGGTTTGGCCGATATCGCCACAACCTACTCCATCATTTGGATTCTTACATTTGTATCCGACCATTTTTTCATCATTTTCATTTCTCGCAAGTGCTTCCACATTGCTCAACGCCAAATCACTCAGATTGGCATCACTTTTCAACCTTTTTTGCACTCCGAAACCTGCGGTTGCGAGGAGTGCGAGGGCAAATACACCCGATAAAATTTTCTTCATCCTACGAATAAAAATTTAGTCGTTAATAAATTATTGATTGATGCCTCTTTTCATATCCAATATGCGTGCATCCGCACGATGCACGAGTGTCGAATATCATAAAAGGGGATTCGCCCACATTTTTTATTGAAACGCTTACCGTTTTGGCATCTCCTTTTGGGATAGTCCCCAAATCAAATTCCGTTTTGTATGCCATTGTTAATTTTTAATTAGCTGAAAAACAGTGTAAAATATGAAACAATTATGATAAAAACGACTTATCGGAGGGGACTCAATCATCTAATTGATACTCTACAAAAATACCTTCGGGATTATATCCTATTCCGTAAATTGTGTTTTTCTCACTGTCATATTTCATTGAAAAGAGTGGGATATCCAATGTGTAATGTTTCACAGGATTTCCATCCCAGTCATATACCAATAAATGTTCACAATGATGACTGAGCATTCCATATTCCTCAAATGTTCTTCCTGAGTATAAGGCATATACAAATTCATCATCACAATCCAGCCCACAAAATCCTACCTGACCATCTTTAGACCAGGCAATGCCGCCTCTCTCCGGTAGAGTGAAGTCTGGCCCGTAATATTTTATCTGTTTATATTCTTCCAATATTAATCCGTCAATATAATTGAGAAAAGATAATACCGCAAAGCTTTGTGTTGCGGCAACCACTTTCTTATTATCCGGTTTATTTGCTATGCGCGTACTAAGATATAATAAGGATAACTCCATTCCAGTTGTATTGCTGGTCTCTTCAAAACCAGGAAAGTCCACTTTTGATGTTATCTCCCCATTTTCTTTCAAAGTAACCAACCATGCATCGTCAAATAGTCCGTTAGCTATCAGATGGGAACCCTGATAGTTTGCTGAAAATATTCTTTTATCGGAATTAATATCCATGACCTCTTTTAATGTGAATGTTGTATCAGATGATATATCGACCTGGTTTACTTTCTGTCTATCGGGATCGAATATAAAAAAACTATCGTCTTTAAATTGAAGGTCGATTATGGCTACAACTTCTCCCGGTCCACTTCCTTTTTTAATGCCGTTTATTAATTTTTTTGTGTTAAAATCAACTAAATGTAGCATTTTCTCGTTATTAAGATCCCAGATCATGTACGAATCATTTTTTCGAATTACGTGGGCTGGTTTTAATATATCAAATTCTTCCAAATCAATCACTCTTGTGTGAGTTAACTTATGTATAGGACTTTTCTCGAAATGCAGGATCGGATGATTGATTGTCTTATTACATGATAAAATGGGTATTATAACAATTAAGACGATTCCGTTTAATACGTTTCTTGAAATTTGATTCATTGTTTTCATTCGATTATTTATAAGGTTGCGCATTATGTACCCAATGACCTTCCGGATCAATATCCATTGGTGGAATATAACATCCACAGAGTGTACAATTATGTATACAAATAACAGTAGGATCAGGAAACTCCCCATTCGCAAGTGCTTCTACATTATTTAACGCCAAAGTCGAAAGACCGACATCACTTTTCAACCTTTTTTGCACTCCGAAACCTGCGGTTGC
>DHSP01000014.1:79304-79601 GCA_002408485.1 Proteiniphilum sp. UBA5283 | reverse complement strand
GACTTTTTTATTCTATACTTCCTTTAAGCTTGATAATCAACGGCGAATTTTCCATATTTCCGTAAACCGAAACGGTCTTATTAAAATGCCCCCGGTCATCAGCGTTGTAGGTGATGCTTATCCGGGTTGTACTGTCCGGAAGTATCGGCCTCTTTTCATATCCAATATGCGTGCATCCGCACGATGCACGAGTGTCGAATATCATAAAAGGGGATTCGCCCACATTTTTTATTGAAACGCTTACCGTTTTGGCATCTCCTTTTGGGATAGTCCCCAAATCAAATTCCGTTTTATCTG
>DHSP01000014.1:60427-79026 GCA_002408485.1 Proteiniphilum sp. UBA5283 | reverse complement strand
TCCTGCCGAGACGGAAAATTGTTAATAGCATTCAGTTTGTCGCCCATGTCAATGCAAACAGGAATATTGATCCCGTCTCTTTTTAAAAGATAGGATATTTCCCGCATATCTTTAGGATGAAAAAAGAAAATTACAGGAACTGAGCCATTTGTGAATGAATCCAACTCGGATATGAACTCCTTCCATTTATGTAATTGTAGTTTGCAACTTGTGCAGCCAATTGAATCTACATACATCAATATTTTATATGAAGATGATGGAATTTTATATTCAATTGTATCGGTCCCATATTTCGTGAAAGTCAAATCTTCCGGAAAAATGATTTCCTTGTTTTGCCAATGTTGAACAATTTTTGCAATTTCTTTTCTGGAATTATTGTCTTTACAACTCAATACAAGTGTGCCGATCAATATAATCCAGATGTATCTGAAAACTTTTGAATTTTTCATTGTATGAAATTTTTATAATTGATATTCTACAATCTGTTGTTCGTGATTGACATCCAGCCCTAATAATGTATTACGATTTTCGTCGATGGAAAATCCGGTAATGTGTTTATCCAGTGTATATTGTATAAGGGGTGTACCATCAAGGCTAAATACCTGAATTATATTCCCGCCTTCTATCCTATTATAGGGGTTTTCCTTGCGGATATCTTTGAAAGATGTACCCCAGAAAAGGGTGTAAATTTTATCTTTTCCCACATGCACATCACTGTATCCCATGATCCCGGTGGGGATTGCATAATCCCCCTGATTGGCAAATTCCGGCTCACCGAGTTTGCCGTACAGAATATTGATTATTTCGTTTGTTTTTAAATTATAAATCTCAATCACCTGCCCCAGTTGGGTGACCATAGCCAATACACCGTTATCCGGATTGTAATCTAAAAAGGAACGCCATGCCTGTGCCAAAACAATATCCGGTATGTTTGGATCTTGCCTCTTTTTCGTGGGAATTTTAAACAGTTGCCTCCTTATATTTCCACTGTCATCCACAATATTTATCCGGCATTTGCCGCCATAATCTGGAATCACAAACAAGGAATCGTTAATCAAAGCGAAATCCAGACACCTGATAAGGTTTTTTGATAGATGAATACGCTTGTTAAAATTATTATTCAGGGGGTTACGAATGCTAATTGTATTATTATTGGCATCGAGTAGATAGAGTGTACCCTCACTATCCAAACGAATATTCTCTATACTGAGAAACTCTTCCGGCCCATTTCCTCTGAGTGCCAGGGAAGAATTTTGTCTCATCTCTGGAAAGGTGAGCGTATGGCAATAGTAATCCGGACCGTGCAGATCCAGGATATAAAGCAATGAATCACTTTGTCTTATCCTGAAAGGATATCGGAGATATTTGGAGTCCTGAACAGATAGAACCTTTCCGGGCAGAAATCTTTCTTCAGCAAATTGAAAACCGGCGAATGGTTTCGATGTACAACACTGTATGAAGATTGAAATAAGAATGAATATACAGGAGTGTAAAATCATAGTATGCTTTTAAAAATAGAGTAAGACCTTGACTTCGCTTTTCGGACAATCGACACTCCCAAGTCCAAAACAATTAATATTTGGATTTTCAGATGTTGCCAGGCACTCGATATTAGAGAGTAAAATTTCACTAATATATTGGTTTTTAACTTTGGATTTTGAAAAGATCAAAAGTGTTGTCATTGTGACGATAATTAAATAAGCGTGATGTTTCTTTTTCATTTTGTGAGTTTTTTTCACAAAGAAGAAAAAAAGAAGCTAATTAGTAAAAAAAAAGTAGGGCGAGATTCTGTCTCAATTCTGTTCATATTGTTTATCTTTGCTTGAGCAATCCATGAATTGTTGGATTTTGATTATGCAATTGTGTGGAAACAATATAGAATTTAAGAAACGTCTTGTCGTTAAGATGCTGACTATAATTGTATTGATTAGCATTGCAGTCAACCAGGTCTCGTGGCTATACAACATGTATGAACTGCATGACCGGGAATTCAAATTGGATATCAATCAGGCAGTACAGCAGGCAATATCCATGGAATTGGCTGAGAGAAGTGAATCTATTGGGGGTTATTCTGTTTATTCACACAATATAGCGCCTCCAAATGATACTACACGATATTTCACTAAAAACGTAGTAACGGAAGATTCTGTATATACTTTTAAGATAGATAAGAATGATTCTCATGCAATGTCTAAGATCGTTCAATTTGTATTAGCAAAGTATTATCCTATTGATCTGAACAAATTAAGCACAATTTTTAAAGAAAAAATCAAAGAAAAGCATGATGTGGAGAATGTTTATTTTGAATATCTGGATCTGAATAACAAGGTGCAGATCGAATCAACCAAGCCTGTGGGTATCTCAATCGTTGATTATGTGAATGCGGATACAATCCCACTGGACATAGTTGCATCGATCGGAGTTGTGGGGTATATACAGAACTCCCGCCTGGGAATTTTGGATAAGATGAAGAAACAGTTGGCAGTCTCCTTTTTGTTGATTGTGATTGCACTAACTTCTCTCTTCTATATCTCAAAAAGTTTTGTTGTTCAGTGGAAAACGGAAAGAATGCGACAGGAATCCGTGAATGCAATGACACATGAGTTTAAACGGCCTATTGCCAGTGCCGTGGCAATGGCTTCACTCATCCCTTTTTACCTGGAAAGAGGAGAGAAGAACAAAGCACTGGATTATGTGAAGAACATAGAGATGGATCTGAATAAGTTAACCCAATACACAAAAAGAATTCAGCAGATCAGCAACAATGAGAAGCAGTATGTGACGATGAACAGAACAGCTGTGGAGATTGTTCCGTTCTTTGAATCCTTGCAGAAACGATATGCGGTGTCAGATGATCCTCAAAGGAAAGTTATTGTGAATCTAATGATTGAGACGCATAAACAGATCATGTGCGTGGATATGCTTCACTTCTCAAATGTGATGGACAACCTGTTGGAAAATGCGATCAAATATACGGTAAAACCTGTTGTTACAATTGATATCAACGTGACAGACACACCCGACGGGTTGAAGGTGTCGGTAAAAGATAACGGTATCGGGATATCTGCTTCCGACAAAAAACTTATTTTCGATAAATTCTACCGGGTTAAAAGAACGGAAACAAAAAGTAAAACAGGATTTGGCCTGGGACTGACCTATGCAAAATCAATCGTTGAAGCGCATGGGGGGATTATTTCCGTTAGCAGTGAGTTGGACAAGGGTAGTGAGTTTGTTGTCATTTTTCAAGGATAGCTCACATGAATGATCTGATATTGTTGGTTGAAGACGATATGTCATTGGGGAAAATTCTGAAGGATTTTTTTCAGAACAACGGCCTCTCTGTGATATGGTCGGTTGACGGTGAGAATGCCTTGGTGCGCTTCAAAGAATTGAGACCCCGATTAGTCTTGCTGGATGTTGTACTGCCCGGGATAGATGGATTCGGGGTCGCTGCAGAGATCCGGAAAATAAATGGTGTGGTCCCCATCATATTCATGACCGGAACGGCATTTGACATAGAGAACTATCATAAGGCCTATCGGTTGTTGAGAGCAACCAATTATATTGAGAAACCGGTAAATCCGCATAATGCATTGGCACAGATAATGAGTATGCTCGAACCCGCGGGTATCCGAAAATTTACCATAAGCAATCTGCACATTGTCATCGATGGCCAGCAATTGACAATCAATCATAAAAACTTTCAATTGCGGGACAAGGAAACACAGGTGTTATCCCTGTTACTTGAAAACATAAACTTTACAGTTAGCCGAAATGACATCTTGAACAAGGTCTGGAAAGATGATAAATTCCAAATGAATAACGCCCTGGATCGATCAGTCTCTCATATAAAGAAAATACTCAAGGAGTTTCCTTCCATATCAATAACTACGATATATGGCAGTGGTTATCAGATGAAAATAAAAGATGACAAAAAAAACCGGAGACTTTCGCAAGCCCCCGGTTCCGTTTTTTTGTAATTTAGAAGTAGAGTATTTATGTAAGCAGGGAATCAGTTGCCTGCTTTTATTTTGCCGATGCCGTCCTTGGAGAACTCCTTCTCTGCCGGGTTGCCGTAATACCGCACATTGCCAATGCCATCCGAACGTACCTTGAGGTATTCCGATGCATGGCAGCTTACGTTGCCCACGCCCTGGGAGGAGACCACGGCACGTTTTGCTTTCAGTCCGTCGGCATTGACATTGCCCACGCCTTCCGACCTGATCTCCACGTTGCCGGCCGTTCCGCGCAGCGTGATGTTTCCCACCCCTTCAGAATCGATCTTCACTTCGTCACAACGTAGGTTTTCGGCCGTGAAATTGCCTACTCCATCCGATTGAATGTGGAGGGAGGGCGTGGAGAAGGTGCCGTCAATCACTATGTTTCCCACACCCTCGGAGTCGATCCGTGAAAGGGTGGGGGTGGCAATGGAGATGACCAGCTTATTGGCCCGGTTGCCAAATCGCTTCAGGAAGGTTTTCTTCATCTCGAGGACCAGCTTGCCGTTGTCCATTCGCACGTCGAGTGCGTTGAGCAGCTCTTCGCTGCCTTCGGCCGTGACCTGGGTAGTGGAGGATTGCCGGATGTGGATGTTGGCTGCCACCGACGTCTCGATGGTCGTGAAGTCAGACACGTCGAACTTGTCCGTCGCCTGGCGCGTTTGCGCACAGGAGCTGCTACTTACTGCCAGCAGCAGGGTAATGAATGTGAGTGAAAGTAATCGTTTCATCTGTTTCTTTTTTAGAATAAGACATTGCAAAGCGCTTTCCGGTTACAGGAAGTTAGTCTTTTAACAATTCGATGATCTTCAGCCGGAAGGCATATTCGTATTTAGCTTGTGCCTCTTCGCCCATGGCCTGCGTCTGGTTATTTTTGGCCAGAAACAACTCGTAGGCGTTGGCACGGCCGTTCCGGTATTTTTCTTCTGCAAAGCGGTATGCTTCGTTGCTGGCGGTCACCGATTTCTGTGCGGCTTCCCAACGGCTTCTGGCGCCCACGGCATTGTAATAGGCCTGCTCAATCTGTTTGCGGAGTTCCAGCTTTGTCTTGTCCATCTCCAGGCGGGTATTGGCAATGGCCAGCTCGGCGATGTGGATGTTGTTTTTGACCTGAAACCGGTTGAAGATGGGGATGCGCAGGCTGAAACCGAGTGAATTGCTTATGTTGTTGCGCAGCTGGGTGCCGAACGGGTCGTTGTCTCTGCCGCTCATCTTGTAGTAGCCGGTCCCCATGTTGGCGCCGAAGGAGAGGGACGGATAGAGCTGCGACCGGGTCATCAGCAGTTCTTTTTCGCTGCTTTCGATCCGGTACTGCATGCTCCGGATGATGGGGCGGTTCACCAGCGCGCTTTCGTAGACGGCGTCGGAAGCAAGCAGCGTGGATTCGCGGATGAGTGTCCCGGCGGGTGGGGCTGTTACATCGAAATCATCGAATTGCTCCAGCTCCATGATCTGTGCCAGGTCGAGCAGCGCCAGCCTGTAGTTGCTGGCTGCCTGCACCCTGTTGAGTTCCTCCCGGGCCAGCTGTGCTTCCTGTTCATAAAGCTCCCCCTGGGCCATTCTGCCGCTTTTTACCAGCTCGGTACGGCGGACAAGGTCGGCCCGGGTGGTCTCCAGCTGATTCTCCGCGATCTGTAGCAGCTCGCGGTTGAGCAGTACCTGCAGAAAGGCGGTGGAGACGCTCATGATGATGTCGTCGCGCATCTTGTCGAGGTCGGCCTCCGAAGCCTGCATGTCGGCTCTGCGTGCGTCAATATTGTGTTTCATGCGCAGGCCGTCGAAGAGGGTGATGTCGGCGCCTATCCCGAAGCTGGTCTGCGAGGAGTTGGTGTTCTGATAGGTGTTGTCGAGGCCGATGGAGCGGCCGAAGACAAAGCTCTGTCCGGCCGAGGCATTCAGGTTGGGCAACAGGTCGGCACGTGCCTGGCTGTAGGCTATTTCCCGCTGCCGGCGGTTCAGCTCCTGCTGTTTGATATTGCGGTTGTTTTCCAGGGCAATGTCAATGCATTCCGGCAAGGTGTATTGCTGCTGTGCCGATACCGGAACGAGGACGCTGCCGGTGAGCAGCAGGCTGAAGGCAAAGGTTCTGATCTGCATAATATGGATGGTTGTCAACTGACTGTGAAGGCAGTTTGTTATTTCTTCTTTTCCTCAATGATCTCTGTGCCGCGGATCTTGTCGTTCTCGTTTAATCCTTCGGTCACTTCGATGTTGATGCCGTCGGACAGGCCAATTTTTACCGGATGCCGGTCGAACTCCTGGGGTTTCTCGTTCCGGACCAGGTAGACAAAGACCGAGTCGCCGCTGAATTCCACGGAACTCTCCGGAATGGTCAGCACATCGGTCCGCTGATCCAGGATAATGTCGGCATTGGCACTGTATCCGGCTCTGATAAACACATCTTCTGGCAATTTCAATGCCGCCTTCATTTCGAAGAGGATGGCACCGCTTTCTTCCACACCTTTTGGAGAAACGTACTCCAGTGTGGCAGGAATCTTACGGTCCTGGATGGCGCCGATGGTGATCTCCATGGGCATCTCCACCGAGAGCTTGCCTACTTCGGTTTCGTCGATCTTGCCCACGAAGAGCATGTCGCTCAGGTTGGCTACCGATGCCACCGTGGTGCCGTCGTTGAAGTTGTTGGACTGAATTACCGAGTTGCCCACCTTGACCGGCACGTCGAGGATGGTGCCACTCACGGTGGAGCGCACCAGCGTATTGCTGGTCTTTGCGGAGCTTTGCGTGATTCCCGTACGCACCAGGCTCAGGTTGTCGTTCGCAGCACGCAACTCCTCCTGGTCGTTCTTGTACTGCAACTCCACTTTTTCGAACTCCTCCTTTGAGATCACCTGGTTTTCAAATAGCTTGCGATCGCGTTCGTAATTGCTGCGGCTCTGGTCGGCGGCCAGCTGTGCACGCTGCACGCGCGACTCGGCGCTGCTCAGGTTCACCATATCGGGCACCACCTGTATCTTGGCGATGATATCGCCTGCCAGCACCTTGTCTCCCGCTTCTTTGTAGACCTCGGAGATGATGCCCGACATCTGCGGTTTGATCAGGATCTCGTTGCGCGGCTCCACTTTGCCGGTGGCGACCGTTCTTTTTTCGATGTTCCCTTTGGTGGCGGACTCAATCTTGTAGGTCACCACTTTCGGACGTGATTTTTGCCAGAGAAACACAAAGGTGGAAATGACCAAAAGCCCCAGTAGTACCAGTCCTGCAATTCTCAGTATTCGTCTCATACGGTTTTTTATTGTTTGAAGTTTATGTTTATTTCGTTTTTCTGTTCTACTCTTCTGCGATCGCCTCTACCGGCTTGATCATCATGGCGCGCTGGGCGGGGATGTATCCGGCAAAGGTGCCGATGACAAGCAGGATAAGGAGAGAGGTGACGGCCATGCCGAAGGAGATTTGCGGGTCTTTGAAGAACTGGTCGCCCTGGCTCAGTACAATGCCGGTGGCTCGCAGCAATCCTACTCCCACCACAATGCCGGTGAGTCCTGCCAAGACGGTGAGGACGACGCTCTCGCTCAGTATCTGCCCGATGATGCTGCGGGGGGTGGCTCCCAGGGCACGACGGATGCCGATCTCCTTGGTACGTTCGCGCACGGTGACCAGCATGATGTTACTCACGCCGATGGCGCCGGCAAAGAGGGTGCCCAGTCCAACAATCCAGATCAGAGCCGCAATGCCGATGCCAAGGTAGTTGAACATCTTAAACTGTTCCTCGATGTTCATGGTGAACACCGCCTCCTTGTCGTCGGGCGCGATCTGGTGCTGTTGCTTCAGTATCTCCAGGATCTTGTCCTGCACAATCTTTACCGGGACTCCATCTTTGGCAGTGGCAGCCAGAAAGTGGATGACGTTACCGTGGTTGAAGGCCTGCTGCATGGTGGAGAAGGGGAGGACCACCGTTTCGGCCGTCTGCCCGCCAATGCTCACTCCTGAGGTGCTCCGGGCTACACCAATCACCTGGAAGTAGATGCCGTTCACGCGGATCTGTTTGCCGGTAGGGTCTTCGCCCTTCTGAAAGAGCACTTCGTAAACACGTTCCCCGATCACGCACACTTTTCTTTTTTCTGCGATGTCAATGTCGTTCACATATCGGCCATAGAGCATCTTGCTTTTCTCAATCAGGTCGTATTCGGGATAACAGCCCTTCACCAGGTAGGAGCCGTTTTTTTCACCACGTACCACGTTCTTGTCGTTGCCCCCCGAGAACAGCACGGGCGAAATGTACTGCAACTCAGCGACCTTCTTCCGGATCACGGGCAGGTCGCTGTTGGTCATATCCCATCTTCGTCCTTTGCGAAACCCTTTGTAGGGGAGCGTGGTACGTTCCGAGGCAAAGAAGCAGGAGTTGGTGGCGAATCCCTCAATCTGGGAGGTCATTCCCTTTTCCAGCGCATTGCCGGCGCCGACCATCAGCACCAGCATCAGCATGCCCCAGAACACCCCGAACGCGGTGAGCACACTACGCGACTTGTTGTGCGTAATGGTGATCCATATTTCCTGCCATCTGTCCAGATCGAACATATATTGTTTTTTTAGTAATCAGTAATTTGTTTTCAAATCCTCACCTCCAAAACTTTCCAGCCCTACCTGCATCACTCCTGTCTCATCGCTTCGATGGGCTGTACACGTACGGCCTTTCTTGCAGGCAGATATCCTGCAATAACTCCTGCAATAATCAGAATGACCGTGGCAAAGACCGCGTAGCCCAAATCCACCGTGGGGTTCGTAAAGACGGACATCTGCGGCTCGTCGGAGACAGGCCGTCCGTTGGCTGCCTGCACCATGAAGAAGTTGATCAGCTCTGTCAGTCCGATGCCCAGCATCATGCCAATGTACCCGAAGAGGGTGGTGATGATGATCGACTCCAGGATGATGGTCTTCAGGATGGCCATGGGGGTGGCGCCAATGGCTTTGCGGATTCCTATTTCGCGGGTACGTTCCTTCACCGAGACCAGCATGATGTTGCTTACCCCCACAATGCCGGCGATGAGGGTGAGGATGCCAATGATGGTGACAAAAAAGGTGATTCCTCCGAAAATCTTTATCGTTTCCACATAGTCCTCCTGTGCGTTGTTGATATAGAGCGCCTGTTTATCATCGGGATTGAAGTTGAGGCGTTGCCCCATCATGCCTCTGAGCGATTCGTTGAACCGGTCGTTCTGTGCCTTCGTGGTGAGGCCGTCCACGGTGAAAGTGATCTGCCAGAACTTGCGCTGCGGGTTGTAGATAGCCTGTGCCGTAGAAAAGGGGATATAGGCATTTGATCCTCCGAATTGCTCTTTCTTGGTGTTGATGCCCACCACTTTAAACATGACCTGGCCGACCTTTACCTGCTTCCCCAGGGGTGGTTCATTCTTAAAAAGGACGTCGGCGATCTTCTGATCCAACACAATCACCTTGTTCTTTTCCTTCATGTCCAACGCATTGATGAAGCGGCCTTTTCCGGGAGGAATGATCAGCTTCTCAATGTTGGAATAGTCGGGCATTACTCCGCTCAACCCGTAAGAACCATATTCGGTGCCGTAGGAGATGGTTTGTGTGGTGTTGTACCTGGCGCTGATGAGGTGACTCTCTTCCACCTGATTGTGGATGGCCGATACTTCGCCATCGGTAAACATTGTCTGGCGTCCCGACTTCAGGCCTTTGTACGGCATGGAGGTGGTGCCCGACCATAGGTTGATGCGGTTGACAGCCCTGGAGCTGAAGTTTTGCATTACGCCGTTCTTCAGGCCGTTGCCTGCTCCCAACAGGACAATGAGAATGAAAATTCCCCAGGAAACCGATAAGCCGGTCAAGGCTGTACGCAGTTTGTTTTTCTTCAGCGTGTCGTATATTTCCTGAAACTGGTCGATCATAGTTATTCAATGTAGGTAGGTTGAATGGTGTCGTGTACGCCGTTGTTCTTGCGTGTTTCGTATTCAATCATCCCGTCTTTCAGGTGTATGATGCGGTTGGTGGCATCGGAGACCGATTGCTCGTGCGTGACAATGATGGTGGTGATGCCTTCTTCGTTGAGGCCGGTAAGTACATCCATCACCTCCAGCGAGGTTTTGCTGTCGAGTGCGCCGGTAGGTTCATCGGCAAGGATGATCTTCGGACCCGAAATCAGGGCACGGGCGATGGCCACGCGCTGTTTTTGTCCCCCGGAAAGTTCGTTCGGAAGGTGATGTGCCCACTCCTTCAACCCCATCCTGTCGAGATGCTCCATGGCAATGATGTTTCTCTTCTTGCGGCTCACCTTCTTGTAATAGAGAGGAAGGGCCACATTCTCCAGGGCATTCTTAAAGTTGATCAGGTTGAACGACTGGAATACGAAGCCGATCATTTCGTTGCGGTACTCTGCTGCCTGCCTCTCGCTCAGGTTTTTAATGAGTGTGCCGTTGAGGTGGTAGTCTCCGGCATCGTATGTGTCGAGGATGCCCAGGATGTTGAGCAGCGTGGATTTTCCCGAACCGGAAGCGCCTGTCACGGAGACATATTCGCCCGCTTCAATATCGAGGCTGATTCCTTTCAGGACGTGAAGCGAAAGTGCTTCTGTGTAATACGACTTGTGTAATTGCCGGATATGAATCATCTCTGTGTGTGTTTTGTTCTCTGCCAATCAGACTTGTGTCTCACTGGTTTCGTTACAGTATGTACGCATTAATCAGTAAACTTTGATGCCACAAATGTATGCCAAAACATTGTACTATGCAATACATAATACTATAATATTTTAAATATTAACATTGTTTATGCTTTTTAGGGAGTCAAATAGAGGATTGTTGAAGATGCCTGGTTATGGCATTCCGCATTCCACATTCGGCAAAGAGATGTGTGGAAGGAAAAGTGCGACTGGGTTACGGAGTTGCGATATGAGGAATCAATGCAAAGGTATAGCCTTCGCCTTGCAGCCACTCTATGGCACGTGGCAGGGCGTATTTCATGTTTTTTTCGGCTTTGAGAGAATCGTGAAATACGAGAATGGAACCGTCGCGCGTATATTTCTTTACATTGGCCAGCACCTGTTCGGGCGACATATGCCGGCTGTAGTCCCGGGTGACCACATCCCACATTATGACGCTATAGCCAGCCTTGTGTATTGCCCAGTTCTGCGGTACCCGCATATGGCCGTGAGGAGGCCTGAAGAGGGGAGAGCCGATCAGCTCGGCTGCCTTTGCCGTATTGTCCAACAGGTAGGAGGTCTTGCTGTTCCATCCCTGTACATGGTTGAAAGTGTGATTGCCTGTTCTATGGCCCCGTTCCAGCAGCATCCGGTAAACATCGGGGTGTTTCCGCACATTGTCGCCCACGCAGAAGAAGGTGGCTTTCACGTTGTATCGGTCCAGAAGATCCAGTACCCAGGGGGTGACTTCCGGGATGGGGCCGTCATCAAACGTGAGGTAGACCGTTTTCTGGCGAGGCACTTTGATTCGCCAGACTGATTTGGGAAAGAGAAGCCGGTAGAGATGTGGGGGCTGTTCAATTAGCATGTGTAGGATGATAGAGTTAGGTATCGACCAAAGCCATAGGGCCGTGTAGACACTACACGGCCCTATGCTGCCTTCGTTTTTTACTGAGTTGTGGTTTTATATTGTTCCAGCAGGCGGGGGCTAAACTGCTGCATCATGTTGAGTGCTTTTTGCATTGTCTCCTCTGCTGTTGCCCGTGAGAGGGTATCCTCCTGGGGAGTGGCATAATAATTGCGTACGGAACCGTCGGTGATCTCTTTCAAGATCACATCGCCCACGTACGACACTCCTTGCATATAAAAAAACTGTGCACGCTGCATCAGGTCGTCTGTCATCGTCCGATATTTTTCCTTATCGTACTGTTGATAGATCGTGTTGATCAGCAGCAGCGGGTTGATGTTGTTATACACAATGTCGGAGAGGGTGTTCGAAATCTGCAAAGGCTTCAGACGGCTGAACCAGTCGAGGTTCATGTTGATGCGCCCGCCAATGGTTGAGATAAGGGCTTCCGCCTTCTCCCGTTCACCCAGTCGGTAATATGCCCTGGCGAACAGGAGCCCGTCGGTACCGTAGTGTACCGTGGAGTCGGGTACCATTGTGGTGATTTTATCGAGTGCAGCCAGTGCTTTCTCATTCTCGCCCTCGTCGATCAGAGCGTTGATCAGCTGGGTGAAATAGAGACGGAAAGTGGAAAGCATCCTTCGGCTGGTTTCGTCCAGATAAATATCGGGATTTTCTTCCAGCCCGCCCCAGCGGAACTTATTCATCATGTTGTCATACGCTGCCTCCGTGTTTACGCCACCGCTCAGCGGAGTACCGGGGATCACCTGGTACGAGAGCCCGTTTAGCGAGAAATTGCCGTTCTGCAGATTCATATACAACGAGGGGGTGATGGTGGTGGCGAAGTGTAATGGCCGCTCCCAGTTCTCATCGTTGATGTTGCTGATCATTTCGAGGATCATGAGCTCCTGCCTGTAGAGGGCCGACTTATCACCCAGGTTGATGTACATCCTGCTGCCCGGTTTTGCGTGGAGCTTTTTCCAGTCGATCCCGGCAGTATCCACATCGAGTGAGAGCACATTGCCGGGAATGATCTGTGTGTTGCCTGTGTTGAATGGGTTTGCGGGGTTGCTGTTTTGACCCGTTCTCAGGTTCTCCATCGTCTGTTTCAGGGAGAGGGTATCTTTGTAGGCGTTTACGTCGTAATAGGATCCGAACGATATGGGCGGAATGTTATTCTGCCGCAGCACGCTTTCAATCTCCTGTTTGGTGATGACAAAGGCAGCGCTGCCTGCATCGCCCGAGTAGCGTGGCCGCGACCATTTGATGGGAAGAGGTGTTGACTCGTATGCCGGACGCAGCAGCTGATCTATGTACCACTCGGTTTGCAGGAAGCTGAGGTTGGTCACCCGCACGTCGGTACGGTAGCCTTCCGTTTCCTGCACGTACCACAGAGGATAGGTGTCGTTGTCGCCGTTGGTAAACAGGATCCCGTTTTCACCTACGCCACAGAGGTAGTTCATGCCGGTATCGCGTGCCAGCGTCCTTCCGGAGCGATCGTGGTCGTCCCAGTTTTGCGACGCCATCTGAAGCGGTACGAAAAGAGATGCTACCGTGGCGACTGCGGTTGCCGCCGTGGTGTTTTTGAGATATTTCCGCAAAAACAGGCTGATGCCCGCCACGCCCATTCCCACCCAAATGGAAAAGGCATAGAAGGAGCCGGAGTAGGCATAATCCCGTTCGCGCGGTTCAAACGGCGTTTGGTTGAGATAGAGGATGATGGCCAGTCCCGTCATGAAGAAGAGCATGAAAACGATGGCAAAGCTCTTGTTTCCCCGTTCTTTCAGACGCAGCTGATAGAAGATGCCAATGATACCCAGCAGCAACGGGAGCATATAGTATTTGTTGTGCCCCTTATTGTCGACAATGTCGGGAGCCATGTTGTCCTGCGGCCCCAGTCCGAGCACATGCTCGTCCACAAAGGGAATGCCGCTGATCCAGTTCCCGGAAGTGATGCCGCCGTCGCCCTGTATGTCGTTCTGCCGTCCCGAGAAGTTCCACATAAAATAACGCCAGTACATATAGTTGAACTGATAGCTAAACATGAACTTCAGGTTTTGCCAAAGCGTGGGTTTTATATTTTGATCCGTTACACCGCCCCATCGTTCGTAACCGATGATGTGATTTCCAAAGGAGGGATTGTTGGGGTTGGAATGCATCCGGGGCAGAAGCATGGTGTTGGTATATTTATAGGAGGGAGAGGTAACCTTCTCATACCGGTCTTTCTGATCGGGGGAAGTTTTAACAACCTGCTTCCAGGACGTGCTTTCGCCATCGGTGATGGCGGTGCCGTCGGCGTTCCGCGCAATTTTTGATGCGTAGGTGGTTCCGTGAATCAGCGGTGTCTGTCCGTATTGCTCGCGATTGAGATAGCTGCCCAGGGAGAAGATGTCTTCCGGTGAGTTCAGGTCGAGCGGGGTATTGGCACCAGAGCGGATGGGAATCAGGGCATAGGCCGAGAAGCCAACCAGGATGACCATCAGGCACGACATGGCCAGATTGATAAACTTGATTTCCAGCTTTTTGTACCGGAAAGAGATATAGGCACCTGCCACGAGCAGAAGTATCCACAACCACACCTTGCTGCCGATGAACAGGATGCCGGCCAGGGCGAGACTGACAAAAAAGGCCGTGCGTGCCCGGGATTCCTTTCCTTTTGGAGATAAAGTCTCGAAGAGTGCCCAGGCAATGCTTGCCAGCAGCAGGACCAGGTACACGAACAGCCCCGTATTGTATGGCATGCCGAACGTGTTCACGAAGAACAGTTCAAACCACCCGCCCACTTTGGTGAACCCGGGAATAATACCCCACATCAATACAATGATCAGGAAAAAGGATCCCAAAAGAGCAAGCAGCCCTCCCTTCCATGTGGGAGTCTCGTTTCTTTTGAAATAATGTACCAGTACAATTGCCGGAATACAGAGAAGGTTGAGCAGATGCACGCCAATGGATAACCCCATAATGTAAGCGATGAGCACGAGCCATTTGTCAGAATGGGGCTTCTCTGCATTGTCTTCCCATTTGAGGATCAGCCAGAAGACAAGGGCTGTGAGCATGGAGGAAAAGGCATATACTTCTCCCTCCACGGCCGAGAACCAGAATGTATCGGAAAAGGTATAAACAAGTGCACCCACAAGCCCGCTACCGATCACGGCAACGGTTTGTCCCACGGTTAATTCCTGTTCGTTCCGGCTAAGGATCAGTTTGCGTGTGAGGTGGGTGATGGTCCAGAAAAGAAACAGGATGGTGAAGGCGCTCATTAGTGCCGACATGCTGTTGACCATTTTGGCTACCTGAGACGGGTCTCCGGCAAACTGGGTGAATAAGTTTCCTACCAGCATAAAGATCGGCGCACCGGGTGGATGTCCTACTTCCAGCTTGTAGGCCGAGGTGATGAACTCGCCGCAATCCCAGAAACTCGCTGTGGGTTCAATTGTAAGCAAATATACAATGGCAGCCACGACAAACACGCTCCATCCGGCGATGTTGTTGATTAACTTGTATTTAATCATTTTGTTTTTTGTTGAATTGAGAACTCGACACTTGCTTGAATGTTACCGATTTAATTGGAAATTGAGGCAAAGATACAGAATTCCCGTTATTCTGAAGTCGTTTTCAGTCTCATTTTAAAAGGATAGTATTAAAAAACGTAAAATTAACGAATATACGTGGGAGGATGCCGTTCTTGTCTGCTTTTTACAACACATATATAGCGAGTTTCCCGGCCGGTAGGATTTCTTCGTGGTGTTTATGTTAATAAGATGTTAAATAATGCGCATAGTGTTTAAAATCAGCAAAATATGTTGTACAACATGTTTCTGTGTAAAATGCATATTTTCAGACTGATAGGGTGCTTTTTGACCGTTACTCGCTTTTATGGCCTCCAAAAAAAAGTTTCAACAATTTGGCGGAGAAATAATAAAAAGTTTACTTTGGAATCGATTAAGGAAAAAAATCTATAATTAAAAGGTCTTTTTTGTAATAGTTTATCGTTCATGCAGGTTACGCTTGTTATTCTAAAACCATCAGCAGTTCAACGTGGTATCTTGGGAGAAGTGATTGCACGCTTCGAAAAAAAAGGGATTCAGATTGTGGGAATGAAGATGGTGTGTTTAACCGATGAAACCCTTGAGGAACATTACGCTCACCTATTAAACAAGCCATTTTATGGAAGAATCAAAGATTCCATGCAGGCAAGTCCTGTGTTAATTATGGCCCTGAAGGGAGTGGATGTGATAAATGTGGTCAGAAAATTATCAGGAGTAACAAATGGGAGAGAGGCTGAACCCGGTACCATCAGAGGCGATTACAGTATGAGTGTGCAGGAAAACATTGTGCACGCGTCTGATTCGGCCGAAACCGCGGCGGCAGAGCTGGAGCGTTTTTTCTCCGAAGGGGAGATTTTTGATTATGAACCCCGTCTCGGTCCCTATTATTACGCGAATGATGAATTGTAATTACAAAAATATTCAAATTTTACAACGGATCAACAAAATAAAGAGTCAGGTAGCAATGGATAGCAATCATTTTTTCGCAAAAGCACGTGTTCTTTTGCCCGCAACCTTGATGTTCGTTTCTTTGAACGCATTCACACAATCAACTCCGGCTACTTCCGATAAATCCAGGCCGGAGATAACAGCCAGACAGTTACATAGTTCCAGCTTGAGCGATGAGGTTGGCTTGTTTGCCGACGGTCTAAAGCTCAAAATGGACTTGTCGGTCCTCGAAGAGGCCGAGGAGCGCAGAGAGTCATTTGATCCCAACGAAATTCCCGCCGACGATATTTACGGAGGGATGTGGGTGAACCAACATGTCAATGTTTATGGCAGTCTGCAAAACGCCCCGGATACGTTTATCGTGGATCTGGAGAATTTCACCATGCCGGTGGTGGGGCATATGACTTCCAATTTTGGGAGAAGAGGAAGCCGACGTTATCATTATGGAATTGATTTGAAAGCACAGACGGGCGACACCGTTTATGCCGCCTTCGACGGGAAGATCAGAGTAAAGCAATTCGAAAGAAGAGGCTATGGCTATTACCTTGTCGTTCGTCATGTGAATGGACTGGAGACCGTGTACGGGCATCTTTCGAAATTCCTGGTCGATGAAAACGACTTTGTCCGCTCGGGGCAGCCCATCGGCCTGGCCGGCAACACGGGGCGCTCATTCGGATCGCATCTCCACTTTGAGACACGCTTCCTGGGCAAACCCATCAATCCGAACTTCATCATCGATTTCCAAAATAAAGTAACTCACCGCGACGAATACCTTGTGACCAACTCGAGTTACAGGAAAACCTCCAACAGCAGCAAATCTATTGTCAGCAGCAGTACGCCCTATAAAGAGCCGGCTGCCAGCACCAACAAGTATGTATCGGGCGACGTGAAATATCACCGTATCAAAAAAGGAGATACGCTGGGCGCTATTTCCAGACGGTACGGAGTTTCTGTAAGCCAGCTCTGTTCGATGAATAATATCTCCGCGAAAACGGTATTGCGTATAGGGAAATCGATCCGCATTTCATAAGTGACAGCGCTGCTGCTCCCGCATAAAAAGGTATAAGATTAAACGCTTGTACCTTTTTTTTGATTATCTTTGTTCATCAGATTACACCAATACATTATGGATGTTACCAATAAACAATTCGACGAAGTAATTGTGGCATGCCGGGAGATTTTCGCTAAAAAGTTGTACGATTACGGAGCATCCTGGCGAATTCTACGGCCTGAATCGGTTACCGATCAGATTTTTATTAAGGCAAACCGGATCCGTTCCCTTGAAGTGAAGAAGGAAAACAGGGTGGATGAAGGTATTCTCCCCGAGTTTATCGGCATCGTGAACTACGGCATCATTGGGCTGATACAGCTGCAATTGGGGTACGCAGATACGATAGATATCACCGTTGAAAAGGCATTGGAGCTGTACGACAGGCATGTGTCGGAGAACAAGGAACTTATGTGTGCCAAGAATCACGATTACGATGAGGCGTGGAGAAGCATGCGGATCAGTTCATATACCGACCTGATCCTGATGAAGATATATCGAACGAAAGAGATCGAGGAGCACGCCGGACAGACACTTATTTCGGAAGGAGTTGACGCCAACTACCGGGACATGGTGAACTATGCCATTTTTGGATTGATAAAACTACACTTTGGCGACGAGCAAGCATGAGGAAAACGGCTCAAATCCTGCTACTGTTGTCCCGCATTATCGTAGGGGCTACCTTCGTTTTTTCCGGATTCATGAAAGCGGTGGATCCGCTGGGCTTCACCTACAAGATTCAGGATTATCTGATTGAGCTAAGCCTGACAGGCCTTTTCTCGCTGGCACTTCCCGTGGCAGTATTGATGGTGGTGTCCGAATTTGCATTGGGTGTTTTCCTGTTACTGGGAATTTACCGGAAGATGACTACCCGCTTGGTCCTGCTTTTTATGATTTTCTTTACACCGCTCACCCTGTGGGTCGCGATTGCCAACCCGGTAAAAGATTGCGGCTGTTTTGGTGATGCTTTCGTTATCAGTAACTGGCAGACTTTTTACAAGAACGTGGTGCTGCTGGCCGGTGCTGTCTGGATGGCAACGAACTGGATGCAAATTAAGCCGTTGTTGTCTCGAAAGACGGCTCTCCCGGTGGCAATCCTTACGTTGGTGTCCGGTGTGCTTTTTGCCCTGCACAATGTGTACAGGCTGCCGGTGATCGACTTTCGCCCTTATAAGATTGGTGCCAGCATTCCTCTTCAAATGTACGTAGACCCGGAGAAGGCCGATCTGTATGAAACAATTTTCATTTACAGCAAAAATGGAGAAACCCGGGAATTCACAGAGGAGAACTATCCCTGGAACGACTCCACATGGACCTTTGTGGATATGAAGACGCATCTGGTGAGGGAGGGTGAAAAACCCAGGATAGAGGATTTTTCCGTAGAGTCGATTTATTATGATGCAACGAGCGGCGCGTGGCAGTCTGGCGGCGATATCACGGATATGCTGCTGTCGGATCCATCCTACACCTTCCTCATGGTCTCTTATTTGCTGGAGGAGATGAACATGCGCCACCTGCAACTGTTCAGAGA
>DHSP01000014.1:58084-60138 GCA_002408485.1 Proteiniphilum sp. UBA5283 | reverse complement strand
GGCCTGATGTTGCTGAAGGAAGGCACGGTGATTGGGAAATGGGATGACAGCAAAGTACCCTCATTCGATAAATTTCAACTAATTATTAAATAAAGATTGTTTATGAGAAAAAACATTGTCGCAGGAAACTGGAAAATGAATAAAAACCTGCAGGAAGGAGTTGCGTTGGCCACAGCATTGAACGAAGCGCTGAAAGGCAAAACTGTAAATTGCGATGTGGTGATCGGTACCCCGTTCATCCATTTGGCAAGCGTGGTGAACGCTGTTGATACTGCCAAAATTGGTGTTGCCGCACAGAATTGTGCCGACAAGGTATCGGGCGCTTATACCGGAGAGGTATCGGCAGAGATGGTTGCTTCCACAGGCGCCAAATATGTGATCCTTGGCCATAGCGAAAGAAGGGCTTACTACCACGAAACACCCGAGATATTGAAGGAGAAGGTGCAGCTGGCCCTTGCCAACGGACTCACTCCCATTTTCTGTATCGGTGAGGTGCTGGCCGAGAGAGAGGCTGACAAGCATTTCGACGTGGTAAAATCTCAGATCGAAGCATCGTTATTCGACCTTTCGCCGGAAGATTTTAGCAAGATTGTGCTTGCCTACGAACCGGTATGGGCTATTGGTACGGGTAAAACAGCCACGGCCGGTCAGGCACAGGAGATGCATGCATTTATCCGTCAAACGCTGTCGGCGAAGTATGGAAAGGAGATTGCAGACAACACCTCAATCCTGTACGGCGGGAGCGCAAACGCCTCCAACGCAAAAGAACTCTTTTCCAATCCCGATGTGGACGGAGGTCTTATTGGCGGAGCGTCACTGGGGGTAGATAAATTCATGCCGATCATTGAGGCTTTTTGATAGAGTTACACGATTTCACCAATGGCATAGGGCAAATTTATTTGTCCTATGCTTACCTTGTGAAACGAAAATGTTCGTTATCTTTGCAGCTTAGCAATGTATTTCGGTTATCGGTTGTGAACTACAGATGACCAAAACAAAATAATCGTATGAAACGTTATCTTCGGTATACAATTTCCTTTCTGTTATTGCTGGTTTCAACAGTCTCCTACGCACAGATATCCTCACAAACAGGTTCCCACACGCAGTCATCGACACAAAAAAAAGATATTCTCCAGTCGTTGAATGCGGCTGTTCCCGGCAAAGGAAAGGTGACAGTCTACGAAGATGAGAGCATTGCCCAGGTGCTGGGACGCCCCATGGCACCACCCCGGACGGTCTACTCCAATGCTGAGGGAACCATTCAGTATTATAAAATGCGTGGATACAAGATCCAGGCTTTCTCCGGGAATAATCAGCGGACTTCTAAAAATGAAGCCAACCGGAAACAAAGTCTGATAAATGCCTCATTTCCCGAGCTTGAGACGGTCGTCTTGTTTGAATCCCCTTTCTGGCGTTTACGGGTGGGCAATTTTGAAACCCGCGACGAGGCCCAGAAGGTGATGCACGAATTGAGAAAAGCATTTCCTTCCTTTGGCAAAGAGATGTATGTTGTGGTAGATGAGGTGAAAATTCCAATTAATTGAAAAATTGATGTCCACCGAAGAAATAGAGCAAAAAAAGTCCGTAATCTCGGATCATATGAAAGATATCCTCACGCTTCTGGGTGAGGATGTATATCGCGAAGGGTTGGTGAAAACACCGGAGCGCGTGGCAAAGGCGATGCAATATCTGACGAGGGGCTACTGGCAGGATCCCGAAGAGATCCTCCGTGCGGCGCTGTTCAGGGAAAACTACCGCCAGATGGTGATCGTGAAAGACATTGACCTGTTCTCCCTCTGTGAGCATCACATGTTGCCGTTCTACGGAAAGGCGCATGTAGCATATATCCCGGATGGATATATCACAGGACTGAGCAAGATAGCCCGTGTGGTGGATGTCTATTCGCGGCGTCTGCAAGTGCAGGAACGCCTTACCACACAAATAAAAGAATGTATTCAGAAGACGCTGAACCCTATGGGGGTGATGGTCGTGATTGAGGCACAGCACATGTGTATGCAGATGCGGGGCGTAGAAAAACAACACTCCGTCACCAC
>DHSP01000014.1:39937-57871 GCA_002408485.1 Proteiniphilum sp. UBA5283 | reverse complement strand
CCCTTTTTGCGGACCGCTTGCGGTCGTTCTCGTCCAGCAGTATCTTCCTGATACGCATAAACCGGGGAGTAACTTCCACGTATTCATCTTCCTTGATATACTCCAGGGCCTCTTCCAGACTGAAAATTACGGGAGGAGCCAGCTGGGCCTTGTCGTCGGTGCCCGAGGCACGCACGTTGGTGAGTTTCTTCGATTTGGTGACATTCACTACCAGGTCGCCTTCCTTGGTGTGTTCGCCTACCACTTGTCCGGCATATACATCGGTTTGTGGCTCGATAAAAAAGCGGCCCCTGTCTTGTAGTTTGTCCAGTGCATAGGCATAGGCATTTCCTGACTCGCCGGCAATGATGGAGCCGTTGAGCCGTTTTTCGATGGTTCCTTTCCAGGGTTGAAACTCCAGAAAGCGGTGTGCCATGATGGCTTCCCCGGCAGAGAGGGTGAGCACAACGTTGTTCAGCCCGATGATGCCCCGTGAAGGGATGACAAATTCCATGTGCATACGGTCGCCTTTATTTTCCATGGAGAGAAGCTCTCCCTTACGGCGGGTAATCACATCAATGATCTTGCTGGCCGACTCTTCGGGAAGGTTCACGGTGAGTTGCTCTACCGGTTCATGCTTTTCCCCGGCAATCTCTTTGATGATCACCTGTGGCTGGCCTACCTGCAGTTCGTAACCTTCGCGGCGCATGGTCTCGATCAGCACCGAGAGGTGCAACACACCGCGGCCGTATACGATCCACGAGTCGGAGCTGTCTGTCTCCTCCACGCGAAGCGCCAGGTTCTTATCCAGTTCGCGCATCAACCGTTCGTAGATATGGCGTGAGGTGACGTATTTCCCGTCCTGACCGAAGAAAGGAGAATTGTTGATGGTGAACAGCATCGACATGGTCGGCTCGTCGATGGCAATGGGGTCGAGCGGTTCCGGCTTTTCCAGGTCGGTGATGCTGTCGCCGATTTCAAATCCGTCAATACCGATCAGCGCGCAGATATCGCCGGAGGTCACTTCGTCGACCTTCGACCTTCCCAGTCCCTCGAATACGTCTACTTCCTTAATGCGGATCTTCCTGATGCTGCCGTCGCGTTTGCAAAGTGCATAATCCTTGTTGATGAGGATGGCGCCACGGTGCACGCGTCCCACGGCGATACGTCCCACATAGTTGGAATAATCGAGTGAGGTGATGAGCATCTGGGGGGTCCCTTCCAGTGTTTTGGGGGCAGGGATATATTTGAGGATGGCATCGAGCAGCGGAATGATGTCGCCCGAGGGCTTCTTCCAGTTGTCCGACATCCAACCCTGTTTGGCAGATCCGTAAATGGTGGGAAAGTCGAGCTGATCTTCGGTGGCGTTGAGGCTGAACATCAGGTCGAACACCTCTTCCTGCACCTCTTCGGGGCGGCAGTTGGGCTTGTCCACCTTGTTAATCACCAGGATGGGTTTCAGCCCGATCTCCAGTGCTTTATGCAGCACAAAACGTGTCTGTGGCATGGGGCCTTCAAAGGCGTCGACAACCAGCAGACATCCGTCGGCCATGTTCAGTACGCGCTCCACCTCCCCGCCAAAGTCGGCGTGTCCGGGTGTGTCAATGATGTTTATCTTGGTGTCCTTATAACGGATGGAAACATTCTTGGAGAGGATGGTGATGCCACGTTCCCGTTCCAGGTCGTTGTTATCCAGAATCAGGTCGTCGTTCTGTTTGTTGTCCCGGAAAAGGTGGCCAGCCATCAACATTTTATCCACCAGCGTGGTCTTACCATGATCCACGTGGGCAATGATGGCAATATTACGGATATTTTGCATGAAAACAATCTTTTTAGGCCACAAAGGTACGGATTTTCAGCGACAATATGAGTATATGGAACTTTATTTGTGTGTCGTTTTGCAGACAAACAGCATGGGGTTGTTTTTTTTGCTGGGGTAAGTGTTTGTTTTTTAATTCTATTGTGTACATTTGCGTCTCTGCGGCTAGCTGCCCTTCTTTGATAACATTTCCTGCATACAAAATAAAGCAAGTTTCGGGTTTTGCAACAGCTACATTATCCGGATATTTGCAGCATAAAATTCATATTTCATGTACGAACAGCAACAACTTAATTACAACCGGATTGCCGAAGCAATTGAATACATAAAAAATAATTTCAGGAAACAACCCGATCTGGACGATGTTGCCCGGCATGTACATTTAAGTCCTTTTCATTTTCAGCGTTTGTTTTGCGAATGGGCAGGAACGACGCCCAAAAAATTCTTACAGTATATCAGCATTGAACATGCCAAAAAGCTACTGAAAGAGCAACAGGCTACCCTTTTGGATACGGCTTTTGAGACAGGACTTTCGGGCACGGGGCGGCTGCACGACCTTTTCATCGGAATTGAGGGGATGACGCCGGCAGAATACAAAAACGGAGGTGAAAAACTACTCATAAATTACAGCTTTTCCAAAAGCCCCTTCGGTAATGTGATCGTGGCTTCAACGCCAAAAGGAGTTTGCTATATGGCTTTTGACGACGATGAGACCAATGCGTTCGGCTATTTGAGACGACAATTTCCCAGCGCTGTTTTTCAACGAAAGCCGGATTTGATGCAACAAAACGCGTTGTCCATTTTTCAAAACGACTGGAGCAGGCTGCCCGAAATAAAACTACACCTGAAAGGAACCGATTTCCAATTGAAAGTATGGGAGGCGCTTTTGAAAATTCCCATGGGGAAGCTCTCCACCTACGGACGGGTTGCCGCCCACATAAAGAATGCCGGTGCTTCCAGGGCAGTTGGCACGGCCATCGGCAGCAATCCTGTTTCCTATCTTATTCCCTGTCATCGAGTTATTCAATCGTCGGGAAGTATTGGTGGTTATATGTGGGGCAACACCCGTAAAACCGCCATGATTGGTTGGGAATGTGCTAAAACGGACTCGATGGAAATATAGCGGGCTGTACGGACCACAAACACCGCCGGGAGAGAATGTCGGGTTGCCGGAATGCAAAACACTGAAAAAAATAGGAAGGCAATAAATCAGGAAAATAGGCTCCCGGCTAAGTTTTCGTTTGTGTAAACAGATGGTTTTTGTATCTTTGTGAGCTTAAACAGTAATATTTTTCAGATCATCATCAAATGGACTTACGCAGATTTTTCATTGTATCGGCCCTATCTGTTTTTATTGGAATGTTAAGCGGTACATCGTTGCCTCTCACCGCACAGAACCCTCCTGTCTCGAACAGCGATAAAATTATTGAAGAGCCTGATATTGTGCCGATGTATGTAGGCGGCACTGCCGAAATGCACCGCTTTATCTCAAATACGTTGAGCTATCCGGCCGATGCAGTTGCGCGTGATGCCCAGGGGTTAGTCGTGTATACCTTCGTGGTGGAAAAAGACGGAACGCTTTCCAATTTTAATATCATCCATCGTGCCGACTCGCTTCTCAACAAGGAGGCATTGCGTATTTTACAGAATATGCCGCCGTGGCGTCCTGCAAGGTATAAAGGAGAGATAGTGCGGTCCGAAACCTATGTACCTATGTATTTCAGGCTGAATAAAAATGCCCGTGTGGCTTCGAAAAGTACCGGTCAACCTTCCAGCTCCGCCACCGCGAAGGCTTATGCCAAAACCGACAAGGAGATCATTGAAAACCAAGAAATCTACACCATTGTGGATAAGATGCCGCGATACGCTCATGGCGAAACAGGCCTTGGTGATTTTATCTCCCATAACATCCGTTACCCGCGTGAAGCGCTGCAGGAGGGAATTCAGGGAAGGATCCTATGCTCGTTTATCGTAGCAGCCGACGGCTCCGTATCGAACATTGAAGTGGTGGATGGGTTGAATCCCCTGCTGAACGACGAGGCAGTAAGGGTACTTGGACTGATGCCGAAATGGATCCCGGGTGAAAACGGGGGTGAAAAGGTGAACGTAAAATGTCTTTTGCCGATTGATTTTGCTATCGACGAAGATCCGATTCCTCCTCTGACACAGGGCCGCCCATAACCCAGCGAAAGGTAAGTTTACTGGAAATGCCGGATAGATTATCCGGTAGCAGGGCAGGGGATGTGTGTGGATTATTGCAGGGTGAAGTGCATTTCGCGGAGCCCGTTGTAAGTCTGGATGAATAGCCGGAAAGAAACGGGAGTTCCGTTTTGGGTATGCAGGCTGCTGAGCAGGAAGGAAACGTACATTATTTGCGGGTAGCCGGGAGGATCATCCTCCCGGGAATGACTGAAGTATAGATCTGCCGAGGGTGAGGAGCTATCGCGAAACAGTGCCACCTTGTGTGGTTTGCTGTGATATTCGGTTTCGATAACCATGTTGAGATAACCGCCCGCCACCCAGATGCTTTGAATTTTGACCGGATCTTTTGTGTACCTTTCCGGAAAACCTTCCGACTGTATTGCTCCTGTGAAGATGTTGGTGACCTGATTGATCTTGACCGTATCTCCCTGCAAGGGGACATAGTTGAAAATTACGCGTTGACCCTCGTCACCCGTATAGTCTGTTTCTTGGGGAACAAGCAGCCTGCCGTTGTCCAACAGGAAACGGTAGCCCGCAGCCTCCTTTTTCACAGTGGCAAAATCCACGAAATAATTGTCCAGGCGTTTTGGATCCTTTTCACAACCGGTTACCGGCAACAAAAGGAGAGCAATACACAGGGCAAAGAGGGCAGGTTTCATTTTCATCCACTTTTTCAGAGAACCCGGAGGTTGTTTTTGACGGTGTTTCCGTACATCTCTATTATTTTTTTCCGGAGAAAAGTCTCGTCTTTTTCCGGAATATCAATTTTTTTGATTTGTGTGCGCAGGTATTTGTCGAAATTCTGTTCATCTTCTGCGGTATATTCCGATGCGAACCTGTTTGTGTTGCTCATCCGGTCGTATGCTACATAATTGAACGGGAAGAAGGAGTAGTTGCGGTAGATCTCCTTGTCGATGATGTCGGCTACCTTTTCCAGCAACTCGTTGCGTGGGGTATCGGCAGGAAAAGCTTCGATCAGCGGATTGATGCAGGAGCCAAACCGGAAATGGACACGGCCCTTGAATCCCATGATTCCGGTGAGCATATTTTCGATGTCATCGGCATTGCTTTTTTTGTGTGTCGGATTGTCTCGCTTGAGCTGAAACTCCTTGGCTTTCAGATAGTCACAGGGGTCCAACTCGTAAGATATTGACAGGGGAATGATCTGCAGGTGTTTCAATGCATCGACAGGATGGGTGCTGTCGTGCAGCGTGAGCATCTTTAGCAGGCTCACCTGTGTCTTGTCGTTTGAATCCTTTGCTCGTCCTTCCCGTTGGGCTATCCACACCGGCTGAGCCCTTTCAAACACGGTATGGTGGATGTAGCGAGAGAGGTGGGTGGATGCCTCCAGCATCTGCCTCACGGAAACACCCCGTTTCACTACGAAGCTTTTGTTGAGTCGCACCAGCTTTTCAATCCACGGGTAAATCAGCAAGTTATCACCGATGGCAATCTCGGTGGTTGGTTTTCCCTTGTCGAACATCAAAATGTTCAGGAAGGCTGCATCCAGTACAATGTCGCGGTGATTGGAAACGTAAAGGTGATTGTGTTGCTCATCTCCGTTTTCCCATCCGTAACCCTTCATTTCGGTGGTTGTCCGGTCAATAAGCTTGTGCATAACCGGATAAATGATGTTACGCTGAAAGTCCTGCTTCGAGTTACAGCTACTCATGGCAGCCGAAAACTGTTCCCAGGTGAATGGCTTAACGAATGGCTCCACTGCACGCCTAAAATACAGGTCGTCAAGAAGCAGAGCTATGGTTTCTGCTACTTCACTGTCGTGGAGCGGCCGGATGTCGTCGAAAAGGTTGGTTGTTGTTTCCATCATCAGGAGATTTATGGTAAAGCAGAACTTGCTTCCCTTGCTTTTTTGTATTCTGTTTCAATGATGCCTGTCAGGATATCTGTCATGGATAGTCCCGCTGCCGCCGCCTGCTGGGGGATAAAGCTGGTGGATGTCATTCCGGGTGTGGTGTTCACTTCAAGAAGGACAGGTTGGTTATCGGAAATAATGTAGTCGGCCCGGATGATCCCTTTTGCACCGATCAGCCGGTATATTTTTTCGGTCTCCCGTTGAATGGTCAGCGTGAGTCCGTCGGATATCCGTGCCGGCGTGATCTCCTCCACCTGACCGTTGTACTTGGCATTGAAATCGAAGAATTCGTTGGTAGTTACCACCTCGGTCAGCGGCAGTGCGGTGAACCCTTTGTCGGTTTCAAAACAGCCACAGGTCACCTCTGTACCCGCGATAAAACTCTCGATAATTACCTCCGGTGCTTCCAGAAAGGCATCTTCAACCGCTTTTTCCAGTTGTGACGCCTCTTTTACCTTGGCGGTGGCGAAGCTCGACCCGCCCACATTGGGCTTTACGAAAAGCGGTAAGCCAAGTCCGGAGACAATATCTCCGGGACGGAACGGATCGTTTCTTCTCAGAATTACCGAGTCGGCCACCCTGATGCCGAAGCTTTTCAGAAAGTGGTTGCAGGTGAACTTGTTGAATGTGAGTGCCGATGCCAGTACCCCACAGTTTGAATAGGGGATGCCCAGCATATCGAAATAGCCCTGCAACGTGCCGTCTTCGCCGGGAGTGCCGTGGATGGTGATATAGGCAAAGTGGATCTTGACCGTTTGCCCGTTAGCCACGAAGCTGAAATCATTTTTGTTGATGGGAATAGTGACCCCGTGGTATTCTGCCTCCCACGATGTGCGATCGATCTTCACCTTGAAGATGTTGTATCTAATCTTGTCGAGGAAGGAGTATATGCCGGCGGCGCTTTTTTCGGAAATCACCTTCTCTGAGGAATATCCGCCCCACACGATGGCGATATTTTTGTTCATGCAATTATTATATGTTTGTTTTTCACTCAATTTGTTCTCTCGATGCCGTGTATATACGCCAACGGTCTATGACGGCCTGCATGTCATCCGGTATGTCACTCTCAAAATGAAGCGTTTCTCTTGTAGCCGGATGTATGAATCCCAGCGTGCGTGCGTGGAGGCATTGACGCGGGCAGAGGGCAAAACAATTGTACACAAATTGTTTGTATTTCGCAAAATGTGTTCCCCGAAGGATCTCGTTGCCACCATAGCGTTCGTCGTTGAACAGCGGGTGTCCCAGGTGCTTCATGTGGGCCCTTATCTGATGAGTACGGCCTGTCTCGAGCCGGCACTGGACGAGGGTGACGTAGCCAAATCGTTCCAGCACGGTGTAGTGTGTGACGGCTGCCTTGCCCTGGTCGCCTTCGGGAAAGACACGCATGACCATGCGGTCCTTCGGGTCGCGCCCTATGTGGCCCTCAATGGTTCCGTTGTCTTCAACCACATTCCCCCAAACCAACGCCACATAGAGCCGTTTGGTCTCTTTCCGGAAGAATTGAGCGGAGAGGTCGGTTTTGGCTTCGGGCGTCTTTGCAACCAGCAGCAATCCGGAGGTGTCTTTGTCAATTCTGTGTACCAACCCCATCCGGGGGTCGTCCATGCCACTAATATGATCCTGCTTCAGGTGAAAAGCCACTGCGTTGACCAGTGTGCCGGTATAATTCCCGTGTCCGGGGTGTACCACCATGCCGGCCGGTTTATTCACCACCATCAGGGTATCGTCTTCGTATACAATGTTTAGCGGAATGTCTTCGGGAAGTATCTCCAGCTCATGCCGCGGCCAGTCCATCACAATGGAGATCTCGTCGAGCGGTTTCACCCGGTAATTCGATTTTACCGGTTTTCCGTTGACCAGGATGCAGTCCGCCTCGGCAGCCTGCTGAAGCCTGTTTCGTGAGATTCCTTCAATCCGTACTGCCAGAAACTTATCGATTCGCAGCAGGTTTTGTCCTTTATCGGCTACAAATCGATAATGTTCGTACTTTTGATCTTTCTCCGGAATATCGCCTGCCAAATCATCGTCGTCATCCGGCAAAAAATCAAAATCATCCAAATCTTCTTTCGTCACAGTGCAGCCAATTAGAAAAATGAATTGTCTATTGCTCCTTCCTGCGGGTCAGAATTCCTGCCGCCGTTTTTTTCCGGTGCCACAATATATTCATCGTCCACGTTTAGGGAGTCGGCTATCGTGCCGCTGGTGATGACCAGCGTCAGGGGAGAACCTGCAGGCACTTTCTCGTCGGGCGTCAGTGTCTTTCCCCGATACTTCACGGCCACTACCAGACCTGAGTATTCGGCTGGTACCTCCTCCATGGATAGCTGTGTGAATCCCAGCGAGTTCAGCAGTGCAGAAGCCTGGCGCGTTGAGTAGTCCACCAGTCCCGGAACGGACACCTGCTGTGGAGTCCGCGAATAAATGGTGATATATATGGAGCGGCCCTCCTTCACCTTATTGCCTGCTTTGGGCGTCTGGTCGAGGATGGCGCCGGGTACGGCGTCACGCCGGTAGACGGAATCCACAATCTGGGCTTCCAGTCCTTTGCCGTGCAGAATGGTGCTTGCTTCGTTCACCTGAAGTCCCTCCAGGGTGGGAACCACCACATTCTGGCTATGCCGGGTGTAGAGACCCAACAAGAGCAATGCCAGGACAATGATCAGTATACCACAACCAATGATTATCAGCAGATTTTTCAGAATGTGATTGCCGAATATTGTTTTCTCTGTTTGTTTTTTAGTCGTCATAACCGCGATGCTAAATAAGAATGCTTATTGCTGGTGCAAAAGTACAAAAAAAATAACAGTGAGGAGGTAAGGAATAGAAAAAGAGATGAAGCGAAGCGAAAAGGAGATGGCCGGGAAACACAAAAACAGGAATGTGGATCTCCGCATTCCTGTTTTTGTATGTTGTTCCGATCTTCTGCAAAAGCAGAGGGCGGATTTGTTCTGGAGGCGCCACCCTTATATATAGGGAAAGAGGGCACCGGTGGGCAATCTTCGCTTAATATTCGTCCGACACGGTCAATCTTGCTCTGCCTTTAGCCCGACGAGAAGCAAGCACTTTTCTTCCGTTTTTAGTAGTCATTCTGGAGCGGAACCCGTGTTTGTTTTTTCTCTTTCTGTTAGAGGGTTGAAATGTTCTTTTCATATGTTTATTCTATTATAGTTGCTGTCTACATTATTTACGGGCGCAAAATTAGGAAAAAAAAATGGAAGAACCAATTTTTAAAACGGATAAAAAAAACAGACTTCCGTTTTTGTCCCCCGGGATGCGTATTTGTGAAAAAAACAGAAAAAATGGGGGGAATGTTTTGCTGTTAAAAAAAAACATTCTATATTTGCACCCGCAATTCGGACATCGATCCGGTCAAAGTGAGGTTCACGCCTACAAAAGGCCCATTCGTCTATCGGTTAGGACGCAAGATTTTCATTCTTGAAAGAGGGGTTCGACTCCCCTATGGGCTACAAGTATAAAAGAAATAAATTTACGCGTCAATCAAATGGCAAATCACAAATCATCAGAAAAGAGAATTAGACAAACCAAAGTGCGTCGGTTGACCAACAGGTATGCATCTCGTACAACGAGGGGGCAGGTTCGCAAACTGCGTGGCATTACATCGAAGGAAGAAGCTCAGAAAATGTATCCCGAAGTTTGTTCCATGTTGGATAAGTTGGCGAAGAAGAACGTGATTCACCAAAATAAAGCCAACAACCTGAAATCGAAATTAGCTGCACACGTGAACAGTTTAAGCTGATTTCTGATTGTTATAAATTTACAGAAAGCCGGTCATTTATTGCTCGGCTTTTTTGTGCATGTGGTATCCTCAATTAAAAAAATATGATCAAGCATCTGGTGTTGTTTAAGCTGGCCGATCAGGCAGAAGGGAAGACGAAAGCTGAAAATGCACTTATCATTAAAGAAAGGTTGGAGGCATTGAGGCAGGTGATCCCCGAAATAAAGAAGATGGAAGTAAGTGTGAATCATGTCGATGCGGCCGGCGACAATTATGACGTGGTGCTCGATAGTGAGTTTGAGTCGCTCGCCGATCTAAAGATTTATGCCGAACATCCCGCACATTTGCAGGTAGGCGCTTTCGTCGCAAAAGTGCGGACAGCCAGGGCGGCAATAGATTATCTCCTCTAGGCGGGCTTTCCTCATTCGATTGTCATGCAGAGCGGGCCAGAGGTCCGCTTTTCTTTTTTTTGTGCCCTTTGCTGATGGCTTCTAAAAAAAGCAAAAAGGATTGGAAAAGAGGTGGATTTTTCGTACATTTGCTTGTTTTTATTACAGCCGTTAAACCGGGTGTAAACCGTTAATTCAAAGAGATATTTTAACAAAACAAATCAGCATGTCAGAAGAAGAAAGAAGATCCTCAAGCGGAGAGTATTCCGCCCAGAATATCCAGGTGCTTGAAGGACTTGAGGCGGTGCGCAAGCGTCCGGCAATGTATATTGGCGATGTGAGCGAAAAGGGGCTTCATCATTTGGTGTACGAGGTGGTGGATAACTCCATCGACGAAGCACTTGCCGGATATTGTACCGAAATAAATGTCATCATCAACGAAGATAACTCTATTACGGTTAAGGACAACGGACGGGGGATTCCGGTGGATTTTCACGAGAAGGAAAAAAAATCGGCTCTGGAGGTAGTGCTTACCGTGCTGCATGCAGGGGGGAAATTCGATAAGGGTTCTTACAAAGTTTCCGGAGGGCTTCACGGTGTGGGTGTTTCCTGTGTGAATGCTCTCTCCATTTATTTAAAGGCAGAGGTTCGCAAGAACGGAAAAATATACGTGCAGGAATATTCACAGGGCAAGCCATACAGCGATGTGAATATTGTCGGCGAGACAAAGGATACGGGAACGATCATCACCTTTAAACCGGACGAGGCCATTTTCAACGTCCTTGAGTATCGGTACGATATCCTGGCCACCCGCCTGCGGGAACTGGCCTTTTTGAATGCAGGACTTACGTTGACGCTTACTGATAAAAGGACTCACCGCGAAGACGGATCCTACAAGACTGAACGTTTCTATTCCGAAACGGGATTGGAAGAGTTCGTGATTTATATCGACAAGAACAAAGATTCGCTTATCCAGACACCCATTCACATTGTAACAGAGAAAAACGGGATTCCCATAGAGATCGCGATGACCTATAACGATACGTACAACGAGAACATATTCTCGTATGTAAATAACATCAACACGATTGAAGGAGGGACCCATCTTACCGGTTTCAGGAGAGGCTTGTCGCGCACACTGAAGAAGTATGCCGAAGACTCCAAAATGTTGGAGAAGGTAAAGGTGGAAATCAGTGGTGACGACTTCCGCGAAGGGCTCACAGCCGTGCTCTCGGTGAAGGTGGCCGAGCCGCAGTTTGAGGGACAAACCAAAACCAAGCTGGGGAACAACGAAGTAATCGGGGCCGTAGACCAGGCCATCGGCGAAGCACTGAAGTACTATCTGGAAGAACATCCCCGGGAAGCAAAAGTGATTGTGGAGAAGGTGATTCTTGCAGCTACAGCCCGTCAGGCCGCTCGCAAGGCACGGGAGATGGTGCAGCGCAAATCACCGTTGTCCGGAGCAGGATTGCCCGGCAAGCTGGCCGATTGTTCCAGCAAGGATCCCGAGCTGAGCGAGATCTTCCTTGTGGAGGGTGACTCTGCAGGGGGTACCGCCAAGCAGGGGCGCAACCGGATGTTTCAGGCTATTCTTCCCTTGCGCGGGAAAATATTGAATGTGGAGAAGGCGATGCCGCACAAGGTGCTGGAGAGCGACGAGATTAAGAATATCTACACGGCACTGGGAGTCACCATCGGCACGGAAGAGGATTCCAAGGAACTCAACATTTCGAAGTTGCGGTATCACAAAATTATTCTGATGACCGACGCCGACGTCGATGGCAGCCATATTGATACGCTGATCCTTACCTTCTTCTTCCGCTACATGCGTACGCTCATTGAAAACGGATATGTCTATATTGCCACGCCGCCGCTTTACCTGTGTAAGAAGGGCAAAGTAGAGGAGTATTGCTACAACGAACGCCAGCGGAAAGAGTTTATCGACAAATATGGCGACGGTAACGAGAACTCCATCCATACACAACGATACAAGGGTCTTGGTGAAATGAACGCCGAGCAGCTTTGGAGCACCACGATGAATCCCGAACATCGCCTGCTGAAGCAGGTGACAATTGAAAATGCCGCCGATGCGGATATCATCTTCACCATGTTGATGGGAGAGGAGGTTGCACCGCGACGGGAGTTCATTGAAGAAAATGCTACCTATGCAAATATCGACGCGTAAGCATGCTCACTCTTCTGAGTGGTGCTGTCCTTCGTGATGGCGCGTTAATAAATGGTTCGACATGATACGTCCTCCCTCTCTGCAAATAAATGATACAGCTGTCATCCTTTCCCCTGCGGGAAAGATTGACAGCTGTATGGTACATGATGCGGCCGCGGTCTTGAAGAGCTGGGGACTGCAGCCCATCATTGCCGATCATACGCTGTCTGATGCCGGCCGTTTCAGCGGATCGGTGGAAGAGAGACTGGGCGACCTTCAACAGGCTTTTGACGATCCGGCAGTGAAGCTTGTTCTCTGCTCCCGTGGCGGATACGGTACGGTTCATTTACTCAGCAGGCTCGATTTTGCAGGGATCAGAAAAAATCCAAAATGGGTGGTCGGCTTTAGCGATATCACTGCCCTGCATGCAGCCTTGCAGCATAATGGCATTGCTTCGGTGCATGGCCCCATGGCCAAACATTTTTCTGACGAGGGTGAAGGAGACAGATCTCTCCGTTATATCAGATCCCTGCTTGCGGGGCAATCGGTGGAATATCGTATTCCTGTGACGGAAGGTTCCCCGAACCGGGAAGGTTCCGCTGCCGGAAGCCTTTTTGGGGGAAATTTATCTGTTTTTTGCGGTTTGCTGGGTTCTCCGTATGCAAAGATACCTCATCGGGGTATTTTGTTTATTGAAGATACAGGCGAAGTTCCATACCGGGTGGACCGGATGATTTGGCAGTTAAAGCTTGCAGGTGCTTTTGAGAGAATAAGCGGCTTGATTGTGGGGCAGTTTTCGGATTATGAAGAGGACGACCAGATGTATTTCCCGTTGAGGCAATCTATTCTGGAGGCTGTGAGAGATTGTGATTTTCCTGTCTGCTTTGATTTTCCGGTGGGACATGCAAAGCTGAACTTCCCCTTGATTATGGGGATGGATGCATCGCTGAGCATATTGCCCGATCACATTACATTCACTCAATAATAATAAGATACAATGACGATAAGTACCGAGCTTCTACTACTTATAGGGTCCATTCTGTTTTTCATCAGTATGCTGGTGGGAAAAGCAGGCCATCGCTTTGGCGTCCCGGTATTGTTGCTTTTCCTCGTTGTGGGCATGGCCTTTGGCTCCGACGGTTTTGGGCTGGTGTTTGAAAATGTGCAAACTGCCCAGACAATAGGCACCATCTGTTTGACAATTATTCTTTTTTCAGGTGGACTGGATACCAAGTTTTCGGAAATAAAGCCGGTCATCTGGCCGGGGGTGGTGCTTGCCACCCTGGGGGTGTTCATCACGGCAATCATTACAGGCTTCTTTACTTACTGGCTCTCGGGGATGATGTTTCCCGCACTGGGCATTGGCATGCTCACGGCGATGCTGCTCGCCTCTACGTTTTCCTCTACCGATTCAGCCTCCGTGTTCGGCATCTTGAGGTCCAAAGGACTGGTGCTCAAGAATAACCTGCGTCCCCTGCTTGAGCTGGAAAGCGGAAGCAACGACCCGATGGCCTATATGCTTACCGTGATGTTCATGGGTATTATCCAGTCTGGCAGCGACCCGCATATAGGCATGGTAGTCCTGAATGTTGTGATACAGTTGGTTGTGGGTGCCGGAATGGGCTTTCTCCTCGGAAAAGGAGCCGTAATCGTCATCAACCGCATCCGGATGGCCAACGCTTCCTTGTACCCCGTGCTGTTGCTGATCGTGGGAGTTTTTATATTTGCATCGACCTATTATCTGAAAGGTAATGGCTATCTCGCTGTCTATATTGCCGGGCTGGTGATCGGCAATTCAAAATTCTCGCACAAGCGTACCTCCATGAAGTTTATGGATGGTTTTGCCTGGATGAGCCAGATATTATTGTTTCTCACGCTCGGGCTGCTTGTCAACCCGGGTGAACTGCTTGATGTCCTGGTGCCGGCATTAATCATATCTTTCTTCCTTATCTTTGCCGGTCGACCGCTCACCGTTTTCCTGACACTTCTGCCGTTTCGCAAAATCGGTTTTAAAGATAAGCTGTATGTCTCGTGGGTCGGCCTGAGAGGGGCTGTACCCATCATCTTTGCCATACTTCCGCTGGCGGAAGGGATTCCTCATGCAAGATGGATCTTTAATATGGTGTTTGTTATCACGATCGTATCCCTACTTGTTCAGGGAACATCACTGCCCATTGTGGCACGATGGCTGAGGTTATCCGAAAAACCGCCTCAGTACAAGGAGTTTGAAGATTTTGACGTGGAGTTTGCCGAAGAGATCAAATCGGCCATGACAGAGATTCATATTTCCGAGGAGACCTTGCAGTATGGAAGAAACCTGATTGAGATGCCGCTGCCCGACAAGACATTGGTAGTCATGGTGAAGCGGGGAGAGCAGTATTTTGTGCCTACCGGGCAGACTGAATTGCACGCCGGAGATAAGCTGCTGGTGATTACCGACGATGAGGAGGCGCTCAAGGAGACCTATACGAATATCGGCATTTCGGACTATTCCTATCAGAAGAACAGGTGAGATGCAAGATCCGGTATTAAGAATAAAAACAGAAAACCGTCAACGGAATTCTGAAAACTAAAAAAATATATTGTAAATGAAACAACTGCGCATCTTTTCGTTTAGTGTGGTATTGATTGCAGGATTCCTCTATACGTTGTCCTGTAACTCCTGCCAGCCCAAAAAGCAAGTTGCGGAGCCAGAATTATATACTCGGCTTTCGCCCGATTTTAATGCCGACAGTGCCTATGCGTTTATACAGGCACAGGTCGATTTTGGGGCGCGCGTGCCGGGCTCACCGGCACACGAGGCTTGCGGCGATTACCTGACAGCAAAGTTAAAGAGATACGGCGCCTCGGTGATCGAACAACGTGCCAGCATCACCCATTACGACGGAAAGAATCTGCCCTTACGAAATATCGTGGCCAGCTATCAACCGGAAAAGGAAAAAAGGATATTGCTCTTTGCCCATTGGGACTCCCGCCCGTTTGCCGATGAAGAAAGTGATAGACAAAGACAACGGCAGGCAATCACCGGTGCGGACGATGGAGCAAGCGGGGTGGGGGTGCTGCTCGAAATTGCCCGTCAGCTACAACTAAAACCCCTGGAAGTTGGTGTGGACATCATCTTATTCGACCTGGAGGACTGGGGGCAGCCTTCTTTTGATGAAGAATGGGTGCAAGGCGACTGGTGGTGCCTGGGTTCTCAATACTGGTCAGAGCAGCCTCATACGGAGAACTACAAAGCAGCTTATGGCATCCTGCTGGATATGGTGGGTAGCAGCAATGCTACCTTTCGAAAAGAGGGATACTCCATGCAATATGCACCCGGCGTGGTGGAAAAGGTATGGATCACTGCAGCAAGGTTGGGATACGACAATTATTTCCTTTCCCAGAGTGGCGGATATATTACCGACGACCATTTGCCGGTAAACAAGATGAAACGTGCTCCCAGTGCCAATATCATCAATCTGAAGAACGACACGCCTACGGGCTTTGCTCCACATTGGCATACCCTCAGCGACGATATGCGCAATATCGACCGCAATACCCTGAAGGCAGTCGGCCAGACCGTCATGGAAGTGATTTTTTCAGAAAAGTAAAACAGAGAGACTCTCTCAGCAACAGAAAATAGTCAGGGAGAAAGAGCCGGCCGGATACGACGGAAAGGCCTCTCCTAATGAAAAGTGAAACAATGCAGACAATAAACGAAGTACAACAGGAGATAATTGATGAATTCAGCCTCTACGACGACTGGATGGACAAGTACGCGGTAATCATAGAACATGGCAACGCCCTGCCTTCGCTCGATGAAAAATACAAGACGCCCGAAAATATCATTGAGGGGTGCCAGAGTCGCGTGTGGCTACAAACGGACTACCGGGATGGAAAACTGTGGTTTCAGGCCGAAAGTGATGCCATCATCGTGAAGGGGCTGCTTGCTTTGGTGCTGCGTGTGTTTGACGGTCGTACGCCGGATGAAATTATTGGCACCGACCTGCGCTTCCTGAAAGAGATTGGACTCACCGAACATCTTTCGCCTACCCGTTCCAACGGGCTTCTTTCCGTAATTAAACAGATTCGCTTCTATGCCATTGCCTACAAGGCGAAGATGGAAAAAGCCTAGGGCATCATGACTGTTCGGAAATGTTGTTCCCGTTGTGGCTCATCTCTTCCGAACGGTTTCTAGCTGCATCAAGTACGCCCTCGAAATGTTTCCCGATCTTATGGTTGCGGAAATAATCCAGCCCTGCCTGGGTGGTACCTCCCTTGCTGGTGATGTTCCTGATTAGCTCCTCAATGCTGTAGTCTTTCTGATTTTGTGCAAAATAGAGGGTGGTCCCCTGCGTTAACTCCAACAATAGCTCGTCCAGCAAGGGCCCTGGCAGATTGAACTCTTGCATCTTCTCTTTGAAGATTTGAATGAAGGAAAGGATAAAGGCCGGGCCACTACCGAAGATGGAGGTGAACAGATCGAAACCACTCTCCTCCAGCTCCACTGCTTTGCCCAGTTTACCCAACAGTGCGTATATTTCCCTTGCCTTCTTGTCGCCGGGCCGGTTGGCGGTAAAAGCAGTAACCGATTTCCGGTAAGCCATGGCGAGGTTGGGCATGATGCGGACAATCAGCTGCTCCTTCCCCAGGTAGCGTTCAATGTGTGCGATGCTTTTTCCGGCAACAGGGGAGACAATGGTTTTTTCTTCCCTGTTGCAGGCTTTCAACTCTGTGAGAATGTCGCCCAGGTCCTGTGGTTTTACACCCAGCCATATCACGTCGGAAGCAGCTACCAGGCCCTGCATGGTATCGTAATAAGGTAGGGGGGCCTCCTTTTTGTTTCTGGCAAAGTAGGCAAACTCCATCCCTTCTTCTTCTTTCAATCCCCTGTATACTGCCCTGGCCAGATTGCCGAATCCAATAAATCCCTGTTTCATTTGTATATTATTTCTCCGGTTGCTGATCAGTATTGCCACGAAAACGGGTGAACGGTATCTCTCCCTTCATTGCCCGGAGGATGTGGTTGGCCCGCTGACCGTTCACAATCCACATCTCTACGCCATTTCTCATACAAATTTCGGCTGCATATACCTTTGACGACATGCCCCCCGTACCCAGCGTGGAGGCTTTTTCTTCGATACAATGCCTGACAGAATCCAGGTTGTCCACCTCTGCAATCAGCCTGGCATCGGAGTGGAGATGCGGGTTGTGATCGAAGATGCCGTCGATATCCGACACGAGCACGAGCAAGTCAGCGTTCGTGATTACAGCCACCAGTGCCGACAGTTTATCATTGTCGCCCAATACGATCTCCTCAATGGATACCGTGTCGTTCTCGTTCACGATGGGGATGTAATCGGCCTGCCAGAGACGTTTGATGGTGTTGCGCGTATTTTCGTTGGCCACCGGATTCTCAAAGTCGCGGTAGGTTAGCAATATCTGTGCGATGTTCAGCCCAAAGGTGGAGAAGATGGAATCGTAGAGCTCCATCAGCTTGGTCTGGCCAATGGCCGCCATGGCCTGCTTGGAATCCACATTCCTGTGATAGCCGCTGATCTCCACAAACTGCCGTGCCGTGGCAATCGCTCCCGAGGAGACGATGACCACATCGTACGTTTTTCTCAATTCCACAATTTGCCGTGCCAGGCTTTCAATCACCGCAAAGGAGATGCGGTTGGTACCGGCTGTCAGCGTGGAGGTACCTATTTTGATAATCAGTTTTTTCTTCATTTGTGTGGTGGCCCGAATATTTTGTTTGTTTCAATATATGTCCGGATTGTATCTTCC
>DHSP01000014.1:0-39795 GCA_002408485.1 Proteiniphilum sp. UBA5283 | reverse complement strand
GGATTGTATCTTCCGCATCTCTTGTAATGCTATTCCCGGATGTGCCCCTCCCCGTAGACAAACCATTTGTTGGTGACCAGCTCCTGTGCTCCCAGGGGGCCACGGAAATGCAGTTTCTGGGTGCTGATGGCGATCTCGGCACCTACACCAAACTGCCCCCCATCCGTAAACCGGGAGGAGGCATTGTGATAGACTGCGGCACAGTCCACCTCCTGCATGAAGCGGCCTGCCTTTGCGGCATCGCGGGTGACAATGACCGCAGAGTGACCTCCCGAGTACCGGTTGATCATTGCTGTCGCTTCGGGTAGATCGTCTACCAGGGTGAGATAAATCTTTGGAGCCAGGTACTCTTCGCATAGGGTGGCCGCATCGTTCTCTTCCCGTACCGTGTTGCATAGGGAGACAACTTCGCGGTTGCCCCATACCTCGATCCCTTTTGCCTGCAGCGCTGTGGCCAGCATGGTAATTTTTTTCCGCAACTCCGGGAGCTGCCGGCTCATTGCCACTTTGTCGATAGCATTGCAGACGCTGATTCGCTTTTTCCCGTTGATCACCAGACGGACTGCCATGTCAAAGTCGGCATCCGCATCAATATAGAGAAAATTATTACCCCTCCCGCTCACAATCACCGGGACGGAGGTGTTCTCCTGCACAAAACGGATCAGCCCCTCTCCTCCACGGGGGATGATCAGATCCACGTTATGGCTGTTCTCGCGAATAAGCTTCCTGGTCTCCTCGCGGGAAACGTGAAGGTATGTGACCCAGGATTTATCTGCCCCGTTCAGGGTAAGTGCCTCCTGCCATAGACGAGTCAGCAGCAGGTTGGTATGTGTTGATTCCTTGCCACCCTTGAGCAGGATACGGTTGCCCGCCTTGAAGGCTGTTGCCGCCGCTTCAATGGTGACGTCGGGACGCGACTCGTAGATGATCAGAATAGTGCCGAACGGAACGGTGCGGTTGGTGATCCGCAATCCATCCTCCCGCACAAACTCATAGATAACCCTTCCCTCCGGATCTGCCTGTGCAGCAACCTCTTCCAGAGATCGGATCATTCCCTCTATTTTATTCTCGTCTACCTTCAGCCGGTCTCTCATGGAGGCATCCATGTCGGGATATGCGAGCATGTCGGATCTGTTGGCATCCATGATCATCCCTTTCTGCTGCCGGAGAAGTTCAGAGAGGTTTTTTAAAACATTATTTTTTTGTTTATCGTCCATTTTTGGTAAAAAGAAATAATTCAGGCTTCAAAGGTAGCAATTTATTCTTTATTTCACCCTTTTTGTTGCAAACTATCCATTAGTGTCAGGAGGTTATCACGGATCACCATAAAGCTATCCTTCAATTCGGGCTTCACCGGATGTGAGGGGGGAGCCTCCATTTTAAGTGGATTGACGGGCTGGTTATTTTTATGCACCCTGTAATCGAGGTGGGGGCCGGTGGAAAGGCCGGTGGAACCGACGTAGCCGATCACATCTCCCTGCTTTACGGCACTGCCTGTTTGAATGCTTTTGGCAAACCGGCTGAGATGCATGTAGGTAGTGGTATATGAATTGTTGTGCTTTACCTTCAGGTAGTTACCGGCTCCGTTTCTCTGGTATGCTTTCTCAATCACAATTCCGTTGCCGACCGCTTTCACCGGGGTGCCGGTGGGGGCAGCATAGTCCACGCCATGGTGTGGGCGATAACGTTTCAGCACAGGATGAAAGCGTCCGTTTGAAAACTTTGAGCTGATGCGAAAAAAGTCGAGAGGCGCTTTTAGAAATTCTTTTCGCAGGCTGTTACCGTCGGCATCGAAATACTCTCTGGCGGAATCCTGTTGAAAGGGTACTGCCATGTACTCCTCTCCCCGGTGGGTGAACACGGCTCCCTGAATATCGGCAATTTCCACAAAGGTGGTATCATCAATCCAGGCCTCGTCATAGATCAACCGAAAGGAATCTCCCTCCTTGATATCGAAGAAATCGATCTGCCAGGCGTAGATGTCCGACAGCTTCACGGCTAGCATTGGTGAGGCCCCCGTATCCACGATGGCATTCCACAAGGAGGAGGAGATCGTTTTCTCGGCATATTTGCGTTGCAGCGTCACCGGTTTTTCAGCGGCATACGCTGTCAGGGTATCCGAACAGAGATCCACCACCACGAAATCGGTCTTTGAACTTTCAAACACAAGATACCGAATATCAGAAGTAGAGTCCGGCGTGACGATGGTGGCGTAGATGTTTCCGATCTGCAGTTTCGATGGCGGATAAAGAGGGGAGACAGTTCCGGCGATCTCTTCGGCATCCGCTCCGCTGAATCCGAGGCCGGACAGGATGGAAGCCAGGTTATCACCCTTTTCAATGGCATAACGATGCACGTTGAGCGAATCTACGCATATCCCGTATGCGTATAAGCAATCTGATTCTTCCGGGAGGCCGGCGTTCGCATGTTTCTCCTGTTGCAGTGTGCAGGAAGAGGCGAAATGAATGATCAGCAGGAGGCTCCAGGCCGGCAGGGAAATTTTGTGACGTCCAAACATGTTTCAAAGGTAACTTTTTGCAGAGAGAGAGACAAGAAACGGGCAAAAAAATTAAATCTTTTTAAGCCCCGACTCTCTTTTGGTTTTGTCGTCCCTTTTCTTTTGCCTGATTCCTCTTTATTTATACCTTTGCTTTCTTTTTTTACATTGTCGTTTTTTACACTATCCGATGGACTTACTTTCCATTTTATTCATAGCCTTTGGGCTTTCCATGGACTCCCTCGCCGTTTGTATCGGCAAGGGAATGTGCCGCAAGCAGTTTAATCCCTGGAGAGCCTCGAAGATTGCCCTTGTATTCGGTCTTTTTCAAGGTCTCATGCCACTGGCAGGCTATCTGTTAAGTATCGGATTTTCGAAATGGATCATTCAGTTCGACCATTGGCTTGCATTTGTGATCCTGGTAATGATTGGAGTCAAAATGATGTACGAAAGTAATTTGCCGGTGAAGGAGGAGGATTGTTCCGGTTGCGACTGTCGCGACTCGGATGCAATAGACTGGAAAAGTGTGGTTTCGCTGGCATTTGCTACCAGTATCGATGCTGCTGCCACAGGGCTGATCTTTGCCTCCTATCCGGGAACAATCAGAAAAGCCGTAGTAATTACCGGGGTCGTAACTTTCTTTTTATCGTTTTACGGAATGTTATTAGGTGTTCGCCTCGGGCATAAATTCAGATTCAACTTCGAAAGGGTGGGCGGGGTCATCCTGATTGCGATCGGACTCAAGATCCTGTTCACGCATTTGCTCAACGGAGCCTGATGCGCGTACACCCCTGAATTCTATTTTCACCCTCCGGACGAACGGTCACGTCAGGCGATTGTGTTTATCATTTCCAGCAACACCACTGCCTGATTGTGCGTGGTGTCCTTTGCGGAATAGAGCAGGGTGACTTTTTTATGTGTTTTCTCCAGGGTAAGCACTTCCTGCAACATCTCTTTTTTTTCTGACAGTTCCATCCGGTAACGGTCTGTAAACTCTTCCCATTTCCCGGCGTCGTGATGGAACCATTTTCTCAATGCCGTGGATGGAGCTATCTCTTTCATCCAGAGGTCTACCCGGGCGGCATCTTTCGACAGCCCACGCGGCCAGAGGCGGTCCACCAGGATGCGGTAACCGTCATCCTCGCCGGGGACTTCGTAAATTCGTTTTATCTGAATCATAGCATACCGTGATGGATTAATGGGTAAACATGAGGATAAAGGCAAACTCAAAAGCAGTGTCCTTTATGCCTTCGTAGCGACCGGTAGCACCTCCGTGTCCGGAATCCATGTTCATGTGCAGCAGCAGGATGTTGTCGTCTGTTTTGAGCGACCGCAGCTTTGCCACATACTTGGCCGGTTCGTGGAAGAGCACCTGTGAGTCGTTGATTCCTCCCGTCACCAGAATATTCGGATAATCCTGAACCCTGATATTGTCGTAAGGTGAGTAGGAGAGGATGTAGCGGTAATACTCTTCCTCGTTAGGGTTGCCCCACTCTTCGTATTCTCCTGTGGTGAGCGGCAGGGACTCGTCGAGCATCGTGTTGATCACATCCACGAAGGGTACCTGTGCGACGATGGTCTGATAGAGGTCGGGCCGCATATTAGCCACAGCGCTCATCAACAGTCCGCCCGCACTTCCACCCATTGCGGCAAGTCTGTCGGCAGAGGTGTACCCGTCGCGAATAAGTTGTTCGCTGCATGCGATAAAATCGGTAAATGTATTCTTTTTATGCAGTAATTTTCCATCTTCGTACCACTGCTCGCCAAGGTCGCTTCCACCCCGTATCTGGGCGATGGCATATACAAATCCACGATCGATCAGGCTGAACATGCTCGCGCTGAAATAAACGTCGGAGCTTATGCCGTAACTACCATAGGAATAGATCAAGGCAGGGTTGGTGCCATCTTTCTTCAGCCCTTTTTTGTAGACGATGGCCATGGGGACCTTTACGCCGTCGGGTGCTGTGGCCCACAGGCGTTCCACCTCATAGTCGCCCGGGTTGAAGCCGGAGGGTATCTCCTGCTCCTTCAGCTTCGCCGTTTCACCCGAGGTGATGTTGTATTCGTAGAGTGTGCTGGGGCGGTTGAGCGAGGTGTAGGTGTAGCGGAATGTGACCGCGTCGTATTCCGGATTGCCGTTCAGCCATGCAGAATAGACCGGCTCAGGGAAGGCTATGGTTTTTACATCGCCGCCTGAAACAGGTTTGACCTGAATTTCCGTGAGTCCGTTTTTTCGCAATTCCAGCGAAACATACTCCTTCAGGACATCAATTCCCTCAATCCGTATCTTTTTGTCGTGCGGCACAAACACTTTCCAGGAGGAGCTGTCTTCATAGCCCGTAAGGGGCATCTCATAGATCATGCCGTTCAGATTCTCCTTATCCTTGTAGCGTACAAAAAACTTTTCCTGATGCGGGTAAACGCTGTATTCCACATCCTGTACGCGGGGCAGGAACACTTTGAAGCTGTCTGCCGGCCTGTCAGCCGAGATGTACCGCTCTTCCGATGTGGTTGAGCTGCTGCTTGTGATGAAGATATACTGTTTTGTCTTGCTGCCGTATACATAGGTGGTAAATTTGACGTCATCCTCTTCGTAAACAAGCGTACCCTCCGGCTTGTCGAGAGCCTGCCGGTGGATCCGGCTGGAGCGGAGCGTGTTGTCTATGGTGCTATAGAACAGGGTTTTATTGTCGTTGGCCCATGCCACCGAGGTGGCTCCTTCTACCGAAAATCCCACAAGTTCGCCCGAGGCAAGATCCTTGATCTTCATTGTGAACTCGGCATAAGACCCGGTTTCGTTGAAGAAATAGGCTGCCTTGCTGTTGTCGGGGCTGATGGAATAACCCCGGAAGATAAATGCCGGTTTACCTTCGGCCATCCGGTTCACATCGAAGATTACCTCCTCTGCTGCTTCCATCGACCCTTTCCGGCGGCAATAGGTTGGGTACTGTTTCCCCTTTTCGGTACGGCTGTAGTAGTAATACCCATCTTTAAACGAGGGATAGCTCTCGTCGTCCTCTTTGATGCGGCCCAGTATTTCGTCGTATATCTTTCGCTGAAGCTCCTTTGTGGGTCCCATTACAGTGTCTGTATATGCATTCTCTGCATGCAGATAATCAATCACCTTTGGGTTGTTTTTATCTTTTAACCAATAATAGTTGTCGATACGTTGTTGCCCGAAGTTCATAAACGTGTCGGGAATCACCGCCGCCACTGGGGGGGCAGGAAAATCAGATTGTTTCAATATAGTCACTTCTTTCTTTTTAATGTTACACGATGCGATCAGGAGTAACGCCGTACTCACAATCAGTAAGTTTGCATGTCTCATGTCTTTTTTTGTTTTAGGTTAGTTTCCATAAACCGCAGCTCAGCAATCACCAGGAGCCCGGATAGCACCAATTCAATGCCTTCCGGGCCGTAAACGCCTCTTCTGCATTCTCATGTGCAAATATACATAAATCAGTTGATAAACCGTTCATGAACATTCTTTTTATCACGGCGTTATAATCTGAATCTGTAAGTCATTATGCATTCACACGAACATAATCACCGGCACGAAGATGTAAAAAACATCAAAACGGCATTCTTTCTGAATCTCTCGTTTACGTTCATCGAGCTTGCAGGAGGCTTGCTCACCAACAGCATGGCAATTCTTTCGGATGCCGTGCATGATCTGGGCGACAGTTTTTCGCTGGGGCTCTCCTGGTATTTTCAGAAAGTGGCTAAGAAGCCGCGCACAAAAGAGTACACGTATGGTTTCAAACGTTTTTCGCTGTTGGGTGCCATCGTCAACTCTATTGTCCTCCTGGTGGGAAGCGTGGTGATTTTGGCACATGCTCTCCCCCGTCTGTTTAACCCGCAGCAGCCCAATGTGGAGGGGATGTTGTTGCTTGCCGTCCTGGGCCTGATCATGAACGGGCTGGCTTTTTTTCGTCTGAGTAAGGGAAGCTCTCTCAACGAGCGGGTGGTGGCTCTTCACCTGCTGGAAGATGTGCTGGGGTGGCTGGCTGTGCTGATTGGTGCGGGAATCATGTATTTTGTGGAAGCGCCGGTCATTGATCCCATCCTCTCCATCGCAATCTCTTTGTTCATCCTGTTTAATGTCTTTCGCAATATGCGCGAGAGCCTGCGCATCATCCTCCAGGGAAGTCCCGCGAAGCTAGACATTGAAGAGGTGAAAAAAGTCCTGTTTGAAATGGAAGAGGTGGATAGCGTTCACGATCTGCACACCTGGTCGGTGGATGGGGAATACAACGTGCTCACCATCCATGTTGTGCTCAGCAAAGAGCTGACAATGGAAGATCAGCAAAAATTGAAAAACCGGATCCGCACATCGCTGCTCTTACTGGATGTACATCACTCCACCATTGAGTTTGAACTGCCGGACGAAGAGTGTGTGATGGAAGGCTGTTGTTGAGCTGGATGCCGGTGACCCCGAAACCTGTTAACGTTTTTTATTCGAGATAGGTATATCCATAGAGCCCGGAGCGGTAGTTCGAGAGAAATTCTTTTCCCTCTTCCACCGAGATCTTACCCTGTTTCACGGAGCTCATCACCCATGTTTCGACGGTACGCACAAGCTTCTTGGCGTTGTACTGGGCATATTCCAGTACCTCGGCCACCGACTCGCCGTCGATCACCTGGTCAATTTTGTATCCCGATTCGCCGGTGGAGACATGCACCACGTTGGTGTCGCCAAAGAGGTTGTGCAGGTCGCCCAGGATCTCCTGGTAGGCACCCACCAGAAAGACACCAATGTAATAAGGCTCCTCTTTTTTGAGTGTGTGTACCGGCAGGTAGGTGGAGCGAAAGCCGTCCTGCGAGGCGAAGTTGGCAATCTTGCCGTCGGAGTCGCAGGTGATGTCCTGCAGCGTAGCTGTCTTCCCCGGCCGCTCATCGAGTCGGTGGATGGGGATGATGGGGAAGACCTGGTCAATGGCCCACGAGTCGGGTAGCGACTGAAACAGGGAGAAGTTGCAGAAATATTTGTCGGGCAGGAGGGTGGCCAGCTGGCGCAACTCCTCCGGTGCGTGCTTGGCACGGTTGCTGGTGATGTTGATCTCCCGGGCAATGGAGAAGTAGAGCTGCTCCACCTGAGCGCGCGTCTTCAGGTCGAGCATGCCAAGGCTGAAGAGGTCGAGAGACTCCTCCCGGATCTGTTGGGCATCGTGCCATGCTTCGAGCATGCGTGCCTGGGTGAGTGACTCCCAGATGTTGTAGAGCTCTTTCACCAGCTCGTGGTCGTCCTCCTGGATATCCAGGTCGTCGGGCCACTCAGGCAGGGTGGCCGTTTCCAGCACTTCGAACACCAGCACGGAATGATGCGCCGTGAGGGCACGGCCCGATTCGGTGATGATGTTGGGGTGAGGGATCTCGTTCTTGTTGGCCGCATCGACGAAGGTGAAGACCGAGTCGTTCACATATTCCTGGATGGAGTAGTTGATGCTGTTCTCGGTGAAGGAGGAGCGGGTGCCGTCGTAGTCGACCCCCAGTCCGCCACCAATATCCACAAACTCAATCTTGAAGCCCATGGAGTGCAGCTGCACGTAGAATTGCGCTGCCTCGCGCAGGGCGGTCTTGATGCGGCGTATCTTGGTGATCTGGCTGCCGATGTGAAAGTGGATCAGCCGGAAGCACTCAGTGAGGTTGTTCTCCTTGAGCACCTCCAGCGCCTCCAGCAGCTCGCTCGAGTTGAGTCCGAATTTGCTGCCGTCGCCGCCCGACTCTTCCCACTTGCCGCTGCCTGAGCTGGCCAGCTTCACCCTGATGCCGATGTTGGGCTTCACCTTGAGCCGCTTGGCAATCTTGATGGTCAGCTCCAGCTCGTTGAGCTTTTCCACCACAATGAACACTTGCTTGCCCATCTTTTGGGCCAGCAGTGCCAGCTCGATATAACTTTCGTCTTTGTATCCGTTGCAGATGATGAAGGAGTTGGTTTCGGTGTTGATGGCGAGCACGGCATGAAGTTCGGGCTTTGAGCCGGCTTCGAGGCCGATCTTGAATCTCTTTCCGCTGGAGACAATCTCCTCCACTACCTGGCGCATCTGGTTCACCTTGATGGGGTACACAATATAGTGTTGGGCAGTGTATTCGTACTCCCTGGAAGCCGTAGCAAAGCTGTTGGAAATCTTTTCAATGCGGTTGTCCAGAATTTCGGGAAATCGTATCAATACGGGGGACGACACATCACGCAGATAAAGTTCACGCATAAGCTCGCTCAAATCCACGCTTCCCCCCTCTTTCTTGCTGGGTGTGACTTGTACATGTCCCTTTTCGTTGATGGAGAAGTATCCGTTTCCCCAACCGTTGATATTATACAACTCTTCCGAATCTTCAATACGCCATTTTCTCATTCCGGCAAACGTTATTTAATGGTGACCCTGAACTACAGGAAATAAACCGCAAAAATACACAAAAAAAATATGATTCAATCGGTTCTTTCTCCCTGAATGACGATGTTCGAAAATAAATTTCGTATTAATAGAAATTGAAGGCCTTGCATTGATTTATTTTAACGGTTATGATGCAACATTTATCTTGTAAAAGCGTCAGAACATATAGTATGTAACGATATATTATCGGTAAACTGTAATCTTATGCAACTAAAAATCTTTTCCTTGATTGTCCCGGCAATTGTCGGTCTCTCTTTCGCCGCATCTTGCGATAAGAGCGGGCATGCGTCGCCTGCCGGGAAGCTTCCCGACCCCATCCGGATACAGCTGAGGAGTGTTGAAGAGCAGATGGTGAAGAACGACCAGGCTTTTGCTTTTTCTTTTTTTGAAAAAGTGTTCGCGGAAGAATCCCTTGAAGGGGATGGAAACTTTATGGTGTCGCCACTCAGCCTGAGCATGGCCCTGGCCATGACCTGGAACGGTGCCGGGGGCGATACCCGGACGGCTATGCAGCAGACGCTGCATATGGACGAGTTTGATGATGAAGAGGTCAATGGCTATTATAAAAAGCTGAAGGAGGCTCTGTTGGCCACCGACCCTTCCACGAGGATCTCTATAGCCAATGCCATTTTTGCCAATCATCAGGTAGTGGTCAATCCTGGCTTTCTCAATACGAACAAAACATGGTATGATGCGACGGTCCGGCCCGTCGATTTCTCCCTGCCGGCCACTGCTGCCCTCATCAACCAGTGGGCCTCGGATCATACAAACGGGCTGATTGAGAAAGTGATTGACGGTACCAATCCCCTCGATCTGATGTATTTGCTGAATGCGATCTATTTTAAAGGGATCTGGACAGCTGAATTTGATGCGAAGAATACCTCGAAGAGACCGTTCACGTATGAGAATGGAACCACGAGGCAGGTGGATATGATGAGGCAGGAGGCTACGTTCAATTATGCGGAAGATCAAACCCTGCAGCTGGTGCAACTTCCGTATGGAAACCAGTCTTTTAGCATGATGGTGCTGCTCCCCAGGGAGGGGAGGAGGTTGCGGGATGTGCTATCCGCTACCCTGCAGGATGGTTACTGGGGCGACTTGAAGGCAGCGTTGCGCAAAGCCGAAGTTGATCTGTCTTTCCCGAAATTCAGGACGGAGTACAGTAAATATTTAAACGATGTGCTCTCAAAGATGGGCATGGGCATTGCCTTTACCGATGCCGCCGATTTCTCCGGTATCACCGATGTCCCGGCTAAGATTTCGTTCGTGAAGCAGGATACCTATATCAGCACCGACGAATCAGGCACAGAGGCGGCGGCCGTAACAACAGTGGGTGTGGAGCTGACGTCGTTGCCTTCGCAGCCAAAAAAAGTTGTCTTCAAAGCCGACAGGCCTTTTGTTTATCTTATCCAGGAAAATTCTACCGGGGCGATTTTATTCATGGGGGTAGTGAGAGATTTTCCAGGCTAACGGTTTCTTCTGCATCTTTTTTTCGTCCATAGTTTATCATCCGGCGACTTTTAAGTTGTCGGATGATTTTATTTTGTGTAAATTTTACAATATTTAAATCGTAGGGAGTTGTGTGTTTTTATCTATTTGTAACTCAGTCGTGTTTGACCAAATGGAAAACTTTTTCAATTAACTGAAAATGTATGTATATGATAAATAGACTATTATGATTTTAAATGGAAAACTTTCCGGATATGTTGATAAATTATTGTGAAAACATTTTGTCTTTTTAGAAAGTTTCGATAAACTTGCATAACCGAATGATGCCTGTAGGGCAAATAGCATGTAGAAAAAAAGGGAAACATTTTAAAGGTCAATCCATTCATTCATTAATAATACATTCAGCTGATGAAAAAGAAGACATACACATTTGACGAGGCATACCAGGCATCGTTGGATTATTTTAAGGGCGACGAACTAGCCGCCAAGGTTTGGGTGAGTAAGTATGCGCTCAAGGACAGCCAGGGAGATATCTACGAGAAGACGCCGGAGGATATGCACTGGCGTCTGGCCAAAGAAATAGCACGGATAGAAAAAAAATATGCCAATCCGTTGAGTGAACAGGAGCTGTTCGACTTGTTCGACAGGTTTACCTATATCATTCCCCAGGGAAGCCCCATGACCGGTATCGGAAACGATTTTCAGGTTGCCTCCTTGTCGAACTGCTTTGTAATCGGGATGGAAGGCAATGCCGATTCCTACGGGGCCATTATCCGTATCGATGAAGAGCAGGTGCAGCTGATGAAACGCCGTGGCGGGGTGGGACATGATCTGTCGCATATCCGTCCCAAGGGGTCGCCCGTGAAAAACTCGGCCCTCACCTCCACGGGGCTGGTTCCTTTCATGGAGCGCTATTCCAACTCTACACGCGAAGTGGCACAGGATGGGCGCCGCGGTGCTCTGATGCTGAGTGTTTCCATCAAACATCCTGACTCCGAGAATTTTATCGATGCCAAGCTGGAACAGGGAAAGGTGACCGGTGCCAACATCTCTGTAAAGATTGACGATGCGTTTATGGAGGCAGCTTCACAAGATAGGCCTTACGTGCAAAAGTATCCTATCGATTCCGATACCCCTAAGTATGAGAAGACAATCAATGCAAAGGAGCTGTGGGATAAGATTATCCACAATGCTTGGCGGTCGGCCGAGCCCGGTGTCCTTTTCTGGGATTCCATCATCCGCGAGTCGGTGCCCGACTGTTATGCCGATCTGGGCTTCCGGACAGTGTCGACCAACCCGTGTGGGGAGATTCCCTTGTGTCCCTACGACAGTTGCAGACTGCTGGCGATCAACCTCTACTCCTACGTGGTGAATCCTTTCAAGAAAGATGCATATTTCGATTTCGACCTCTTTGCCAAACATGTGCAGCTGGCGCAGCGCATCATGGACGATATTGTGGACCTGGAGTCGGAGAAGATCGATAAGATTCTAGAGAAGATTGAAGCCGACCCCGAGTCGGAAGAGGTGAAATCGGCTGAAAGAACCCTCTGGAAAAAGATTCAGCGCAAGACCCTGCAGGGACGTCGTACCGGTGTGGGCATTACTGCTGAGGGCGACATGTTGGCGGCGCTGGGAATTCGTTATGGCACGGATGAAGGAACCGACTTCTCGGAGAGGGTGCACCGTGCCGTGGCAATCAATGCGTACCGCTCATCGGTGGAGATGGCCAGGGAGCGGGGGGCGTTTGAGATATTCGATGCCGGGAGAGAAAAAGATAATCCGTTCATCAACAGGATCAAAGAGGCTGATCCTCGGTTGTACGACGACATGGTGAAGTATGGCAGGCGCAATATTGCCCTCCTTACCATTGCGCCAACCGGGACGACGAGCCTGATGTCGCAGACAACATCGGGCATTGAGCCTGTCTTTCTGCCGGTCTATACCCGCCGGCGCAAAGTGAATCCGAACGACAAGGATGTGAAGGTCGATTTTGTGGATGAAAATGGCGACTCGTGGGAAGAGTATACTGTATTTCATCATAAGTTTGTTACCTGGATGGAGGCCAATGGTTATTCCACAACAAAACGTTACACCAGGGCAGAAGTGGACGAAATTGTGGAAAAATCACCCTACTATAAAGCTACCTCCAACGATGTGGACTGGCTGCAGAAGGTGAGGATGCAGGGCCGCGTACAGAAGTGGGTGGATCACTCCATCAGTGTGACCATCAATCTGCCGTCCGACGTGTCGGAAGAGTTGGTCGGTGAGTTGTATATGGAAGCCTGGAAGAGCGGTTGCAAGGGATGTACGGTCTACCGCGACGGATCCCGTGCAGGGGTACTTATCGCCAACGGAGAAGCGGAGAAACAGGAGAAGGATAAAAAAGAAGAGGACTGCTATGAGATGCCGGCAATCGTCACCTCCCGGCCCATTGAGCTGGATGCCGACGTGATCAAGTTTCAGAACAACAAGGAGAAGTGGATTGCCTTTATTGGCTTGCTCAACGGACGTCCCTACGAGATTTTCACCGGTATCAACGACGAGGACGATGGCATCATGGTGCCAAAGAATGTTACCACCGGCAAGATTATCAAGGCATACGACAACGACGGGCGGAAGCACTACGACTTCCAGTTTCAGAACCGTCGGGGTTATAAAGTCACGATTGAGGGGTTGGATGGAAAGTTCAATCCGGAATTCTGGAACTATGCCAAGCTGATCTCCGGCGTGCTGCGCTACGGGATGCCCATCGATCAGGTGATCAAGCTGGTGTCGGGGCTGGAACTCGACAGCGAGACCATCAACACTTGGAAGAACGGGGTAGAACGGGCACTGAAGAGATACCTGCCCAACGAAACCGAGGCCAAGGGGCAGAAGTGTCCCGTGTGCGGGCACGAGACGCTGGTCTACGAGGAGGGGTGCCTGAAATGCAGGAACTGCGGAGCCTCCAAGTGCGGGTGAGCGAGGGAATGGATGACACATACAAAACAGTAACCGGGCCGGCCGAAGGGTATGTCCACGAGAAAAAGAGTAAATTCCTCTCCTTCATCTTTCCGGTAAAGAGCGCAGAGGAGGCAAAGGAAATCGTGGATGCGCATCGTAAAAAATATTACGATGCGCGGCACGTTTGCTGGGCCTATATGCTTGGATGGGAACGGGAGGAGTATCGGCTGAACGACGATGGAGAACCTTCGGGCACAGCCGGCAAACCTATCCTGGGGCAGATCAACTCGGCCGAGCTGACCGACGTGCTTATCCTGGTGGTCCGCTACTTTGGCGGTACCTTGCTGGGGACGGGGGGGCTGATCAAGGCGTACAAGGAAGCAGCTGCCGATGCAATTCTTCACGCCGTGATCGTGGAGAAAACGGTCGATGACTTTGTTGAAATCCGTTTTGAGTATCCTTTGCTGAATGATGTGATGAGGGTGTTGAAGCAGTTTGAGTCGATCCGCTGGACGCAGGACTTCAGAGAGAGCTGCAGCATGCGCCTGCAGGTACGCCGCTCCCTTTCTCCCCAACTGAGAGAGATGCTCTCGTCGGTTTACGGAGTTGAAATAGAGTAACCCTCTACCCGGGGCGGCAGCAGCGATGAATGCTGAATTATGAGGGCCGGTTGCTGGGAGGCAGTCGCTGAAAAATAACTTAAGAAACAAGGAATTTCTTAAAAAAGTCTTATTCCTTGCACAAAATTACTACTTTTGCACCCAAAATGGAGGAGTGTCCCCATATGATTTAAAGAAGAAAGAGGATTGAATGGATAAAAACCTGGTCATCGTTGAGTCGCCCGCGAAAGCGAAAACAATCGAGAAATTTCTCGGAAAGGACTTTCATGTCATGTCCAGCTACGGGCATATCCGTGATTTGAAGAAAAAAGATTTCAGCATAGATATTGAGAATGGCTTCAAGCCGATCTATGAAGTGCCTGCCGATAAAAAGAAGGTGGTTTCGGAGTTGAGGGCAGCCGCAAAGAAAGCGGAGACCGTCTGGCTGGCTTCCGATGAGGACCGCGAGGGGGAGGCAATCTCGTGGCACCTGTTCGACACGCTGGAGCTGAAAGAGGAAAATACAAAACGTATTGTGTTTCACGAGATCACCAAAAATGCCATTCAGGAAGCTGTCAAAAATCCGAGGAAAATAGATCAGAACCTGGTCGATGCACAACAAGCGCGCCGTGTGCTGGATCGCATAGTGGGGTTTGAGCTTTCGCCCGTTCTGTGGCGAAAAATAAAACCCGCCCTCTCGGCCGGGCGTGTACAGTCGGTAGCCGTACGGCTCATCGTGGAGCGGGAGCGTGAGATACAGCAATTTACCTCCGAGGCGGCCTACCGCGTTGTGGCCATCTTTACAAAAGAGGAAAACGGTCAGACATACGAGATCAAGGCTGAGTACAACAAACGGTTGAAAACAAAAGAAGAAGCGCTTGCCCTTCTGGAAAAGCTGAAGACTTCGGAATTTACCATTGATGATATTACCACCAGGCCGGCAAAAAAATCGCCCGCCGCACCCTTTACCACTTCCACCCTCCAGCAGGAGGCATCCCGCAAGCTGGGCTTCTCTGTGTCGCAGACCATGATGGTGGCTCAGCGGCTATATGAGTCGGGAAAGATCACCTATATGCGTACCGACTCGGTGAACCTATCGGGGCTGGCCATAGGTACAGCAAAGACAGAGATCATCGACCAGTACGGAGAGAAGTACCATCAGGTACGTCAGTACACCACAAAGGCGAAAGGCGCCCAGGAAGCACACGAGGCAATTCGTCCAACCTACATGAGCGAGCATGAAGTATCGGGTACGGCCCAGGAGAAGCGTCTCTATGAGCTGATCTGGAAGCGCACCATTGCCTCACAGATGGCCGATGCCGAACTGGAACGAACTACGGCCAACATTGCGATCTCCAATGCCGATGGCAGGTTTACAGCCAACGGCGAAGTGATCAAATTCGATGGTTTTCTGAGGGTCTATCTGGAAGGTACCGACGAGGAGAATGGCGAGAACGACGAAGGTATGCTCCCTCCCATGAAAAAGGGAGAGCAGCTTGTCATGCTGGAAACCAATGCCACCGAACGTTTCACCCAGCGTCCTGCCCGCTATACGGAGGCTGCCCTGGTGCGCAAGATGGAAGAGTTGGGCATCGGACGCCCCTCCACCTATGCGCCTACCATCTCCACCATCATCAACCGGGAATATGTGGAGAAAAGGAATGTGGAAGGCGAAGAACGTATTTACAATATTCTGACATTAAAGAAGGGTGTTGTCAAGGATATCGAGAAAAAAGAGATTGCAGGGGCCGACAAAAACAAACTGGTTCCCACCGACATTGGCATGGTGGTCAATGATTTTCTGGTAGAGTACTTTCCTTCTATTGTCGACTATAATTTCACCGCACGGGTAGAGAAGAACTTCGACAAGATTGCGGAAGGAAAGGCTCAGTGGAACAAGTCGATTGCCGAATTTTACAAAGTGTTTCATCCAATAGTGGAGGAGACATCGCAAATGCGTATTGAGCACAGGGTGGGGGAACGGGTGCTTGGCGTGGACCCCAAAACAGGCCGTCAGGTATCGGTGAAGATAGGCCGTTACGGCGCTATGGCTCAGATTGGCACACAGGATGAAGAGGAGAAGCCCCTCTTTGCTTCCCTGCAGAAGTCGCAGTCGATTGAGACTATCACGCTCGAGGAGACACTGAAGCTTTTTGAGCTTCCCAGAAACCTTGGCACATTCAGGGAGAAAGAGGTCGTGATTGGCGTAGGCCGTTTTGGCCCGTACATCCGCCACGACAATAAATTTGTCTCGCTGCCCAAAGGAATCGATCCCTATGAGGTCACCCTGGAAGAATCGGTTGAACTGATCGAGGCAAAGGAGAAGAAAGACAGGGAGAAGATCATCAAAACCTTTGTCGAGGAACCCGGCCTGCAGGTCTTGAATGGCCGATATGGGCCCTATATCGCCTTCAACAAGTCAAACTACAAGATTCCGAAGAAACAGAACCCGGCGGAGCTTACGCTGGAGGAGTGCCGGGCGATCATTGCCGATGCCGACAAGGGCAAGGAAGGAAAGGCTGCAAAGAGTACCGGAAGCGGATCGGCGAAGAAAACAACCACATCGAAATCCACGACAAAGTCCACGACAAAGTCGACGACAAAAAAAACGACAAAAAAAACGACGTCGAAAAAATGATTACGCAGATCCGACCTGCCACCCATGCCGATTTGGCGGAAGTAATGGCCATCTACGCCATTGCGCGTGATCATATGTTCCACACCGGCAACGCGTCACAATGGGCCGGCGGGTATCCCTCTGAAGCTTTGATCGTCGAAGAGATTGAAGCGGGGCATAGTTTTGTTTGCGAAAATGAAGAGGGGGTGACGGTGGGTACCTTTTGCCTGATTCAGGGGGAGGACCCCACGTACGAGAAGATTTACGACGGAGAGTGGCTGAACCACAGGCCATATGCCACCGTGCACCGAATTGCCTCTTCGGGCAAGGAGAAGGGGGTAGCCAAAGCCTGTATTGCCTGGTGTTTTACCCAATGTCCCAATATCCGGGTAGATACTCATCGCGATAACCGTGCCATGCAGCATATTCTCGCGTCGCTGGGGTTCACCTATTGCGGCATCATTTTTGTTTCGAACGGAACAGAGCGGATGGCTTATCAGAAGACATGGTAATCTGGCTTGTTTGAGTGTTACAAAAAAAGGAGAAGGCAGGATTGTAAAACATTCTGTCCCCTGCCGATGGGGTTGAGCGACAACTTTGTCACGCAGGGTAGAGGAAGAGGCCGGCAACACCCGAAAGCACAATCAGTAAAATGGGATCTGTCTTTTTGAGCGATGCCACCATCACTGCGCCGAAGATAATCCAGCTTTTGTAGTCGACGAAATTATTCCCGTTCATCAGCATCAGTGCGGCAGAAGCAATCAGACCGATAATTGCCGGTTTCAGTGCCGAAAGCGATGCCTGCATCCAGGGGTTACGCTTAAGGCGGAAGAAAAATGCACACACAATTGTCATGATAACCAGGGAGGGCAGGCTCACGGCGAGGGTGCACACAGCGGAACCCAGTATGCCGTACCCTTGGGAGAATCCCATTTCCGTGACAGCAGTATAGCCGATATAGGTGGCGGAGTTAAAGGCGATAGGTCCGGGCGTAGTCTGAGAGATAGCCACAATGTCGGTAAAGTCGCTCACCGAAATCCATCCATGCAAATCAACCACCTCCCGCTGTATGAGCGGTAGCATGGCATATCCACCCCCAAAACCGAAGAGGCCGATTTTAAAGAATGAGAAAAAAAGTGCAAGATACAGTTCGCTCAGTTCCATTTATTTCCTCATCGTTTGTTTCACAAAAAAATAGTGGCCCGTGCCCAGCAGGATGGCGGCGAGCACAATATAGACGGGAGATATCTTCAGCAGCCATACCGAGAGTGCCACCACCAGCGGGATCCAACTGTTTTTTAGCCCGACGCCGGCTGATTTTCCGAGACCCAGCAAAGGCGCCGCAATAAGCGCTACCACTGCGGGGCGAATCCCCTTGAAGATGCGCTCAACAATCGGATTCTCTTTAAACTGGGTGAAGACCATGGCGATGAGGAGGATGATAATAAAAGAGGGCAGGATGACGCCGGCACCCGAGAAGAGGCTTCCCTTAAAGCCCAGTCGCTTGTTTCCCACAAAGAGAGCCGTGTTCAAAGCGATGGGGCCGGGCATGGACTGGGCTATGGCCAGCATATCCATGAACTCGTCGTCGTCGAGCCACAGTTTCTTCTTCACCACTTCGTTGCGAATCAGCGGTATCATGGCGTAACCTCCACCAAAGGTGAAGGCTCCTATTTTAAAAAATACCAGAAATAATTCCCAATATTGTTTTCCTACGCTCATTGTGGCTGTGTGGCAAAAAGTGAAAAGCAGATTGCAAAGTCGATATAAACTATTGCAAATCTGCTTTGTATAAGGAGCCGCATCGGTGGAATAAGACGAAACTCCGTATGACAGGATTTGAGTGTCCCGATATCTTTGTAATCCGCTGTTCGTGCAAAGACGAATCCCGAAGGCTGCGGCCCGCCATTGATATCAAAAACGTGTCTCGGTCTACAAAATGTAATTGATGAGTTTCCCAATCGACCAATGCGGCAATAACTCACTCATTTTATATAGCCAAAGATAGTGTGGAAAGATGAAATTTCCAAATATTTTCGAGATTTTGTGAAATTATTCTACACTTTCCCGGCTCACGGGTATTGCCTCATTCGGAATTAGTTATCCTCCAACCCTTTGCATATTTCCTCGTCGGTTACCTCGTGATTTGTCAGGTCTCCGGCAAGATACTGGTCGTAGGCACTCATGTCAATCAGCCCATGTCCGGAGAGATTGAAGAGGATCACCCTCTTTTTCCCTTCCTCCTTTGCCAGTTTGGCCTCTTTGATGGCGGCCGCGATGGCGTGAGTCGATTCCGGAGCCGGCACAATGCCCTCGGTTTGTGCAAAGAGAACGCCCGCTTCAAAGGTCTCCAGCTGCCTGATGGCAGTCGCTTCCACGAGGCCGTCCATGAGCAGCTGGCTCACAATGCTTCCGGCGCCGTGATAACGAAGCCCGCCTGCGTGGATGTTGGCCGGTGTGAATTTATGCCCCAGCGTATACATTGGAATCAGGGGAGTATAGCCGGTTTCATCGCCAAAGTCGTACCGGAACTTCCCGCGGGTGAGCTTGGGACACGATGCCGGTTCGGCTGCCACAAAGCGGGTCTGCCTTTCTCCCTGCAGGTTGTGACGCAGAAAAGGGAAGGTGATGCCCGAGAAGTTGGATCCTCCGCCAAAACATCCAATCACCACGTCGGGATACTCGCCCGCCATCTCCATCTGTTTTTCCGCTTCCAGCCCAATGATGGTCTGGTGCAGGGAAACATGATTGAGCACGCTCCCGAGTGTGTACTTGCAGTTGGGTGTCTGCATGGCCAGCTCAATGGCTTCCGAGATGGCCGTACCCAGGCTCCCCTGGTAATTGGGGTGATCGGTGATGATCTTGCGGCCCGCCTTGGTGGACATGCTGGGTGATGCGATCACCTGGGCTCCCCAGGTCTGCATGAGCGAGCGGCGGTAAGGCTTTTGTTCGTAGCTGATCTTCACCATGTAGACAGCAAGTTCGAGCCCGAATGTTTTTGCCGCAAAGGCCAGTGCGGTACCCCATTGCCCTGCGCCGGTTTCGGTGGTGATGTTGGTCATTCCGTCCACCTTGTTGTAGTAGGCCTGCGGCAGCGCCGAGTTGAGCTTGTGCGAGCCGACGGGGCTCACGCTTTCGTTCTTGAAGTAGATGTGTGCCGGCGTGTCGAGTGCTTTCTCCAGTTCGGTAGCACGTACCAGGGGGGTGGGCCTGTAGATCTTGTATTTCTCTCTCACTGCTTCGGGGATCTCGATCCACGGGTCCGTCTGATTCACCTCCTGGCGCGATAGCTCCGTGGCGAACAAAGGGAAAAGATCCTCTGCCTTCAACGGTTCTTTCGTTTCGGGGTTCAGCATAGGCTGTGGTTTATTTTTCATCTCTGCCGTGATATTGTACCACTTCGTGGGAATATCGGCTTCCGAAAGCATGAATTTTTTTCTTTTTTCCATTGTGTATAATGTTTCGTTCACTATTTACTTCGGTTTGCATGCCAGCCGGCTGGCGACTGCTCTCCGTTGCGATCAGACAATCCTTGACAGGTTGTTCAACCGGATGTTTTCTTCCACGATGGCATCGATCACCGCCACGGCCACCATGTTTACGATGTCGCGCACGGGAGTATCCACGTCGAGGATGTGTACCGGCTTGTTCAGTCCCATTTGAATGGGGCCAATGATGTCGTTCAAGCCGGTTTCTTTCAGCAGTTTGTAGGAGGCATTGGCCGAGCTGAGGTTAGGGAACACCAGCGTGTTCACCTCCTTATTGCCCAGTCGGGTAAATGGATATTTATGGTTGCGTAACTCTTTGTTCAACGCATAATTGACCTGCATTTCCCCGTCGACCACCATGTCGGGATAGCGTTCGTGCAGCGTCTCCACCACCTTATGCACGCTGGCCGGGCTTCCTTCCTTGTCGGCTCCGAAGTTCGAGTAGGAGAGCATGGCAATGACCGGATCGTAGTTGAAGAATTTTACGGTGGAGTTTGCCAGGCGTGCGATATCGATCAGTGCTTCGGTGTCGGGGTGGCGGTTGAAAAGCGTGTCGGCGAGGAAGAGCATTCCCTTTTTGGTGTTGACGATGTGCATGGCGCCGATATGATTCAGGCCGTCGCGGATGCCGATCACTTCTTTGGCGATGGCGATGGTATCGGCATACTTGCTGAAGACACCGGTGATCATGGCGTCGGCCTCGCCGGTTTCCACCATCATCATACCGAAATAGTTGCGTTCGAACATCTTTTCGGAGGCTTCCTCAAACGTCATTCCCTGCCGGTTTCTCTTTTCTGTAAGCAGCTTTGCATAGCGTATGCGACGCTCCTCCTCGCGGTCGTGACGCAGGTTCACAATCTCCATTCCTTCCAGGCTGATCTGGTTCTCGCGTGCCACGTTGGCAATCTTCTCCTCGTTGCCCAACAGAATAGGATGACAGATCCCTTCTGCATAAGCTGTCTCGGCAGCTTTGAGCATGCTCAGATGGTTGGTTTCCGAGAAGACCACCCGCTTGGGATTCTGGCGGGCCATCTCATAGAGCCGGCGGATCATCTTGTTGTCGAGTCCCATCAGGTCGCGCAATTTATGATCATATTCCTCCCAGTCGGTAATTGGCCTGCGTGCCACACCCGAAGCCATGGCGGCTTTTGCTACTGCGGGAGCTACCGTGGTGAGCAGACGCGGATCGAGGGGCTTGGGAATGATGTATTCTTTGCCAAAACGAAGCTTCTTTACACTGTAGGCCGCGTTCACCACATCGGGAACCGCCTTCTTTGTCAGTTCAGCCAACGCATAGACAGTGGCTATTTTCATCTCTTCGTTGATGCAGGTAGCCTGCACATCCAAAGCACCGCGAAAAATATAGGGAAAACCCAGCACGTTGTTGATCTGGTTAGGATAGTCGGACCGGCCGGTTGCGAAGATGATGTCCTCCCGCGACGCCATGGCCAGATCATAGGCTATTTCGGGATTCGGATTTGCCAGTGCAAAAACAATGGGATCGTGGTTCATGGACTGCAACATCTCCGGAGTGAGCACGTCGGCAACGGAAAGTCCCAGGAACACATCGGCATCCTTCACTGCTTCTTCCAGCGTGGTGATGTTTCTGCTGGTGGCAAAGGGCTTTTTGCGGTCGTTCAGGTCGGTCCTTGCCGTGTTGATCACTCCTTTCGAATCGACCATCACGATATTTTCCAGCTTTGCCCCCAGCGCCATGTATAGCTTTGTGCAGGAGTTGGCAGCGGCGCCGGCACCATTTACCACAATGCGGACATCCTCAATCTTCTTGCCGGTCAGATCCAGCGCGTTGAGGAGGCCACAGGCCGAGATGATTGCCGTACCATGCTGGTCGTCGTGCATGATGGGAATATCGAGTTCGCTCTTCAGCCGCTCTTCGATCTCGAAACACTGCGGTGCCTTGATGTCTTCCAGATTGATGCCACCGAAAGTGGGAGAGATTGCTTTCACCACCTGGATGAACTTCTCCGGATCTTTTTCGTCTACTTCGATGTCGAATACATCGATGCCGGCAAAAATTTTGAATAGCAGTCCTTTGCCTTCCATGACCGGTTTGCCGGCCAGAGGCCCGATATCGCCCAGCCCTAATACGGCGGTGCCGTTGGAAATTACCGCCACCAAGTTGCCTTTCGACGTGTAGTTGTACGCATCCTGCGGATTTTTTTCAATTTCCAGGCAGGGTGATGCCACCCCCGGTGAGTAGGCGAGAGAGAGGTCACGCTGGGAATTATAAGGCTTGGTAGGTACGACTTCAATTTTTCCGGGACGCCCCTGCGCATGATAGGCAAGTGCGTCGTCACGTAGTTTGTTATTTGCCATTTTGATTTTAATTGTGCAGTATTAATAAGAATCTGCACAAAATTATAAAATAAATGCGACAGATTATAATTTTATTGTGCTTCCTTTACGATTTCCTTCATAAAGTGATAAAGATCGGCCAGTTGTGAAAAATCATCCATCAGCTGCAGTGCAATGGCTTCACTGTACAGGCGTTCGTCGGTCAGCGGAATTGTTTTGATCACGTAAACACTCTTCCGTTGCAACCAGGGTTGATAGAATTTGGGTAAGCTGTTGGGGAGGGGGCGCTTGTATGTATCGCCGGCTACTTCATACCCCGCGTTGAGCGCCTTTTCTGCCATTTCCTTGAATGAATCGCGGCTGTAGTCTACCTCTTCCCGGAAATAATCCATAACTCTTCGCTTCGGCATGAACAACCCCATTCCCATCATGAAATGTTCGGCACTTAGCTCTGCGAAGTAACCGGGAAAGTTCTCCCAGTGTGTGGTTGTCTGCTGAAAGTTGAGCCACATGGAGGATTTGTAGGGATCTTTGTTGGGGGAAAAGCGTATGTCGCGATAGATCCTCGACACCATTTTTGAGGGACGCAGTTCGAACTGCGGATCAATGTTGTGCATGGCAGGAGTCAGCATGACTGCCAACGACAGGAAGGGCTGCAGCAATGACTCTTGATACACATGCTTGCGCTCGTTGAACCATTCGCGGTAGTTGTTTTCCTTCAATTCCTTCAGAAACACAATGGTTTCGGGAGTGAAGCCTCTGAATTCTCCGCCCGGCTCCATTCAATCAATGATCTGATAAGATTCTGCGGCAATATGATAGGATTTGTGTGCGGCCTCTTCCGTTTCGCAAGCTTCCCCATCTTCACCGTGGGCGACCGGGTTGTTTTCGGTGGGTTGCTCTTCCACCAGCTTCCCGCGTATACGCACCTTTTTGTCTGTACTGGCGGGGTCAAATTTTCCCAGCGTCGCTCCCGACTCGGCACGCACTATTTTTGTTTCGTCTGCACCTTGCAGGAAAAGCTTCATGCCGCTTTTGGAACAGACGTGTGTGCAAAGGCCCTCCACAATCACGGTTTTGTCGACCAGTGTTTCAGCATTGGTCATCAGTTCGTCCACGCTCATGGGGTTGCTATTGTTGCCTCCCGTGCAGTTCACGAACAATAGAAGCATCGCCGAGCAGGCAAGGAAATGTAAAATAATTGTGTCTCTCTTCATCTGTTTTGTACTTTTTTGATACTTTTACAATTCAAAGGTAAATATTTTTCGGTAGAGAGAAAAATTTGGATTCTTTTAAAGGAGAAAATAGTTCATTCGTCGGGTAAAACAGATCTGTTCATCGATTTTCTGTTCTCCGCAGCTTTAGCTTTGCGTTACCTTTGCACGAATTCTAAATTGTAATTTTATGGAAAAAAATTCGTGTACAACATTTCATCAATCTCCCAAGTCGAAAGGGATTTTTTTCGGATTGCTCCTTATTGTTGCAGGGTTCCTTTTTCTTTCTTTTAATTTCGGGTGGATCGATGCGGCGCTGAAACCCATTCTTTTTTCGTGGCCGATGATTTTTATTGTGCTGTCAATCATCAGTGTCTGCAAACGAGATTATTCTTTTGCGGTGATTTGGTTTATTGCCGGTGCTTTCTTCCTGATTCCCCGCATCTCTGCAGCCTACCCCGGATTCATCGACGGTATTGATACCGGCTTTACCCGGAACTACTGGCCTGTATTGCTGATCCTGTTGGGTCTTATCATGATTTTCAGGATCGGTGCCGGCAGAAATACGGGAGGGGCACGACACCGCCAGTCTGCATCCGACTCAATCGGGAATGAGAGCGGCAGGATTGAAAAGAATGTCTTGTTTGGCGGTTCCGAGAGTATCTTCCTGGATCCTGTTTTTCACGGTGGGTTCATCAACGCCACCTTTGGCGGTGTGGTGCTTGACCTGAGGAAAACCACCCTCCCGGAAGGAGAGACGTATCTCGATATCGACGCCACCTTTGGAGGAGTGGAGTTGTATATACCCGGTGACTGGCTGATTGAACCCCGGTTTCATACCGTGCTGGGGGGAGTGGAAGATAAACGGCTTGTGTCGCAACCCGATTATTCGCGGAAACTGATTCTTCAGGGAAATCTTACCTTCGGAGGATGTGAGGTCCGGTAGTAAGTGATTGAAAAAGGCAATCCAACTCAGAAGCAAGAATGAAATTTACGTTGTCGTACATACCGTTGAGGCTGTTTCCCGCGATCATGCTGGTCGTTTTTTACGCGTTGATGCAGGCACTGGCATTTCATCCTCTTGTTCCGGTTCCGTTCGGTTTGCTTTTGCTGAAGAGCGCTGTCGATGCAGTTATCCTGGCGGGTGCCGCCATGCTGTTAATGATCATCATCCCTTCTTCCAACTACGTGAAGCTCAATACTGCCCAGCGTGTCATCAACTACGCTGCCATCGGTCTCCTTTTTGTGATCCTGTGGATGATGGCGGGGTTTCTCTCTTCCTATACGGTGTTCGGGAAAGACCATCTTCCTCTCCTCCGGATTCTGTTTCCCGTGAGTGCATTCATCGGGTCGCTCTTGTATGTGATCGTCGTGCAGGCCATTCATTCGGATGTCAGAAACAGGGCAGAAGAGGCAGAGGTAGCCGGTGAGCCCGCCTGGGACGATGCTGCGACGCCCGTCGCCACGAAGGAAGACACTGATGCGGAGGTGCTGGAGCGCGTGGCGGTGAAGACCGGACAGAAAATCCACGTGATCCATGTTCCGGACATTATCTATATACAGTCGGACGGCGATTATGTGCAAATCGTGACCGAACACAACAAGTACCTGAAAGAGGAAACGATGAAATACTTCGAAGCCAGTTTGCCCCGGTCGCAATTTGTGAGGGTGCACCGCTCCTATATTGTAAATGTGGAGAAAATTCTCCGGGTAGAGCTTTATGAAAAGCAAAGCCAGATGCTTACGCTAAGGAACGGAGACAAAGTCAGGACCAGTGTTTCCGGGTATAAAGCGCTGCGGTCGGTACTGAGCCTGTGAGTTGGCGGGAAAGTGTTCCTGTAAAGTATGTTAAGACCCGGAAAACTGATTTGAGTTTTTGAGTTTTCAGCATTACCTTTGTGCCTTTCAAAAGCGCGTGAATGGATATAAAACAAAGAATCATTGAAAAGGCCGGGGACCTGTTTTTCCAGGTGGGTATAAAAAATGTATCGATGGATGAGCTTGCCTCTGCCCTGGGTATTTCCAAAAGAACAATTTACGAGAACTTCAAAGACAAGGAAGATATTTTGTTGTCGTTGATCCTGAAGCTCAGAGACGAAAGGGACGCCGTATTCCAGACGTTTCTGAAAAAGGATTACAATGTCATGGAGGTCTTTATCAAGGTTATTGAACTACAGAAGACCATGCCCGTGTGCGATGTGCGTTTTTATCAGGATATCTACAAGTATTACCCCAAAGTAACCCGCTTTATGCAAGAGAATGTGGAGAGGAACAATGTTTTCCTGCGAGGCTTTCTGCAAAAGGGAATAGACCAGGGATACATCCGGGAGGACCTGAACGTGAACGTGGCTGCCTTTTTGGTGGAAGAAAGTACCAATGTGTACATCAGGGCATCCTACCTCGAAAAACCTCCCTTCTCTTTTTCCGACCTGTTTTACACCATGATGATCAACTTCGTGCGGGGTATCTCCACCGGGAAGGGCATAGAAATCATCGACAACTATCTTTCAAAACAAAAATTAGAAAAAAGCAATTAATACAATTATGCATACAATGACAAAGAATCCAAAAACAATCACCATCATAGCCATGCTGCTTGCTCAAGGGCTGCTTTTTATGGCAGGTGCGCAACAGCCGGACAGTTTGCGGGTCGACTTGCCCACGGCGCTGGAAATAGCCCTGAGCGAGAACCCCACGGTGAAAGTGGCCGATATGGAGATCACGAAGAAACAGTACGCAAAAAAGTCGGCTTACGGTGCCCTGTTGCCGCAGCTCGACATCATTGGCCAATACCAGCGCGCCATTAAACGGCAGACAGTTTACTTTGACGAAGGCTTTGGCCTGGGAGGGGGCAGTGTTGATCCTTCCGACTATACCCAGGAGGAACTTCAGATCCTGCAGGTGCTGAATAAGCTCATGATGCCCGATCCGGAGAAGTCGGGTGAAGGGATCCAGATGGGGCGTTTCAATGTATGGTCTACGGGACTCAATGTAAGCCTGCCCATCGTGATGCCTTCGTTGTGGAAAAACATCCAGATGAGCGAAGTCGATATCCGCCTTGCCATGGAGCAGGCCCGTTCGTCGCGGATCAGCCTGGTGAACCAGGTGAAGAAGGCCTACTTCAGCCTGTTGCTGGCGCAAGACAGCTACTCGGTATTGAGGAAGACCTACGAAGCCGACTCCATCAATCTCGAAAATATCCGCAACCGTTTCAATCAGGGGGTGGTGGCCGAGTATGATGTGATCACGGCCGACGTTCGGCTGAAAGGGTTGATTCCCAATATCCTGCAGTCGGAGAACATGATGAAGATTGCCGAGCTGCAGCTAAAAATGCTGATGGGTGTCGACGGGGAGGTTCCGCTCAAGGTGGTGGGTGCCCTCGACGACTACGAAGCCACCATGTTCAACGCGATCATTCCTGCCGACACATCCCTTATCGGTAACAGCGATATCAAGCAGTTCGATTTGCAGGCGGAACAGGCAAAGAATGCGTATGAGATGCAGAAGCTTCAGTTTTCCCCGACGCTGGTTTCCAGCTTCAACTGGACATACATGAGCCAGAACAACGACTTCCGGTTCAGCAACTATCGCTGGGATCCCTATTCGATGCTGGGGGTGACACTGCAGATCCCTATCTTCAACGGTGGACAGCGTTACCACAACCTGAAGCAGTCGGAGGTGCAGCTTTACCAGCTGCGCGAGCAGCGCAAAGATGTGGAGCGCGGGCTGAAGCTGTCGATCAGGAACAACTACGACCTGATCAGCAAAAACATTGAGCAGGTGGTGGCCACCCAGTCGTCGATACAGCAGGCCCGCAAGGGGCATGAGATTACGCTGAAGCGGTACGAGACCGGCATGGGTACCATTGTAGATGTAAATTCGGCGGCGCTGGCTGTGCTGAATGCCGAGCTGCAATACCGGAATGCCATTTACGACTACCTGGCAGCAAAAGCCGATCTGGAGAAGATACTGGGTTACGATATTGCGCCGGTGCAAATGGATTGATTCAGGTTCAAGCCACAAAATAAAAGATATAAGAATTGACAGAGAACAGTGCTGATGGAAACAGACTGACAAACCCAATGAAAACAATTTATACAAATAATCATATGAGACGATACAGTTTATTGAGAATTACTCCTTTACTTGCAGCGGCACTCCTCGTCTCCTGCGGTAACAAAGATCAATCTTCCGGGTCGGCCGACGACGCATCTCAGAAGCCGAAGGTGCGTGTGGAAGCAGTGCGTGTGGTGCCGGTCGATCAGGTTTCTACCTTTACCGCCACCGTGGAAGCCGACAAGGTCAACAACATAGCTCCTGCCATGGGGGGGCGTATTCGCAAAATTTATGTTGAGGTAGGGTCCAGCGTACGCCAGGGTCAGCCCGTTGTTGCCATGGATGCGGCCACCTTCTCCCAGCAGGAGACACAGGTGGCTACGCTGAGGCGTGACTACGAGCGCTATAAGGAACTGTACGAAGTAGGGGGAATCTCCAGGCAACAACTCGATCAGGCCAAGACGCAGCTCGATGTGGCTGAGTCGGCCCTCGGCAACCTGGGCGAGAACACCACCCTCACCAGTCCCGTCAACGGTGTGGTGACGGCACGCAACTACGATCCGGGCGATGTGGCCGGGCAACTGCCCATCCTCACCATCGAAACCATGAACCCCGTGAAGGTGAAGGTGAATGTGTCGGAGTCGTACTATAGCCGGGTGGTAAAAGGCATGCCGGTAGAAGTACAGGCAGATGCCCTGGGAGCCGAAACTTTTGCAGGCAAGGTCTCCCTCATTTATCCTACGCTCGATCCTGCATCCCACACATTTCCTGTGGAAATAACCCTGCCCAATGGCGACCAGCGTCTGCGGCCGGGAATGTTTGCCCGTGTAAAAATGAATTTCGGTACCAACGACCGTCCTCTGCTGAGCGACATGGCAGTGCTGAAGCAGGTAGGTTCCAACGACCGTTATGTCTTTGTGGAAAAAGAGGGCAAAGCAATCTATACCCTGGTCGAGCTGGGTGTTCGTCTGGACGACAAATACGAGATTGTCTCCGGACTCAATGCCGGCGACAGGGTGATCATACAAGGCCAGAGCGGCCTGGTGGACGGCACCGCAGTGGAAGTGGTGGAATAACAAATATTAAAACAATACTTTATGAAGATATATGAATCCGCGGTAAAGAATCCCGTAGGAACCTCATTGATATTTATCGGGGTGGTTTTGATCGGAATCTTGTTTTACAGACAGCTTCCCATCGATCTCTATCCGAACATCGACCTGAATATTGTGTCGGTGATGACATCTTATGCAGGTGCAGGAGCCGAGGATGTGGAAGCCAACGTGACCCGTCCCCTGGAAGATGTGCTCAATACCACCGAAAAGCTGAAGGAGATCACCTCCCAGTCGCGCGACGGAATGTCGATGATCATGCTGGAGTTCGACTTCGGGACCGACATGGATGCCGTGATGAACGACGTACGCGACAAGGTGGGCATGATATCGGGCTTCCTGCCGGATGGCACCGAAGATCCGCTGATCCTGAAGTTCAGCTCCGACATGATCCCGGTGGTCATCCTCTCCGCCACGGCAGAAGAGAGTGCCGGGGCATTGTATAAGATCCTCGACGAGCAGGTGGCCAATCCTCTCAACCGCATTACCGGTGTGGGTACGGTCTCGGTGGCCGGAGCCCCGCAGAGGGAGATTCAGGTAAACGTAGTGCCCGATAAGCTGGAGGCCTATCATATCTCCCTAGAGCAGATAGCCCAGGTGATTGCCTCCGAAAATGTGAATGTGCCCGCGGGCAATTTTGACATCGGCACACAGACCTATATGCTGCGTCTGGAAGGAGAATTCAAAAACAGCAGCGACCTCAACAACATTGTTGTGGGTAACAACCAGGGGAGGACCATTTACCTGCGCGATGTGGCCACCGTGAAAGATACGGTGGAGACACGCGTGCAGGAAAATTATACCAACGGGCAGCGAAGCGCCAGCCTTGTCGTACAAAAACAGTCCGGCGCCAACACCGTAGCCATTGCGGATGCTGTGAGGGCACGACTGCCCGAGCTCCAGAAGAACCTGCCTCCCGACATCAAGATAGAGACCGTGATGGACACGTCGGATTACATCAAGGTGTCCATCAACAGCTTGCTCGAAACCATCCTGCTGGCGTTGTTCATTGTGGGAGTGGTGGTGCTCTTCTTCCTTGGCCGCTGGCGTGCTACGGTGATCATCATGGTGACCATTCCGATCTCCCTGATCGGGTCGTTCATCTACCTCTACCTCACCGGCAACTCCATCAACATCATCTCCCTCTCGGCGCTCTCCATCACCATCGGCATGGTGGTCGACGATGCCATTGTGGTGCTGGAGAATATTACCACCCATATACAGCGCGGAAGCCGCCCGAAGCAGGCTGCTGTGTATGGGACGGAAGAGGTGTCTCTTTCTGTGATTGCCTCCACGCTGACCATCATTGCCGTATTCCTGCCGATGACCATGGTAGGTGGTTTTGCCGGGGTGATGTTCAAGCAGCTGGGATGGATGGTGTCCATCATCATCTCGCTCTCGCTGATCATCGCGCTTACATTGACGCCGATGATGAGTGCAAAGATGATGAGAGGGAATAAAGATAAAAAATTATCCCGTTTCGACCGGTGGTACAACAAGCGTATTCTTCCGCTTCTGAACAAGCTTGATCATGGCTACAGCAGGCTGGTCCATCGCGTGGCCAGAAGACGAAGGGCAACCCTGTTTGTGATCATCCTTATCTTTGTGGTGAGTATGGTGATCAGCGCCGTTACGTTAAAGACCGAATTCATGCCGGCGTCCGACAACAACACCATCGCCATGACGGTGGAGATGCCCACCGGAACCCGCATGGAGGTCGCCCGTGAAACAGGACACCGGATTGCAGAGCGGATGAAGGAGAAATATCCCGAAATCGAGATCATCTCTTTCACCGTGGGGGCCGCGGACGAGGACAACGCGTGGGCAGCAATGCAGGACAATGCTTCAAACATCATGTCCTATACCATGAGGCTGACCGAAGCAAAGAACAGGAAGAAAAATATCTACGATATCTCGGACGAGATTCGTGACGACCTGGCTTCCCTGCCCGAGCTGTATCGTTTTCAGGTGATGCCGGGCGGCGGCGACATGGGCATGACCGGGGGTAGTAATATTGCCGTGAATGTCTTTGGCTACGACCTTGCGGCGACCGACGAGATAGCAGCAGAGTTGCGCACCAAACTGGAAAAGGTAAAAGGACTCAGGGACATCACTGTTTCGAGAAAAGATTACCGGTTGGAGTACCAGATCCAGTTCGACCGGGAGAAGCTTGCGTTGAACGGGTTGAATATGGCGACTGCTGCCAATGCTGTCCGAAACCGCATTAACGGGCTCACAATGTCCCGTTTCCGCGAGGAGGGGGAGGAGTACAATATCCGTGTCCGCTTCGAAGAACAATACCGGCAGTCGATCGACGATATCGAAAACATACTTGTCTACAATCCCATGGGAGTGGGGGTACGTGTGCGCGATCTGGGCAAGGTGGTGGAGACCTCTACGCTGCCCCAGATCGACCGTCAGGACCGGGAGCGTGTTGTAACGGTTTCCGGAGCCATCTATAAGCGTGCGTTGAGCGACATCGTGTCGGACGTGAATGTTCTTTTAACGGAAATAGATCCACCTGCGGGTGTGCAGGTAGAGATGAGCGGTACACTGGAAGATCAGCAGGAAGCTTTTTCCGATCTGACGCTGCTGCTGTTGATTGTTTCGCTGCTGGTGTATATTGTGCTGGCGTCGCAGTTTGAATCGCTTACCTATCCTTTTATGATTATTCTTACGGTACCGTTTGCCTTTACCGGTTCCATCCTGATGCTTTCCATCACCGGGGAGCCGCTCGGTATTATGGGATTTGTGGGGATGATCATGCTTGTGGGAATGGTGGTGAAGAACGCCATCGTGCTCATCGACTACATCAACCTGAACCGCGAGCGGGGTATGTCCATCATCACCGCCGTTACTCACGGGGGACGATCGAGGCTTCGCCCAGTATTGATGACCACACTCACCACCATCCTGGGGATGATCCCGCTGGCCATCGGAACGGGGCAGGGCTCCGAGATGTGGCAATCGCTCGGTATTTCCATTATTGGCGGTATGACCTTCTCCACCGTCATCACCCTGATCCTTATTCCGGCACTCTACTCCATGATGGCCGGATACGGTCTACGCCGCAAACGTCGCAGGCACCGCGAAGTGCTGGTGGTAAAGTCGACGGGAAAGTAACAACCATTAAAACGAAATGATTCGATGAAAGCAGTAATGATTATTTTAGACCAGGCACACTACGAAAAGATTGTGGACGACCTGAGCTCAATGAACATACGTGGATTTACTTCCTGGAAAGAGGTTTTCGGAAAAGGGAGCAAAGATGGGTATCCTCACTATGGATCCCATGCGTGGCCTTCGGTGAACAATGCCATCCTCACCATCGTGGAGGATGAAAAGGTGCCTGTGTTGCTGAAGTATCTGAAAGAACAGGACGACGAGTCTACCAACCTTGGGTTGCGTGCCTTCGTGTGGAATGTGGAAGATATGATCTGATTCTATTATGAATATTTTTTGGGGGGCGTTGCTGAAAAGTGACGCCCCTCTCTCTTTGTTAAGCGGATTTTATGGTTAATCCAAAATATAGGCTAACTATTTCGATTACGTTCTCAAAATCAGGCTAACTATTTCGATTTCATCTCTAAAAAATGGTTGGTTGGTAAAATGGTGAACGAAACGAACGGTAAAACGTTTTATCGTTCTAACCAATTAATTGAACGAGCGCAAATGGGAATCATCAGCAGCATCCTCGATACAGACCTGTATAAATTTACCACCAGCTATGCATACTCCAAGCTCTTCCCGCGTGCTTACGGGGAGTTTGAGTTTGTGGACAGAAACAACGGAGACTACCCGGAGGGGTTCGACCTGCTGCTGCGGCATGAGCTGGAGAAGATGTCCGCGCTGGCGATGACAGGAGAGGAGGAAGCTTTTGTACGGAGGCAGATGCCCTACCTGCCACCCATCTATATCGATTTTCTGAAAGGCTTCCGGTTTGATCCTGCCGAAGTGAATGTTCGCATGGAGGGGCGTAAGCTTCGCATCAGGGCCAGCGGATTGCTTTACCGGGTAACCCTCTGGGAGACGCCCATCCTCGCCACCGTATCCGAGCTCTTCTTCCGCGTAACCGGGCAGCACCCCGACCGGGAATATCTGGAAAAAGCCGCCATCGGGAAAGCGAGGAGGATGAAGGAAAAACAGATCACCTTCTCTCTTTTCGGGATGAGGCGGCGGTTCAGCCTCGATGTGGAGGACAGGGTGACAGAGCTGCTGAAAGCACACGCTGGCGAGAGCCTGTATGGTACCAGCAATGTCTATATGGCTTTTAAGCACAACCTCAATATCTCCGGAACCCATCCGCACGAGTGGGTGCAGTTTCACGGGTCCATCTACGGCTACAAGATGGCCAACTATATGTCGATGGAAGATTGGATCAACGTATTCGATGGCGACCTGGGCACCGTGCTGACCGACACCTATACCACCGACGTGTTTCTGCGCAATTTCAGCAAGAAGCACGCCGCACTCTTTACCAGCCTGCGGCACGACAGCGGCGACCCGTTTGTCTTTACGGACAAGGTCATCAAACGATACGAGGAGCTGCGGGTGAATCCCACCCTCAAATACCTGGTCTTTTCCGACAGCCTGAACGTAGAGAAAGCCATTCAGATAAAAGAGCATTGTGGCGACCGTATCGGGGCCACCTTCGGAATTGGCACCAACCTGACCAACGATGTGGGAAACAGCGTCAAACCAATGAACATTGTGATGAAGCTGTTCCGGTGCAAAATGACGGCAAAAGAGCCGTGGCAGGAGTGCGTGAAGCTGTCGGATGTGGAAGGAAAGCATACCGGCAGCGAGCGGGAGATTGCCCTGGTGAAAGAGACGCTGGGGCTTTAATACCGGAACGAGTATCGGTACTCGCTGCTGTTGCCCGCTCCATCTGTTGCCCTGAACACCAGGACCTGTTGTTCCCCTTTTGTGAGCCTGGTATCGTCGAATCGATAGGTGTAGACCGACGATTTGGCGTCGTGGGTGAAAAGAACATATTTCCCGTTTATCTCTCCCCTGAACGAGGCAATACCGCTTTTGTCGTCCCCGAGCCTTATCCGTATTCTTTTTTGGGAAACCCATCCGGCCGGTTCCAGGGGAGTGATTGCCGGCGGGAGGGTGTCGGCCGAGACCGCATATCGGTCTCCCAGTTCGCGGATGGCCGCCGTGATGCCCCCTTGTTTGTATGTCCCGCCTATCCAGCTCTCCGAGCCATTGTCGTTGATTTTTACGATGCCATACTGACGCCGCTGTTGCAGCGTGTCGGTATGCATCCCGAGCCATATTTCGGCCCTGTTGTGGAGGGGGACGAAACGGTGGTGCACCCGGTGCACATCCGAATAATAAACCCCGCTTTTCGTTGTGTCGTGCCGGTAACATAGATCGTCATACAGGTTGCCACGGGGAATAGAAAGCGAGAAGCCAAGATCCATATAGGCATTGTCGAAATTCCACGACATGTAATGCCCGCATTGAGGCTGTTCGGGTACAGGTTGAGGTTGCCCCTTCACGGTAAATGCGTAGTTGAGGCGGTTGCCGTGAAAATCCTCCAGCTCATAGCGGAGCCGGTACTCTCTTTCCTCGTTAATGTCGATGTACCCCCTGTCCTTTGCCCGGTAAAAGGGCAGTTTGTTTCCCGGTTCCACAAACGATTTCATATAAAAAGAACGCCGTTCCCGCCAGTCGTCGAAGTCGATGTGCGCATTCAGCATGCGGGTTTGCGTAAACGAAAACCGGTCCGTGGTGCTGCTGAAAACCGGTTCGTCGTCCACAAACAGGCGTACATGCTTCACCCCGTATATGTTGGATTGACCGTCCATCCGGTCGTATGCTTTCACGCCCACGCCGATGCGTCCCCATGCGCTGACGGCTTTTCCGGGGCTCAGGGGATTCCCCGATTTATCTTTCCCGATCGTCATCCGGAGCGGGCTGCTGCTGCCGTTCACCACTCCTTTTCCCTGCAGGGGGTAAACGGCGATTCCCCGCAAGTCCGGTTTCTGCGTGTCGGTTACAGGCGGCAGGAATGCCAGGGCATCCAGCGGCTCCTCCGAGTCTGTATCGCGCAATTCGAAATGAAGGTGCGGGCCACCGGAGCTCCCGGTATTTCCGCTCAACGCAATCTGTTCGCCTCTTTTGACCGGGAAAGTATTTTTTTCCAGATGAAGATTCACCGAATAACTCTCCTGCTCATACTGCTTTTCGAGTACGTAATCGGCAATCTTTCCGGCAAAGCTGTTGAGGTGTGCATACACGCTGGTGTGCCCTGTGGCAGGATGATCAACATAAAGAGCCAGCCCGTATCCGCCGGGGGAGACACTGATACGCGACACGTAGCCATCTTCAATGGCTAAGACAGGCTTGTTGACAGCCTGTTGTGTTTTAAAGTCGATCCCCGAATGAAAGTGGTTGCTTCTGAGTTCACCGAAGTTGGCGCTGAGAGCAGGAGAGATGGGTAAAGGATTGCTGTATTGCTGGGAATACCCGGTCAGTACGGTTGTTGCTGTGAATAAAAGGGTAAACAGGAATATGATTGAGTTGCCTGGTTTCATTGTTACTGGTTTGGTTCATAACAAAACCGGTTATCCGGTTTTGTTAGAGAGTGTTTCGAAAGCTATGTCGACGATATCTTTCGCAACCTCCTTTTTAGTTTTTAATCCGAACGATCGTTTTTCACCGTCGCGCGCGAGTATGGTCACCTTGTTCGTGTCGTGTCCGAAGCCCGCCCCCTGGTCCTGCAAGGAGTTGAGCACAATGAAATCGAAATTCTTCTTTTCCATTTTTTTGAGCGCATTGGCCTCTTCGTCGTGGGTCTCCAGCGCGAAGCCGATCATCGTTTGTCCCGGCTGTTTCATTGTTCCCAGCGAGGCCGCAATATCGGGGTTGGAAGTCAGCGTGAGGGAGATTTGTTCCTGTCCGTCGCGTTTCATCTTCTCCGGCCTGGTTTGAAGGGGACGGTAATCGGCCACGGCAGCCGACAGGATGGCCGCATCCATCTCCGGAAAGGCGCTCACGGCAGCGTCGTGCATCTGCTGTGCCGACTCCACATCTATCCTCCGGATATTCGGATGATGAGCCGTGAGTGAGGTGGGGCCGGAGATCAGCAAAACAGAGGCGCCCCGCGCGGCACACTCCTCGGCCAGGGCGAAGCCCATCTTTCCGGACGAAAAGTTGCCGATAAAACGCACCGGGTCAATCCGCTCATAGGTGGGGCCCGCGGTGATCAGGATTTTTTTTTTAGCCAGCTCCCGCTGCGCCGAAAAAAAAGCTTCGAGGATGGCTACTATCTGCTCCGGCTCTTCCATGCGTCCTTTGCCTTCGAGGTGACTGGCCAGCTCACCTTCCGTCGGCTCAATGACCTGTACGCCATCCTGCTTCAGCAACTCAAGGTTCCTGCTGGTGGTGACGTGCCGGAACATGTCCAGATCCATCGCAGGCGCTACAAAGACCGGCGCCTTCATGGAGAGGTAGGTGGTGATCAACATGTTGTCGGCAATGCCGTGCGCCATCTTGCCAATTGTTGAAGCCGTTGCCGGTGCCACAACCATCAGGTCGGCCCACAGCCCCAGATCCACATGGCTGTGCCAGGTGCCGTCGCCGGTAGCAAAAAACTCACTGATCACCGGCCGCCCCGATAGGGCAGACAGCGTGACCGGCGTGATAAATTCCCTGCCGGCGGGCGTGATCACAATCTGCACGTCCGCTCCCTTTTTTATGAGCAACCGGGTGAGAATGGCCGACTTGTAAGCGGCGATGCTGCCGGTAATGCCCAAAACTATATGTTTCCCTTGTAGCGACATATCCGATGAATTATCCGCAAATATAAACTTTTTTTCGCTGTTTACACCCGGGCGGCCCCACAAAGTAGAGATGCATCCGCAAATATTGACTCCTCCTTGCAGACAAAAGCAACGTTTATGCATTGCAAAACGAAGCGAAACGGTTAAATAAATTTAAATGTTTGAAATTCGATGGTACTATGTATTGCATAATACTTTGTTTAGTGTAATTTTGTAGTGTTGAATGTCCATAAAAGAGAAAACATGAATATTGAGAATACGCAGAGTCAAATGCGCAAGGGTGTGCTGGAATACTGCATCCTTTCCATTATCAAGCGGGGCGAAGCCTACCCGGGCGACATCATTGACGAGATGAAGAGTGCCGGGTTGCAATTGCTTGAGGGTACGCTGTATCCTTTGCTAAACCGCCTCAAGAATGCCGAAATACTCACCTATCAATGGGTAGAGAGCTCGTCGGGTCCTCCTCGCAAATATTTCCGGCTTACCGAGAAGGGCGCTAAGTTTTACACACTGCTGGAGGCCACCTGGCAGGAACTCGCTACCGGTGTGTCCGTTGTAACGCGTCAAGATCAGTAATCATCATCGTAACAAACTCTCATTGTCAAAAAAACATACGAATCGCATGAAGAAAGTAATCAACATTAATTTCCAGGGGCAGGTCATCGCCATCGAAGAGACGGCTTATGAGATATTAAACCGGTATATCGAAAGCCTTCAAAGCTATTTCTCGCAGGAAGAAGGTGGGGATGAGATTGTCAACGACATTGAATGCCGCATTGCGGAGTTGTTCGGAAACCGGCTGAAGCATGGCATCAGCTGCATTACCGACGAAGATGTGGAGGCCATCATCTCCAGCATCGGCAGCCCGAAAGATTTTGATACGGACTACGAAGAGCACGAAGAGCGGCAGGCCCGTCGCTCCACCTCCTCCCCCGGAAATACCGGGACACCTCCCGGAAACCCCGAAGAACGTCGCTCGCTCTACCGGAATGCGAACGATCAAATCATCGGGGGGGTATGCAGCGGGCTGGCCCACTACTTCAAAACCGACCCGGTGTGGATGCGCATTATCTTTGTATTGTTGTTTGGTGTGCTGTTCTGGGTTTATATCGTGTTGTGGATCGTGCTGAAAGCGAAACCGCTGGAAACGAACGTAGCCAAGCGGCTCTACCGCAACCCGAACGACCGGTTCATTGGTGGGGTTTGCGGCGGCATAGCTGCCTATTTCAGAATTGACAGCTGGATTCCCCGCATACTATTTCTTATTCCACTGATGTTCAATCTTATCGGGATCATGTCGTTTTTCCCGTTGAATCATTTTTTCGACGACATTCATTTAAACTGGAACGTGAACATGAGCATTGTCTTGGCTTATATTGTGCTGTGGATCATCATCCCTGAGGCCAAAACGGTGAAGCAGAAGCTGGAGATGATGGGAGAAGAGGAGTATATCCGCACCATCCGCGAAAAAGTAAGCGACAACGTGTCCGGCTCCAGGAGTCGTACCGAGGCTGAAAAACCGGTCGACAGAACGACTACCGGAGCAACGGTCCGAATGGCAGAAAGCACCTCTCATGGAATGGCGATGAATGTGGAGCCGGAAGCAACCCCCGGTGAAGCCGGTACGTCCATGCAGGAGATGCCCCCGCAGCCGCCTGTTACCCCGATGAACAGATGGAAGGATACCCCTGCCGCTCCCCCTCAACGGTCCGGCTGTCTGAATACACTCATTCTCTTTGTCAAGATCATCTTTTTCACTTTTGTCGGGTTCCTGGCCCTGGTCCTTGTGGGTGTATTCATCGGATTCTTGTTTGCCGGAACACAGTTCATGACGTTGAAAGACCTGTTCATTGATCCGGGATACGAAACCAACCTGCTGATCACTTCGTTGTCGTTGATTGTACTGGTTCCCGTTATCTCCATCATTGTCTGGATCATCCGGCGGGTAATGAAAGCCAGATCGCGCCCGGTAATTGGTGTCATCTCTTTTGTCCTTTGGTTTGCAGGCCTTACGTTGGCCGGCATACTGACCAAGAACGTGGCCGAAAAGTACGCTACCGAGAGCTCCAAAGAGACCGTGATTGCTCTTTCGCCGGTTCAGTCCGACAGGCTCTATGTTGATATGCTGCCCTACCCGGACGATTATGCAGAATTTAAACTGGGACATGGTTGGGGTACCGAAATTGATGATTTGCCCTATTCCACGGTCAACGAAGATTCGCTGCTGTTCAAAAATATTCACCTCTACATAAAGAAGAGTACCGACTCGCTGTTTCATGTGAGAACCATTGCTGCATTGAAAGGAAAGGATCTCCGCTCCGCCAAAGCCCATATTGCAGAGTTCACGTATGCCCTTGAGCAGCAAGACTCGCTCCTGCTGTTGCCCGAGTTCCTGGCAGTGCCTGTCACACAGGGATTCCGGGATCAGAGCATCACGGTGGAGATTTCTGTTCCGGCAGGAAAAACCGTGGAGATTAGCGATGCGCTTGACGAGTATAAAAACAACGAACCGCCCACAGTGGTGCGGAAGCGGATCAGAAGCTACTCCCGCACCCATTACCCGGGTGAACCGGAAACGGCCGACAATCAGAAAGGCACCGTCGTCACCTACGACTCGCTTTAAGATCTTTTCGTAAATTCTGATAATTCAAGTTTTGTATATAGGTCTCATCCTTAGTTGTATCTCAATATAAACATGCGAAACTTGAACTAATAACTTTCATTGTGAATCAGGGGGGCTGTCCGTAGTGGATGGCCCTTTTTTCGGTCAATGGTTCCCGGTTCACACCCAACCCGGATTCGGGGTGTTCTCCCGGAGATTCAGTCCATACCTCCGCGAAAATCGCCCCGGAATAAAAATTAAAACGGTTCAGTAGAAAATAAAAACAAAAATATTGGTGTCTGTTAAAAAAAACGTGTATCTTTGCATCCGCAAATAAGATGAGGTGCGTTGGCTTTTCTTTTATTTGAAATGCGGGCAGAGGCCCCGTAAACTACGAGATACATGTAATGCCCGGATGGCGAAATTGGTAGACGCGCTAGTTTCAGGGACTAGTGTTGGTTACAACGTGCAGGTTCGAGTCCTGTTCCGGGCACCTTTCGCGCAGGTGGTGAAATTGGTATACACGCTACTTTGAGGGGGTAGTGCCGGTTACGGCGTGTGAGTTCGAGTCTCATCCTGCGCACCATTTTGTTATGATCTAACCTTCTTCCTTCGAATAATTCCCAAAACAACTGACAATTCATTTTCTGAGATGGTAGCTTCATGCCCGGAAAAGGTCCGTTTTCGCTTTTAATCAAAGATAAAGAGAGCATGGAA
>DHSP01000009.1:38692-63509 GCA_002408485.1 Proteiniphilum sp. UBA5283 | reverse complement strand
CTGCTCTTTCAAGATCGACGGGTAACGATCGCTGTTATTTTCTGGGCACTGTTAAACAGCTATACCCGTGTATATCTTGGTGTACACTTCGTGTCGGATATACTCGCAGGGATGATTGTGGGCTCAGTACTGGGTTATCTGTTTTATGAGCTGCTTCGTTTAACGAGGTCTTTTCTGCTACATCTTCCAGAATCGAAAAATATCCCTCTATATAGTCGTCCGCACGCTCACCTTTTATCCATTTTTATTCCTTCCTATCTTGCTGTCTTGATTATTTTTAGTTCATTTTTAGCAACTTTACCTCACTAAAAATGTTCTATTTATAGAATTGGAACATTTGCGTAAATATTTTTATAAATAGTTTGGGATATCTTTTTTTTTGTGTAAGTTTAGGGCATGAAATGAATCCTGAAATGTAGTAACAACATAAAAATTATAAGCCATGGCAAGAACAATCACTTTTAATGAGCTGCGAGAACTGAAAGACAAACTCCCCGATGGTAGTATCCACCAAATAGCAACGGAATTGGATATGAAGCCCGAAACAGTCCGGAATTATTTTGGTGGATACAATTACAAAGAAGGAAAAAGTGTAGGAATACACATTGAACCGGGACCGAATGGTGGTATTGTTGTGCTTGACGATACCACAATTTTTGATAAAGCACTGAAAATACTCGGGCTTGATGATTATCCTGAACCCGATATAATTGAAACGAAAGAAGTTGATTAAAAAATAAATAACCCACAAATTTGTGCTCTGGCAGCCAAATAGTGGGTTATTTAGCCTTTGTTATAACCGAGTTGTCTATGGTCCCAGATCCATGGACATGTAAAAAAATACAGTATGGAAAAAGATGGTAAAAAGAGGGATTCTCACGACGAAAAGCTGGTCACCGTAGCCATTCATTCATATGAAAAAGCCCATATCCTGAAATCGATTCTTGAATCAGAAGGCATTCCGGCAGTTATACACGGCATCAAGATGATTGATCCGGTTGTTCCGGGCAATGTACGTGTGCGAATTAACGAAGCCGATCTTCCCAGAGCACTCCAAATAATCGAAAAAGTAGACTTTACTTCCGAGCTCGACAAAGAACCGGAGCAAGAGATAAGCAAAGAAATACTGGTGCCAGTAGACTTTTCTGAATACTCGCTTGCAGCATGTGAATTTGGCTTTCGCCTGGCTCGTGATCTGGATTGTAAAGTGAAACTTTTGCACGCTTTCTTTACACCATTTTACCCGGGGGCAATACCTTTTGGTGACACCTTCACATTGCAGGCGACCGACAAAGAACTTTACCAGGATATAAAAAGAAAAACAGAAAGTGAGATGCAGGGCCTGGTGAAAACAATTGAGGAAGAAATGACTGGCGGTTTAATACCTAAGGTACCTTATCAGACGGTATTGTTGGAAGGTCTTCCCGAAGAAGAAATTATCACCTATTCCAAGAAAATGCGTCCTACGGCCATTGTGATGGGAACACGGGGAAAGAGTGCCAAAGATCTTGATCTTATCGGGAGCGTAACGGCGGAGGTCATGGAGGGCTGCAGAACACCCATCTTTGCCATACCCGAAGGAGCAAAGGCGAATAATCTTTCGGCGATGAAGACCATCGCATTTCTGACCAATTTTCAGGAACGGGAGTTCAAAGCATTTGATATCATGATGCGTTTTTTAAAGCCCTATCCTGTAAAGGTTTATCTTGCTCATATCGCAAAAAAAGAAGATGTGTGGAATGAAATTAAATTGTCGGGTATTCAGAAACGTTTTGCAGAGTTATACCCGCAATTGCAGACCGAGTATAAACTGATTGAACAGAGTGAAAGAGTGGAAGAGTCTCTCGACAGATTCGTGAACGAACATAAAATTGACATGATCTCCTTGTCCAGTTCACGGCGCAACATCTTTGCCAGGATGTTTAATCCCGGCATTGCAAGAAGAATGTTATTCCACTCAGATACACCGTTACTGGTAATTAAAGGAATGTAGGTGTTATTTGTGAGCAGGCATAAAAAAAGGTCTCCCTGGGGAGACCCTTTTTTATGTGTGGCGTCATTATTGCGTCTTTTTTATTTCAGCCCCAATTTGGTTTTCACCAGGGGAGTGATGTTGACTGCCGTGGGACTCACGTAAACAATGGGCGATTGCATTGTTGATACATCAAATACAAAGGTGTATTTGTTTTCATCTCCCACCGCTTTGATAGCATCGGCAATTTTCTTGTTAACCGGTTCAAGCAGGCTTTGCTGTAATTGCTGCATTTCCTGCTGGCTATTCTGCAGGTAGATCTGATATCTCTCCTGAATCTGAGCAAGTTGTTTTTGCTGGTCTTGCTGTACTGCCTCGGAAGTGGCCGGTGTCTTGTTGAATTCTTCGGACTTCTTGTTGAATTCATCTACCAATGCTTGTCCGTTTTTTGAGATTTCCTCCTGCTTGGAACTGAGTTGTGTTTCAATGCCGGCCAATTCGGGCATGGCTGAGAAAATTTCCTGGGCATTCAGGTACGCAAACTTCGCCTCTTGTGCTACCACTGTCAATGGAGCCAGTGCAATAAAAAAGATCAATAATTTTTTTAACATGATTTTCTATTTCTAATTTGTAATTTAAAATTCTTTCGTTATGTCGGCACAAAGATAAACTTTTTATTTTTAATAGCCTAACCATGAAAGTACCTGATCGCTTATATCAATACTGGGTGAAGCAAAGATAATGGATGAGGATGAGGCCCTGTCTATCACCATCGTATATCCCTGCTGAGTTGCAATGTTTTTTACTGCCTCGTAAATATTATCCTGGATGGGCTTGATCAACTCCTCCTGTTGCTTGAATAATTCTCCCTGGGGACCGAAATATTGGTTTCTCAGTTCCTGAATCGAATTTTCCTTGGCTACGATTTCGTTCTCGCGTTTGGTCTTTTCAGCTCCGGCAAGAAATACCAGGTCGGCCTGATATTTTTTATACATGGCATTCACGGTTTCCACCTCTGCGTCCACTTTACTTTGCCATTGTGAAGACAAGGTCTCCAGCTGTTTGTTGGCACTTTCGTACATAGGAATCCGTTCCAGAATATACTCCATATCAATCAATGCATATTTTTGGGCGTACGTAGTTCCCAATGTCAACGCCATCAATAAACCGATCAAAAAAAGTGTCTTTTTCATATTATTTTTATTTTTAATGTACGAAACAGAGATAAAAGCAAATTGATCGCAAGCATGTTTTTCGCTTTCTTGTGTATGCTGTTATGTAAGACGGATTACAATCCGAAACGTTTACAAAAGGCATGCTAAAATTCATTAAAGAGCAAATAAGTCCTTTCCTGAGTGCAGGGGCCTGGGCTAGCTTTTGCTTCTTCAGATAAGCATATCTGTCTCTACATGTTAGAATTCCTGTCCAATGATGAAGTGGAACTGGCCTCCGCCACGTTGTCTGTTTCCGCTGCCAAATACAGTGTCAAATCCATATGCCCAGTCGATTCCCATCAATCCGATCATTGGTAGAAATATACGGGCTCCCACGCCGGCTGAACGTTTTAAATCGAAAGGATTCAAATCTTTTACATTGTACCAGGCGTTTCCGGCTTCCAGAAAAGCAACCCCGTATATCGTGGAGTTGGGTTCCAGAATAAAAGGATAACGTAACTCCAGCCCAAGTCGGGTATAAGCGCGTGCCTGTGTAGCAATGGAGTTATTTTCATAGCCCCTTAGAGCCACGTTTTCAGTCGCAAAGGAGCTGGTGTAACCGCTCATGCCGTCACCTCCCACGTCGAACGTTTCAAAGGGGGTCATTTTATTTTTATTATAGTGTCCGAGGATGCCGAACTCAACACGAGTGGCCATCACAGGTGTGCGGGTTACCGTAGAGGGTGAAAGTGGCGTAAAGGTGCGGATTTTCAACTTCCATTTGTGATATTCGTTCCACGTGTATTTATCCGGATCGTTGTACGCCATGGCGGCATAGTTATTTCCATCCCACAGAGAGAAGGGTGGGGTAGCAGATACACTCAGCGTGAATTGAGAACCGGTACGCGTATATATAGGGTTGTCTGTGGATATACGCGATAGGGTGAGTCCGAGGGTGATGCTGTTGCTCACTCCCGTTTGAAACGGGAATTGATTATAAGACCAGTTCTTCAACCCATAACGTTGATAGCCTAGCTCTGCCATGAACTGGAAGTAGTCGTCAGGCCATTCTAGCCTCTTTCCGTAGCCCAGTGAAAGGCCCACCATGCTAAACACCTGGTCCGGGTCATAGGCATATTCTGCCATATCCTGGTATCCGTATCCGCCGTATCCGCCGTACCCGCCGTATCCGCCGTAACCGGGATAACCGCCATAGCCGTACATATATGGGTTGTAGTAGCTGTTTTGGGAATAGTAGTTGGTGTTCAGTCCGGTATATCGGGAGTAGTAGGCGCTTAACGACAGGTTGTTAGGTCTTTTTCCGCCAAACCAGGGTTCCATAAATTGAAACTGATAAGATTGGTAATAACGGCCATTAGTCTGTGCGCTAAGAACAAGCGTTTGTCCCTCACCCTGCGGGATAATTCCTCTGTGCATAGAGGGGTTCAGCATATTTCTCAGGGAGAAGTTGTTCAGTTTCAAACTGAGCTTCCCCACCAATCCGGTTACACCCCAGCCGGCGGAAAACTCTATCTGGTCGTTTCCTTTCGAGGTAAGCGGATAGGTAATGTCGACTGTTCCGTCTTCGGGATTAGGGTTGATCCCCTGACCGATACCGGCAGAGAGTGCTTCGGGGTCGAAATGGCCTGTCTGGGCTATCTCACGCACGGAACGAAGCAGGTCTTCCTTGCTGAATACGGCACCTGGTTTGGTTCGTAACTCCCTCCTTATGACGTCCTCATAAAGGCGATCGTTTCCCTGGATAATTACCCGCTTGATGGTCGCTTTTGGCCCTTCTGTTACACGTAGTTCCAGATCCACAGAGTCATTTTCAATATTGATCTCAACCGGGTCGATGTTGGAGAACAGGTAGCCGTTGTTCTGGTAGAGGTTTATGGCAGCATCTTCATCCGAGATCAATCTTTCCTGCAGTTTCTTCTGGTTATATATATCACCGGGTGCCATATTCAATAACTGTCCTAACTGGGCGGAAGGGTATTGCGTATTGCCCACCCAGTTAATGGAACGGATATGATATTGGGGTCCTTCTTCGACTTGCAACTCAATATTTACAGTCTTTTCATCGTATTTGTATACCGTATCACGGAGAATCTCTGCATCGCGATATCCATTTTCCTGATACTTGCTGATGATGTTTTTCTTGTCTGCTTCATAGAGATCTTCCACAAACTTTTTCGCTCGGAAAATATTCCGCAGTTTTCCCTTCTCGTTGGTCTTTTTCATCGCCCTTTTTAGTTGATTGTCTGTGAGCGATTCGTTTCCTTCTATCGCGATGTTGTTTACCTTGAGCTTTTCTTTTTTGTCTACATTGACCTCCAGTACGACCTGATTTTTCTGGGTGGTATCCGGTCGCTGAATAATTCTCACTTCGGCATCTCCGAATCCTTTTTCCTCAAAGAAGCTTTTGATTATTGTCTCTGCTCTGTCTATCTGCGGTGGAGTAATTTGATTCCCTTTCACAAAGCCGATCTTTTTCTCAATGTCTTCCTGTTCGCTTTTTTTCATCCCTAAATAGCGAATGTCGGCTACCCGGGGACGGTCAGTAAGTCGGATCTCGAGCCACACGCTGTCGCCTTTTACTTTTGACTGGAGTATCTTCACGTCCGAAAAGAGCCCCTGTCTCCAGAACCTCTTGAGGGCGTTGGTGATATCCTCTCCGGGTATTAGAATCTCTTGTCCTTTTGACAGACCCGAAAAACCGACCAGGACGAACTTTTGGTCTTCGTACATTGTTCCCTCTACCCCGGTTACATCAATATCGGCAATATAATATTTTCTGGGGGGAGCAGTGTAGTTTACATTTAGTTCACTCGGAGAGGAAGTATACACACTGTCGGTGGTCTGTGCCAATGACAATGTCTGTATAAACAGGGTGAATAACAAAAGTAAATGGAATGTTTTCTTCAACATTGTGATATTTCTTTTCTCTGACTGTCTTTTGTGCAGTATGTACGGTTATTTTTCTAATTCTATCTGTTCACTGATTTTACCGAATCTCCGTTCACGGCCCTGATAGTCGAGAATGGCTTTGTACAACTCCTCCTCGCCGAAATCGGGCCAAAAGGTTTCGGTAAAGTAAAACTCCGTGTAGGCGCATTGCCACAACAAGAAATTGCTGATCCGTTGTTCTCCTCCTGTCCGAATCAAAAGGTCCGGGTCGGGCAGGTTGCAGGTAGTGAGATATTTACTAATGGTTCCCTCGCTGATATCTTCTCCCTTCAGAACACCTTTGATCACATCGTCGGCAATTCTTCGGGTAGCTTCTGTAAGTTCCCATTTTGAAGAATAGCTTATTGCGATCACAAGGTTCAGATTTCTGCCTTCTGCCGTTTCCCGGATACAAGCTTCGAGCGTTTCTCTGACATTTACAGGCAGGCGGCTCGTATCGCCGATAGTTGAAATGCTTACCCCGTTTTTTTTAAGTTCCGGCGTCTCCCTGGTAATGGCATATACCATTAAATCCATTAATCCGTCTACCTCTTCCGCGGGGCGATACCAGTTTTCTGTAGAAAACGCATACAGGGTAAGGTGTTGAACCGATGCTTTGATGGCGGCTTTCACAACTCTCCTGATAGTGTTCACTCCTTCCCTGTGCCCTTCGGCTCTTTCCAATCCTCTGGCTTTGGCCCAACGCCCGTTCCCATCCATGATGATGGCTATGTGGGTGGGATGACGACGATGATCAAGTTTGTCAAATAACGACATCTTTTTAACGGCTAATATGTTAGTTGCCGTGACAAGGATCTTCCTTCATTCCGAAGTCCCATGTGAGGCAAATCATTGCGGTTGAATAGCCATCCCGGTTTTTGAGGAAGCTGCTTCCGATGCCATAGGGCTGGTTTAAACTCCATCCCTGTGCTGGTTGAGTTGCATCGAAGTCATCACTAAACAATTTCCGCATCGAATACTCGACGGCGATATTCAACCTGTTTTTTATTTTATACTTAAATCCCACGCCAAAAGGCATGTTCAGTCCCCAATAGTCAACCTCTCCCGGGGCATACGTAACACCGACACCCGCAAAGAGATAAGGTGTATAGGGTTTCGTCCCTGTGTATTTGTACTTGTCGCTGTAGGGCAGAAAGTTAAACTCTGCCTGGCTGCTCGCTTCGGCAAAGGTGCGACGAAAAGATGCATGTTGCGCAAACGGGAATATGTTTCCCGAATCCAGGGTGTCGCCAGAAACATTCCCTCCGGACAGATTTACTTTCATTGCCCAGTGGAAAGTAATGTTATACCGGAAAAGAAGTCCAACAGCGATGCCCGGATGGAGCATAAATTTCGTCTTATTGGCATCACCCATGTAAGATGAAATTCCTGTGGCACCACCTAGTTCGTATTTATACTCCTGAGCAAAGACGCTGGCAGTGACCAGTGAAAGTCCCGCTATTGCAGAAACAAGCAGTGGCTTCTTCAGATTTTTCATTCCTTCATTCCTTAAAATCCTGTTTCCAAGTTAACGGAAAATCGGGCGATAAATTATCTCACGCACAATGAATGTGGTGTGTCTTTTCAGTTGTTGACAAATTTATTGAGCCTGCCTCTCCAAATATCGGCAAGTTGGGTTTGCGTTGCAGATATTCCGCCGAATATCCATATATAATTTGCAGCATCGATAATGACCGATGCATTTGTCCGTTGATTGAATCCAGCGGGAAATGTCTGATTTTCTGCTGCCATTTTCCAGTCCAGGCCAAAATTTTCAGAGTATATCAGTGCATTTCTCCCGGAAGAGGTAATCATCATGTAAGGCTTGTTGTCATAAAAAAACAAACTGCTTCCATTCACTGTAATTGTGGTGGGTTTTCTCGAAAGAATATGAGTAATGATTCCGTCTTTTTCCTGTAAAATCCAGATATCGGTGTTGTTTGTATTGTCTTTTGTTGTGCCTCCCGACAAAATAATGTATTTGATGGAATAGGAGGTAGGTATGTCGACCCGGGAAGCCGAAAAATCCTTTACCGGAATATTCGCGGGAACTTTATTCATCGGATTCAGTACTGTAAAGTTGTCTGTTTCCGCAAAAGTAAGTGTTCCGTCGAGGTCTATTGCGATTAAAATATTCCCTTTTGTCGCCAAGGGAAGCTCTCCGTAGATTGCTTTCACCGGGTGTGAGGTAATTACCTGACTCCAGTTGACGCCGTCGGCTGAGCAATAGACGGTTCCGGCTGTGGCGTCGAGCCCGAAAACGAAGTCGTTAGCCGTAACCAGCGATGAGAGCAGCAGGGTGTTGGGCATGCCAGCCGGGTTGAATGCAGTCCAGTTGGTCCCGCTGGAGCTGTCGGAGGAGATCGCTTGTATAGCCGTCCCGGTGTTGAAGTAAGTGATAAAGCGATTTTTGAAAGCGATTGTTTGCTGAGATGCTATCGATGCGGGGAGATACCCTGTGTTTATATGTTCCCAAGTAAGGATATAGGGATCCTGCTGATATATATTCAATTCAAAATCGTATCTTTTTTTCGTTTTTCCGTCGGCTGCAGTAGTGGTTATTTGGTTTAACCGGCTCACGGCCACCGAGTCGGATCGAATCCAGTTATAGGTACTGTCTGGATCCAGACGGAGCTGTACCTGCGTAAAGGGACTGTATGTGCTGACACCGGTAATATTTAAGACCACACTGTCCACACCGAATTGAAAGGGAAGCGGTTCCTGATTGAAGATCTTGCCGTTTATCTGATCTATGGTGAATTTAGTGGCAGACAACAGGTTGGAAGTGTCCGTTTTGGATGACAGAGAAAAGGCATAGATTTGTGCATCGGGCGAATATTCCACTTTGTCGTTGGTTGAGTTCAGGCAAGAGGAAATTAGCAACAGGTTAATGACGAGCACCAATAACCGGGAAAAATATTTAGATATCATTCGTTTCAATATATAGTACAGCACATTTAAGATATGCAAAAGTAGAAAGATTTTTCGCTTTAACCATATTAAAATGAATATTTAAAGAAAATTTCGAGTTATTTGGCACTTTATATGAAGCTGTCTTGAATCCAGATACCTCTTTGTGCTTATCTCTTTTCCTTGAATTTCAGGTGCTTTTACACCGTTGTGGAGCATTGTTTCGGATGTCTCCACATAGGCTTCATCCCACATGTTCTTCTCAATGAACGAGGATAACAGACGGGCTCCTCCTTCAACAAGCAGGGAGTAAATTCCCTCCTGGTATAAGCTTTGAAGAATCTGAATGTTGGTGTCTTCCTGAAAGTCTATCACGATTTGCTTCACCGCTTCGTTAGGCAAGTCTCCACGGATAGCGGCAGTGAATACAATTGTTGGGGTTATCTTGTTGAACAGGGCTGATGATGTGGGAATCTTGTTCTCCTTGTCTATCGCAATCCGTATGGGTTGTTGTCCATACCATTTTCTGGCAGTCAGTTGCGGGTTGTCCAGCAATGCTGTTTGGGTGCCTACAAGGATACCTTGTACTTGTGTCCGAAGCTTATGCACAATCGTATGGGTGAGTTTGTTGGAAATAAGTGCCGGCAACTTTTCCCGTAGCGACGTCCGGGGGTGATCCATGAACCTATCTTTGCTCTGTGCCCATTTTAATATCACATAGGGCCTGTGAAAGAGTTGATTTGTGAAAAATATTTTATTCAACTCCCGGGATTCTTCTTCCATTACTCCCAGGGTCACTTCAATACCATGTTTCCTCATCAGATCAATGCCGGCACCAGATACGGCAGGGTTAGGATCTTTGGTGGCCACCACCACGCGAGGAATCTTATTCTTGATGATCAATTCCGTACAAGGAGGTGTCTTGCCATGATGGGAGCAAGGTTCCAGCGAGACGTACAGGGTGGAGTCGGGCAACAATGTTCTCTCTTTAACAGCCGCGATAGCATTTACTTCGGCATGGTCTTCCCCATACTGCCGGTGATACCCCTCCCCAATGATCCGGTTATGGTGTACAACGACTGCCCCTACCATGGGATTGGGGCAGGTAAAACCTTCTCCCTTGCGTGCAAGTTGAAGGCAACGCTGCATAAATGCCGGATTTAGTTCCATTTTTTTTATCTTTGTCCTGTCAAGCTATACTATTACAGCAATTATCGTTATGCAGCAGCATATACAACATATTCGTCGAGAATTGAACGGGTTGTATACCCCTTCGGAAATTACGGTGCTCACCCGCCTCATCCTTGAGGAGGTATGCGGTCTCCCGTATGTCGTCATAACGGACAACAAAATTAATCATTTATCCCGATCTCAAGCGGAAAAGCTGGACGATATTCTTATCAGGTTGAAAAAAGGGGAGCCTTATCAGTATGTGTTTGGTGAAACCGAGTTTTATGGCAAGATGTTTAAGGTCACAGGCAACGTGTTGATCCCTCGCCCGGAAACTGAAGAGCTGGTGGAGTGGATTGTGTCGGAACAGCATGGCGGGAGTCTTCTTTTTTTGGATATTGGAACCGGAAGTGGTTGCATCGCGGTAGCTCTGGCAACCGAAGTTGAACACGCTCAGGTGGATGCATGGGATATATCGGAGGAAGCCCTGGTGGTGGCTGCGGAAAATGCTTCCCGAAACAAGGCCGCGGTACACTTTTCCCGTGTAGATATCTTCCAGCCTGTTACGCCGTTGAAAAAATACGACGTGATTGTGAGCAATCCTCCCTATGTAACGGAATCCGAAAAAAAAGAAATGGATCGGAATGTCCTCGATTTTGAACCACATGAAGCCCTCTTTGTTCCGGATGACAGGCCATTGTTATTTTATGAGCGAATAGTTGCCCTGGCTGAAGAGCTGCTCCATGACGGAGGAAGATTATATTTCGAAATAAACCGGAACATGTCGGAACAGGTAGCGGCATTGCTTCGCGACGCCGGATTCCGTACAATTGAAATAAAAAGTGACATCTCCGGCAATCCCAGGATGATTCGGGCTCAAAAATCAACAGCTCATGAAGAAGCCTGAAAAGACAATCACTCCGGAACAGGCCTTCGCGCAAATGGCTCGACTTTGCTCCCGAAAAGAATGCTGTATATGGGATGTGCGCAGAAAGCTGCAACGCTTGCAGATTCAGGATGAGTCTGCAGAACGGGTGATTGACCAGTTGAAGAAAGATCGCTATATCGATGAGGCACGCTATGTCCGGAATTATATTCATGACAAGTCTGCTTTCAACAAGTGGGGTAAAGTAAAGATTGTGCTATCTTTGCGACAAAAACAGATACCGGCTGAAGTTATTGATGCAGCTCTTGCGGAATTTTCCGATACCGCACTCAACGCCCCACTTTTGCAGCTAATGGAGGCAAAAAGAAAAACAGTAAAAGGAGGGTCCGCCTATGAAATTAACGGTAAGCTAATCCGCTATGCTCTGGGAAAGGGGTATCCAATGAAAGAGATTTTGAACTGCATGCAGAAGATGGACATGGATGAGTTGCCTTATGAGACGGAATGACCTGTTGTTTGAACTCTCACGTCTTTTTTTTCCTGCAGTGTGCATGGTGTGCGGCGAGGAGTTGTTACAATCTGAGGAGTGCATCTGTTTGCGATGTTTGTACAAGCTGCCCCGTACCTATAACTTCAGACTCCCGAATAATGCCGCAGAGCAGCTGATGGCGGGGAGAATCCCTTTTGAGCGGATTGCTTCTTTTTGTGTATATGCCAAGGGGGGGATACTGCCCCCGTTGATTCATCAGCTGAAATACCACCACCACAAAGAAGTGGGGGCGCTGTTGGGGAGGATTTTTGGCGAAGATCTTCTGGGAAGTGACTTTCTGAAACCGATTGATATTATCCTACCGGTGCCGTTACACCCGAAGAAAGAAAAAAGCCGCGGCTATAATCAGGCTGAAATGATAGCGTGCGGACTGTCGGAGGCTACCTCCCGCCCACTGTCTGTGGGCAATCTTGTCCGTGTCGTTTATAATCCTACCCAGACAAGGCGAACCAAAACACAACGTTGGGAGAATGTGAAGTCGATCTTCCGGGTGAATAATCCGGATGCATTTGCCCACAAGCATCTGTTGCTTGTGGACGATGTGATTACCACAGGCTCCACCGTTGAAGCCTGCGGCATAGCCTTGCAGGCTTGCCGTGAGATGAAAATCAGCGTGGCAACCTTGGGGGAGGTTTTTTAGTTTCTTTTTTTAAAAATGGACGTTTTTAATTTTGAAATCTGTACTTTTGTGGGTAATCTGCGATATAGTTTACGTTTTCGTGAAGCAATAGAAATTGAAAACGACCAATGTAATTAACTATTTTAATAAAAAAATGAGCACAGTACAGAAATTAACAGCCGAGAAGCTTCTTAAGATTAAAGCCATTAAGTTACAACCCTCTAATCCCTTCACGTGGGCGTCGGGTTGGAAGTCACCCATATATTGCGACAATCGCAAATTGATGTCCTATCCTGCCATTCGCAATTTCATCAAGGTGGAGTTTGCCCGGCTTGTCCTCGAAAAATATCCCCAAGCGGATGCTATTGCAGGCGTAGCCACCGGAGCCATTGCTCCGGGAGTGCTGGTTGCCGACCTGCTTGACTTACCCTTTGTCTATATCCGCTCCACACCGAAAGATCATGGATTGGAAAACCTGATTGAGGGAGATCTGAAGCCGAAACAAAAAGTAATTGTGATTGAAGATCTGGTCTCTACCGGGGGCAGCAGCCTGAAGGCTGTAGAAGCAATTCGCCGTGACGGTTCTGATGTGTTGGGAATGTTTGCCATATTCACGTACGGGTTTCCGCACGCATTGAAGAGCATGCAGGAGGCCAGGGTTGAGCTCACTACTCTTTGCGATTATGATGCGATTCTTGATGAAGCGCTGCAGACGGATTATATCGATGAGTCGGAACTGAAGACATTGCAGGACTGGCGTCACGATCCGGAAAATTGGGGACAGACGGTAAAAAAAATAAAAAAATGACCGAGTTTGTCAGTGAAATAAAAACGATCCCGCACAGTGATGCCGAGGTGTTTCGTGTGCTCTCCGATCTCAGTAAATTGGAGTCGGTAAAAGACAGAATCCCGGAAGATAAACTTCGTGACTTTTCGTTCGATGCCAATATGGTGTCGTTTCGGGTTGACCCGATAGGAAAGGTCACTTTTCTTGTGGAAGAGCGTGAGCCGAATAAGCTGGTGAAATTCAAATCAGAAAAGTTGCCATTCGATGTGTTTATCTGGATACAGCTTGTAGCAAAGGCGGAAAAGGATACCAGGTTACGCCTGACCCTACGCGCCGATTTAAGCATTTTTATGAAAGGGATGGTAGAGAAGCCTATGCGTGAAGCAGTGGACAAAATCTCGGACGCACTTGCCCACTTGCCTTACGATCGCTTATAAAAAGAATGGTGTTTAGCGCTGGCTACTTATAAAAAATAACCGGATGATCTCTTCACAGGGACCATCCGGTTTTTGGAAAATCAAAAAGTCATATAAGAAATAGAACTAATTACGTTGTGGTTGTTTCGCTTAATAGTATTCATTCGATGAGACAACAGGAATAGGCATTTCGGTTATTGCTTCCTGTAGTGCTTGATTGTACCTGTAAGTCACATCGTAAGTTGTTTCTCCCGTCAGTTCTTTCACTTTGATGGATAGCTTTACGGAATCGGCGTCGTTAGCACGCAATGGTTTCAGGTCGAAGCAAACGAAGCCTTCGTATAATTTGTCCTGCTGACTGTCGTATGAATTATGACGAAATTCGAGTTCAGTGACACCGGGTGCGTTGCCAGGTGACAAAGTGTTATTTACCAGGTTGATGGAATGAGGGCGTACGCCGCCATAGTTGAACATAAATGAGACGTTCAAATAATCACCTCCCACCCACACCGCATTGGCCTTTACCGGATCATTGCCGATACTGTCTTCATTTTGAGTGTTCAGCTCTATGACCTGTTTGGTAAGAATATTCCAGATGTCGTTTACCTTGATGTAATGGTTATAGCCCTCTTGAGCGCCCGAGAGGATGGTGTAATTGAGAAAAACCCGTTGATTGCAGGTCGGCTGGTATACCACGGCAGTGGCAGCCGCCCATAAACGCGTGCCATTGTCAAGCAACAAGGAATATGCATTCTCGCCCTCGGGGATTACGGTGGCTACGTTGATACGGAATTCACCCAAGGAGTTGGAATTGTCGTCACACGAAAACAGGGAAAGAAGAATTCCGGTTGAAATAATAGTAAGTGTCAAAAACGTCTTTCTCATACTATCTTGCTTTCTATACTCGTTAGATGCAACAAATGCAAAATCGCTGCATGCAAAATTGAGATAATCCTCAAATTAGCAATAATTAACAAAGTTGTCGATGTCTTTTATGACATCCTCCGGAGTAGTTATCCTTTTGGGTACAGCTTGTGGATGAGGTCCAGTCTGTTTATACGCTTGAGAGTACTGATGATGGTCCGCTTGTTTTGTGGATCGTGCCAGAAAAAAAACAGACGCTGTGCGTTTTTCTGTTCTTTTGTTTTGGCAGTGTAGACAGGTTTCAGGGTATAGGGATGGATACCGGTGTAATAGATCTCTGTCGCCAGTGTCATGGGTGAAGGAGTAAAATCCTGCACTTGTTCCAGCTTGAAATGCAAATTTTTAGTGATCGCTGCCAGCTCTGCCATGTCTTCTTCTGTGCAGCCCGGGTGCGACGAAATAAAATAAGGGATAAGCTGTTGGTTTAGTGATTCCTTTTCGTTTAGTTCATCAAATGCGAGTTTGAACTTATAGAACAGGTCGAACGGTGGTTTTCGCATTGTGTGGAGCGTAGCTTCTGAGGTGTGCTCCGGAGCTACTTTCAACCTGCCCGACACGTGATACTTTATCAGTTCCCGAAGATAGGTCCGTGTGGAATTATTTGTTTTTTCATCGTTGCTCCTATGCAGAAGCATATCGTAGCGGATGCCGCTGCCGATAAACGATTTTTTCACGCCTGGCAGTGTATCCACGGCACGATAGATATCCAGGAGTGGTGTATGGTCAGTGTTCAGATTGAAACATACCTTTGGGTATATACAGGATGGTTTTTTGCATTTTTTACAAATAGCCACCTCTTTTCCCTGCATCCGATACATGTTTGCCGAGGGTCCCCCCAGGTCACTGATGTATCCTTTGAAATCAGGCATTTCCGTGATCTTTCCTACTTCCGCCAATATGGACGATTTTGAACGGGAGGCAATGAACTTTCCCTGATGTGCCGAGATGGTACAGAAAGCGCATCCTCCGAAGCATCCGCGGTGAAGGTTCACCGAAAACTTGATCATTTCGTATGCCGGGATCTTTTTTTCTTTATATTTGGGATGAGGTAGGCGGGTATATGGCAGGTCGAAAGAGGCATCAATCTCCTCTTCTTTCATCGGAGGAAATGGCGGGTTTACCACCAGCATCCGATCGTCCACTTTCTGCAGGATACGTGCGGCTGTAAGGCGGTTGGACTGTTCTTCCACCACGCGAAAGTTTTTGGCCTGTTTCAGTTTGTCGTTCAGGCACTCATCGTGTGAAAAGAGAATTTCCTCTTCGTCGAACGGGTTTGTAGGAACTTTCTCTTTCTTGCACAGAAAGGCCGTTTGGGGAATGTCATGTATCTCACCGAATTTCTCTCCGTGTCGAAGTTTGTGAACCAGTTGCTTCAGGGGAAGTTCCCCCATTCCGTAGATCAACAGGTCGGCCTGCGTATCGGCAAGAATGGTTTTGTGCAGGGCGTCGTCCCAGTAATCATAATGGGTTACTCTTCTCAGCGAAGCTTCCACACCGCCAAGCAACAGAGGAATCCCTGGATAGAGCTCCTTCAGGATATGCGAATAGACGGTCACCGCCCTGTCGGGTCGCATGTCGCAGCGGCCGTCCGGTGTGTAGGCATCGCTGGAGCGCAGACGTTTGCCGGCGGTGTAATGGTTGATCATGGAGTCCATCACTCCGGCAGTAACGGCGAAGAAAAGGCGAGGAGTGCCCATTTTTTTGAAATCACGCAGATCATCCCGCCAGTTGGGCTGGGGCACAACGGCAACCCGGAGTCCCTCTCTTTCAAGTATACGTCCGATGACAGCTGTGCCGAAAGAGGGGTGATCAACGTAGGCATCACCCGAGAAGAGAACAACGTCTACCTCCTCCCACCCGCGAAGCATCATCTCTTTCTTCGTGGTAGGTAACCAATCGGTGAGCCGGAGGGAACTTTTGTGCATTAACGATGTTTGTGTTTGTGTTCTTTTTGCAATCCGGCATCAATCTCCCGGGCTCTCGCTACGGCGAGGTGAATATCGGCACAAATGTTTTCGTCGCCCACAATCTGTGGAATATTGGATTGGTAAAGGCTCTCACGAATATTTTCTTTTACGCCGGAGAGAATGATGTGGATCTTTTCCTTTTTTGAGTTGCGACACAAGGTCTCCAGGTTGTTTAACCCTGTAGAGTCAATAAACGGAACCTTACGCATTCTGATAATCCGGATGTTGGGATGATCGCCTATCTCCCGCATCTTTTCGTCGAATTTGTTGGCTACACCAAAGAAGAAGGGACCGTCAATTTCATATACCTCCACTCCGTGAGGCAGGTAAAGCACCTCCTCTTTCATGTCTTGCGAGTGAGATTCCATCTCTTCCGAGATGTTTATGCTGCCGGTAGTATGCGAGATCTTCGTGCTTTCGTTCATTCGTTTCAAAAAGGCAAAAACAGCCAGTAGCAGCCCTACGGCAATGGCTACGGTGAGGTCGAATATCACCGTCAGAAAAAAGGTGGTCAGCAGGATGGCAAGCGTGGCTTTCGATTGTTTTGTGAGAGAGAGAAAGGTGCGCCATTCGCTCATATTGTAGGCCACTACCACCAGCACTCCTGCCAGACATGCCATGGGAATGTGTTTTGTGAGATCGCCCAGGAACAAAACAATGAGCAGGAGGACACAGGCATGGATAATTCCCGCTACCGGTGTGCGGCCGCCGTTGTTGATGTTGGTCATTGTGCGTGCAATGGCACCCGTTGCAGGAATGCCGCCAAAGAAAGGAGTGACAATGTTTGCTACCCCTTGCGCCACCAGTTCCATGTTTGAGTTATGCTTTTTGCCGGTCACCCCGTCTGCAACGGTGGCAGAGAGCAACGACTCAATTGCGCAGAGCATGGCAATGGTGAAAGCGGCGGGGAACAACAGGCGCATGCTCTCAAGGTTTATCGGGATGTTTTCCACTGCTGGCAGCTGACTGTTGATAATAAACCGGTCGCCGATGGTCTCAATTCCCTGAATGTTGCCGTAAGTTTTCATCAGATAGGCAGCAATAGTCATCACGATGATGGCCACGAGTGATCCCGGGATTTTTTTAGAAATTTTAGGTGTAAGGATGATGATGACTACACTCGTTACGCCAATAAGGACAGCCCACCAGTTCACGGTGGAGAAATGCTGGAAGTAGGTTATCCATTTTTCTACAAATCCGGAAGGTAGCTTGGGCGTGGTTAAGCCGAAAAAATCTTTCATCTGCGTGGAAAAGATGGTCAGCGCGATGCCGCTGGTGAATCCCACGACAATGGGGTAGGGTATGAAGCGGATGACGGCGCCCAGCTTTAAGAAGCCCATCATCACCAGCATGACGCCCGCAATGACAGTGGCCAGTGCCAGTCCGTGAACCCCATATTGTTCCACAATCCCGTAAACGATCACGATGAAGGCACCCGTCGGGCCGCCCACCTGTACCGTGCTGCCGCCAAGGAAGGAAATGATGAATCCGGCAATAATGGCGGTGTAAATTCCTTTCTCAGGTGTTACACCCGATGCTATCCCGAATGCAATGGCCAATGGTAAAGCCACCACTCCTACAATCAGTCCGGCCATGAGGTCGGCAATAAATTTTTCTTTGTTGTAGGTTTTTAAGGACTGAAAGAGGGCGGGCTGAAAATCTTGAAGAAAATTTGTTTGCATACGTTTGATAAAAAACGATGCAAAGGTAGTAAAAAAATCAGACAATACCTTGTTCCACGAGAACACATACCCGTTCGGTCATCCGATCTTCGCCGTAAGGGTTGTATCTTGTTTTCAGGCTGTTCCCGAATAAACCTGCAAACACGTTGTAGGTCCAGGCTTTAAAGCTACCCATAAATGCATCGATGATGTGATAGGAGGAGGAGTTGGTCTCCCTGTCAACCAGTTTCATCAACAACTGCCCTTGTGAGCGGGTGAGTTTTTTCATTTTGGGCGTATACTCGTCCATCAGGTATTTTTCCATCTTATTGAGATGCTTTTGTCGTGCCTTGTCGTCGGGTAGCGTCTCCATATACTCATAGGTTTCGGTGATGATGCCGGCAATCTCTTTGGCATAGGGAAGTGTTTTCTTTACGTCGCGGATCAGCTTGGAGTATGCCATGCGATCTTTTGTGCTGCGAAAAGTGATGGGCGAATATTTGATGAAATCGGTCAGCCACATGCAGGCGACGGTATCATTCCCGAGGATTACTGCCGGATATACGTTCGGCATTAAAAAGATGGTAGATACAGGGCTGCTCGCCTCGGGATTGATGTTGGCCGCATAAAACCCTTGTGCTTTTACCGCAGGGGGCAAAAGCGCTATATACAACACCATCAATATGTGGATGAGTCTTTCCATAACAGAGCAAAGATAAATGCAATGTTTTATTTTACCATGAGAAAACACGTTAAGTGTAGTTAATTAACCTGCGCGTATTTAGAATGTTAAGTAAATAATCTCCAAAAGGGAGCTTCGGAAAAGCAGAGCCAAAAGTACAAAAAAAATCAGTTTATGCTCCCAAATCCGGTAAAAAGTGTACTTTTGGGAACACAATAGAAAATTTATGGCATATTATCATCTCGGAGAGCTTATCCATAAGCAAGCATTGAGGCTGAAATACAAAACGGCACTAAAGTACCAATCGCCTGCCGGAGAATGGCTCGATCTGTCGTGGAAAAGTTTTTCCGGTAAAATTATGAAGGCTGCGCAGGCGATGGCGGAAATGGGTGTGCAGCCTCATGATAACGTAGGTATTTATGCGCAGAATATGGATAAATACCTGATCACTGATTTTGCCGCTTATGCCAACAGGGCGGTGATGGTTCCTATGTATGCCACTTCATCGCCGGTGCAACTGAGCTACATCATCAATGATGCACAGATTAAGCTGCTATTTGTGGGCGAGCAGTTTCAGTATAATAATGCCTATAAGGTACAGCAGGAGCTGCCCGTATTGGAGAGGCTGATTATTTTCGACTCGGGAGTGGTGCTGAAACCGGAAGATAGGACTTCGGTCTATTTCGATGACTTCATCACTACCGGAGACAACTCAGAGTCGCTGGCGCTGGTGAACTCAAGGTTAAAGCAGTTGAGCGAGAGTGATCTTGCCACCATCATCTACACGTCGGGCACGACCGGTGAGCCCAAAGGGGTAATGCTTACCCATGCCAACTATATAAAAGCCTGCTACATTCACGACATCCGTATTACAAACCTTTCGGAAAAGGATCTGTCCATGTGTTTTTTGCCGCTGACCCATATTTTCGAGAAAGCATGGACCTATTACTGTCTTCACAAGGGGATTACGGTGGCCGTAAACAGAGATCCCAGTGAAATCAGGAGGACAATCAGGCAGGTGCGTCCAACGTTGATGAGCAACGTGCCTCGTTTCTGGGAGAAGGTGTACGAGGGAGTGAAAGAGAATATTGACAATGCTTCCGGAATTACAAAATGGCTGTTTACCGATGCGGTGAAGACGGGCAAACGTCATAATCTGGAGTATGTAAACGAAGGGAAAAGGGCCCCGCTAGGAAACAGGATCAAGTTTTTTATATACCGGCACACTGTCTTTTTTCTGATCAAGCGGATCGTGGGAATTGAAAGAGGAAATTTTTTCCCTGTGGCAGGGGCACCCCTGTCCGACACGATCAATGAGTTTATGCAGTCCATTGACGTGCGCATTATTTACGGTTATGGCCTTTCGGAGACAACAGCCACGGTGAGTTGCTTCCCGGCAAAAGGTTTTCGGATCGGAACAGTCGGAAAAGTGATGCCCGATGTGGAGGTGAAAATTGGTGAAAACAGCGAGATTCTTGTGAAAGGGGAGACCGTGATGGCGGGTTATTACAAAAAACCGGAAGCGAACGAAGCCGCTTTTACCGAAGATGGTTATTTCAGGACCGGCGATGCAGGCTCATTGACAGACAACAATGAGATTATTCTCACCGACCGTATCAAGGATCTGTATAAAACATCCAACGGCAAATATATTGCTCCACAAATGATTGAAACCCGCATTTCCGAGGATAAATATATTGAACAGGTGGCAGTGATAGGCGACCAGCGTAAGTTTGTGAGTGCTCTGATCGTTCCCAATTACGATGCTCTTAAAGCCTATGCCAGGGAGCAACAGATTGCTTTTGAAACGACAGAAGGTTTGGTCAATGACCCTCGCATCCACAATTTTATCTTTGGCCGGATTGAGTTGCTGCAGTCGCAATTTACCTCCTACGAGAAAGTCAAAAAAATCACTATTCTTCCCGAACCTTTCAGCGTGGAGAGCGGAGAACTGACCAATACGCTCAAGCTGCGCAGGAAGGTGATCCTGGAAAAATATGCCGGTCTCATCGACCAGATGTATGAAGGATGAGTGGTCAGGGTCCATATGACGGCTATCCGTTTCAGCAGTAATCGTAAATCTGGAATTAAATCATTATCTTTGCACCGTTTTTTAATGAAGGAAAGGCATGGATTACAATTTCAGAGAAATAGAAAAACGGTGGCAGCAATACTGGGTTGACCATCAGACATACAAAGTCGCGGAGGAGAGTACCAAACCCAAGTTTTACGTGCTCGATATGTTTCCCTATCCCTCGGGAGCAGGATTGCATGTGGGACACCCGCTCGGATATATCGCGTCGGACATCTTTTCCAGATACAAGCGATTGCAGGGATTTAACGTGCTTCATCCCATGGGCTACGATGCCTATGGACTGCCTGCCGAGCAGTACGCCATTCAAACGGGTCAGCATCCGGCTATTACCACGGACAACAATATCAACCGCTATAGAGAGCAACTTGATAAAATAGGATTTTCGTACGACTGGAGCCGGGAGGTGCGCACCTGTAACCCGGACTATTATAAGTGGACGCAATGGGCGTTCATCCGCATGTTTCATTCCTACTACTGCAACCAGGCACAGCAGGCCCGGCCGATTGCAGAGCTCATTGATGTCTTCTCACAACAGGGTACCGAAGGCCTTGATTTGGCTTGTACAGAACCGATGACCTTCACTGCCGGTGAGTGGAGCAACATGTCTGAGAAAGAACAGCAACAGGTTTTGATGAATTACCGCATTGCTTATCTGGGGGACACCATGGTGAACTGGTGCCCCAAACTGGGTACGGTTCTTGCTAACGATGAGGTGAGCGAGGGGCTCTCCATCAGGGGAGGCTATCCGGTGGAACAGCGTAAGATGCGACAGTGGTGTCTGCGTGTCTCGGCCTATGCGCAACGATTGCTCGAGGGACTCGATAAGATCGCATGGAGCGAATCTTTGAAAGAGACACAGCGCAACTGGATTGGAAGGAGTGAGGGTGCTGTCATGCACTTTAAAGCTTCAGACGGAATTACGTTCGATATTTTTACTACCCGTGCTGATACCATTTTCGGGGTGACCTTTATGGTGCTTGCGCCGGAGAGTGAGCTGGTGGAGCAGCTCACCACCGTCGAACAACGCGAAGCTGTGGATCTCTACATTGAACAAACCAAGAAGAAGACAGAACGGGAGCGCATCGCCGATAAATTGGTTACAGGTGTGTTTTCGGGTTCATATGCCACCCATCCCTTCACGGGTGAACCTCTTCCGATATGGATTTCGGATTATGTGTTGGCCGGATATGGCACGGGTGCCATCATGGCTGTGCCGGCACATGACAGTCGGGACTATGCTTTTGCAAATCATTTCAACCTGCCCATCATTCCCCTTATTGAAGGATGTGATATCTCGGAAGAGAGTTTCGATGCCAAAGAGGGGATCATGATCAACTCCGGTTTTCTGGATGGAATGACGGTAAAGCAGGCCATCCCTGCGGCCATCGATGAAGTGGAAAAACGGGGCCTGGGCTACCGCAAAGTCAATTATCGCCTGCGCGATGCCATCTTTTCCAGGCAACGCTACTGGGGCGAGCCGTTTCCCGTCTATTACAAGGACGATATGCCCTACACGTTGGATGAAAGCGAGCTGCCGCTTGAACTTCCCGAGGTGGATAAGTTTTTGCCCACCGAAACGGGAGAACCCCCTCTGGGACGTGCCAAAAACTGGCAAACGAAAGAGGGGTATCCTCTGGAGCTGAATACCATGCCCGGCTTTGCCGGGTCGTCGGCTTATTACCTGCGCTACATGGACCCGCACAACAACGAAGCGTTGGTGTCTGAAAAAGCCAATACTTACTGGCGCGATGTAGATCTGTACATAGGCGGCACGGAACATGCAACCGGCCACCTCATCTATAGCCGGTTCTGGAACAAATTTCTTTTCGATCTGGGCGTGTCCTGTGAAGAGGAACCTTTTAAAAAGCTGGTCAACCAGGGAATGATTCAGGGACGGAGCAACTTCGTATACCGCATCAAGGGGACCAACACCTTTGTATCGCATGGTCTCATCAATCAATACGATGTCACTCCCATTCATGTGGATGTGAATATTGTGCACAACGATCTGCTCGACAGGGAGGCTTTCGTGCGGTGGAGCCCTGAATACAGCAACGCTGAGTTTATACTGGAAGATGGAAAGTATGTTTGTGGCTGGGCCATAGAAAAGATGTCGAAATCGATGTACAACGTGGTCAACCCCGATGACATCGTGGAGAAATACGGGGCCGACACGCTTCGGCTCTATGAGATGTTCCTGGGGCCGCTGGAGCAATCCAAGCCGTGGGATACGAACGGAATCGACGGGGTGCACCGATTCCTGCGTAAGGTGTGGAACCTGTTTTACAAGGAGGGTACATTGGCTGTTTCCGGCAAGGAACCAGCTAAAGAAGCCCTGAAGTCGTTGCACAAACTAATTAAAAAGGTATCGTCCGATATCGAGCATTTCTCTTTTAACACCTCGGTTTCCGCATTCATGATTTGTGTGAACGAGCTGACAGCACTTTCGTGCAGGGAGAGAGCCATCCTGAGTGACCTTGTGGTATGTCTGGCACCATTTGCACCTCATCTTGCGGAAGAACTTTGGCATGTGCTGGGAAATGAAACATCGGTTTGTGATGCGGCATGGCCTGTCTGGAACGAGGAATATCTCAGGGAAGATGTCTTCCCGTATGCGATATCCTTCAACGGAAAGTCGCGTTATCTTCTCGAATTTGCAGCTGAAGCTACCAGCGAAGAGATCGAAAAGGCTGTTCTGGAGCATCCCCAGTCACAAAAGTGGCTTGAGGGCAAAACACCCAAAAAAGTGATTATTGTTCCGAAAAAAATCGTGAACGTGGTACTTTGATTGATTATGCCAAGTGACAAAGACTGACGATTAGGCCTGATAGCTGATAACTGAGGATATATATATGGAGAAATTGCCTGAATTTAGCCTGAAGAAGTTTTTTTGGAAAGATTATCTGACGATCTTTCTAGGTACTTTCATGTATGCATTGGGTGTCACGCAATTTATCATGCCTCACCAGTTTGTGCTTGGAGGGCTCACCGGTGTGGCCGTATTGCTCAACTACGCATTGGGGTGGCCGGTCTCGGTGATGGTTTTTGTTATGAACGCGGTGTTGCTGTTGATAGCTTTCAGGATACTGGGGTCAGAATTTCTCGTGAAAACGATCGTGGGTGTGGCATCGCTGACGCTTTTTATCGGCATGTTCGAAAGCTTTCAATGGCCGCCGATCATGACGGATGAGCCGCTGATGGCGGGATTGATTGGCTCCATTGTGGCGGGATCCGGAGTAGGGCTGGTGATGTCGGTGAACGGTAGTAGTGGAGGAACTGACATTATTGTGCTGGTAATCAACAGGTATCGAAATATCACACCCGGTAGGACCATGCTATGGGTGGACCTGATTATTGTGGCTTCGTCCTTTGTTATTTTCCGGAGCGTAGAAACGATTGTATTTGGTATCATCATCATTGCCGTGATGGCAACGTCGGTTGATTGGGTGTTAAACGGTATCCGCCAGTCGGTTCAGTTCTTCATCATTTCCCATGAATACGAAGAGATTGCTACGCAGATCAATCATCAGTTACATCGAGGCTGTACCGTGCTCGATGGTACCGGCTGGTACACGAAGAAAACCCAAAAGGTGTTGCTTGTCATGGCAAAGCGAAACGAATCTACCTCTATCTTCCGGCTGGTAAAGAGCATCGATGAGGACGCCTTTATCTCTCAAAGCAACGTAATTGGTATCTACGGCCAGGGGTTTGACAAGATGAGGTAAACCTCAAAGAACACAATCTGTCAACCAGGGGTCGCCTTATCCACCAGATAAACGATCGACTTGTAGGCAATGCCGCTGTTCATGGAGAGACCTATTTCGCAGGTCCGGCTGTTTGAATATCCCTCCCTGGCATCGCGTATACCTTCTTTTAGTGTCGATAGTGCCGAGCTGTTCAACTCGGGATAGAAGAAGCCCCTGTCGCCGGCCCATCCGCAGCAAGCCACACTCTCCGGAACAACCACCCTCTCCGCACAGCGTGCAGCTACAGCGAAGAACTTTTCTGCAAGCTGCATCTTGATGGAACTGCAGGTGGTGTGTATGGCCACCGTAACAGGCTGCGGCACAAAATG
>DHSP01000009.1:27777-38484 GCA_002408485.1 Proteiniphilum sp. UBA5283 | reverse complement strand
CTCATGTGCAACAGGCAGGGACTCATATCACATACAATGGGCAGTTGCCCATTTTCGGTTATTTTCAACAGCACTTTATTCAGTTCGTCCTCCTTCTTCTGTGCTTCTTTGCGAAATCCTTTGCTGCTGAACGCCATCCCGCAGCAAAGCTTGTCTACATGGTCCGGTATCAGGACAGTATAGCCTGCCTTATGGAGTACCGACAACATTTTCGCGGGCAATCCTTCCTTCTCATCGTATCCAAACGAGGGGCCACCCATTGAACGGGAGATACAAGCCGGAAAATATACCACCGTAGGGGCATCGGGAGTATCAGCCGGAAAAATCCGATGTGTAATTTTTTTACTTCCCGAGGGAGTATGGCGTGTCCAGAGCGGTAAAGTGCCTGCACCCACCTTGTAAAGTCCTTTGGCAACCTCCTCCATGGTGTTGTATCCAATCCATCTTGCAAGGGCATGAGGCACCGGCAATAGCTCACGCAGCAATGCAGTGGCTCCTGCCATGTTTTTTGCCATGATTTCCGCGATGAACTGTGCGAACCGCCCATTTTGCTGCCAACGTAGTTCCTTTACCAGCTTGCCCGTGTCGATGTTCACAGGGCAGGCAATGCCGCATAAACCATCTGTGGCGCATGTCTCATCCATAGGATACGATATTTCCTTCAGCTGTTTATGCAGTGATCTTATCTTATTCTTTTCTGAAACAGCGCTGTCTGCCAGGTGCCGGTATGCAACAATGCGCTGACGTGGTGTTAAGGTGAAATTTTTGGAGGGACAGGTACCTTCGCAGAAGCCACACTCAATACATTTGTCGATAATGGGGTGGGCTTCGGGGATTCGCTTCAGATTTTGGATGAATACATCCGGATTGTCGTTGATCACCACACCCGGGTTTAGGATATTGGCCGGGTCGAAAGCTTTCTTAATTCGTTTCATGAGTGCATATATGTCGCTTCCCCATTCTTTTTCCACAAAAGGAGCCATGTTACGGCCTGTGCCATGTTCTGCCTTCAGGCTGCCGTCGTATTTTACGGTCACCATTTCACTCAAGTCCTGCATAAAAGTTGCATACTTTTGTATTCCTTCGGGAGTATTGATGTCGGGGAATAGGGTGAAATGTATATTTCCGTCCAGCAGATGTCCCCACATCACGGCATCAGCATATTCTCCCCGGACCAATAAACTGCGCACATCTGTCAGGGCATCGCCCAGTATTTCCCCGCGAAATGCAACATCCTCAATAATGCAGGTGGTGTTGGGAGGACGAGTGGCCGCTGCTGAAGTGAACAGGCCGTTGCGTACATTCCAGTAGAGGTTGTACCGATGCTTGTCGGTGGTGAATCTGACCGGTGTGAGAGTGTGTAGAGGAGCCAGTTTTTCTTCAATTTCCTTAATTTGCGCCATCAATGTCTCTTCCTTGTCGGCAGAGGTGTCTATAAGCAGTGCTGCAGCTCCTTCCGGTAGCGATTTTAGTTCCTCCGGCATGCCCTGTTTACCCTCTACGGCGCGCAATGCGTTCCGGTCCATTAGTTCTGCCGCGCTCACCTGACATTTACGGAGTGGGATAATGGCATCGCTTACATCGCGAAGATTGGAAAAATAAGCCATGGCCGCTGCTTTCAGCGGGGCATCGTGCACGGTCTCGAACGTAACCTGTGATACAAATCCGAGTGTTCCTTCAGAACCTATCAGGAGGTGCTGAAGGATCTCAACCGGATCTTCAAAATCGATCAGTGCATTCACTCCGTAACCGCAGGTGTTTTTCAATTGAAATTTATGGGCAATCCTGTTGCGGATAACCTCATTGCCTGTTGCATCGCGATGCAGCTGTGTGATCTCGTCAATAAGTTGCGGGTGTGTGGATGCAAATGTGTGGCAGCTATCACTATCGCCCGTGTCGAGGAGGGAACCGTCTGCAAAAATTATTCGCATGGACTTTACGGTATGATAGCTGTTGTGGCGGATGCCGTAGCTCGATCCGCTGGCATTGTTGGCGATGATGCCACCTATTTTAGCCGAATTGATCGATGCCGGCTTTGGCCCTAACCTACGCTGATAAGGTATCAGTATTCGGTTTGCTGCAGTTCCTGTCATCCCGCAGCCAAAAGTAGCCGTGGTGCCGTTATCCGCGATGGCTGAAAAGGAAAAACCCTCACCGGCCTCGATCAGAATGGAGTCAGAAGCGGTTTGCCCGCTGAGGCTGGTTCCGGCCGCTTTAAAAGTGACCGGGATTCTTTCCTTGTTGCAAAATAGCAACAGGCGCATCATCTCCTCTTCGCTGTTTACTTTTACGATTATCTTGGGGATGAGACGGTACAATCCCGCATCGGTTCCTTTTGTAAGACGTGACAATTCATCGGTAAACAATTGTTCCTTGGGGAACAGCCTGGCTAATTGCCGGAATAACTGTTTGTTCTCCATCATCGTGTCGACTTTTAGGCTAAGAGGTGAGATGAAATTGGTTGCGTTCTGCAAAATCGAAAAAAAAGCTGTCGCAGTGACAGCTTTGTACATTCTTCCTTTTTAGGGTAAAGGAACGTTAGCTCAACGAAATGTAGAGTTCTTTTTCTATTTCTTCCAGCGTAATTTTCCCTTCCCTTCCTAGCCAGCCGATTGCTGCATAAAGGTCTTTGTCGGTTAATTTCGTCGTTTTCTTAACATCTTTCACTTTCTGACGTCCTTCTTCATCCAGCACGGTCCATACTTTTCCGGCGTTGATACCGATTTTTTCTATCATAGCTTTGATATTTAAATGTATAGCCTAAACTTTACGTCTGCAAATATACAGGTAAATTTCTAAAAAAACAACTTATTCACGAAGCTTTAGCAGCAGCTCTGCAACCTGCAGGATCAGCGAATGCTGGTTGTCGTTATAGATAATAAAATCAGAACGCCTGATCTTTTCCTCTTCCGGCATCTGCCGGTTCATGCGGGCCTCTACGTGGTCTGCGGTCGACTGGTCGCGCGCGATAGTTCGCTGCAAGCGAAGATCTTTGGGTGCATAGACAGTGATTACCTTGTCAAGCCACTTGTTGAATCCCGCTTCAAAAAGCAGAGCGGCATCGATTGCCACGACGGAATGATGCTGCTGTCTTACGCACCACCCCAGAAAATGTTTTGCCAGCTCCGGATGAATGATCGCATTCGCTATTGCCAGCTTACGTTCGTCCTGAAAGATAACAGAGGCAAATGCTTTGCGGTCGAGCCTCCCATCCCGGTACAATTCTTCTCCGAACTGACGGATAATCTCTTCACGAATGACAGGAGAATTGTCGTTGAGCTCTTTGGCTTCTCTGTCGGCGTCGTAGACAGGAATGCCGTGCACGCGGAGAATGTCGCAAACCACCGATTTGCCGCTCCCCATGCCTCCCGTAACGCCGATTGTAATCATTCAAATAAGGGTGTCAAGACTGATTATGTGTATCTTTCCTGGCGAAGTCATCGCCCGGATTTGTTTTCAAAAAGAAACTCTACGGAAGAGGGGGAAATCCGTATGTTGTTGACCGATAACGGCCTTTTTGTTAGTTCGAGATCCACCCGTCCTCCTTCATTTTCGTGAAAATCCCGGTAATTGAGTTCAATTGCAAAATCTTCGGGCGTGATCTTTTTGTATTCCTCCAGGGTTACAGAAAAAGAAACATTTACGCGCGAAGGGAAAAATTTCACATCGAGGTCCGCCGGAACACGGGTTGCGGTAATTGGAATCTCAAATGTGCGTTCCGTAAATTCTTCAATCGGAATATAGATCTCTACCTCTGTCGGCACAAACTTTACCCCCTTCACGGGGTTTATTTTTATCGGAAGTTGAGAGGTGGCTTTCAGATTTTTGAACAGGGTATATTCGGTAATGGCACTCTTTAGCTGTTTGAGTGACTCGGCGGAGCCATAGGCTATCACTGTCTCCGGAATAAACAGGACACTGTCGGGGACAAGATTGGCGCGGCTAGTTGTAATCTCCCCATCAAAGTGGACTGGCAGTTCCTTACTTTCTAACCTGGAAGTAGCCAGAGAGATTCTCATTGGATAGTAACCCCGGATGTTGGTGCTGGGAGATAATTGAGAACGAATAAGCTGTCGATACTGGTCCCCCTGAAGCTCTGTCGTGCCCCCATCGAGCATTTCCGTGACATTGATTTCGAGAGAGTCTTTTTTTCGAATGTCCAACCGGAACATTTCCACTCCGTTGTCGGCAACACTTATCTCAATGAATTCCGGTAAAACGTGGTCAAATACCACATCTTCCGGGATGTTGGTATATTTCAAAGGGATACGGTAAGACCCTTCCACGTTTTCCTTCTGAAAAAAAAGCATCAACCAGAAAATAAAGGCCAACACAAGGAATAACAGAAAGAAGAGCAGGTTTTTCCACGGGAAGGTGGAGAAATATGCTTCAGCTTTGGGTGTCCATTTCCGAATGAGAGCCTTTATTCCCATAGAAAAGAAAGGTTTAGTTCGTCGTAACGTCGGCCGAAGAGGCAAAAACCGATGCTTTTTCAAATTTTATTTTCACACCATCGGCCACTTCTACCAGAAACCAGGTGTCACCCACTTCCTTGATTCTCCCGTGAATGCCGCCTGAGGTAACAACTTTGTCGCCCACTTTCATTGCCTCACGACTTTTCTGCAGTTCTTTTTGTTTCTTTTGCTGCGGACGGATCATAAAGAAATAAAACACAGCGATAATGGCCACCATCATTAACAGTGTGCTGGTCATTCCACCCATTCCGCCGGCCGGAGCTGCTTGTAATAAAATATTCATACAATTTGATGTTTAGAGTTATAACTTAGAATTAATTTTTAAAGATACGATTTTCTTCTTTTATTTGCTGTACAATGGCATCCAATATTCCGTTGATGAACGTACTGCTTTTGGGGGTGCTGTAGGATTTGGCAATCTCAATATATTCGTTCAGGGAGACGCTGGTCGGGATGGATTCGAATGTAAATATCTCAGAAAGAGCTACCTGCATAATGATGAGGTCCATGAATGCGATACGGTCGAAATCCCATTTGTCGGTGTGTTTGTCGATCAGCTCCCTGTATTTTTTTTCGTTCAGGATGGTGTCGTGCAGGAGTTTGAGGGCATACTCCTTGTCTTCCTCGTTTTTAAACATGGGAAGAAGCGGTTGGCTTGCACCTTTTCCTTCGGAGAACTTCTTGATTGTTTTCAGAACAAAAGTCTGCACAATCTCCACATCGTCGTTCCAATAAATACATTCGTCTTCGAGGATATCGTCCAGCTCCTCGTTCATATAGATAAATTGTTTGAACGACTTTCTCCAGAACTCCCGATCCTCATCGTATGTGGGATTAGCGATCTCGGTGTATTCCTTGTAGGTGTCTGAGCATAGTATGGTATCCAACAGGGTCTTTACGAACGATTCGTTGGCATCCCACATCATAGGACGATCGGCAAGCTGCTTTTGAAACTGTCTGTTGTCCCTCAGCTGAAGCATGAATTTGTTGTCGAGCAGATGGGTGTTGGGATTCAGATCTTCGTCTGACGGCAAATACTTGTTCCGTTTTACCTCCACCCTGTTTTCATAAGCCTTGGTTAGTTCTACCATCAGCAGCAGCAGATAAAAGTAAAGATCGTATGATTTCTGCAGGCCGAACAGGAGTTCTTTTTCGGCATTCCGCAAATCCTTATTCGTATTTTGGTACCATGCGTAAACGATCTGGACAATCCTTATACGAATTAAATTTCTGTTTATCATTGTTTAAATGAACTTATTTTGGAACTGCAAAAGTAGTTATTTTTTTCGGTATTTCGTATAGAAATAAAAATGAATAGCCACTTTACATGTATCCTTTCATGATCCTTTCATGATAATGATCACAGGCCTTAACCTCAGGCGCGTCCCTCTTTAGAGCGTAGCCAGACATTTCAAACACGATCTCAAGCCGAATTTTTTTGAAAGAGACAGTGATGATAAACAGATACAGCAAAGGGTTTCGGCAGGATTCCATCTTGTTGGTAGGAGGGCTACAGCCCGTGTTCGCTTTACACACACTCTCTCTCCACACTTGCATCGGTTTTTGTCTATATATAGCCCGTACCTGCTTCGGTGTCTCTTTATAATCCTTCATTTAAATATAAGGGGGTAATAAGGGATGCCAGTTCAGGTATAGCCAGTGTCCATCGAAAGACACATTGTGGGTTAAGGGGCAAGATAACAAAAGAGAGATATCTGGCAGGAATTATTTGAAAATGATATTGGTTGGATGAATTTATGCAAGAATTACGAAAATATTTTGTAGATTTGCCGAAATAAAAAAAATATATTTAATAAATGAAGCGAAGCATGATCACCCTGGCACTTGTTTTGTGCTGGATAGCCGGTTTTGCCCAGCAGGCCGAGCGGAGCATCTCCATTATTCCGGAACCAGTCTCACTTTTGGAAAAGGGCGGATATTATGTGTTGCCCGACGAAGTGGTTATTTCGATTCCGTCAGGAAAGGAAACAGCCTATGTGACCGGTTTGTTGAAGGAAAAACTGTCGCACGCACCCGGGAAAAAGATAACCGTGCGTAAGGATAAAACCAGCGGCGATATTGAACTATCCTTGAACAAGAAGACCGATTCCGTTCTTGGCGAGGAAGGTTATACGCTGAATGTAACATCGCAAAAGATTACCATCAGAGCCAATAAGCCGGCTGGCTTACTCTATGGCGTTCAGACCCTCTTCCAGTTGCTTCCTCCGCAAATAGAGAGCAACAAGAGGATTGAGAATGTATTGTGGCAGGTACCCCTTGTGGAGGTTACGGATTACCCGAGGGTGGGATGGCGAGGGATGATGCTTGACGTGGCCCGCCATTTCTTTACGGTGGACGAGGTAAAGCAGTATCTCGACAACATGGTGAAATACAAATACAACATGTTTCATTGGCACCTGACCGATGACGAGGGATGGCGTATCGAGATCAAAAGCCTGCCCAGGCTGACGGAGATTGGTGCATGGCGTACGGAACAGATTGGATGGTTTGGCGGTTTCTCACAACCTGATCCCGATGCTCCCAGGAGCTATGGAGGTTACTATACACAGGAAGAGGTTAAAGAGGTGGTGCGGTATGCCATGGAGCGCAATATCCGGGTGATGCCCGAAATTGATGTGCCGGGGCATAGTTCGGCTGTGCTGGCTGCCTATCCGGAGTTGGCCTGCTTCCCAGGGAGTGGCGATCATTTCGTGCGTACAGGCGCTCCTTTCCTCGACTGGAATACCGGGGGGCGTCCTGCCGCCATCTACGAGAACACCCTTAATCCGGCCAGTGAGAAAGTGTATGAGTTTATGGATAAGGTAATTGAGGAGATTGCCGATCTCTTCCCGTTTGAGTATATTCACACGGGTGGCGATGAGGCTCCCTACACCTTTTGGGAAAAGAGTCCCGACGTGAAGCAGCTGATGAAGCGTGAAGGGTTAAAAGATATGGCTGCCGTACAGTCTTATTTCGGCAAAAGGGTGGAAAAGATTATTCTGGACAAAGGCAAAAAGATGATGGGATGGGATGAGATCCTGGAAGGGGGGATAACCTCAACCACCGCGCTGATGAGCTGGCGGGGTGTTCAGTACGGGATAGAGGCTTCCAACTCGGGACATTATGTGGTGATGAGCCCCAGCAACTATGTTTATATTGACCTGATGCAGGGCGATCTTTCCACCGATCCCCGTGTTTACAGCAGCTTGCGACTAAGCAGAACTTATCAGTTTGATCCTGTCCCGGATGGTGCAAATGCAAAATATATCCTCGGTGGTCAGGCCAACCTGTGGACCGAGCAGGTATACAATATCCGTCAGGCCGAGTATATGACCTGGCCACGTGGTTTTGCGGTGTCCGAATCATTATGGTCGCCCGCGTCGAAGAAGGACTGGGACCGGTTCATCATGAAGACCGAAGATCATTTTGTGCGGTTCGGCTATGCTGAAACCAAATATTCGCCGGCCATGTACGATCCCGTTGTATCTGTAAAAAAAGAGGGAGATGCCTACTATGTGACCCTTACGCCGGAGATTAAAGGACTGGATATTTATACCAGCTTCGATGCTTCCACGCCCGACAATTTTTACCCGAAGTACAGCGAAGCACTTAGGGTGCCGAAAGATGCAGATATCATGCGGATCATCACCTACAGGGGTGACAAGCCAATAGGGCGGTTGATGAGCATACGGATAGAAGATCTGAAAAAAAGAGCGAGATAAAGATTGTGCAATAAAAAGAAAATCACTAACTTTGCGCCGCTTTTTTGAAAGCTCCCGTGTGATGGGAAATAAAGAAAGCAGCTTTATTTTGAGTAACACAAACAACAATTAAAAAATGAAGACATTTGGACTAAAAGGCGAGATCAGAGATGATTTCGGGAAGAAAGCGGCAAGGGCATATCGTAGTGAGAGCCTGATCCCTTGCGTGGTTTACGGCGGCCACAATGAAGAGAACCTGAACTTTGTCGTAAAAAGCGGTGATGTCCGTAATTTGATATACACCCCCGAAGTATTTCTGGTGGATCTCGATCTCGGAAAGAAAAAAATAACAGCAGTCGTGAAAGATGTGCAGTTTCACCCGGTAAAAGATACCATTCTGCATATCGACTTCCTGCATGTATTTGAAAATGTACCCGTGGTGATTGAGATCCCGGTACGCCTGGAAGGTCTTGCTGCTGGTGTAAGAGCCGGAGGTAAGCTGTCGCTCGATATCCGTAAACTGAAAGTAAAAGCATTGCCCGCAAAATTACCCGAAGAATTGGTGGTAAATGTTGAAAAGCTGGAACTGGGCAAATCGATACAAGTAGGGCAGTTGAGTTTCGAAGACCTGGAGATACTGAATGCCAAGAATGCCGTAGTTTGCCGCGTGCAATTGACGCGTGCTGCCAGAGGTGCGGCTGCCAAAGCAGAATAATCAATGAGTTAGTCAATGAAGTATTTGATTGCGGGATTGGGAAACATCGGATCCGATTACGAGCTAACCCGCCACAATATTGGATTTATGGTGTTGGACGCTTTTGCAAAAGCGTCCAATGCTGTTTTTGAGGACCGCCGTTATGGTTTTGTGTCTGAGATGCGGCTCAGAAATAAGTCGCTGATTCTTCTCAAACCTTCTACCTTTATGAACTTGAGTGGCAATGCCGTCCGTTATTGGTTGCAGAAGGAGAAGATCAGGACAGAAAACCTGTTGGTGGTGGTCGATGACCTGGCGCTGCCTTTTGGTACATTGCGGCTCAAATCGAAGGGGAGCGATGCGGGGCACAATGGGCTGAAGCACATTCAGGACCTGATCGGACAAAATTACCCCCGTCTTCGGTTTGGCATTGGCAATGACTTCCCACGGGGAGCGCAGGTTAATTATGTGTTGGAGGAATTTTCCGACGAGGAAAAGCGGCAGCTCCCGGAACGAATAGAAACAGCTACCGAGATCATTCGTAGTTTTTGTCTCTCCGGGATCAATATCACGATGAATCAATATAACAATAAGTAGCTTATTGTATCGTAATTCATAAAAGATCATCAGTTATTTATTTTGTAATGGATGAAGTACGCATAGATAAATGGTTGTGGGCCGTACGGATTTTTAAAACACGCACCATTGCCTCAGAGGCATGCAAAAAAGGGCGTGTAATGATCGACAATGTACCGGTGAAGCCTTCCAGAAATATCCGCGCCGGTGAGGTCATTCAGGTGCGCAAGCCTCCTGTTACCTTTTCGTTCAAGGTGCTTGCCCTGGCGGACAAGCGGATGGGGGCGAAGATGGTTCCGCAATTTATGGAGAATATAACATCCCCCGAAGAATATGAATTACTGGAGTTGAATAAAATAAGCGGCTTTGTCGATCGCCAGCGGGGTACAGGGCGCCCCACCAAGAAGGAGCGGCGTGACTTGGATCAGTTTGCCGGGTCAATCGACTTCGGTGAATTTGACTGGGATGAGTGACAGCTTGGGAAGAAGGCAGTCACAGTAGGATTAACATTGTTCGGTCGTGTGCTCAGTTATTGTCTCCTGAGCTTCTTCTCCTCTTTGAGGTAGCCCGGTACCACCGTCGTGGTGTTTTCCCGCAGGCAGAAGGCTGCGTCGCCTTCTGCACCATTGTCGATGAGCCGTTGGTGATGATCGCTCTGCCGCAGGTAAGCCAGTGGATCGCTTTTGGCCTGTTGCCACAAGGTCAGGGCTATCCTGACTGCGTCGGAACCGAGAGTGATATCAGCTTTTTCCGATAATCGTTCTGCGAAAGCACCTCCAAAAAGGGTGTCCTCCACATTTACCCGGTTATTCCACCCTGCACATAGTACGACAATCCGCTCCGATGATTCCATGCATTTGTCTGCCAGGGCGTCGATGTTGGAAAATGTTCCGATGAACAAATGCTTGCTCTCCTGCCCCATTTCTATGGCCATGGTGCCGTTGGTGGTAGTAAACACAACTTCCTTGCCGGCCACAATCTCCGGTTTGTAGTCGAAGGGAGAGTTGCCGAAATCGGCAAAATCACACTTGCGGGTTTTTCGTTCCGCACCCACCAGAAAGCCAGCCGCCTTATAGTGTTTTGCCTGTTCAATATCGGGTACAGGAATTACTGCTGCTGCTCCGTTGTGAAGCATGGCGCATATGGTGGCAGAAGCCCTGAAGACATCAACCACAATGACCGTATCGTTTTCTTTCTGGTAGTATGGATAGAGGGCGGGGGAGGGACAGAGATCGAGAATCATCTTTTTTCTGCAAAGATA
>DHSP01000009.1:17536-27595 GCA_002408485.1 Proteiniphilum sp. UBA5283 | reverse complement strand
ATAGCTTCTCCAGAGCTGCAAGCGTTCCGGAGCATCCGGATGGTCGAATTCGATGATTGAATTAAACCTCCGCGTGTATTTGTTCAAATCTTGCATTAACATTTCTCAGATTTATATTATTCTTGCATGGTAGTATCTTATTTGGTTGATCAAAAGCAAATAAATAGTACAAAACATTTATCTTTGTACCCTGTAAAAAACAGGTTGAAGCTGAGCATTCGATCTCATGATCTATTTCTCTCCAAAGAAATTAAAGTAACCGCAGCCTGTGTACACGACAAACAGAATTTAGTCTGTGTTACAGGCAAACATGCAAAATATATAAGAATGAATCTTTCCTATTTACAATCAGATAATTTTTTTCTGCTGGCCGGGCCCTGTGTTATTGAATCCGAAGAGATGGCATTGAGGATCGCGGAGAAAGTAAAAGGCATTACCGATGCTCTGGGCATTCCCTATGTGTTTAAAGGATCATTCCGGAAGGCAAACCGTTCGCGGGTGGATTCGTTTACCGGTATCGGAGATGAGAAAGCGCTGAAGGTCCTCCGCAAGGTGAACGATACCTTTGGTATTCCCACGGTAACCGATATTCATGAGAGTCACGAAGCCGCCATGGCTGCTGAATATGTGGATATCTTGCAGATTCCTGCTTTCCTGTGCCGTCAGACCGAGTTGTTGACTGCTGCAGCAAAGACCGGGAGGGCGGTAAACATCAAAAAGGGGCAGTTCCTGTCGCCCGATGCAATGAAGTTTGCTGCCCAGAAGGTGACAGATAGTGGCAATCGCAATGTCCTGTTGACCGAGAGGGGGACCACTTTTGGTTATGGCGACCTGATCGTGGATTTTCGCGCTATTCCTCAAATGAAAACATTCGGCTTCCCAGTGGTGATGGATGTGACGCACAGCCTGCAACAGCCCAACCAGTCATCGGGTGTCACGGGAGGTCAGCCGCAGCTCATTGAAACCATCGCCAAAGCAGCAATAGCAGTAGGTGTCGACGGATTATTCATCGAAACACATCCCGACCCCAAAAATGCCAGATCTGACGGAGCCAACATGCTGCCGTTGGATCAGCTGGAAGCCCTGATGGCGAAATTAACCCGGATACGCCTGTCGTTATGCAACTGACCGGCTACAGAATTATTCTTGCCTCCAACTCACCGCGAAGGAAAGAGCTGCTTGCGGGCATCGATGTGGAGTATGAGATGCGTATACTTCCAGATGTAGACGAGTCCTATCCGGATTCACTGCCTCACGAGGAGGTGGCAGAATTCCTGGCTTGTAAAAAAGCAGCGGCTTACCTGCCTGCCCTGAAAGAAGGCGAGTTGCTGATAACGGCCGACACAATTGTTCTGCTCAACGGAGCCATTCTCGGCAAGCCGGAAGATCAGGATGAGGCCGCCAGGATGTTGCGTGCTCTGGCGGGAAAGCGGCACCGTGTCATTACGGGGGTTTGCTTTACCACGTCCGTGAAGCAACTAAGTTTCTCGGATACCGCCTACGTCACTTTTGGCCCGCTGAGTGACGAAGAGATCGGTTACTATGTCTCCCATTATGACCCTTTGGATAAGGCTGGTGCCTATGGCGTGCAGGAGTGGATCGGCTATGTGGCCGTTGAGAAGATAGAGGGTTCCTATTTTAACGTGATGGGGTTGCCTATTCATAAGGTTTATCGTGCGTTGAAACAGTTTTAAGATCAAAATAAATCATTTATCTTTGCGCGCAGAGAAAGCGTACTTTTCGGAGTTGTACTTTTCAGGTTGTAAAAATTAAAAATCCATTTATCAAAAATGCTGACAGTCGAAAAAATAGGAGGCACCTCCATGTCCCAGTTTCAGGACGTTTTGCAAAACATCATCATTGGAAATCGAAGAGGCGATGAACTGTATAACCGAATTTTTGTGGTTTCGGCATACAACAATGTGACTAACTGGCTGCTGGAGCATAAAAAAACCGGAGAGCCGGGCATCTACAATAAGTTTCTAAACGGAGAGGACTATAGCAGTGCGCTGGATTCCTTCTGTCAACGGTTGCTGCTGATCAACGATGGCTTTGCCGATTACGGTCTCGACCTGAAGGAAGCACGCGACTTTATCCGCTTCCGGATTGATCAGGCCAAGACACTGCTCTATAGTTTAGGAAAAGTGCTGGCCTCGGGTTATGTGAACCGTACCGATATACACCTTGCCGCACGGGAGATACTGGCATCCCTCGGCGAGGCACACTCGGGGTGGAACTCTGTTAACATCTTGAATAACAATGGTATCAATGCCCGCTTTATTGATCTGTGCGGGTTTAATGACAATGAGCCGCTCACCATAGATGAACGGATCCGCAAAGAGTTTAAAGATATTGATTTTAGCAAAGTACTTTGTGTCGCTACCGGCTATACCAAGGGAACCGAAGGGATTATGCGGGCTTTTGACCGGGGATACAGCGAGGTCACGTTCAGCAAGATCGCCGTGGAAGTGAAAGCCGGAGAGGCTGTCATTCATAAGGAATATCACCTGTCGAGCGCAGACCCGAAGATTGTGGGCGTGGAGAACAGTATTCCCGTAGGACATACCAATTATATCATTGCCGATCAGCTTGCCGATATCGGCATGGAGGCTATTCATCCCAAAGCTGCCAAGCCACTGGAGCTGGCCGGCATCGATATCCGCATTAAAAATACATTTGAGCCCGAGCATCCCGGAACCCTGATCTCTCACGATTATGTCTCCCCGGAACCGCGTGTGGAGATTGTCTCCGGATCACGGAAAGTAATTGCCATCGAGGTGCATGACCCCATGATGGTGGGTGAAGTGGGTTTTGATGGGCGCATCATGCACTATTTCATGAAGTACAACGTGAGCTACATTCTCAAATCGACCAACGCCAACTCCATCACGATGGTTGTCTGGGACAACGAAAAGAGCAAGGAACTTATCAAAGTACTGAGCGAGGTGTTTTGCCAGGTGACCGCTGAGCCAATGGCCATTGTCTGTGTCATGGGTACGAACATTGCCATTCCCGGATTTCTGTACAGGGCATCCCAAGCCCTCTTTGAGAGGAATATCAACATCGAAAGCTTTGCTCAGTCACTGATGCAGGTGAACATGCAGTTTGTGATCAAGCGAGAGCATTACGAAGAGGCTGTTATTGCGCTGAATGAAAAACTTTGTCGGTTGAGCTGATTTTGGTTGCTTTTTATTTATCATCATCTTCCTCGTATTGCTGATATAAAAAGTCGTTGTAAGGAAAACGGGTGATGTGGATCTCTTTCACTTTGTCGTAAAGAAGCTGCTTCAGGGCATCAATGTTTTCTTTTTCTTTGGCTGAAATGAAGATGGTGTCCTTGTTGTTCATTTTGCCTAACCATGTCTGTTTGAGTTCTTCGAGAGTATAGTTCGCCCGCACTTTTGGGGTGAGGTCATCCTCGTCCTTTACCACGTGTGTGAAAGCATCAATTTTATTGAACAGGAGGATGACCGGTTTCTCGGTGTCGTCGATCTCGAAGAGGGTCTTCTCTACCACTTCAATCTGTTCCCTGAATGCGGGGTGGGAGATATCCACCACATGCAGGAGGATGTCTGCTTCGCGTACTTCATCGAGGGTCGATTTGAATGATTCAATCAGGTGCGTGGGTAATTTGCGGATGAATCCCACGGTGTCGGTAAGCAGGAACGGGAGATTTTGAATGGTCATCTTACGCACTGTGGTGTCGAGGGTCGCAAACAGCTTGTTTTCCGCAAATACATCGCTTTTGCTGAGAAGTGTCATCAGGGTCGATTTGCCCACGTTGGTGTATCCCACCAAGGCGACCCGCACCAGTTTCCCCCGGTTCTTACGTTGCACGGTTTTCTGCTTGTCGATATCCTTTAATTCCTGTTTCAGACGGGATATTTTATCGAGAATGATCCTCCGGTCGGTCTCCAGTTGTGTTTCGCCCGGCCCGCGCATGATGGTCCCCCCGCCGCCCCGCTGCCGTTCAAGGTGGGTCCACATCCGCGTGAGTCTGGGGAGCAGGTATTGATATTGCGCCAGTTCCACCTGTACTTTAGCATGGGCTGTTTGGGCACGCATGGCGAAGATGTCGAGAATCAGGCTTGTCCGGTCCATGATTCTGATCTGTAGTTCCTTTTCGATGTTACGGAGTTGTTTTGCCGACAGCTCATCATCGAATATAACCACGCCTACTTCGTTTTCTTCCTCTTTTACATATGCCTCAATCTCCTCCAGCTTCCCTTTGCCCACAAACGTGACGCTGTTGGGCATATCGAGCCGTTGCACAAAACGTTTTCCGGGTGCCAGCCCCGCCGTTTCAGCCAAAAATGCCAGTTCGTCGAGGTATTCATTTACCTTTTCTTCGTTCTGATCGGGTGTGATCAACCCGACCAGAACGGCAATTTCATTTTTTATTTCGTTGGTGATGAAATCTTTCATTTGTCAAAAAATTAGAGTCAAGTCAAGACATAAGAAGCAAGAATCAAGACATGTGACACGGGAACTGGGATGCGTGATACAAGGTATTCAGAGCCAAAAACCAAATCCGGCCATAAAAACCACCTGGGAATAATCTTTGATAAACTGGTACTTCAACTCGAAATTGGCTCGTACCCGATAGGCAATGTCGTGCTGAAATCCAAGGCCCAGATTGATTCCAGCACGATGTTTCGTCCATTCCTCCACGAGCATTTCGCTGGCTTGTCCGGCACTATATTTCCAGTTCGAATAATGGATCCCTGCTATCGGGTACAGGGAGGCTGTAATGGAGACAGGAAGGAGATAGTGTGCATCAGCATCTGCCATCCACATACCTGTTCCTTTGCGCTCAGGAAAATAACTGAAAGAGGGGACAAACCGAACGTTGTTTGTGTGATAGTAATGCAGATGTGCTCCCACACCCGGGCTGCTTATCCCGGCTCCGTACCCGGCATGTATGCCCATGCCAACGGTTCCTTCAAACTGAGCGGACACCTTTGAGATGGACAACAGCCCGAAAACTGCACATGCCAGGAGAACTCTATTCATAACAGGTTTCATTTGCATGACAAAGATAATTAAATGCAGCGAAAAACTGCAAAAAGCTGATTGTTTGTTTGTCAGATTATCATTCCGCTACCCAGGCAGAGATGACTTTCCTTGTCATACACCACCCCGAACTGGCCCGCGGCAATACCCTGTATCGGCGCATGAGAATGTATGCGGTACATATCACCGACTCTGGAGATTTTCCCTTTGGTGAATTCAGGTGTGTGGCGGATTTTAAATGTGATTTCCTTTTCATCGTTAAAATCACCCCAAAGGTCCTTCGTGATGAAGTCGAACCCCTGTAGATTGATCACCTCGCCGTATTGATGTTTTGTGTCATATCCCTTTGAGACATAAACTATATTGCGGTTCACATCCTTTTTGATCACAAACCAGGGACCACCGCTCAAGCCAAGCCCTTTGCGCTGGCCAATGGTGTGGAACCAGAATCCCTGGTGCTTGCCCAAAATGTTGCCCGTCTCCAGCTCCACAATGAGCCCTTCTTTTTTGCCCAGGTAACGTTCAATGAAATCATTGTAGTTCACCTTGCCGAGGAAACAGATTCCCTGGCTGTCTCTGCGTTGTGCCGAGGGCAATTTTTCTCTGGTAGCAATGGAGCGTACTTCCGACTTCAACAGATGTCCAATAGGGAATATCAGCTTTGAAACCTGTACATAGCTGATCTGTCCCAGAAAATAGGTCTGATCTTTCACGTGGTCCCTGGCTGTAGAAAGCCAGGTGAGCCCATCCTGCTCTGTGGTGGTGGCATAATGTCCAGTGGCAATCTTGTCGAACAGATGTCCCCACTTTTGTTCAAAAACACCAAATTTGATCAGCTTGTTGCACATCATATCCGGGTTGGGTGTCAACCCACGTTTCACCGAATCGATGGTATATTTTACCACCGTTTCCCAATACTCTTCGTGCAGCGACACAACCTCAAAACGGCAGCCGTATTTTTTGGCGATGTACGTCACAATCTCAATATCTTCTTCCGAAGGACAATCAATATAACCATCCTTGTCCTCCATCCCTATCCTGATGTAATAGATCACAGGGTCGTAGCCCATCTCTTTTAGCTGATGTACCACTACCGAACTGTCTACTCCCCCAGAAACCAATGCTGCGATCTCCATTCTTCTCTTCCGTTGATTTTAAGGTGCAAAGGTACGAATAAGATTTGAAAATGCCTTTGTCTGAACAGCTCTGCCGAAAGATGATTATTTATGGTTGAAATTCCCGGAATCAAAAAAATAATACTACCTTTACAACTTCGGAGTGGTGTGTATATGCCACTACTGAGATTCTGCATGGCCTCTATACACGACGGAGGACCGGAGCTTTCCCGAAGCTGATTCGGGACCTGGGAGAGAAGAAAAAAAACGATATAAATGACTTACAGATGGAATTATTCAACCCTATCAACCGACCAAGAAAAGATAAAAGATGAATTAGCGAAAGAATTAAACTTACACCCCGTCCTTGTTGAACTGCTTGTGAACAAGGGTATGGAGACAGCCGAAGAAGCGACGCGGTTTCTCTATCCCAGACTGGAAGATTTGCACGACCCTTTTCTCTTGCCCGATATGGAAAAAGCAATCCGGAGAATTGAGAAGGCTCTCGGTGATAAAGAGCGAATCCTTGTTTACGGGGATTATGATGTGGATGGTACGACAGCAGTAGCGCTGGTGTATAAGTTCTTTCGGGGAATTACCAATAATATTGATTATTATATTCCTGACCGGTACGATGAAGGGTACGGCATTTCGTTTCAGGGAATCGATTATGCCGTGAATACGGGCGTAAAGCTCATAGTCTCTCTCGATTGCGGTATTAAAGCGGTGAACAAAGTCGCTTATGCCAAAGAAAAAGGCATCGACTTCATCATTTGTGATCATCACATGCCTGACGACCGTCTGCCCGACGCTGTGGCGGTTGTAGACGCTAAAAGAGCCGATTCTGTCTATCCTTACGAAGAGCTGTCGGGATGCGGCGTCGGTTTTAAACTGGTGCAGGCATTCTCCCAGCGTAACGGTTATCCTTTTTCCGATATCGAGCCGCTTCTCGACCTGGTGGCTGTAAGCATTGCATCCGACATCGTCCCTCTCACGGGCGAGAACCGCATAATGACCTATTACGGGTTGAAGCAGCTCAATTCAAATCCCAGCTTCGGCTTACGAGGAATTATTGAGATTTGCGGGCTTCATAGGAAGCAGATTACTGTCAACGACATCGTCTTTAAAATTGGTCCGCGGATCAATGCCTCAGGCAGAATGATGAACGGGAAGGAGGCTGTAGACCTGATGCTGGTGAACGATATGACAACGGCCAGAGAGAAAAGCAAGAATATTGACAAGTACAACGAAGACAGGAGGGAGCTGGATAAAAGGATTACCGACGAGGCGCTTGAGTATATCGAAAATCATATCGACATAAAACGTCAGAAAAGCATTGTGCTCTATGATGAAACATGGCATAAAGGTATTGTGGGTATCGTTGCCTCGCGGTTGACAGAGAAGTACTATCGTCCCGCGGTGGTGCTTACCAAATCCAACAATATGATCTCGGGATCGGCGCGTTCTGTGCCCGGATTCGATGTGTACAAAGCAATTGAGTCGTGTCGCGACATACTGGAAAACTTTGGCGGGCATACCTATGCTGCAGGATTAACATTGCGGGAAGAGCATCTCGGGGAATTTATCGACCGCTTCAATACGCTTTCTTTCGACGGTATAGAGGCGGGGATGATGCTCCCCCAGATCACTGTCGATGCAGAGATCACTTTCTCGCAGATAACCCCTGCCTTCGTTGAGGGACTTGATTTGTTCAATCCTTTTGGCCCTGAAAATGAGAATCCGGTTTTCCTTACCAAAGATGTGCGTGATGCTGGAAGCAGCAAGCTTGTGGGTAAGGGGTTTCGCCATATCAAGCTGGAGGTAATCGATCATACTACAGAGATGTCCATGCCCGGCATAGCCTTCAGTCAACAGGATTTTTATCAGCGAATCAAATCAGGCCAGCCGGTGGATATCTGTTATACCATTGAGGAAAACACCCATGGGGGGAAGTCGTTCACTCAGCTCATGATCAAAGATATACGGGGATGACCGAGCAAGCGCTTGCCTATGCAAACGGAATTGTTTCACCAGATATTGTATGACTATTGGGGGTATTCCTCTTTCCGGCCTCTGCAGGAGCAGATCATCCAGTCGGTATGGGAGGGGAGGGATACACTGGGGCTGATGCCTACCGGCGGGGGTAAGTCTCTTACTTTTCAGGTACCCGTCATGGGCATGAAAGGGATCTGTCTGGTGGTAACGCCGCTCATATCGTTGATGAAAGACCAGGTGGATAACCTGCGGGAGCGTGGAATAAAGGCGGCCGCAGTATATTCCGGCATGTCGCGCGACGAGATCATCACCACGCTTGAGAACTGTATCTTTGGCGATTATAAATTCCTTTATGTCTCCCCCGAGCGCCTTTCGTCCGATATCTTTATCACGAAGCTGCAGGCTATGGATGTCTGCCTGCTGGTGGTGGATGAGTCGCATTGCATTTCTCAATGGGGGTACGATTTTCGTCCCTCCTATCTGAAGATTTCCGACATTCGACGCCTCCTGGAGGGTGTTCCCCTGCTTGCGCTCACCGCCACGGCCACCCATGAGGTGGTGGACGATATTCAGGAGAAGCTGTCATTCAAGGAGAAAAATGTTTTCCAAAAAAGCTTTGCCAGGGATAATCTCTCGTATGTGGTGAGGAATGCCGACAATAAGCTGGCTGAGCTGGTTCATATCCTTCAAACCGTGCAAGGGGCCTCCATTGTCTATGTACGCAGCAGAAAGCAAACCAAAGAGATTTCCCTCCTGCTCCGAAAAGCCGGTTTTGCAGCCGACTTTTTCCACGCAGGTCTCTCTCACGAGGAAAAAATCCACAAGCAGAATGCCTGGAAGCTAGATGAGTGCCGGGTTATTGTGGCGACCAATGCTTTCGGAATGGGTATCGATAAGCCCGATGTGCGGACGGTGATTCACATGGATCTGCCCAATTCTCTGGAGGAGTATTTTCAGGAAGCCGGGCGCGCCGGGCGTGACGGAGGGCGCTCTTACTCAGTCATTCTCTATACGGCTGCCGACAGCGCCAAGCTGAAGAAAAGAATAGCAGACTCATTCCCGGGTCGGGATTTCATCCTGCGGGTATATGAAGCGTTGGGTAATTATTATCAGGTGGCTGTGGGAGCAGGGTACAACGATGTGTATGATTTCAGCCTGCATGAATTTTGTTTGTCTTTCAAACTTCCTTTCCTGCAGACGCATCATGCATTGAAGATTTTGGAGTTGGCCGGCTACATTGAGTATACCGAAGAGATCGACCTACGCTCGCGAATCCGTTTTCTGATCTACCGCGACGAAATGTATACCCTCCATCTCGAAAAAGATGCTGATGAGCTGTTGCATACAATTTTGCGAAACTATACAGGCGTGTTTTCGGACGATGTGTACATTGATGAGTCGATGCTCGCTGTCAGAACCGGTAAAAACAGAAAAGAAATTGCTGAAATGCTCATTTCGTTATCCCGTATGCGCTACATCCGTTACATACCTCAGAAAAAAACGCCTTTTATCGTATTTACCACTTCCCGCGAAGAGGTGCAGTTTGTGACCATACCCAGGGAGGTATACGAAGAGCGGAAGAAGCGTTTTGAGAAAAGGATCTATTCCATGATCGGATATGTGGAGGAAGACGCAGTTTGCAGAAGCAGGATGTTGCTGATCTATTTTGGCGAGAAAAACCCGAAAGACTGTGGCAGATGCGATGTCTGTCTGAAAAGAAATGAAACAGGTTTGTCGAACTGTGAGTTTCGTCAGATCGAAGGACGACTGAAGGAGTCTCTGTCCAAAGAGCAGCCGCGCAGGATAAACGATCTGGTTGATTCTGTTGCGGATGGCGACACGGATAAGGTAATCCGTGTCGTCCGTTTCCTGATTGATATGGGTGAGCTGGGACTGGAGGACGACGCCGTCTCCTTCGTTGCTCAAAAATAAAAAA
>DHSP01000009.1:4942-17365 GCA_002408485.1 Proteiniphilum sp. UBA5283 | reverse complement strand
CCGACAGGATTCAAACCTGTAACCTTCTGATCCGTAGTCAGATGCTCTATTCAGTTAAGCTACGGGGCCTCTTTTTACGGGTGCAAAGATACAATATTTTTGTAACATCACAATACCTGCCCACGATTTTTTATGAATCTATGTCGTAAAAAAATAATTTCCCCGAAAAGAAAATCGTCTTAAACTCTTTGTTAATAAACTGAATTATTGTAACTTTGCAGTCCGATTATTAGTTTTTGTCAATTAAAAGTTTGATTTATAGCTTTTTATTTGCCTTTATGTCCCTTAGCAAGACAAAAAGAGGAAGCAAAGTAAGTCTGCTTTACAATTATTTACTAATTAAACTACAAACAAAAGTGGATACACTAAGTTATAAAACCATTTCCGTCAATAAAGAAACGGCTAAAAAAGAATGGGTTGAAATTGACGCTACCGATCAGCCTCTGGGACGTCTCTGTTCAAAAGTAGCCAAGCTGCTGAGAGGAAAGTACAAAGCGAGCTTTACCCCGCATGTTGATTGCGGTGACAACGTGATCATCCTGAATGCCGACAAGGTGAAACTTTCGGGGAGCAAATGGACAGATCGCATTTACTATCGTTATTCAGGCTATCCGGGCGGTCAACGCGAATATACGCCTGCCGATCTGATGAGAAAAGGACCGGACAGGCTTTTTAGAAAGGTTGTGAAGGGGATGCTGCCTAAGAATAAGCTGGGAGATGCTATCCTAACCAACATGTTTGTCTATGCCGGAACTGAACATCCGCACCAGGCACAGAAACCCAAAAAACTTGATATTAATACGCTAAAATAATAAAGATGGAAGCAGTAAATGCAATAGGAAGACGTAAAGCAGCTGTAGCCCGTGTATTCGTGACCGAAGGGACAGGCAAGATCGTCATCAACAAACGCGAACTGGAAAGCTATTTCCCTTCTTCTATCCTTCAGTTCATTGTAAAACAACCGTTAAACAAGCTTAACGTGTCGGATAAGTACGATATCCGCATCAACCTTGACGGCGGCGGATACAAAGGGCAATCGGAGGCAGCCAGACTGGGAATTGCGCGTGCATTGGTGAAGATCAACCCCGAAGATAAACCGGCACTGAGAGCAGAAGGCTTCATGACCCGCGATCCTCGTGTGGTAGAGCGCAAAAAGCCGGGACAGCCCAAAGCAAGAAAGAGATTCCAATTCTCGAAACGTTAATGTATTGGATCAACCGTCCGGCATCCTGTATGCAACGATTGTAACAGATGTCGCATAAACATAAAGCGGCCTCTGCCGGCCGCTCCGTTTAGTATCTAAATCGTAAGGACATTATTCCGGGAATCAATCAGATAAACAAGGTGTGATTTACCTTACGATTCGGTTAAGAAAAAGAATGTAAACGAATTAATCAACAAACAAAACATGGCAAAATTAGAATTTGACCAACTTCTTGAAGCCGGAGCTCACTTCGGCCACTTAAAAAGAAAATGGAATCCTGCGATGGCTCCTTATATTTTTATGGAGCGCAACGGAATTCACATCATCGATCTATACAAAACAATCGCCAAAACCGAAGAGGCTGCTGCAGCGCTGAAACAAATTGCCAAGGCAGGGAAGAAAATTCTTTTCGTGGCTACCAAGAAGCAGGCAAAACCTGTGGTCGAAGAAAAAGCACAGAGCATCAACATGCCCTATGTGATTGAACGCTGGCCGGGCGGCATGCTCACAAACTTCCCTACCATTCGCAAGGCGGTGAAGAAAATGAGCAATATCGACAAGATGATCAAAGACGGTACGTTCGACACCTTGTCGAAACGCGAGAAACTGCAGGTCACCCGTCAGCGAGCCAAGCTTGAAAAAACATTGGGATCCATACAAGATCTTACCCGCCTTCCGTCGGCGATTTTTGTTGTGGATGTGATGAAAGAGCAGATTGCTGTCAGGGAGGCTGAAAAGCTGGGAATTCCTGTATTTGGCATCGTGGATACCAACTCAGATCCTTCCAACATTGATTTCGTGATTCCTGCCAACGACGATGCAGCCAAAGCTGTGGAACTGATCCTCGGGTACATTAGCGAATCGATCAAAGAAGGCCTTGACGAGCGGAAAATAGAGAAAGCTGACGCTGCGGCTGCGGAAGAGCAGGACGAAGATGCACCGCAACGCAGGGAACGTAAAACCAAGTCGGCCAAGAAAGAGCGTGTAAAGAAGGAAGATACGGAAGCCATGAAGGCAGCCGTAGTAAGCAAATACACGAAGGACGAAGAGGTTGACGAATAAAATTAGTAAACTACAGGAAAAAAGATATACTATGGCAGTTACAATGGCAGATATCCAGCATTTACGCAAAATGACCGGTGCAGGAATGATGGATTGCAAAAATGCACTTAACGAGGCAAACGGAGATTTCGACAAGGCAATGGAGATTATCCGTAAGAAAGGACAGGCAGTAGCAGCAAAACGTGAAGACCGTGAAGCGTCTGAGGGTTGTGTCCTGGCTGCAACAGCAGGCGATTTTGCAGCTGTGGTGGCATTACAATGCGAAACCGACTTCGTAGCAAAGAACGAAGAGTTTATTGCTCTCACGCAACAGATTCTGGATGCAGCTATGGCTAACAAGCCCGAAACACGCGAAGAACTACTTGCAGTGGAAATGCCCAACGGTACCGTATCACAGTTGATCACCGACAAGATTGGCGCTACAGGAGAAAAGATGGAACTCGGTTTTTACGAACATATCACCGCTCCTTATGTGACATCTTACATTCATATGGGCAATAAGCTTGCTACCATTGTTGGTTTCAATCAACCTTCCCTGGAAGAGCAGGTGGCAAAAGACATAGCCATGCAGGTGGCAGCAATGAACCCCATTGCCGTTACAGCGGAAAGCATCCCTGCTGAAGTGAAAGAAAAGGAACTTGAAATTGCCCGCGAAAAAGCGCGTGAAGCCGGTAAGCCCGAAAATCTACTCGACAGGATTGCCGAAGGTGCCTTGCAGAAGTTCTATAAGGAATCCGCGCTCCTCCAACAGGAGTATGTAAAAGATCCGAAAAAGACGATTGAACAGTTTTTGAAAGAAAATAACAAGGATCTTACGGTGACTTCCTTCAAGCGAGTATCGCTGAACGTGTAATTATCGTTTGATTACCTAAATAATAAGAACGCTTCCGCGAGATACATACTCACGGAGGCGTTTTTTCATTTGCTTAAATTTCCGACAGTCCAGGTGAGTACATAGTCGGGATGAACTTCGTAATGCAGACAGAATGACCGGTTCTCTTTGGTTTTGGTCTCAGTAGCTTTCATTATGCCCTTTGATGCAGGCGTAAAAGGGTGTATGTATAGATGTTGCCTAAAGTCGATCCCCTGCTCGTTCATCAGCTTGAACAAACTTTCCTTTGCCGACCAGTGTAACAGTTGATGCACGATTTTTTGTTCCGGATCGATATATTCCTCGTCGGAAATAAATTTAGCGGAAATTTTGATCACTCGCTCAGAGCGGGTTTCGATGTCGATGCCTACCGCATACGACTCGTGTAAAAGGATGGTGGCATAGTCTTTTGTATGAGAGATGCTTATGTTTGTTTTTCCGTCAACAAGGTAAGGACTTCCGTCTTCCCGGTTTAGGATGATCTGCTCTTTCCCCAATAGTTCCATCAACATTACCCGGGTAGAAAGCCATTCAATTGAACGACTTTCAGAACGGATATCGTGCAGGTAGGTGATGGCTTCGGAGCGCAGATGAAACGGAAAGAGCTGTAGCAACTCTTCCCTGTCTTCCTCCATCTTCCAGATTCCCAGGAGTCCGCCATTTTCGGTATGTTCTTTTCTGATGAGCATTGAGTAAAATTAATAGCGGAGATGGTTGTTTGTTTTACGCATCTTTCTTGCTTTTTGGAGGAATATAGCGCACCTTGGTAATCCGTTTTTTGCTCATCTCCTCTGCCTGGAAGGTGTGTTTTTTATAGGTGAAACTCTCTTTCCTTTTTGGAAAATCACCTTTCAACTCCAGAAGCAGTCCGGCGAGAGTGTCAACCTCATCCTGCATCTGCTCAAAATCTTTTTCAGGCAGTCCGGTAATTTTGATGAACTCCTCCAGCGGCGTTTTTCCCTCGAAGAGATAAGAGCCATCGGCCGCCATCGTATAGAAAGGCAACTCTTCGTCGTACTCGTCGCTGATGTCGCCTACAATTTCTTCGAGAATATCTTCCATCGTGACCAGTCCCGAAGTTCCCCCATATTCATCCACAACGATGGCCATGTGGTTTTTATCGGTACGGAATTCCTCCAACAGATCGTCTATTCGTTTCGTTCCGGGAACAAAGTAGGCGGGGCGTATCAGCGTCTGCCATTTAAAATTGCCTGCTTTCCCAAGGTGTGGAAGCAGGTCTTTCACATACAATATTCCCTTGATGTTGTCGGGGTTCTCTTCATACACCGGAATTCTCGAAAAACCAGCATCGACAATGAAATCGATTACCTCAGCAAACGGCGTCTGCGAGTCAATGGCTACCATATCGGACCGTGACACAAAGATGTCGTCCACCGTCTTGTCTTTAAAGCGAATAATCCCTTCGAGCATCTCTTTTTCCTGCTCCCTTGTAATCTCATTGGACGTGATTTCCAGTGCCTTGGAAAGGTCGTCTACCGAAATCTCGTGTTTATGCGGTGTGATAGAACGGTTGAAAACGGTCGTGCTACGCACGAGCAAGGATGAGAAAGGGCTCATTATGCCATGAACAATCTTTATCAGTGGAGCGTTGTGGGTGGCAAACCGAAGCGGATCATAGGAGGCGTAACGTTTTGGGAGAATATCTACAAACAGCAGGACGATACCGATAGGAATAATGATCTCGAGTAACAGTGTGTCCACCAGATTTCCGGCAAACCAAGGCAGCCTGTTTAGCAGGTAAAGGATTAAAACAACGATGGTTACATTCAGAAAATTGTAAGCAATAACAATAGAGGCTAATAGCTTTTCCGGTTTTCTGAGCAGTTGGGAAATGCGGATTTTGCCGGTCTTCTCTGAAGTGTTTACTTCTTCGGTGAAGTCTTTATCGACCGTGAAAAATGCAATTTCAGAACCCGAGATGATTGCGTTGATGAGGATGAGCAGGAGCAACAGTGCAGTGAACAAGTAATCGGACACCGCAGGGATAAATGCCGGCAGATTGACGGATAAATACGATAATGGGTCAGGATCCAAGAGGCAACTTTTTAATGAAACAGAGAGAATGTTTTAACGCTTTATCTACACTATAAGGGTAAAACATTCTCTCGCAAAAATACGATGTTTTATTTAAAATGGCAAATCATCCACATCGGAAATTTCATCAGGCTCTCCCGGTATATCAGCAGCATTTGAAAAATCGTGTCTGTTACTGCCATTTTCTCCTTCCATGCCTCCTGACTTACGACTCAGCAACTCGATGTTGTCCGCAACGACTTCGGTAATGTATCTCTTAACACCGTTTTGGTCATCATAAGAACGTGAGCGAATTTTTCCTTCCACGTAGAGCAATGTTCCCTTTCTGACAAATTTCTCGGCGATCTGTGCCAATCCTCTCCAACAAACAATGTTGTGCCATTCTGTTCTTTCTGGCACCTGTGTACCGCCCGAAGTGGTGTACCCTCTTTCACTGGTTGCGAGCGAGAAGTTCGCTTTTGCAACATCATTGTCGAAATACTTCATTTCAGGGTCTTTCCCTACATTTCCGACTAGAATAACTTTGTTCACCGACATAACTTAAGATTTTTTTGGTTTAAGAATAGTTTTACGCTATAATAGCAAAATTAAGTATAATTTTGATATTGGCAAATAGAAAACATTAAATAGTTTCCATGTACTTTTCGGTAAGCCTGGAAACCGGGTATCCGGAAAGCTCTTTTTCGTCGATGCAGATGAGTCTCTCCGGTGGAGTAAAGACTGTCTCTTCTGCAATCTCCACCCTGTAAAATTTGCTGTGGATAGCCTGATGCGAAAGTTGATGCTTCAGTGTGAACCGGTGATCTATCGACAGGGTAATGATTTCCGGAAAAAGATGCCGAAAATCACTTGTCTGGAAAAGTTGGAAAAGATCTACAGAATCCGGAGTCTCTATCAACGGGAATTCGTACAGGTTTTTCCAGATATCGGTATTGTTTCTCTTTTGAATGAACGTTTTACCACCTTGAATGATATGGAGATAATTGAAATAACGATTTCTTACTGGTGGCTTTGGGCGGATGACCGGAAAATAAGAGACCTTCTTTGTTTCATATGCTACACAAACTGCCTGTAATGGACATTCGGCACATTTTGGCCGTGCCGGAGTGCAAACCAGTGAGCCAAAATCCATAATTGCTTGATTGTAGGTGCCCGGTTGGCCGGTGTGAATAAGTGATTGAGCAATTTCGGAAATAATTCTTTGTCCTTCCTTGTTGTCAATAGGAACTTCCACGGCAAACAGGCGGGCGATTACTCTGAACACATTCCCGTCTACCACAGCATAGGGAGCATGAAATGCGATGGACGAAATGGCTGCAGCCGTATATTTGCCAACCCCTTTCAGCGAGAGAATATCGGAATAGTTAGCAGGAAATATGCCGTTGAAACGGCTCATGATCTGTTTCGCCGCTACGTGCAAGTTTCGGGCACGTGTGTAATAACCAAGGCCTTGCCATAGTTTGAGCACCTCTTCCTCTTCTGCTTCCGCTAGCATCTGTACGTTGGGAAAACGATTCACAAAACGCAGATAATAGCTCGTCCCCTGGGCAATACGTGTCTGCTGCAAAATCACCTCTGATACCCAGATGAGATAGGGGTCTGCGGTTTCACGCCAGGGCAGCTCACGTTTGTGTTCACTGTACCAGCTTAATAGTGTCGCGGTGATGTCAGATTGATTTTTTTTTGCTTTCATTTCTTTCTTTGTTGACCTACAAAACTAATCCAAAAAAAGTATTTTTACGGAAAATAATTCAAAAACAGAAAATTTACCTGCAATTATTTTACGGGTTAAAAAAAAAGCTATATATTTGCAATCCAAAATTTTACTAATTAACACACGCTATTATTATTAATATTTTAAAATATAAATAAAATGACTAAAGCAGACATTGTAAATGAGATTGCAAAGAACACTGGGGTTGATAAGGCATCAGTATTGGCAACGGTGGAATCTTTTATGGACGTAGTGAAAGATTCTTTGGCAAACAACGAAAACGTGTATTTAAGAGGTTTCGGCAGCTTTATTGTAAAAAGAAGAGCGCAAAAAACGGCCCGCAACATTTCAAAAAATACCACCATTATCATTCCCGAACACAATATTCCTGCTTTTAAGCCGGCAAAAACGTTTGTAGCGAAAGTAAAAGAAACCAAATAATTTAATTAATAAGGAGATACTAAAATGCCAAGCGGAAAAAAAAGAAAAAGGCATAAAATGTCTGTACACAAGCGTAAAAAGAGACTGAGAAAAAACAGGCACAAGAAGAAGAAATAAGCCTGTAACGCTTTTTTACAAACCATATACAGGGACAAACTTAAAAAGAACCTTTCGGGTATTAAGTTTGTTCTTTGTGTATTAAAACAAAGGGTTGGTTCTGGCGTGAACCACATTCTGTTGGGAGACAGAAATCCGGATTTAGTTTATAAACATTTAAAAAACGAACAATTGTGACAAGCGAACTTGTTGTAGATGTTCAACCCAAAGAAATAACCATTGCGGTTCTCGAAGACAAGAAACTGGTGGAGCTGCAACAAGAGAGCCAGGAAGGCTCCTTTGCGGTTGGGAACATCTACATGGGCAAAGTTAAAAAGCTGATGCCCGCCCTCAACGCTGCATTTGTGAACGTGGGACACAAAAAGGACGCTTTTCTTCACTATTTGGATTTAGGGGTTGAGTTCAACTCGGTTCTGTATTTTCAGAAGCTTGTTGAAGACAAGAAAAAGATTCCACAGCTTCAGAAGATGAAGCTGCAACCCGATATCGACAAAGAGGGTTCCATTTCGGACATTTTGAAAGTTGGGCAGGAAATATTGGTTCAAATCGCCAAAGAGCCCATATCGACCAAAGGTCCGAGGTTGACAGCCGAAATTTCGTTCGCCGGAAGGTTTATGGTGTTGATTCCATTTATTGACCGGGTGTCGGTATCGCAAAAAATCAAATCGCGCGAAGAGCGCGCACGACTCAGGCAGCTCATACAAAGCATCAAGCCCAAGAATTTCGGTGTTATCATTCGCACCAATGCCGAGGGTAAAAGGGTAGCCGACCTTGATGCAGAGCTAAAAGTGCTGGTCAAGAAATGGGAAGACAATATCGGCAAGATACAGAAAGCGAAAGCTCCCTCCCTCATTTTTGAGGAGACAGGACGCACGGTAGCGCTGTTACGCGATATTTTTAATCCTTCTTTCGAGCAGATACATGTCAACGACAAAAATGTATCGAAGCAAATTGCCGAATATGTGAGCATTATTGCACCGGAAAGAAAAAACATTGTAAAGGATTACAACGGTGCATTGCCAATTTTGGATAATTTCGGCATTACAAAACAGGTAAAATCGCTCTTTGGTAAAACTGTAACATTCAAAAACGGTGCCTATCTGATTATTGAACACACCGAAGCGTTGCATGTGATTGACGTAAACAGCGGCAATCGCAACAAATCGAAACTTGGTCAGGAAGAGAGTGCCTACGAAGTAAATGTGGCTGCCGCAGAAGAGATTGCCCGCCAATTGCGATTGCGGGATATGGGCGGCATCATAGTCATCGACTTCATCGATATGAGCAAGGCTGATCATCGGAATAAGCTTCTCTCCAAAATGCAGGAGCTAATGGCCCATGATAGAGCTAAGCACAACATTTTGCCATTGAGTAAGTTCGGCTTAATGCAGATCACGCGTCAGCGTGTTCGACCCGAAATGGAAGTTACCACAAGCGAAGTATGCCCCACTTGCTTTGGTAAAGGAAAGATTAAATCGTCGATACTTTTCACCGACACTTTGGAAGGGAAAATCGATTATTTGGTCAACAAGTTAAAAGTGAAGAAATTCAGTCTGCACATACACCCCTATGTTGCAGCGTATGTTCAGCAGGGTTGGTTTTCGTTGAAGTATAAGTGGAAGAAAAAATTTAATGTGGGAATGAAAATTATCCCCGATCAGAAGCTCGGGTTCCTGCAGTATACTTTTTACGACCATGAAGGAAACGAAATAGACCTGAAAGAAGAAATTGAAATGAAATAGATTCCACCCTGTGGAACAATGGATAGAAAAGAGCCGGTGGTTCGAGAGAACCTCCGGCTTTTTTTATTTATAGCGGATCCACGTCGTAATATAGGATAACATGTTTTAAATCATGTTCCTGGCGCAGCATGACTTCTGCTTTTTTCAGGATCTCTCGTACCTGCTGTAAGGGTAGTCCATTCTCCAGTTTCAATAAAATTTCGCGAATGTGGTACAGTTGTATGCGTCCCACAAGGGGTTTGTTGGGTCCCAGAACCCGTTCGTGCAAAGACATCCTGATTAGTTCCGCAAAACGTAAGGCAGCCTTCTCGGTCTTTCCTGCATCCTTGTGCTTGCATAAGATGCGAATTAATCTGTAAAAAGGCGGGTATCGGAATAATTTTCGTTCCTCGAGTTGGGTATTATAGAAACCTGCGTAATCGTTTTTGGTTACAAAGGTGTAAATGGGGTGTCCGGGATCAGCACTCTGAATGATGACTGTTCCCTGCTGCTGTTTTCTTCCGGCCCGGCCTGCTGCCTGTGTCATCAGTTGAAAGCCCCGTTCGTGAGAACGGAAATCCGGGTAGTTGAGCAACGAGTCTGCAGAAATGATTCCTACTACTTTCACGTGATCAAAATCCAGTCCTTTGGAAAGCATCTGTGTCCCTACCAGTATCTGAATCTTCTGTTCCTGGAAGTCTTGTATGATCCGTGCGTAACTCTCCTTTCCTCGGGTTGAGTCCAAATCCATCCTTTTTACCACACTACCCGGAAAAAGCCGGGAAACCTCTTCTTCCAGTTTTTCCGTTCCCAGTCCCATTGGCTCCAGACTTTTTTGATGGCAGGACGGACATGTTGCAGGGACTGTATATGCATTGTTGCAATAATGACATACCAGTCTGTTAATTCTTTTATGGTAGGTGAGTGAAACGTCGCAACGAACACATTTGGGTGTCCATTCACACTGGCTGCAGGCAATCATTGGTGCGAAGCCCCGCCTGTTGCGGAAGAGAATTGCCTGTTCGTCGTTCTTTAAAGCCGAATCGATCAGTTCAATAAGCAGGGGGGAGAGCAGTGACTTCATTTTTTTTCTGCGACGCAACTCCCGTGTGTTTTCAAGCCGGATCTCCGGCATCATTGAATTGTTAAATCGTTCGGTAAGTGTGACCAGCCCATACTTGCCTGTCTGTGAATTATAATAGGATTCTATTGATGGAGTGGCCGATCCCAGCAATGTCTTTGCTCCAAAAAAATGAGCCAGCATGACAGCTGCATCTCGTGCATGGTACCGGGGGGCAGGATCCTGCTGTTTGTAACTGCTTTCGTGTTCCTCATCCACGATCACGAGCCCGAGTTGTTGAAAGGGAAGAAACAGCGAGGAGCGTACACCAATAATGATCTCGTAGGGGTGTGATGACAACATCTTCTGCCAGATCTCTGCACGTTCGTTGTCGTTGATGCGGGAATGATAAATACCCAGCCGGGTGCCGAACACTGCCTGTAATCGCTGCGTGAGCTGTGTGGTGAGTGCGATCTCCGGCAGCAAATAAAGCGTTTGTTTCCCCTCTGCCAGGAATTGTGCAATGAGATGTATATAGATCTCTGTTTTACCGCTTGAGGTGACACCGTGCAGCAGGCAGGTCTGTTTGTGACGGAAGCATTCGCTGATATTGAGAAACGCTTCGTGTTGATGTCCATTCAGCGGATAGGGTGCACGCGTTGGTACAATATTTGTGTCGAGCCGACTTGTTTCTACGCGAAAGGAGAGAAGGATCTCTTTTTGCAGCAATCCGTTCAGGACAGAAGGTGAATATGCACTAAGCCCGGAAACCTGCTTTTTACTGATGCGCTCTGCCCCGTTATCATAAAGGAAATGCCTTATTTTCTCCAGGAGTGCCTGTTGTTTTTTTGCCCTTCCCACCAGTTCATGCACAGATTTCGTGTCTAACATCGGGTTTATCTGCAGGAAAGTTTCGGTATGAGGAGTATAAGAATCAAGCAGATCCTGTGGTTTCATTGAGGGGGGTAAGGCCGCTTTGTAGACTTCACCTAGAGGAGAGAGATAATAAAAAGAGATCCACTCCCACAACTTCAATTGTTGTTCATTCACTACCGGGTGTGAATCAATGAGGGAGTAAATCGGTTTTATTTCCATATTCTCCGGCGCTTCCCGGTGAATATGTGCAACGATGGCGGTGTAGTGCTTTCGGCTCCCGAAAGGGACAATTACCCTGAATCCAACGCCGATCTTCGGTTGCATCTCCTCCGGAATGGCGTAGGTGAACAGATCGGCGAGCGGAAGCGGAAGTATTACATCAGCATACATGCATTAGAAATAGATTGCCCCGGTAATACTCCAAATCTCTGATTTGCCGTTAAGAGGATCACCCCAGTCCGGTTCATCCATGGAATAATTGTCGGTAAGCTGAACTCTGTAGTTTACGCCTACCTGTATCATATTAAACACTTCAAAGCCAAGGCCCAAGTTGACGCCTGCCTGGAACTCCTTCGCCTTTATCTGATCGGCGGTCTGTCCTAAATCGATTTCATCGCCCTGAATAAGATATCCCGCGTAGGGGCCTGCTGCAGCGTAGAGTCTGAGTGGGAGCATCCCTGTTCCAAACTTCAACTTTGCATTTACCGGGAGTATCAGGTAGCGGTTTGAAACATCCCTGTCGGCAGCGGTTCCTTCACCCGAGAGCCGGGCAATTGTCATGCGATTGTCGTTATAGAGAAGGGAGGCCTCTATGCCGAGGGTACCTACTCCCAATGGAAGAAACATGGCTTCAATGGAGGGGCCGATACTGTACGATGTCATATTTTCAACCTTGAGTGCGTCACTGCTGAAGCTTGGGTTATTCAATCCCACGTCAGCTTTTACACCAAACCTGATCTGTGAGAAGGCAGGAACGCTGAGCATGGACAGCAATATAATGGCCATGCCTGTTTTGATTGTTGTTTTTGTTTTCATTTTGTCCATTTTAGGTAAAACATTCCATTCTGCTTTTTCTCTACCGCATATAACACGAAATTTATGGTCTACGCCTGTACCGTTCAGCGGTAATAATATTTGCTGATCGTTGAACTCATCACAAATCACTACTTGTGATACCTGATTAACAAAATAGAGCAAAAATAGGTTGTTAAAGAAGATTAAAGCTATATAAGAAAAGCGTTCCAACTCTTCAGAAAGAGAGGTAACGCTTTCTCAATATGAGCTTTGGGGTTTTTAGTCCCT
>DHSP01000009.1:4221-4750 GCA_002408485.1 Proteiniphilum sp. UBA5283 | reverse complement strand
ATGTTTTTCGGGCACTCCACTTCGCAAGCCCCTGTGTTGGTACAGTTACCGAATCCCAATTCATCCATCTTGGCGACCATCGATTTGGCACGGCGGGTAGCTTCCACACGTCCCTGCGGCAACAGGGCAAACTGGCTTACCTTGGCCGAAACGAAGAGCATGGCTGACCCGTTTTTGCATGCAGCCACACAGGCTCCGCAACCGATGCAGGCAGCTGCATCCATTGCCAATTCGGCGTCGTCGCGCGGAATGGGTATGGCATTGGCATCGGGTATACCTCCTGTGTTGACCGAAATGTAGCCGCCTGCCTGGATGATCTTATCGAAGGCCGATCTGTCGACCATCAAATCTTTGATGATCGGGAATCCGGCGGAACGCCACGGCTCCACGGTGATGGTGTCACCGTCGTTGAAGCGTCTCATATGCAGCTGGCAGGTGGTGATGCCTTCGTCCGGCCCGTGAGGATGTCCATCGATGTACAGGCTGCACATGCCGCAAATACCTTCGCGGCAGTCGTGATCGAACACTA
>DHSP01000009.1:0-3970 GCA_002408485.1 Proteiniphilum sp. UBA5283 | reverse complement strand
CCATTCTGGCGCCAGACCTTTACTTTTATATTGATATCTTTATCCATGATTGGTTGTTTTTGAATCGTTTAAAAATACCTTACGATTTGTAGTTTCTCTGCTGACGAACCACAAATTCGTATTCCAGCGGTTCCTTATACATCACCGGATCATTGTCCTCTCCCTGGTACTCCCAGCAGGAGACGTAAGAGAACTTATCGTCGTGACGCATTGCTTCGCCTTCTTCTGTCTGGTGTTCAATCCGAAAGTGACCACCGCACGACTCTTCGCGGTCGAGAGCGTCGTGAGCCATCAGCTCGCCTATCTCAATGAAATCGGCCAGGCGGAGTGCTTTTTCGAGCTCTACGTTGAGTGTTTCTTTGTTTCCAGGAATACGCAGGTTGGTCCAGAAGTCCTTTTTGAGTTCTTTCAGCTCTTCGATGGCTTTCTTCAGCCCCTCAGCATTGCGTCCCATTCCCACGAAATCCCACATGATATGTCCCAGCTTCTTGTGAATATGATCTACGGAGTGTTTTCCCCCGATCTTCATCAGCCGGTCAAGTTTGTCGTTGATCTCTTTTTCGGCCTGGTCGAATTCCGGAGCATCCGTTTTGAAGCGCGGAACATTGATCTGGTCTGCCAGATAATTCTGTATCGTATAGGGCAGCACAAAGTATCCGTCCGCAAGTCCCTGCATAAGCGCCGAAGCGCCGAGGCGGTTTGCACCATGGTCTGAGAAATTGGCTTCGCCAATGGCAAACAAGCCGGGGACAGTACTCATCAGCTCGTAGTCTACCCAGATGCCGCCCATGGTGTAGTGGATGGCAGGATAGATCATCATTGGGGTTTCATAGGGATTGTCGTCCACGATCTTCTCATACATCTGGAACAGGTTCCCGTAACGGGCTTCCACCACATCTTTCCCGAGCCGTCCGATAGCTTCCGCGAAGTCGAGGTATACAGCCAGTCCTGTTGATCCAACGCCATATCCTGCGTCGCAACGTTCTTTGGCTGCGCGCGATGCTACGTCGCGCGGTACAAGATTTCCGAATGCCGGATAACGACGTTCAAGGTAGTAGTCACGATCCTCTTCCTTTAGGTCTGTCGGTTTCAGTTTCCCTTCGCGAATTGCTTTGGCATCTTCCAGCCTTTTAGGTACCCAGATGCGACCGTCGTTACGCAACGATTCCGACATCAGTGTAAGTTTCGACTGGAACTCACCGTGTACCGGGATGCAAGTTGGGTGAATCTGGGCCATACATGGATTGGCAAAATAGGCTCCTTTCTTGTAGCACTGCCATGCTGCCGAACCGTTGGAGGTCATCGCGTTGGTGGAGAGGAAAAAGGTGTTCCCATATCCGCCGGTGGCGATTACCACGGCATGTGCGGCAAATCGTTCCAGTTTTCCGGTTACCAGGTTGCGGGCAATGATCCCGCGGGCACGGCCGTCGATGATGACAAGATCCACCATCTCATAACGTGTGTATAGTTTTACCTGTTTGTTGTGAACAGCGCGGCTCAATGCCGAGTAAGCACCTAGCAGTAGCTGCTGTCCGGTCTGTCCACGGGCGTAGAATGTACGTGATACCTGCGCGCCGCCAAAAGAACGGTTCGCCAGCAATCCGCCATATTCGCGGGCAAAGGGAACACCCTGTGCCACACACTGGTCGATAATGCTGTTCGATACTTCGGCGAGCCGGTACACATTGGCTTCGCGGGCACGGTAGTCGCCTCCCTTGATGGTGTCGTAGAAAAGGCGATATACCGAGTCGCCATCGTTGGGATAGTTTTTGGCTGCGTTGATCCCTCCCTGTGCGGCGATGGAGTGAGCACGGCGTGGCGAGTCCTGAATGCAGAAGTTGAGCACGTTAAATCCCATCTCTCCCAGCGATGCGGCAGCCGATGCGCCGGCCAATCCGGTGCCCACGACAATAATGTCGAGTCGACGTTTATTTGCCGGATTCACCAGCTTCTGATTGTTCTTGTAGTTGGTCCACTTTTCAGCGAGCGCCCCCTTGGGTATTTTTGAGTCTATTTTATTCATAATATTCAAATTCTTTAGTTATCCTAATATGTTGGAGTATCCCAGATGAACGGCAATAGCCACGACAATAAAACCCAGAGAAATGATGGTGGAGAAGATATTGCCGATCACTTTTATTCGTTTCATCCAGACAGTATTGTTCCAGCCAACGGTATGAAGTGCACTCCAGAAGCCGTGGGTCAGATGGAACCATAATGAGACGAAAGCGATTATGTATACAACTACAACCCAGAGATTGGAGAATACTTCCTCTACCAGTTGAGCACCGTCGGTGCGGGCACCTTCGATCATGAGCAGTTCTTTATACTGCATCTGGTACCACATCTGATAAAGATGCAGGAAGAGGAAAAGCAGCACAAACAAACCCAGGACGAACATGTTTTTGGAGGACCAGGCTACGGGCGTTTTGCTGGACGATGCATATTTGTCTCTGCCGCGGGCTTTCCGGTTTTGCAGCGTTAGAATAATTCCATAGGCGACATGAATTACCATGCCCAAGGCAATAACTGCCGTTCCTAAAACAGCCCACCAGTTGGCGCCAAGGATTTCATTGGCGATGAAATCGTAGGCATCATAGCTGAAGATGAGCACCACGTTCATAGACATGTGGAACAGCAGGAACAGAATCAGAAAAAGGCCGGAAATACTTTGTGTAAACTTCCGTCCGATGGATGATTTGATTAACCAACTCATAAAGTTCTATTTTAAATTATTTTTGATGATTTGTTGCTTATTGATCGAATACTTTTGATTGTCTGCATGGTCTCATGCATGACATGATGTTCAAAGTGCAAAAATAGTACTTTTAAACATCAAAAAAGAACTATTTGCGGAAATATTTCTTTAATTGCGGTATTTTAGAATCAGTATTGTTTTTCGAATGGTTGTACAGTAAAGCATACTCTTTTTTGCCGATATTTTGTTATCTTTGTACGTTCAATTCATTTCAACAGATCATGGATATTGTTTTAAGTGGCATTCGTTCGACAGGGAAGTTGCATTTAGGGAATTATTTTGGTGCATTGCGTAATTTTATACGGATGCAGGACGAAAATAGGTGTTATTTTTTTATTGCCGATATACATTCTCTCACCACTCACCCTGACCCGAAGTCTTTACACGCTAACGTGAAGAACGTGCTGGTGGATTATCTTGCCGCTGGCATTGATCCGGAAAAGTCGGTAATCTATGTGCAGAGTGACCTGCATGAAACTGCCGAGCTCTATCTTTATCTGAATATGCATGCCTATATGGGAGAATTGGCAAAAACGGCTTCCTTCAAAGAGAAAGCCCGCAAGCAACCCGAAAATGTGAATGCCGGGTTGCTGACGTACCCAACTCTGATGGCGGCAGATATTCTTATCCACAATGCCGACAAGGTGCCTGTTGGAAAGGATCAGGAACAGCATCTGGAGATGACACGCAAGTTTGCGCGCCGCTTTAATAACTTCTACGGGGTAGAGTATTTCAAGGAGCCGGTGGCATACAACTTTGGCAGGGAGTTGGTTAAGATCCCGGGACTGGATGGTAGTGGAAAAATGGGTAAGTCGGAAGGAAACGCCATTTATCTGTCCGATAGTCCGAAAGAAATTGAAAAGAAGGTGAAGAAAGCGCTGACCGACAGCGGTCCTATCACCCCGAATTCACCGAAGCCCGATTACATTGAAAACCTTTTCACGATCCTCCGTGTGGTGTCTGCGCCCGATGTGGTGCAGCATTTCGATAATCAATGGAACAATTGTGAAATACGTTATGGCGATCTCAAGAAGCAATTGGCCGAGGATATCATCAAAGTGACCTTACCTATCCGTGAACGGGTGCTCGAAATTGAAAAAGACGATGCTTATTTGCGGAAGGTGACGTCCAATGGAGTTGAAAGAGCCCGCGAAAATGCCCGGAAAACAATTGCTGACGTAAGAGAAATAGTAGGCTTCAGGAAATTTTAAT
>DHSP01000003.1:104527-119233 GCA_002408485.1 Proteiniphilum sp. UBA5283 | reverse complement strand
AATTATGAAAACAAAATTTTTAATCCTTATTCCTTTTTTGTTCTATTCCTTTACAATTCATCCACAAAATTTCAATCCTATCATCCCCGATAACATCGCAGACCCATCCATCTCCAAGTTCGGCGACACCTACTACCTCTACGGTACAACCGATATCGATAGAGGTCTCGATGAAATGGGCCCACCTGTTGTTTGGAAATCGAAAGATTTTGTAAACTGGAGCTTTGAAGGAACCATACTCAACGAAGTCAATTGGAACAAACCCTATATGTACACCAATCCGGAAGGGAGGAAAAAATACGGCTACTACCGCTACTGGGCACCCGGAAGAGCCATTCGGCAAGGGAACCTGTATTATCTGTTCCCAACCATTGTCTCCCCCGATGGAAACGGGCCCGTATACACCTTGGTATCGGAATCACCCGACGGACCTTTTCGTTTTCAGAACGGTGACGGCCTTTTCTGGGGAAATGTGCCCGAAGGAAAACAACAAACTCAACCCTTTATACCTGATATCGACGTTGAACCATTTATCGATGATAACGGGAAAAATTATGTGTACTGGCGGCATCGCAAAGCAGCGCAGGTAAATAACGACTTCTCCGGAGTGGAGGGCGACATCATCACCATGTCAACCAAAAGAACCCAATACTCCGAAGGCCCCACACTGTTCAAAAGGGAAGGTATCTATTATTACATTTATACGCAGGGAGGCGACCAGAACTACCGCAATGCTTATATGATGAGTAGCGAAGGCCCACTATCGGGATTCAAGGCTCCCAAAGGCAATGATGTGTTTATCTCTTCCTCTCTGGAAAACGGAGTCTGGGGACCGGGGCACGGAAATGTATTTTATGATGCCGATTCCAATTCTTACATCTTTGCATATCTGGAGTTCGGGGAAGGAAGTACCACCCGTCAGGTGTTTGCCGACAGAATGGAGTTCAACCCTGATGGAACCATTCAAACAATCATTCCAAGTTTCAAAGGGGTGGGATACCTCAACAATACGCCCGACACTCGCATCAACTGGGCGCTTAAAGCCAAAGTAACCGCTTCAAGTCAAAAGAAAGAAAAAATGATCACCGAAAAAATAGAAACAAACCAGCACAATCCCAGACCTGACGGAGGGTCTGAAGTTCTTGCCTCGCGCACCTTTACCTACGGACCATATAATGCCGTGGACGGTTCGAACGGAACCCGCTGGGTGGCCTGCGGAGAAGATAAAACCCCATATCTTACCCTCGATCTCGGAAAAATATTGAATATCAAACAATGTGAGATGGCATTCACACATCCCGCCTTAGGACATGCATGGATACTCGAAAAATCTCTTGACGAAAACAACTGGCAGGTCTGCGGCATGCAGGTTGAACAGGTAGCACGTTCACCCCACATAGCAACTGAAATCGGAGAGGCAAGATTCCTGAGAATAAAAATTCTAAAGGGAAACCCCGGATTATGGGAATTTAAAGTATATTAGCACATTCAAATTATGCACAAACTCATATTACTAACCCATCTGCTGGTGGTTGTAAATATCGGCGGGTTCGCACAAAACCCGCAATCGTGGGGAAACTGGCGTTGCTGGGGCGGACAACCTGGAGGAACATACCGGAATCCCATCATACCTGCCGATTACAGTGACATTGACTGTATCCGGGTAGGAGATGACTACTATGCCATATCATCCACCTTCCAGTTTTCGCCGGGAATGATCATACTCCACTCCAAAGACCTGGTTAACTGGAGGATATGCGGACATGCCATTGCGGATATCACACAAATATCGCCCGAGCTGAACTGGGACAAAATGAACCGGTACGCCCGCGGCGTATGGGCCGGAAGTATCAGATACCATAACAAAAGATTTTATCTTTACTTCGGCACCCCCGATGAAGGCTATTTCATGACCTCCTCCTCCCGTCCCGAAGGCCCTTGGGAACCGCTCACCCCTCTGTTGCAAGAAGCCGGGTGGGATGATTGCTCCGCCTTGTGGGACGAGAAAGGAAACGGTTACTTTGTAGGAACCCATTTTGCCGACAACTACAAAACCTATCTATTCAAACTATCGGACGATGGCAAGAAAATTGACCGGAGATCCGCGGTACTCGTTAACTCCGGATCGGGCAGGGAAGCTAACAAACTCATAAAGGTGAACGACTGGTATTACATTATTTTCAGCGAACACAAGCCAGACAAGGGACGGTATGTAATGGCCAAACGTTCGAGAAATCCGATGGGCCCGTATAAAGAGGAAAAACAACTGGCACTGCCCGGCAGGGAAGCCATGGAGCCCAATCAGGGAGGTATGATAGAGGGGAGAGACGGCAAATGGTACTTCTTAACCCATCATGGAACAGGCGACTGGTCGGGAAGAATTGTCAGCCTGCTCCCTGTGACGTGGGTGGATAACTGGCCTATAATCGGCAACGTTATGCCCGGTAACATCGGTTCAATGAAATGGAGTGGCGAGATGCCCCTCCGGAGCAGCACTGAATTTCATCTCCGCCGAAGCGACGACTTTGATGACAACTCCCTGTCTCCTCAATGGGAATGGAATTATCAACCTCGCCAGGAGATGTTTTCATTGACCGAAAGAAAAGGCTGGTTACGGATGAAGGCATATCGACCGTTGAGAGCAAATGACCTGATGCTTTCCGGCAACACACTGACACAAAGAACATTCCGGTCATTCCACAACGAAGTGATCATCAAAATGGATGTCTCAGGCATAGTGGATGGACAAAAGTGCGGCTTATGTCATTTCTCGAAACCGTACTCATTTCTGGGTGTCAAACAAGAAGCCGGCTTGAAATGGATTGAATACAGCCACAACGGGGAAACCCTCGAAAACAGCATTCCTGACACACCGCATATTTGGCTAAAGTCCGAATGGGGATTGGATGGAAAGTCGCTTTACGCCTACAGCTGGGACGGAGAAAACTATATCTCTTTTGGCAACCCCTACCAACTTTCTTGGGGAAATTACCGGGGAGACAGAATAGGGATTTTCTGCTTCAACAACGAGGAGGAAAAGGGATACGTGGATATAGATTACTTTCATTACAGAATTGAAAAATAGTTGATAAAAAAAATGACCTTATTATGAATACGAATCGAATGCCTTTGATTACTCTCCTGCTGATGAGCCTGACATTCACCTCAAACAGCCTTTCTGCCCAGGTTATCGAAAGAACTCTTCCGAAAGAATGGAATAGTCTGGCTAAAGGCGCGCGGTTCAAGGACCGGTTTCTCCTCATGAAAGGATCCAACCTCTCATCCGACACATGGGGAACCGCATCCGTAAAACCCCGCTTTACCGATAATGGCATTGAAGATCGTATATGGTCATACTGGGGTGGAAATATTGTGAAGGCTGATGATGGCCTTTATCATCTGATGGTTTGCGGTTGGCTGGAATCATCACCAAAAGGACACATGGAATGGCCCAACTCCTATGTATTCAACACAGTCAGCGATAACCCCACCGGACCTTTCAAGCTGCGCAATATGATTGGAAAAGGACACAATCCGGAGGTATACCGGCTCAAAGACAACCGCTATGTACTGTATGTCATCGGAGGCCGTTATGTCTCCGATAACTTGTCGGGAAATTGGGAGTACGGGGAGTTCAACTTCGATGCCCGTGACCGCCGGATCATAGAAGGACTGTCCAACCTCTCATTTGCCCGGCGCGAAGACGGTTCCTTTGTGATGGTTTGCCGGGGTGGCGGCATATGGATCAGCCGCGACGGACTCTCCACCTATCGCCAGATCACCGACCGGCGCGTATACCCCGATGTGGACGGACGATTCGAGGATCCCGTAATCTGGAGGGACCACATCCAGTATCACATGATTGTAAACGACTGGCTGGGGCGTATCGCCTGGTATCTCCGCTCCAAAGACGGGATCAGCTGGGTGGTTGATCCGGGTGAGGCCTATACACCGGGAATAGCCGTACATGAGGATGGGCAGATGGAGGACTGGTTCAAATTTGAGCGCATCAAGATATTGCAGGATCGGTACGGCCGGGCAATTCAGGCTAATTTTGCCGTCATCGACACCCTGAAGCAGGAGGACAAACCACACGACAATCACAGCTCCAAAAACATCGGCATTCCTCTCAACCCGGGGCTGCTGTTGACGATCTCCGATAAGGGACCCATCACGGACAAGACCAAACAGATCCGCCTCAGAATACACGCGGAGGAGGGGTTCAACCCGCAAAACGACATAGAGATTTTCTCACTGCGTTTTGGGGCATCGTCGGAGGTCAACTTTGGCAGGGGATGTACTGTCCTGAGAACTGAGAATGAAGGAGATGACCTGATCGTAACTTTCATCGGCAAAGGCAATGGCATTACTCCGGATGAGTTTGCCCCCAAGTTGATCGGTAAATACAAAAACGGAAATATGTTGTACGGATATGCCCGCCTGCCCTATGTGGACTACATCGAACCGATCCTCTCGGCGCGCGCCCCGGTCTTCAGTGAGACTGACAAAGAAATAAGTTGCACGATTGAAGTGGAGAATTTCGGCCAGGTGACATCCAAGGAGGCTTATTTAAAGATTGAAAGCCTTGACAAAAGCGGGAAAAAGCGGCTGATTGCTTCAGGGAAAGTTCAGGCGTTACAGCCTTATGAAAAAACAAAATTAAGTTTATCCACTGAAATAAAACCGGGACCGGGTGCCATTGAAGGGGAAGAAATCATAATTACCATATTGGACGGTAAAAAACAACTTTCAACTTTTCACCCCCTCACTCAGGCATGACTCCATTCGTATCAAAAAAAAACGTTTTTCATATCTATTACTAACTCCTGTCGATTAATAGTCGCCCTGCGATAAAAACACATTCGCAGCATCGATATCCTTGCAGCGAGTATTACTGACAGAAGCATCCCGGTGTGCTCATCCAATCTGCACGACAACAAATAGGATTGAATATCATCATCGGCATTTTTTTTATCGTTACCTTTGCTAAAATCACAAAATGATTGCTACAGTTGCCGGTAGAAGTTTTCAACCGGGAGATGGAGCGAAAAGCAATCGGTACTCATTGTGAAGCACGTCGGGTATTCCCGAACAACGATGAGTGGATGACCATTCAGGAAATATTCAACGTTTAGTAAAGGGACAAGACTAGAATGAAGCTGATTATCTTTGCTGCTGGATTAACCCTTGCAGCACACAGTGCGCTCAACGCACAACAAAAGCCCAACGTGGTATTTATTGTGGCAGATGACTTGGGATATGGAGACCTCAGTTGTTATGGCCAGGAGAAATTCCAGACACCCAATATCGACCGGCTGGCTCTGAACGGAACCCGGTTTACCCGATCCTACTCGGGCACAACCGTGAGTGCTCCCTCGCGCGCCAGCCTGATGACCGGATTGCATACCGGGCACACACCCATACGCGGAAATAAGGAGATAGAGCCGGAAGGCCAGTTTCCACTTCCGGCGACGACCTTCACTCTGTTCCGCTTGTTTAAAAATGCGGGTTATACCACTGCCGCATTTGGCAAATGGGGATTGGGCTTTCCGGGCTCTTCCGGTGATCCGGTAAATCAGGGAATCGACCAGTTCTTTGGCTATAACTGCCAGCGATTGGCACACAACTACTACCCGGACCACCTGTGGGACAACAGCACAAAAGTGAAACTGCCGGAAAATGAACGGGGGCGCTTCGGTACCTACTCGCAAGACCTGATTCAGGAAAAAACGCTGGATTTTATTGATAACCACAACAAAAAACCGTTCTTCCTCTTCGTTCCCGTGGTTCTTCCACACGCCGAGCTGGTGGTGCCCGAAGACTCCATCATTCAGCAACTCAGAGGAAAGTTCGATGAAAAGCCATATAAGGGCGTCGATTCCGGTTCCGATTTCAGAAAAGGAGGCTATATGTCGCAGGAACACCCGCGGGCTACCCATGCCGCCATGGTAAAGCGCATCGACCTGTACGTGGGGCAGATCATAGAGAAACTCAAAGAAAATGGCGTATACGAGAATACGCTTATCATCTTCACCAGCGACAATGGGCCGCATCGTGAAGGGGGCGGAGACCCTGATTTCTTCAACAGCAATGGTATCTACCGCGGATACAAACGGGACCTGTATGAAGGGGGCATCCGGGTACCGACCATAATTTCCTGGCCAGGAAAAGTAGCTGCAGGCAAGGAGAGCGATTTTGCTTTTGCATTCTGGGATTACATGCCCACGTTTGCGGAACTGTTGGGAAAAAAAATACCCACACACTCCGACGGGATCAGTATCATGCCGATACTATCAGGCAGGGGGGGACAGCAGGAACGTGACTTTTTCTATTTCGAATTTCAGGAAATGGGCGGCAGACAGGCTGTCATAAAAGGCGACTGGAAATTGCTCCATCTTGATATCCGGAAAGGAGGAAAATACGAACTCTACAACCTTGCTTCCGATCCTTCGGAAAATCACAACCTGATCAACCTTTTTCCGCAAAAAGCGACAGAGTTGAAAAAAATAATGAAATCAGCCAGGATCGACGATCCCGCCTGGCCCCTATTTTAAATATCCGGTAGAACTAAAAAAATAACAGGATGCAAACAAGCATCTATCTAAATATATTACTTTATGAATTATAATTTCCTCACTGCTGCTACATTGCTTGGGGTAAGTTCCACAGCTCTGCTGGGATCTTGCCAGAACCCGGAAAAAAAAGAACAACGCCCCAACATCATCTATATCATGAGCGACGATCACGCCTACCAGGCAATCAGTGCTTACGGACATGGATTGAATGAGACGCCAAACATCGACCGGCTGGCCGAAGAAGGGGCTATGTTTACACGTTCAACGGTCACAAACTCAATCAGTGCACCCAGTAGGGCGGTGCTGCTCACCGGCAAGCACAGTTTTGTTAACGGGAAAGTAGATAACCTGCAACCGTTCAACTGGGATCAGCCCAATTTCCCGAAACTGATGCAGGCAAACGGATACCAAACGGCAATGATTGGAAAAATTCACCTTGACGGCATCCCGCAGGGGTTCGATTATTCCATGGTCCTGCCGGGACAGGGCGAGTACTACAATCCCGACTTTCTGATTGACGGAAAAAAAGTAAGAAAAGAAGGCTATTGCACCGAAATAATCACGGAGGAGACGCTCGATTGGTTGAAAAACAAACGTGACCCGAAGAAACCGTTCTGTCTGCTTTATCACCAGAAAGCACCCCACCGCAACTGGGAGCCGGCACCCAAATACCTGACACTGTACGACGACGTGACCTTTGATCCGCCCGCAACCTTCTTCGACAATTACGAGGGCCGGGGTAGCGCCGCCAAAGAACAGGAGATGCAGATTCACGGGCATGCACGATGGGGACATGACTTTAAGATGATTGTCGACCCCAATGGCGACAGTACCGGATTCTACAACCAATTGGAACGGTTTACGCCCCAACAGCGTGCGGACTGGCTGGCTGCATACACTCCCAAAAACGAGAAATTTAAAGCCAACTATGCCAACATGACGGACAAAGAGATCGCTCTGTGGAAATACAACCGGTATATCAAAGATTATCTGCGAACCATCAAATCGGTGGACGACGGCGTGGGCGAACTGCTTGACTATCTTGAAGAATCGGGACTGGCAGAAAACACCATCGTTGTCTACACCTCCGATCAGGGCTTCTATTTAGGTGAACATGGCTGGTTCGACAAGCGGTTCATGTACGAGGAGTCCTTCAGAACACCTCTGCTGATCCGCTATCCCAAAGAAATAAAGGCGGGCACCGTGATCGATAAGCTGGTGCAAAATCTCGACTTCGCTCCTACCCTCCTCGATTATGCGGGCATCAAAGCGCCGAAAGAGATGCAGGGCGAGTCATTTCGCAAACTGGTGGCGGGAAAAACCGATAAATGGCGCGATGTGGTCTATTACACCTACTACGAATATCCGGCTGAACATATGGTGAAGAGGCATTACGGCATCACGACCGACCGGTATAAGCTGATTCACTTTTACTATGACGTGGACGAGTGGGAGATGTACGACCTGCAGACCGATCCGCAGGAATTGAAAAATATCCACGACGATCCGGAATATTCCGAGATACGGAAAATGATGCATGCAAAGCTCGAGGAGACCCGAAAGCATTATGGTGATAGCGATGAGCTGAATGAACGGTATCTGAAAGAGTTTCTCGATCACCAGGCCGGTAAATAAATGAGCTAATTCAGTAATCTTTTGGCCACATTGAGCCTTTCTGGCCAGTCGGCAGAAGGTGTCAGCGTATCAAAAAGGGCAATTGCCTCTTCCAGCTCCTGTAGTTTTTCCAATGATTCAGGACTGTCCAGATCCGTGTATTGTTTACGCAATACACGGATTTTTTCTGCATCCTGAATCCCTTCAACCAGTCGCTCGAAACGGATAGAACTCCGTGCACCGGGATAGACCATATAGGTGTCACCGGCCGGCCACGTCCTGAAACGAGAGTCGGTCAGCGGATTTTCAACCCACGAATTGTAGGCCCAGCGCAAAAGTCCATCGAAATCATTGGCAACCGCATACCATGCAGCGTAGACAGATTCTGCCGGAGCAGAGAAGGTAAACATGTTGGGGAACGAATCAGCACAACATACGTAATAGGTGGTGACCAACCCTTTTGATCTTCGGACAGCGATATCTTCCTTATCCACCTTGCTGGCAGCTCCCACGCTGACATCCTTGATCCAGGGATACTCTTTATAGCTCTTGTGATTGTCTGCCAAAGAGACCCCCAGTTCGGGAGCAGCCTCTGCCAATACCTTCAGGGCGGCTTGCATGTCTGCCGGAGCACGCTCATCCATGGCAATATTCGTTTTCTCCAGCCACCCCTTGCTGCGAAGATGCCGGGCGAAATCCTTCAGGAAGGTACTCCACAATTCAGCGTATTCCTTCGACTGGGCCTTTAACTCAATGGTAACCAGCTCGCCTTTTACCACATCTCGATAATGCAATTGATTATTCCAGGTAAGCAGGGAGTAACAGTTGATCATTTTGCCGATACCCAGATCCATCATGAACTGTACCCACTTATCGAATATGGTATAGTCGTACGACCAGCTTCCATCCTCATTCTTTGTCCAGACAATCATGTCGGCGTATGCATCAAAGCTCTGATTGTTCCACGGGTCCTTGTTCAGGGTGGCGGTAATTACTTTCTGTCCCGCATCGGCCAGCATTTTCATTAACGGCTTCATTTTCTCGAAATGAGCGTCGCTCCATACCTCCAAATTATGCACCCGGGCCACTGCCGAAGGGTGCTGCCACAGATCGAGGTGATAGAGCCACTCCGATGGCTCGGGTAGCACACGGTCTACCACCGTCAGCTCAATCCCGAACTCCTCAACGGGACGGCCTCCGGCATGCAGGGTCAACGTCCCCTTGTAATTTCCGGCAACAGCAGCGGAAGGAATGCTGAAAGTAAGCCAGACCGGCCTCACTGTCTTTGCTTCCATATGGAAACAGGGCAGGTTGTCCAGCATATCGGCCGAGAGGGATGCCGGAAAATCTTCCGGTTTGCGGTGTCCGCATCCGGGACCGAATTCATCGGTCATCACGTAGCGAACAAATCTTGCTTGCGCAACAGATGCCGGTAGTGTATGATCAACAGACTCAAAATCGGCAAATTCAAGCTCTACCGGGTCTACCTCTTCAGCCGACCACAAAAGCAGCTGAGCAGATATTTTTTCTCCCCTCCAGCCGGTAAGCGCTACGCTCTTGTTAACAGACACCCCGGGTGCCACAGACTTCGGCATCCTGTCGTCTGTGGAAATAAATGAGGCATGTAACCCTTTAGAGACATGAGACCAGTCGGATAACGTATCACTTGTCGGATCTTTCATTTCCTCAAAGGTGAGACACTCTTTGCCGGGATGTCTGCTACCGCAGGAAATGAAATGGAACGCGAGAAAGAAAATAAGAAAAGGGATGGTTGATTTCATAAAAACGTTTAATTTTTGCCGGATTAATTGAGATGGGGGAGCCACCGGGCCGGCGAATGAAGATAAGAAAGGCAAAAATAAGAATTATTTTTATCTGATTAAAACATTTTTTAGGCTTGCCCGTTTCGTTTTATCAATTATTCCTTTATCTTTGCAACAAATTCAAATGTTCGCAATGCAGAGCTTGTATTCAACATACTTCCACACCACTACTATGACCATGACCCCCTGGGGGGTTATGTAAATTTTCACATCCGTACGGCAACACTGCTTGCCATTTGCAAACCAACCGGTTTGCGATTTACAATTCACATTTTTTATTCAACACCGTTTCTAAAACGGTTAAAAATTATTCACACACGATGAAAGTGATGAAATTCGGAGGAACCTCCGTAGGAAATCCCGATAGCCTGCAACTGGTGAAGGAGATTGTTGAAAAGGAAACGGAACCCGTGATTGTGGTTGTGTCGGCATTGAACAGTGTGACAGACCGACTGCTACTGGCTGCCGACTTTGCACTGAACAACAATTCGGGTTATAAGCCGCTATTGGACGAAATCATCGCCCGCCACGACGAGATCATTGAAAAGATGGTCACTTCACCCGCCGACAAACAGGAGGTGGTGCAGAAAACACAACAGCTATACGACGATCTGCGCAATATTCTTCGAGGCGTATTTCTGATTGGCGATCTCTCCCAAAAGACATCCGATAAGATTGTGAGCTACGGCGAACGCCTCTCCTCACTAATCATCAGCAAGGTTATAGAGGGCGCTCAATTGTACGACGCCACAGAGTTTATCAAGACAAACAGGCAATTCAGCAGCCACATACCCGATCTGGCACAATCCAATAAGCTGGTCAGGAAAACCTTTTCCGAAATGCCGCCACCTCACGTAGCCATTGTACCGGGATTTATCTCTTCGAGTTGTGGGGATAACGACATCACAAACCTGGGGCGCGGAGGGTCGGACTATACGGCAGCCATCATCGCTGCGGCACTCGATGCCACCGTACTGGAAATATGGACGGATGTGGACGGATTTATGACGGCGGACCCCAAAATCATCAATTCAGCCTATGTCATCGATGAGCTGTCGTTCACCGAAGCGATAGAACTGTCCAATTTCGGGGCAAAAGTGATCTACCCGCCTACCATCTTTCCGGTCTTTCATAAAAATATTCCCATTTATGTGAAGAACACCTTTCACCCGGAGGCAAAAGGCACCCTGATAAGAGATATCAAACCCACACGCAACGGAAAAATCATCAAAGGAATCTCCTCCATCAACGACACAGCCCTGATCACCATCCAGGGACTGGGCATGGTGGGTGTCATCGGAGTGAACAAACGAATTTTCTCGACTTTGGCCGACAACGGCATCAGCGTATTTATTGTCTCCCAGGCATCTTCCGAAAACAGCACCTCTATTGGCGTACGCTCGCAGGATGCACCTCTGTCGCAGAAAGTCCTAAGCCACGAGTTTGCTCACGAGATCGCCATGGGAAGTATCAACGAGATCATGGTCGAATATGACCTGGCCACCATCGCAATTGTGGGACAAAACATGAAACATGTGCCGGGCATTGCAGGAAAGTTTTTTGGCGCTCTGGGAAGAAATGGGATCAGCGTGATCGCCCTGGCACAGGGGGCCGGCGAAACCAATATTTCCTGTGTGATTGCCAGGTCCGACCTGAAGAAAGCGCTCAACGTAATCCACGACTCTTTCTTCCTGTCGCCCTACCAGGAACTGAACCTGTTTGTCATCGGCACCGGCACGGTGGGTGGAAAACTACTGGAGCAAATACGGGAGCAGCAAGCTACACTCAAGGAACACAATAAACTCAGAATCAACATCGTGGGAATTGCCAACGGACGCAAAGCACTCTTCACCCGCGAGGGCATACCGCTTGAAGGATACTTCGAAAATCTGATGAAAAACGGCGTGAAGAGTTCGCCCGAACGGATAAGGGACGAGATACTGAAAATGAACATTTTCAACTCGGTAGTGGTCGATTGTACTGCAAGCCCCCACATTGCTGCGCTCTATGGCGAACTGATGGCACGCAACATCTCGGTGGTCACGGCCAACAAGATTGCAGCCTCATCCGACTACGACAGTTATCGCATGCTGAAGGAGACTGCCCGGAAAAGCGGTGTGAAGTTTCTTTTCGAAACCAATGTAGGCGCCGGATTGCCCATCATCAACACCATGAATTCGTTGATCAACTCGGGAGACAGGATCGTCAAACTCGAAGCTGTACTCTCGGGAACACTGAATTTTATTTTCAATACGCTGAGCGAAGAGATTCCCTTCAGCCAGGCAGTCAGGATGGCGGTAGATGCTCAGTTTGCCGAACCCGATCCGCGCATCGACCTGAGCGGCCTCGACGTGACAAGGAAGCTGGTAATCCTTTCCCGGGAAGCCGGTGCCCGTGTAAACCAGTCGGATGTACACAAAAATCTTTTCGTGCCTCCAAAATATTTTGAAGGAACACTCGATGAGTTTTGGCAGACCATTTCCGAGCTTGATGCTTCGTTTGAAGAACGTAGGAAAGAACTGGCAAAAGATGGCAAGAAACTGCGTTTTGTGGCTTCCTACGACAATGGGGCATGCGAAGTAGGGCTCCGGGAAGTAGAACAGGGACATCCTTTCTACGACCTGGAAGGAAGCAACAACATCATCATGATTACCACCGAGCGCTACAACGAGTATCCGATGGTCATCAAGGGCTACGGTGCCGGCGCAACCGTTACCGCGGCAGGGGTGTTCTCAGACATCATTTCCATCGCTAATATCCGATAAAATGACTCCAAAAAACATCATCATACTGGGAGACGGCATGGCAGACGAACCCATCGCCTCACTGGGAAACAAAACACCCTTACAGGCAGCAAACACTCCCTATATGGATATGCTTGCCCGAAAAGGAAGAAACGGCCTTTTGAACACGGTTCCCGACGGTTTTGCTCCGGGTAGCGAGATTGCCAACCTGTCGGTGTTGGGCTACGATGTTCCATCGGTGTACGAAGGGCGCGGTGTACTGGAAGCAGCCAGCATGGGCGTGGAAATCCTGCCAGGGGAGATGGCCATGCGCTGTAACCTGGTGTGCATAGAAGGCGACCGCATTAAAAATCATTCGGCAGGACACATCTCTACTGCCGAAGCGGCAGAATTGATCCGGTTTCTTCAAAACGAACGGGGGAACGATATCTTCGGCTTTTACCCGGGTGTCTCTTACCGGCACCTGCTGAAGATGCGGGGAGGCGACAAGCGGATACATTGCACACCGCCCCACGACATACCCGAAAAGCCTTTCCGCCCGCACCTTATTCAACCGGAAAGTGAAGAGGGAAGGCCGACCGCAAAAGCATTGAACGAGCTGATTCTCGCATCGCAGGAACTGCTGCGCAATCACCCTGTCAACAAAAAGAGGATAGCAGCAGGAAAGGATCCGGCGAACAGCATCTGGCCCTGGTCACCGGGCTATCGCCCTCAAATGAAACCCCTTGCGGAGCTCTACCCGATACACAACGGCGCCGTCATTTCAGCAGTCGACCTGATTCGGGGCATCGGTGTGTATGCCGGACTGGAGGTGATCCTGGTGGAGGGCGCTACCGGCCTGCACGACACCAATTACGAGGGAAAGGCGCGTGCCGCACTCGAGGCGCTCAGAGAGAAGGACTTTGTCTACCTGCATATCGAGGCCAGCGATGAAGCCGGGCACGAAGGGGATGTACCGCTGAAGGTGAAAACGATTGAGTATCTGGATGAACGCATTGTAAAAACAATTTACGAAGAGACACTCAGCTGGGAGGAACCGGTCACCATTACCATCCTGCCCGATCACCCCACACCTTGTGCCATTCGCACACACACCCGGGATCCCATCCCTTTCCTGATTTGGCACAGAGGGATAGAACCCGACAGCGTACAACGGTACGATGAGGTTGCTGCCCGCGAAGGTTCCCTGGGAACTCTCAAGGGCGATGCCCTGATGAAAACAATCTTCTCTGTGTAATTCAATCTTTTCTATTGCTGACAACAAAACAAAAACATGCACTACTACAGCACAAATAAAAAAGCACCTTCCTCCTCGCTACAGGAAGCCGTGGTAAAGGGACTTGCTCCCGACAAGGGACTTTATATGCCCGAAACAATAGAGAAACTCTCTTCCGGCTTTTACGCGAAGATTGCAGATTCCGGCTTGCAGGATATCGCCAAAATAGTGGCAGGAGCCTTCTTTGGAAAAGACATTCCCAAAGAGCAACTGGATGCCATCGTCACCGACACGTTGAGCTTCGATATTCCCCTGAAGAAGGTTGAAGAGGGAATCTATGTTCTGGAATTGTTTCACGGGCCCACCTTCGCCTTCAAAGATGTGGGCGCCCGGTTTATGGCACGCATGCTGTCCTACTTTGTGAAAGAACAGGGACAGGACAACGTGAAGGTGTTGGTGGCTACCTCGGGCGACACAGGAAGCGCCGTGGCCAACGGTTTCCTGGGGGTGGAAGGCATACAGGTGTTTGTGCTTTATCCGGCCGGAAAGGTGAGCGATATTCAGGAAGCACAGTTTACCACATTGGGACAAAACATTGTGGCGCTGGAGATAGACGGTACGTTTGATGATTGCCAGGCTTTGGTGAAATCGGCATTCATGGACAAGGAACTAAACGCCCGACTGAACCTCACCTCCGCGAACTCCATTAACGTAGCACGGTTCCTGCCTCAGTC
>DHSP01000003.1:82695-104277 GCA_002408485.1 Proteiniphilum sp. UBA5283 | reverse complement strand
AATGGGATTGCCAGTAAAACGGTTTATCGCGGCCAACAACCGGAACGATGTATTCAGGGAGTATCTTCTTTCGGGTGATTACCGTCCCCGTGCTTCGGTACAGACCGTGGCGAATGCCATGGACGTGGGGGCACCCAGTAACTTCGACCGTATCCTCGATCTGTACTCCCATTCCCACACATCAATTACAAAGGATATCGCGGCCTTCCGCTATACCGACGAAGAAATAAAGCAGGCCATCCGGGAAGTACATCAAAAAAACAATTACCTGCTCGACCCGCATGGCGCCTGCGGCTACCTTGCGCTCAAAGAGGGCCTGGAACCGGGAGAAACGGGTATCTTCCTGGCTACCGCCCATCCGGCAAAATTCAAAGAGACGGTGGAAGCATGCATCGGTGAGCAAATCAATATTCCCGAAAGATTAAAAGCTTTCATGAACAAGGCACGGCAAAGCTATCCACTTTCAAATGATTACAAAAGCTTAAGCGAATTGATCCGGATGTTGTCGGGCCATTAACCATTAACCAATGAGTTGATAAAAAAGAGCTATATAAGTTCTGGACCAGCGAAAGACTTGAGAAGGTGACCGTGAAATATCTCTAAACCTAATTTTTAGAGGGCTCAATCTCCTTAAAAAAGCCTTAATCAATCTGTCTTAAGTTTCTTTTTATTATTTTTGCGGGGTAATCATTCATTTTGCGTAGTTTTGTGTGTGAAAACCATACGCAGGCTGCATTTACCGCATGAGGCAACTTTACAGTATCATATTTCTGTTTTTCGTCCTGACAATCTCATTTCAATGCTCTTCCGCCCGAAAGGCTACTGAAGCGACGAATCAGATAAGTCAAAGTTCCGCATCGGCTGCTCTTCCTTCCGACACGGAAAGAAAGGAGATTGCCCCACCCGATACGGCCACTGCCTCACCGTCTACACCCTCTTTGGCTGTTGCTCAACCCTCCGATTCGACTGTCCTGCCCACGAAGGCCGATTCGCTGAACACTGCGATTGCTACTTCCGATTCGCTTTCCATCACTGCACCGGACTCTTTGTCCGTCGACACACAGGATAGCCTATCCATGGAAGACCAAACACTGAAAGCAGCCGTTTTCTATACTGCGCAAGACTCCATGGTGTTCACCAGCGACAACATGGGATACCTCTACGGAGATGCCGACATCAAATATGGCGAAATGGGCATCAAGGGGGAATACATTACCGTGGACATGGACAGCAGCATCATCTCCTCCACTTTCGGAGTCGATTCGTTGGGCAAAGAGTTCGGCCTTCCTCTGTTTTCGGAAGGTGGCACGGAATACGAGATGAAAAAGGTACGCTACAACTTCGAAACAAGGAAAGCATTTATCAACAACGTGGTCACACAGCAGGGAGAAGGCAACATTGTGGCCAATGAGGCGAAGATGAATGCCGATAACTCGTTCTACATGCGGAATGCAAAATATACCACCTGCGACAAGCACGATCATCCTCATTTTTACCTGAATCTGTCGAAGGCCAAGGTGCGCCCCGAAAAAGATGTGGTGACCGGCCCTGCCTGGCTGGTGGTGGCCGACGTGCCCCTCTTCCCCGTCGTGTTGCCTTTTGCCTTTTTTCCTTTCACGAAATCATATTCTTCGGGAATCATTATGCCCAGCTATGGCGATGAGATGACACGGGGTTTTTACTTGCAAAATGGGGGTTATTACTTCGCATTGAGTGATTACATAGACCTGTCCCTGACGGGCGAGATCTACACAAAAGGATCGTGGGGTGCCGGAGCACGCTCCAACTACCGCAAACGGTATAAATATTCGGGAAACTTCAATGTCTACTATTTAAGCACGGTGACAGGAGAGAAAGAGTTGAAGGAGGTGGCGCCGGAAGCGTATTCCGTAGCAAAAGATTTGCGCATCAACTGGACCCACTCGCAGGACCCGAAAGCCAACATGTACCGCACCCTCTCTGCCAGCGTCAACTTCTCCACCAGCAGAAACAACCACAGGGACCTCAGCCGGCTCTATTCAAGGGAGGCATCCAACAACACAAAAAGCTCGAGCGTGAACCTCACACAACGTTTTCCGGACTCACCCTGGAGCATGTCGGCCACCATGAATATCAACCAGGTGTCGCGCGATTCAACCATTGCCGCCACGTTGCCCAACATCTCGCTCACCATGAACCGCATTTATCCGCTAAAAAGAAAAAATGCGGTCGGTGAAGAGCGATGGTATGAAAAAATATCGATGAGTTACTCCGGAGAGTTCCGTAACTCAATCACTACGAAGGAATATAAATTTCTGAAATCGAACCTTGTCCGCGACTGGACCAACGGTATGCGCCACAGTATCCCGGTAAGCGCCACCTTTACCCTTTTCGACTATATACAGATATCTCCCTCGTTCAATTATACCGAACGGTGGTATACCGGCGCCTATATGCAAGCCTGGGACTCCACCGCCAGAAGGCATGTCCCCATGGACACCGTTTACGGTTTTAAACGTGTCTATGACTACAGCACGTCGCTCAGTGCACAGACAAAATTATACGGCATGTACACCCCCTGGAAAATATTCGGAGATAAAGTCCAGGCCATACGTCACGTCTTCTCCCCAAGTATCAGCCTGAATTTCCGGCCCGACTTCGGCGACCCCAAATACAACTTCTACGAAACCTACTCATACAAGAATGAATATGGCGAAGATGTGGAATATACCTATTCACCCTACGCCTCCATGATGTTCGGGACGGCTCCCAGAGGACAAAGCGGAAGCATTGGCTTTGACTTCAAGAACAACCTTGAGATGAAGATACGTACCGACAAGGACTCCACCGGCGTGAGGAAGATAAGCCTGATCGATGATCTGGGCATCAGCTTCAACTACAACATGATGGCCGACTCCATGAAATGGAGCATGATCAACTCAAACATCCGCCTGAAGCTCTCCAAATCATACACATTAAGTCTGAATGCCACCTGGGACCCCTATCTTTACCAACTGGATAAAAACGGAAACCCACGACAGGTGGATAAACTCAGAATCCTCAACGGAAAAGGATTCGGAAAGCTGATGAATACGGGTACCTCCTTCTCCTATTCGTTAAATCAGGATACCTTCAAAAAATTATTTGCCCGCGGTGAAAAGGAGGGAGACGAAGGGGATGATAAACGCAATCTGGAGAACCAGCTGCCCGACGATGGCACGATGGGGGAAAACCCATATGAGTCGGCACAAAGGAAGGGCTCATCTCAGGGCACTGACGACTCAACGGGAGAATTCGACAGCGACGGATATCTGAAAAATGCAGTGAACTGGAATCTATCTTTCAATTACTCTTTGCGATACGGATATGGCGAGTTCGATAAGAAACGCCTGGAGTACAAAGGGAAACTGACCCATAATTTCGGGTTGAGCGGCTCCATACAACCGACCAAAAACTGGAACTTCACCTTCAATACCGATTATAATTTCGAGCTGAACAAGTTTACGAATATCAACTGCTCGCTTACCCGTAACCTGCACTGCTGGAGCATGTCGGCCAGCTTCATCCCCATAGGCCCCTACAAATCCTATAACTTCACCATCCGCGCCAACTCTTCGTTGTTGCAGGACCTGAAATACGAGCAACGCAATTCACCGTACGACCGCGGCATGAACTGGTATTAGTGAGAAGGCCTTACTTCTTATCGCCCCAGAGCTTCTTCATTAGCTCATGCATCTTCGCTTCGGCAGGATTGCGCTGAGGATCCCAAAATCTGCTGTTTTTTAATTCTTTGGGTAGATACTCCTGATTCACAAAGTTGTTCTCATAGTCGTGCGCATACTTGTACTCCTTCCCGTAATCGAGCTCCTTCATCAATGCGGTCGGAGCATTGCGCAGATGCAACGGTACGGGCAGATTACCGGTCTGCTCCGCCTTCGCGATGGCCGCGTCGATGGCAAGATAGGCTGAATTGCTTTTGGGGGATGCTGCCAGGTAGATGGTGGTTTCCGCCAGGACAATGCGTCCCTCCGGCCACCCGATCTTCTGCAATGTATCGAAACAGGCATTGGCCAGCAGCAGCGCATTGGGATTGGCCAGGCCAATATCTTCCGCGGCGGAGATGACCAGCCTGCGGGCAATGAATTTAGGATCTTCTCCTCCGGCCACCATCCTTGCCAGCCAGTAGATCGCTGCATCGGGATCGCTGCCACGGATCGATTTGATAAAGGCCGAGATGATGTCATAATGCATCTCTCCCCCTTTGTCATATGCTGCCGGATTCTCCTGAAGCCGCTCGGTAACCATCTTGTCGGTAATCACAACCTTATCGTCGCCACTGGCTTGTATGGCCAGCTCCAGAATGTTCAACAGCTTGCGGGCATCTCCCCCGGAGAAACGGAATAAAGCATCGGTTTCCTGCACATCAATCTCTCTCTCTTTCAGGATCAGGTCCTCCATAAGGGCACGATGCAGCAGCACTTCCAGATCCTTCTTCTCGAGCGACTTGAGCACATAAACCTGACAACGCGAAAGCAGCGGCCGAATTACCTCGAAGGAAGGATTTTCGGTGGTTGCTCCTATGAGCGTCACCGTTCCGGTCTCCACTGCATGCAGCAGCGAGTCCTGCTGCGATTTGCTGAAGCGGTGTATTTCATCAATAAAGAGAATGGGGGCAGCGTTGTTAAAAAAACGATTGCTCTTTGCTTTTTCAATCACCTCCCGCACATCCTTCACCCCCGAGTTGATGGCACTCAGCTTATAAAACGGTGCGTTCACCGTATTGGCGATGATATGGGCAAGGGTTGTCTTCCCTACACCCGGAGGGCCCCAGAAGATGATGGAGGGGATTCTTCCCGAATCAATCATCCTGCGCAATACAGCCCCCTTGCCGACCAGATGTTTCTGGCCGATAAACTCATCAAGACTCTGGGGCCGAAGCCGTTCGGCAAGTGGTGCGCTCATTTTGCTGCCCGTTTTTTTGAACCGGGTAAACAAAGATATCTATTTTTTCGTGAGTATTTATTTTTCGCGCCATCTCTTTTTCACGCCATTGCGTGGGACTACAACTCATTTCTTGTGTAAATGCCCTGCCAAAGACTGATGGGGAACTGAATCCGGATAGATCGGCAATGCATGTGATATTCAGATCGGAGCGTGACAACAGCAGATGTTTGCTTTCCGCAATACGGTAGCGCATTACAAATTGGTAAAAACTCTCTCCATAGCCTTCGTTAAACAGGCGCGAGAGGTAACTGCGGTTCAGCGGCAGGATTTCCATGGTATCCGTCAGTTTAAAGTCTTTGCGAAGATGCGGCTTCTCAGACAGCATCCATTGTTCCAGTTTTTCTCTGTATTCGGGTAGCTTATCGGCAAACAAACAATTTGTACCCGATCCTTTTTCCGGCATCAAAACCATATTCCCCTCACCCACCCTGCTCTGGCATCTTTTGCCAATTCCCATAACCTCTCTGATTTCGGCTTTCGTTTCGTCCAGTCCCACCTTGAAATAACCTTCGGGATAGGGATTTTTCTGAAATAAAACACGATAGAAACCATACAGGAAAAAGAGCAAAAAAATGATGTTATGCATCAGGACGCTGCGGATATTGTCACTCAAAACCACAATCTCGCAGGAAAGTGTAATCACCAGATTACCGAAAATATAATCGCCCAGCCATTTTATATCAATGTTTTCCATCGAAGCATAGTTGTTCTCGCACCATTCCTCATAATTGCTCCGGTAACGAAGCATTATCAAAAGTCCGAAAACAGGATAGACAAGCATGAACAACCGGAGCCACACATGAAAATTCCAGAATTCACCAAGCAAAGTTGCCCAGCTATCCACGGCAGGCAGAGACCCATGCTGCATTTTTGTGGCAAGCATAAATGTCCCCGGGATAACAGCGGCAGGTAAAAACAGGAATGTGGCCCGCCTCAGTGTAAGCCACCCGGGGCGTAGCGCTTCAAGAGGATAGAGGAGAAATATATACGCATACACACTGCCATAAATAAGCATGGGAAGAGACAAGAATTTATACTCTACCACACCGGCATAACCGGTAGTCAACCCTTTGATGAGTGATAATAAATTGGTCAGTCCCACCATGCACATCACAAATGCGAACAGTGTGCGCGCACGCCCTCCGTTTTTTCGCATCATCAGCATGATCGATCCGCCGAGACAAAGAAAGCTCAACATCGAGATGATCGACCAACGAATGTATCTGAATGATTCAATGGGCATTTGCATCAACAAATGATGACCTACGGCAACAAGAATTAAAATAGCTGTATAAATAATTGTCCGTTTGTACTTAAGAAACAGTGTGAGTCGGTTGTTTGCGGGAAAGAGTTTTTGGGGCATAGCATTATTTTAAGAACATGCAAAGATAACATTCCGGCGGAATGAATGTCTGCCCCAACGCAAGAAAATAAGGAAAAAAGGGGGTTATTTTACGCAAAGCAAAGGGTTCTTTACGCAGAGCAAACAAGTAGATTCATCTTTTGCAGGGCGTAAGGTTGCACAGGCATTCGGGAAAAGATTTCTTTCGGCCGGGCTTGACTGAACGTAAATTGACCGGAAGCAAAATAACGACAAATGGAGGAATTCATTTTTTTACCGGGAGCAAGGTTTTTTTTACCCGGGGCAAATGGCACATTCTTGAGCGACCCGGGATTTATCTACTTTTGTCTCCCGCTTGGATTGATATGGATTATTCAAAAAAAGAGAGTTCGCCGCAAAACTGAATTCCTTATCAAGACATGATCTTATGCAATCAATAATTAATAACAGCGATAGCCGAAAAGCTTTACGAGTAGGCAATAATAAATTACAATTTTCATGATGACTAAAAAAACAATTATGACGCTTGTCATTGTCTTTGCAAGCGGAGCGTTGATGAGCATGCAAGCACAGAATCTGTTCTCCAAAGGAGAAAAAATTGCGAATCTAGGTATCGGCGTAGGGAGTTACTACGGAGGCGACGGATACTCAAGCAGTATTCCTCCTCTTTCGGCATCTTACGAGCAATGTATTCTCGACGGGCTCCTGGACGGCAAAGCTTCCATCGGCGTGGGAGGGTATATGGCATACACAGCCAATAAATGGGAAACGACGTATGCAAACTCCACGTACGGTTACAAGTACAGCTACGTTATCCTGGGTGCGCGCGGAGTTTTCCATTATCAGTTCATTGACAAGCTCGATACTTACACAGGGTTAATGCTGGGCTATAATGCCGTAAGCAGCAAGTATTTCGGCAGCTCCGGCAGTCACGCAACCGAAGCATCCACAGGAAGTGGCATTGGGTACTCCGCATTCGTGGGCGCACGATATCATTTCTCCGATAAATTCGGAGCTTTTGCCGAAATCGGGTATGGCATTTCTGCTCTCGAACTGGGTATTTCAATAAGGTTATAAGAAAGATCCGCCAAGAACCGGAAAGGCATTACAAGAAAAAAGGAACTGAATAACCCCCAAGATAAGATTTGAAGAAACCACAATTCAGTTCCTACAGGGTATCCAGACAGTGTTGGATACCCTTTCTTTGTTCGCAATATATATAAATTTTGTACCTTTGTGGCTTACAATCAAACAGTCCAATGCAGCTTACCCCGCTTCTATCCCTCTTCGGGAACTTAGAACAGTTAGACACCGTAAGGTTGAACTTCAATCAGGAAAGCATCAACCTGATGAATATCGCCATTGCTTTCATCATGTTCGGCGTAGCGCTCAGTATCCGTCCACAACATTTCAAAACACTGGCTTCACGCCCTAAACCGGTATGGATGGGTGTAATCTCACAATACCTGCTCCTGCCTGCTCTCACCTATTTGCTGGTACTGGTTATCCAACCCAGTACCGCGGTAGCAATGGGGATGATTTTGGTGTCTGCCTGTCCCGGTGGAAACGTCTCAAACCTCATCTCGGCCATCTCAAAATCAAATGTGACGTTATCGGTAAGCCTCACAGCCATTACAACTGTCATGAGCCTGTTTATGACTCCGTTTAATTTCGCCTTCTGGGGAGGGCTCTATGCCAGACACTCTCCCCTGCTGGTACCGATATCCATTGACCCGCTGGAGATGTTTCGCACCGTCTTCCTGATCCTGGGCATCCCGGTAATACTGGGTATGTTCGTGGGCATGAAATTCCCGAAGCTTGTGCGAAAAGTAGACAAAACCGTACAGGCTGCTTCGGTCATTTTCTTCGTAGGTTTTATCGTCGCTGCCCTGGCGGGTAATTTCAGCATCTTTCTCAAATACATTCATCTGATCTTTTTCATTGTATTGCTGCATAACGGACTGGCATTTATAGCAGGTTATTTTGTGCCAAAAGCAATGAGGGTATCCGAGATCAATTGCCGGTCCATCTCGATAGAAACAGGTATTCAGAACTCAGGGCTCGGACTTGCGCTGATATTCAACCCCCGGATTTTTCCTCCCGAGCTTAACCTGGGTGGTATGGCCTTCATTGCAGCATGGTGGGGCGTGTGGCATATTGTGGCCGGGCTCCTGCTGGCTTTTTACTGGAGAAGACGTCCCATTGCATTCCAAACGAACACGTTATGATTTATCGATACGACTTCCGGTATGCGCTGGCCAAGTTGCCCGTCAACACGGCCCTAAGGTTGAATTTCAGAAAGATGGTATTCACAGGAAGAAAAGAAAATGTATCGCGTGAGAAGCCGGTCATTTTTGCCCCCAATCACCGCAACGCACTGATCGACGCGTTGCTGCTCGTTTATTCCTCGTACCATCTCAAACAGATTGTCTTCCTGGCTCGTGCCGATATCTTTAAACAAAAATTTGTCGCATGGATGCTCCGGGGAATGCGCATCATGCCTGTTTTCAGGATGCGGGACGGGATAGATAACCTGAACAAAAACAACGAGATTTTTCGAAATGCTGCGCGGATCCTGAAAAAGAACAATCCGTTGGCACTCTTTCCGGAGGCAAGGCATAACCCGAAACAGTCACTGCTGCCCATTCAAAAAGCCGTTCCACGCATTGTACTGCCCACCGAGGCATCTCTTGGCTTTCAGCTGCACAGCCAGATTGTTCCCGTATCTATTTACTATCGCGATATCTTTGGCTTTCTGTCGGACGTATATGTCACCTTCGGCACGCCCATCGAGGTATCGGAGTACAAGGAGCTGTACGAAGAAAACCCGAGCCTTGCAATTAATCAGCTGCGGCAGGATATGGAAAAGGGACTTCAGTCGATGGTAGTCAATATACAAAACGATGCATTTTATGACGAGTATCTCCATGCCATTGACTGGAACGCCGATAAAATTGCACGGGAGAAATATGCAGAGCGAAAAGAGGGTTACCTGCAGGCATCACTGCATATTGTAAGGGCCCTTGATGATCTTTGCGAAAAGAACCCTGCCGCATTTGACACAAAGATTGCCGGTTTTCGTGAGGCACTCCATATTCTCAAACGCCATGCTCTCACTCCCAAGGACCGTTTGTGGGAGCCCTGCTCCGCGACAAGTCTGGTTGCCCGCCTCTCGGCTCTTATCCTGACTGCCCCGGTGGCTCTGTTCGGATTTCTGAATGGTCTCTTCCCGATACTTCTCAATAAAAAGCTACAGGGCTTTTTCAAGGATAAACAGTTTATTCCGTCGGTAAGGTATGCGGCGGGACTGTTTTTTGTGCCGATATTCGACCTCATCCAGTCATTATCCGTGGGATTCATCAGCCACAACTGGCTCCTAGCCTTTCTCTATTCGCTGGTGATGCCGGCCACTTTCTATTTCGCCCTTTACTGGCGGAAATGGCGGAAAGCGGCACTGAGAGACCGAAAAGTGCAGCAGTTCGTGAGACAGCAGCCCGAAACATGGAAGCAAGTGCTGAAACTCATTCAGCTATGACCCGAAGCGAATACCGCACAAAGTGGAAACACTACGGCCACAACCCGTGAATCGGGTGCACAGCTCCATCAATCTCTCAACTTCCTGACAATTACCTCCACGGCGGCATTCAGCCCGTCGGCATTCTTACCTCCGGCGGTGGCAAAATGAGGCTGCCCTCCGCCGCCGCCCTGAATGAACTTGGCCGCTTCGCGCACCATATTGCCGGCATGAAATCCCGCGGCAACCAGGTCGTCGCTCAGCATGACCGTGAGGCTGGGCTTCCCGCTTGAGGCTGTACCGGCAACAAAGAACATCTTTTCCGGGAACTCCCCTTTCAGTTGAAAAGCAATGTCTTTCACCACGTCGGGAGCACCTATCGGCAGTATCACCCGGAAGAGATGTACGCCATTGACCACCTCTTTCCGCTCGATAATCCGCTGCTTCAGCTGCACGGTCTTCTCTTTCACATAGCCTTGAAGTTCCTTTTTCATCTCTTCGTTGTCGGCAATCAACCGATGCACTCCCTGCATAATGTCGGGTACATTGTTAAGCAGATTCTTGACCTCCACCAGCGCATCTTCTTTCGCATAAAGGTAATCCTCACACACCTTGGCCGTAACTGCCTCAATGCGTCTTACACCGGCAGAGATGGCGCTTTCGCTCACAATGCGGAACGTACCGATGCGTCCGGTGGAGGAGATGTGGGTGCCACCGCAAAGCTCAATAGACGTCCCAAATCGGACGGTGCGCACATCGTCGCCATATTTCTCCCCGAAAAGTGCCATTGCCCCCTGGGCTTTGGCCTCCTCAACGGGTACGTGCCGATGTTCTTCTATCGGGAAATTGTTCCTTATTTTAGCGGTCACCTGTCTCTCCACTGCGCGAATCTCTTCGGGCGTCATCTTCTGAAAATGGGAGAAGTCGAACCGCAACACCTCGGGCGAAACATACGAACCCTTTTGTTCCACATGCTTGCCCAGCACCTCACGCAATGCTTCGTGCATCAGGTGGGTGGCAGAGTGGTTGCATTCTGTGGCTGTTCTTTTTTCTGTATCAATACGAGCAGTGAAGGTGGCCTCTAACTTTTCCGGCAGTGTATGGGTAAGATGTACGGCCAGGTTGTTCTCCCGTTTTGTATCGAACACGTCTATTTTCTCTCCCCCTTCTGAGATCAGCCAGCCCGAATCGCCTACCTGCCCACCCATCTCCGCGTAAAAAGGGGATCTGGAAAGCACAATCTGGTAAAACAACTTGTTTTTCTGCTTTACGGCACGATACCGAAGAACCTGTGCAGTACTTTCTGTTTCATCATAGCCCACAAACTCCGGCTCGCCGTCGTGCACCTTTGTCCAGTCGCCCGTCTCCACAGCAGCTGCATTGCGGGCACGTTGTTTCTGTTGCTGCATTTCGGCATTGAAGCCTTCCACGTCGACCGTCATCCCATGCTCGCGCAGGATCAACTCGGTCAGGTCGAGAGGAAACCCAAAGGTGTCGTAAAGCTGAAAAGCCACTTCGCCACTCAGCACGCCCCCCTTTTCCTCGGGCATATTTTTTTCCAGCAGCCTGATACCGGTCTCCAGGGTACGCAGGAAAGATTCTTCCTCCTCTTTCATCACTTTCCCAATAAGTCCCTGCTGGGCAACCAGCTCCGGGTATGCCTCTCCCATCACGTCGATCAATGTGGGAATAAGCCGGTGCATGAACGGTTCGTGCATATTCAGGAAGGTATATCCGTAGCGAACGGCGCGACGCAGGATACGACGAATCACATATCCCGCTTTGGCGTTCGAAGGCAGCTGACCGTCGGTAATGGAAAAAGCGATTGTGCGCAGATGGTCCGCAATGACCCGCATGGCGATGTCTTTTTTATCGTCCTCACCATAGGTGGCGTTGCTAATCTCTCCGATTGTGCGGATGATGGGTTGAAACAGGTCGGTGTCGTAGTTCGACAACTTCCCCTGCACTGCCATGCAGAGACGCTCAAAGCCCATGCCGGTATCAATTACTTTTGCCGGTAGCGGCTCCAGTGAGCCGTCGGCCTTCCGGTTGTATTGCATAAAGACCAGGTTCCATATTTCGATAACCTGCGGGTGACTCTGGTTCACCAGCGTGAGTCCGTCTACTTCGGCCCGCTCGCTTTCGGGGCGCAGGTCGATGTGGATCTCCGAGCAGGGGCCACAGGGACCGGTATCGCCCATCTCCCAGAAATTATCCTTTTTATTTCCATTGATGATCCGCCCTTTGGGAAGGTATGTCTCCCAATAGGCGGCAGCCTCGTCGTCCCGCTCCAGTTGCTCCTCTGCAGCACCCTCGAAGACGGTGACATACAAACGGTTCTTATCGAGCTTAAGCACTTCCGTCAGATACTCCCATGCCCAGGCGATCGCTTCTTTCTTGAAATAATCTCCGAACGACCAGTTACCCAGCATCTCGAACATGGTGTGGTGGTAGGTATCGTGTCCCACCTCCTCCAGGTCGTTGTGCTTGCCGCTCACTCGAAGGCACTTCTGTGAATCGGCTACCCGCGGATATTTCACCGGGGCATTCCCCAGGATGATATCTTTGAACTGGTTCATGCCGGCATTGGTAAACATCAGCGTGGGGTCATCCTTGATCACCATCGGCGCCGAAGGCACAATGTGGTGTTCTTTCGACTGAAAAAAGTCTTTATACGACTGGCGAATCTCTTTGGAAGTCATCATACAAATTTATGTTACACGTAAAATAGTGTGGGGTAAGCGGAAGAGGGTTCAAAACGACCGCATCCGGCGTAATCTTTTCGCCTCATATCTTCCCACGACCTTTTACTCTCTATTTTTATTCGAAACAAAGTGCAAAAATACAGGAAAAACTTCGTATCCCCAAGTGTATGAATAAAAACCACGACAGTTCTGCTTTGTGTATCCAAACGAAACTCTCCGGATCGGCTGAGCATGATAATAAGAAGAAAAAAGTTTGTCTTTCCCCCGAATAGTCGTACTTTTGGAACGTTTAATCAGATTATATGTCGGCGATAAATATTGAAAAGTGTCCCCTTTGCGGCAGCCCGGATTTAAAAAAAGTTTTTGACGTTGTGGATCACTTCTCAAGCGGTGAATCTTTTCCGGTCTGTGATTGCAGAAGCTGCGGATTTCGCTTCACCAATAATTTTCCTTCGGAGGATCTTATCGGTAAATATTATGACTCACCGGACTACATCTCTCATTCGGATAGCGACAAAGGAATAGCCAATAAGCTTTATCACCTCACAAGAAGATATATGCTGGCCGAGAAGGCCAAGCTGGTTTCTTGCTACGCAGGGGGTGAACCCGGCAGGTTGCTGGATGTAGGATGCGGAACCGGATACTTCCTGCAGACTGCCAAGGAAAAAGGTTTTACCGTTACCGGCATCGAGAAAAATGAGCGGGCCAGAATGCATGCTATCACCCGTTTCGGATTGGATGTCAAAGACGACAAAAGTTTTTTTGATATTGCAGACGGATCATTCAATGTGGTCACACTCTGGCATGTGCTTGAACATCTGGAACACCTGAATGAGAGCATAAAAAAGGTTCGTGACATTCTCACTCCCGATGGCATCGCCGTGATGGCACTGCCGAACCATCAGGGTTACGACGCACGGTTTTATCAGACTTCCTGGGCTGCCTACGATGTACCGCGGCATCTCTGGCATTTCTCCGCCAACGCCATTGAAAAAATGCTCAATAAGCATCGTCTGAAAATCATGGATATACGGCCCATGCCTCTGGATGCCTTCTACATATCCCTGTTGAGTGAAAAGTACAGGGAGAGCAACACGCTAGTACGATATGGAAGAGCATTTATGGTGGGAATTGCCGGTTATCTCTGTTCTTTGCGCAACGTGGAACAGTCGAGCTCACTGATTTATATCGTTAAAAAAAAATTGATGTTGTAGGTGCGGCGAAGGACAAAAATATTTGTCGATTCTTTTGAAAAAAAGTATTTTTGAATGTTCACCCAACACTGAAAACAGAACTCCATACCTCTACAGGTGTAACGATTGTTCCGAAGGAACGGGAAACTGATTGCTGACTACTGAAAACTGACAACGAAAATTATGGGCAAACGAAAAAAACCAATCCAATTTGAAGAGAAGCGACTCTTCTACTCCATCCAGGAAGTAGCCGCCCATTTCGCGGTAAATGTCTCCCTGTTACGTTTCTGGGAAAAAGAGTTCGAGAATATCCGTCCACGTAAAACAGCCGGCGGCACCCGCCAGTATACGCGGGAGGATGTTCGGGAAATAGAGATTGTATATCATCTCGTAAAAGAGAAGGGGATGACCCTGGAGGGTGCACGACAGACTTTGAAATCAAAAAAGGATGAGGAGATAAAACGTGCTGAGGCAGTAGCGAGGCTTACAGAAATAAAAAAAGAACTGCTCCTGCTCGAAGAGGAGTTCGATCAACTACACGCACATCAGAAATACACAAAAAAAACCACGGAAGAATAAAAACGTAATGAAAAAAATTCTAGTCTTGCCTTTCATCTTCTTGGCAGCTTTTGTCTTTGCAGAAAATTGTGTACCGGTAAAGACGGGAGCAGAGCTTACCGATATTTATTTCCCCCTGCTGAAAGGAAAACGGGTGGCGGTGATGACCAACCAGACCGGCATGGCAGGCGATGTGCATTTGGTGGATATGCTGATTGGGAATGACATTAATTTAGTGGGAATTTTCTCTCCCGAACATGGGTTCCGCGGCACCGCCGACGCAGGTGAGCATGTATCCAGCTCGGTGGATGAGAAGACCGGCATCCCCATCTGGTCGCTCTACGGCAGCGGTAGCGGAAAACCTGCAGCCGACAAAATGAACGCGTTCGACATCCTGCTCTTCGATCTGCAGGATGTGGGACTCCGTTTCTATACCTACTACGCCAGCATGGCACGGCTAATGGATGCCTGTGCGGAGCACGGCAAAAAAATGATCGTGCTCGACCGCCCCAACCCCAACGGCATGTATGTGGATGGACCTATCCTCGACATGAAGCATAAGTCGGGTGTGGGTTGGCTGCCCATCCCCGTGGTGCACGGCATGACACTGGGCGAGCTGGCGTTGATGATCAACGGCGAAGGATGGCTGCCGGGGGGCAAGGTGTGCGATGTAACGGTCATACCCTGCAGAAATTACACCCACCAGACGCGCTACAAACTGCCCATCGCTCCATCGCCCAACCTGCCCAATACCCACGCCATCTACCTTTACCCCTCTACCTGCCTCTTTGAGGGGACAGTGATGAGCCTGGGCAGAGGCACCTCCTACCCCTTCGAGGTATATGGACACCCCGGCTACCGCGGGTCGGACTTCTCCTTTACCCCACGGAGTGTGCCGGGAGCGAAAAACCCACCACTACTCAACCAAAAATGCTACGGCGTTGATCTGCGAGCTATGCCCGACGAACAGATTGTTCAAAACGGCTTCGACCTTTCCTATGTGATCGATGCATACCATAACCTGAACATGGGCGACAAATTTTTCACCTCGTTTTTTGAGAAGCTGGTCGGTGTGGATTACATTCGTAAAGAGATCATCGCCGGGAAAACGGCAGAGGAGATCAAAGCAAAATGGTTTTGCGACGTGGTAAAGTTCAAGCAGCAACGCAAACCCTACCTGCTGTATCAGGAATAATTCATCATCCTGCTACTTCATTTCCTCTGACTCCTCCTGTTTTAATTTTACGTTGTGAGTGTGAACCTATTTCAGGACGAGACAGGTCAATCTTTCATCCATTTCTTCAATCGGGTCAGTGCTTCAATATAATAATAATCGGCATAATTGATCGATGCGTTTACTTCCGAACCATTGGGTTTATGGCCCACGGAACGAAGTAGAAAGGCCGAGTTTGTTTCTCCGCTTCGATACTCAGGCGACGAAAGGGACATCAGCATTTTTAGCGCTGCATCCCGATATTCTTTTGCTTTTGCGGGTGTATCTTCCAATTGCGCTAGTTCGATGAGTGCAGATGCCGTAATGGCTGCTGCTGATGCATCTTTGGGTTCGTCGGGTATGTTGGGAGCATCGAAATCCCAGTAAGGAACATAATCTTCGGGTAACCGTTTAAGATAAACATCCGTTACTTTTTCAGCAAATCGAAGGAATTTTTTGTCCCTGGTCTCCCGATATACCATCGTATAACCATAAATCGCCCAAGCCTGGCCACGTGCCCACATTGTTTCATCGGCATAACCCTGATGCGTGATCCCTTTGATGAAATGCCCGTCGATGGTATCGTAGACCACAACATGGTAATTGCTGCCATCCTCCCTGAACTGGTATTTCATGGTTGTTTCGGCATGCTTTGTGGCAATATCATAAAGTTCTTTGTTCCCACCGTTTGCAGCAGCCCAATATAACATTTCAAGGTTTAACATATTATCCATGATGGTGTTGTGCGGCCAGTTATTCGGCTCCACTTCACGGGGCCACGAAAGGATCGTACCTGCTCTGGGATTGAATAATGTAGCCAATGTGTCGGCAGCGTTCAGGATAATCTGCTTGTATTTTTCGTCTCCCGTCAGCCGGTATCCATTTCCATAGCTGCAAAACAATTGAAAGCCCAGATCGTGGTCGTACGCGGGAAGGGTGGTCAATGGTTCCAATATATCGGTGTAATGCCTGGCCGCGTCCAGCACTTCTTCACTTTTCGTATTTTCGTAGTCGTACCACAATATACCGGGCCAGAAGCCGGCTGTCCACTCTTCTATCCTGACGGGAACAAGATTCCAGTCGGATTGTCCGGACAGGATGTTCCGTGGCATCATGGTGCTGTCGCCAATTCGACTTAATGATTTGTTAATTTGCCTTTTACAGTAATTCAATTCGCTATCCACATCGAAAGTATGATTGGCTACTTTCGGTGTACACGCACAAAAGGAAATGGCCATCACCAATCCCGACATCACATTCTTGATTTTCATTCTTGTCGCTAAAAAAATTATTATCTATTTATTTTCATTCTCTATTTTTCTACGTTGAACCAGTCTGCGTCAACCCAGGAACGACTTGTTCCCCGCTCCTTATTCAGGATGAACAAACCGGTTTTTGCACCGATCCATTTACCCTGACGTGCTTTGAATGTTTCGGGAAACGATTGGAAACTCTTTCCATCAACACTATAGGCAAATGTGCAGATACCTCCATCGGCAACTTGTATCCGTAGCCAGATTTCCACACTGGGTATAAGAGTCTTATAATTGTATATCTCGTTGACTTTTATCTTTTTCAGGTCGTTTGTCGAAACTGTTTTTTCGGATGTACCCTGCTCTGCTTCTTTACAGATAGTATAGGCCACGGCGTAGCTTTCTTTTGTTTTTACCAGAGCAATGTGTGCATAATCCCATCCCATCATGATCAATCCTGCCTTATCACCTTCGTTCAACAGTACGGCCGACAGTTTCGTGGTAGCTGTAAACACGGGAGCGGGAAGTTTTTGAAGCAACAGATTGGGAATATCCCAAAAATTGACAAAATTCTCGGGATAGTATTGTCCATACATACGCAAATAGCCATTTGATGAGGGAAATGCCCAGGCTTGTTGCGGATTGGCATGCCAGGTCCATTGCAAACCTAGCTTGGGCGAGTTGAATTCATCACTCTCTACAGGTGTTTCCACCGGATAAGCAGATCCCACGTCCGGTTTTTTGTATGTCCGTACCGGTTCTCCGACATGATTTTCATCATTGATTCCCATTACAGGCCAACCCTCTTTCCACGTAACCGGCTGCAAATGAGCAACACGTCCGTAAGCACCCTGATCCTGAAAATGCAGAAACCACCATTCGCCAGTCTGCGTTTCTACCAGTCCTCCCTGATGAGGGCCGTTAATAATGGTTCTTCCTTGTGCCAGTACGGTTTTTACTTCATAGGGTCCATAAATGTTTTTTGACCGTAAGGCCAGTTGCCATCCCATCTCCACCCCGCCAGCAGGTGCAAGCAGGTAATAATAGCCATCTTTCTTGTAGAATTTTCCTCCTTCTACGGTATGGTTTATACCGTCGTTACCATCGAAGAGCAATGTCTCTTCACCGATTACCTTTGTACCGTCGGCATTCATTTCACAAACGGTTATGATGCTGTTCAAACCCGCACGGCTTCCCGCCCAGGCATGTGCCAGATACACTTTCCCGTCATCGTCAAAAAGCGGGCTCGGGTCGATACGTCCTTTGCCCGGAAGGAGAAGGATCGGCTTATCCCAGGTACCGAGTATATCTTTTGTCTTTACCACATAGATACCGAAATCGGGATCGCCCCAATAAATCATGTATTCTCCTTCGTGATACCGGATACAAGGAGCCCAAACGCCCCTACCGTGTTGCGGTTTGTTGAAAAAACCTTCGGGAACACCATCCAGCTTCAGATCCTTTAATGCGTAATTGACAATCTGCCAGTTGATCAGATCCCTGGAATGCAATATCGGCAGACCGGGCACACAATTGAAACTCGATGCGGTCATAAAAAAATCATCGCCCATACGGATCACATCCGGATCGGAGTAATCGGCATAAAGGACCGGGTTCTGGTAAGTCCCGTCGCCCTGATCAGATATCCATACTTTCGACTGGTACTGTGCATTTGCCTGCATACCAACCAACAGGCATATCATGATAATACCATTTCTCATAGCTTTATCTTCTGATAAGTAGTTACATTCATTTTCCTTTTTGTTCCGTTTGCCCGTATAATTGAGACAGGTTTATCGCAGGTAAAATAGTACTCTCCGTTTTTATATTCCAACACCGCATTCGTTTTCTCTGCCGAAGTGATGCAAAATCCTTTTCCCTCAACAGAGACTCCGTTACCCATGAAGAGGGTGAAATCACTCCCTTTCTCACTGACCACTGCATAGGTTGCATTTGCCGACAAGCCGTTATAGGATACTTTTTCCTCTTTTACCGATGAGAAAATATAATCGGTGCGTCCAGATTTACTTTTTACTGCCAGACCGACAAAATCGGGCGAGATGCTTTGCTTATTGTCAGGGTCAAATGAGGTAATTACATCAATTGAAGCTCCCTCGTTTTCCGTCGTGGGTTCGAATATGGAAACAAAGGGATGATCCCATGCTTCGCCATGCTGGCGGGCCGCAATGGTGAGGTACGGTTCCTTATCAACCTCATACGGAAATCCATGATTGCCACGAAATGCCTTACAGGGCGGAGCCTTGATGGAGAATACCTCACGCCCCTCATATCCTTTCATCCACAGGTTCATATATACATTATTCCCATCCGGAAAACTCATTTTCCATATCGCCCGATAATCATCGGCTGTTCTTGCCGACTGCTTATCCCACATATAATCCAGTGCAAACAGATGCCCTCCGGCAAAACCCATCTCATTGCTCGGCTGCAGGTCCAATGCATTTCCTTTTATATCACGGATAAAAAGTTCCTGACCGAGATTATGATAAAAGTAATCGTGAAATTTATCGTCGCCCCGTTGTTTTTTTGAACGAAATATGTCCACATAATATCCGGTATTATCGCCGGTGCTGACAATACTCAGGAGCCGATTCTGATCGCTGCGGCTTTCGGGTTCAATAAAATAAACCTCCGAGTAGGTTAGTTCAGGATAATAGCCTTCTTTTCGACCGGATTGAGGATAACTGGCAAGGAGGTCGAACGGATGATTACTCAGCATCTCCGGATATTTTGATATGCCGTCCACCATCACCGTGTTGTGCGCGGGAAATTGCGAGTAATATTCCAGATAGGGCTTTTCAAAGTAGGATGAACCGATGCCCGATTCAGCTCCCAACACGTATCCTTTGCCATACAGCTCCATGGCAATGCCATTTGAATGCGCATGGTTGCCGTAGGAGGCATATTGCGAAATCATCAACCCCTTCTGTTTGTCATCGTATTTATTACGTTGCACGAACCAGCTCACGTTGGGCGCATAAAATGTTGGCGTGATATAATCGGTCAGTATGCCCTTTGCAATGTTCTTGTCGGGTGAAACCGGTTTTGCCGTAAAGAAAGAAGCGACTTGTGCCGGGAGGTTTTGTGATTGTCCGCCTAGTTGTTCCACATGCTGATCAAATAGTCGCCACATCTTCGTAAAAAGTATCTCATCCTCCCGGTTGCCATATTTCCGGGCCAAATTGATCAACCCTGCAAAAGCTTCCGTATTGATCCCTCCGTAGTAGGTATCACCGAACGCTGATATCATGTTGTTCGGGAACAGATATTGTGGCAATACTTCTACTGCCTTTTTCATGACAGGCGTATAAGTCAACAGGTTCTGGTTGAAGGTATTGTCATAATCTCGTATAAAATTCACCAGATCGCGTGTCACACCCTGTGCATAGCCGGGGCATTCGTTCCAGATTCCGGTATTGTCATCATATCCGTATTTCAGGAAATCGGGAAGAGACCAGTGGCGGGCAGATGTACGGTTCAGAATATAATCGATGTAATATTCACGCCCTTTACCGTCGGCATAATGGTGATTGTCTTCAAGCACCATGCCCACATTCAATATGAATTTGGACTTGTGCAGGTTCCAGTTATTGTGTGGCACTCCATTCTGAATGGAAATATCGATCCATTTCTTGAAGGTAACGGCATAATGCTGGATGAGATCCGGATGATTCTTTTCAATATACGCATAGAGAAAATCGTAGGTATACGCCAGCTCGTTGAGGATACGCTCCTGAATGACTTCGAAAGTGGACAAGCCGACAAGCGTTTGGGCATGACCGTTACCCAAATCAACGGGTTCGTTCCGATAATACATACCCATCATGTAGGTGTTGAATATATCGAACGCAAAACGGGCATATTTCTCCTCTCCGTTGATCCAATAAACAAAGGATGCATCTTTTGCCAGGCGCATGATCTCTTCATTCACACTTTCGATGGAACTGCCCGACACATTCGATTGCTCCGACCATTCCAGAGGGTTGCCTTCTTTTGCCGTATTATGGAAATAGACACCTTTGGTATCATCCATATAAGGAACAATATCCTCTAATTTAGGCCGCTTAATAGGTGAACTCACGCCACGTGTACTACCGAAACGGACGGTAGGCACGGGCGCCTCCCCGTCGGCATGGGAATAAATGCCCCCATTGATATATACCTGGGTAGCTTTGCTCTTCCAGTACATCATCAGTCGGGAATACATCCAGTCGGGTTGCTGTTCTGTTTTTTCCACATATGGGTCGATACGTTTCAGAATTCCCGCCATCACGTTTTCCGCCCACTCTTCGTTTTTCATCAGTTGCTTAACCGTTTCTCTCTGCCCGTTGGTCGTCATCAGTCGTGGATGACCCTGCGGAAGATTTTCGGGCAACGGGATTGTACTCTGTGTTGTGACAGAAGTACAACACAAGATGGCAATTATGATTGTCCCTATCGTTTTCATGCTGCTCTATTTTAATAAGTTCCAATATACGACGTACCGCTGGTGATGTATCTTATAAAGCGGTTCGAGACGAATATTTTCATTCAATACATGAAACACTAATTTGTCATTGTCCGAAGGCTTGATATACCGGTTCAAGTCCTTCTTGTCGAGCTTCAATACCGTCGTCAGATTGGCAGGAACATGGTAATCATAGGTATAGTAATCGTTATGCCGATGCGGGTCGGAAAATGGTGCTGGAGCATGCATGCCCTCGGTACCCATCGCACCAGCCAATACAATCGGACCGTACTTCACTGCAAAGACATCGGGATTGTCATTGGCTTCGGCAACCTGCAATGACATCGGATAAT
>DHSP01000003.1:62124-82473 GCA_002408485.1 Proteiniphilum sp. UBA5283 | reverse complement strand
TTTACCTTTACCTCCACATTTTGTGTCCATGCAGGATATCGAATCTTTATCGCCAGTTTCACCGGTTTTTCGGCTCCTATATTCATGTTTATTTTACCGTCTTGTGGAAAATCTGTTTCCTGTCGTACTTTCAATCCTTTTTCTTCCCACGTCAGTTCGGACGGAATAAAAAGGTTCACGTACAACGCATTGTCAGCACGGTAATAGATGGCTTCACCATATTTGGCATGATTCTCAAAACCGGTACCTACACAACACCAGAAAGAGTGTTCCGGTGTACTGTACACCTTGTGTGCACCGGACAGTAACGGTAAGAAATAGGCGACCATCCCCGATTCGGGGTCCTGTTGCCCCAGGATATGGTTATAGAGTGCCGTTTCGTAATAATCGGCATACTTAGGGTCGGCATCCCAACAGAACAGGTGGCGGGTCAGTTTCAGCATATTGTTGGTGTTGCAAGTTTCCTGCGTGTAGCCGGTCAGATATTTTGAAATGCTATCCGGAGCAATGAATTTTTCTTTCTGGCTGTTTCCTCCCGTACAGAAAGTTTGATGGTCAACAACACTACTCCAGAAAAAAAAGGCAATATCTTTGGAACGTGTATCGGCCGTTATTTCGTAATTGCGGGCCTCTCCGATCACTTTAGGAATGAATGTGTTGGCATGCTTGTTTGCCAGATTATTTTCTTTTCGAGCCAGGGGGTCAATGACGTCGGCATGATAGAAAAATTCCGCCAATTTTTTATGTTCGGGATTACCCGTGATGGAATATAAGTTGTAGAACGCCTCGTTCACTCCACCAAACTCGTTACGGATCATCAGTTTCCGTTGTTCTTCACTTAATGGCATCAATTTATCGCAGGCCCATTGAGCCATTTTGGTCACAATATCCAATGCTTTCTCATTGTCGCAATAGAGATACTGGTCAATCAGGCCCGCGTAAATTTTATGCAGTGTGTACCAGGGAGCCCAGACACGCTGTCCGGCAATGTTACGGTTGATCAGATTTTCCGGATAAGCACTCAGATAGCCGTTATAGCCGTTTTCCAACAGCACATTCTGTACTTCTCCCAATCCATTAACCAAGCTATCGGATTTCAGTTTATATGCCTTATCGCCCGTAGAAGCGTATAGATAAGACAATGCAGACAAAATATGCCCCGTGGAATGTCCACGCAATTCACAGTCTAATGATTCCCATCCGCCAAGCTTTTTCACGAAAGAATATCCTCCTTCGAGTCCGGCATATGCGCCTGCGGAAGTACGGAAGCTATGTAGTAAACGATCTGTACCCAGCGACATGATCCATTTCGAATCACGTTCCATATTTTGCCTGAACGGAGAATCGAGTAAACGGACATCCTTTAAATCGAAAGCGTATGCTTTTACTTCTCCCTGCAAAGGCAATGTTATCTTTTCCTCGTGCTGACCGGGATAAACCGATTGCGCCATTGCGGCCGCGAAAAAAACTGTTATACAAAGAAAGGTTAGTACTGCTTTATTCATTGTTTTATCTTATTTCGTTTTCTACATTGGCAAGTTGTGAATCTGGAATGGGTCACAAAATAACGCCAGACGAGCACTTCAGTTACATGCCTTACTTGATTCACTTAGTTATATAAAAGCTGCGTTCCACAGGTTCCGCGGATTGTATTTTATCTTTCAAACCGTACTGCCATGCTACTACCGTAACTTTTAACGGGTATTTGGCCCGGGGGGGAATTGGGGTAAAAACCAGCTTGTTTCCCGTAATTTCGGCAGGTCCTTCCTTCACGTAATAGGATACATCCAAACCTTGGTCACTCACGGCATCCAGTATTATCCATTCCGTTCCTTGCGACACATCCGCCAGTCCGGGAAACAGGATATACTGTCTTTCACCTTTTGTCAAAGGGAACGGAATTTTTAAATAGATTTGTTGAACCGCACTTTTATACGTGTTATCTGCCGGGCCCTGTGCATAAAGACATATCCCACCGGTCCGTTTTATGTTATTGAATCCCATTCTATAAAAGCGTAATACAAAAGTGGTGTCATTTACTTTCTCCACAGGGCCATTCACCTTGTGTATCTGTATTTTTCCCTTGGAGTGATCTTGAGCCGGTTTTGAATGCCGGGCATCCGAATAGACCGCCGAAAGAGTAAAGGTGAGGTCATTGCCAATATTTGGCGTAAAGTCGTATTGGGAATGGCTGTCTTCATCGAAATCGAGCCACTTTCCCTCTGAAAGGAAGCTGATATACTGTTTTTTTCTATCGGGAATCTCTTTATAATAATTCTCTGTCACCTCAGCCATTTCTTTGTCGAAATACCAGAAAGCATCGTGTTTATCTCCTTTATAATCGGTATACGCTGCAGGATTCGATCGTTTTTGCCGGTTTTCATGCCAACGTTCGGCAAGCCATCCCTTTTTGGGGTCCAGTTTTATCAGCTCTGCGGGTTCATCCAACGATTGATTTTCCGGCAACCGGTATTGCGCCGCCTTTCGCAGGAAGAGCGTGATATAATCCACGACCTTGTCCGACACGTCGAAATGCCCTTGTCCCCGATCACCCAAAAAAGAGATACAACTTTCGGGGTACATCATTCGAAAAGCCAAGGCCGGATTCACGCGCGCTTCCCACCATTCATATTCCCCTTCTATCATCAGTCCGGGGATGCCGTCAATATTCCGTGTCCTGCCCCATTCGAGATTTTCCCCTCCATATCCTGTCAGATTCGTCCGGGGGGCATCGCCTTTATAAGAGACGACGGCCAATGTCCGCATGGGATTCCAGGCTGCAAAATTCCACGGGAAAGTGGCCATGGCCGAATGGCCTAAAGGAACTATCGGTGCATATCCGATCTCGTGATAACCGCTTGTCTCTGCCAGATCTGCCATCATCTTGTCAAAAATATCCTGGCAGCCGTTTGTAACATCCCACTGATAATCGATTCCGGGGGCAATCCATATGATGCCAAAATCAAGTTCCGACATCGCCTCCCGGAATCGGGGATGATCGAAAAGCGTCTCTTCACACATATTCTGCTGGCTAACCACAACCGCTTTTACTTGTTTGCAATCGGGGGGAATCCATAAAAAAGCATCGGGATGATCTTTTGTTTCACTGGAAACGTAGCCATCGAGCTTCACCGACCACTGGTATACACCGGCTTTCGTTGAAACAGTGCATAACAAGAGCAACATCAAGAGCAAACGATATTTTTTCATGCGATGTTACAACAGCTGATTTTTCCGGTATCGTTTGTATCTTTTCAACTCTTCCTTGCCGGCTGGTGTAAGATGAATTGCGCATCCGCCGCTTGCTTTCAAGTGAAACGACAGGTCGGTATGACTATCTACAATCACCCGTGTGACACGGACATTCGTTCTTGTCTGCACCGTTTCGTCATCCGTATACAGGTTGGCAACATATTTCTTCCCGTTATCTAAAAAGCTGAGCGAGGTGCTGATTTTTCTCTCCTCGTTGTTTGTCAGCGATCCTACAAACCATTCTTCCCCACTTCTTCGGGCAATGGTCACATACTCTCCAACTTCACCATCCAGCACTTTGGTATCATCCCATACGGTTTTCACCTTGTCGAAAAACTCGATTTCCGGTTCTCCCTGATAAGCCGAGGGTTGGTCATACCAGTACAAAAATTGCAAGGGACTGTAATATACTGCCGCCATGGCCAGTTGATGCGCATGGGTCGTTTTAAGACGCTTATCATAGTAACAGATGGTGTAGTCTGCAGCTCCCGACAAGAAGCGGGTGAAGGGCAAAATAACATTATGGGTGGCATCGGGAAATTCTTCATTTCCTCTGATACCCTCCTGCGTCAGCAGATTGGGATAAGTACGGCTGAACCCTGTGGGGCGGTATTCATCGTGAATATCGACCATGATCTCATATTCAGCGCATTTTCGGATGGCATCATGCAACCAGGTGGACCAATGTTGATTGCCGATTTGCACAAAACCGAACTTGATTCCTTTTAATCCCCATTTCCGATAAAGCGGAAGTAGTTCGTCCAACTGCTGTACCAGTGCACGTTGGTTGACGTACACCCATACGCCGATTCCTTTAGATGTCGCGTAATTGATCAACTTCGGCATATCCAAATCACGATTATCCGCGACAGAAGTGGCGTCTGAACTCATCAACACTTCGGAGCCATACCAACCGGAATCAAGATGGATGTATTGCAAACCATGTTCTGCAGCAAAGTCGACGCACTTTATCGCATCGGCCTGGGTAAGCCTCGTAACACGAATTACCTTGCCGGGGTTGATCCATGAGGTCTCTTTGATCTCATTCTCTGGATTCAGGTTCATGACAAGATTATTATTCTCAATCAGTTCAGTTGCTTTTTCGGCTGACATGATTACGCGCCAGGGCGTGGCATAGGGGGTAATGACATCTACCGAACTGTACAACGAAGTCTGTAAGGTATTCTCTTTTACCAAACGGAATTTCATGCGGGCATAATCAACCATATCCGCCTCCAGCAGTGCAACTGTCAACCCGTTGGGCAGCTTCATCGTCAGGGGACGCTCACTTTCATCTTTCCAATCGTTCAAGGACAGTAGTTCATAAGGCCCTTGTGCCCAACGTTCATAATACGCCGATGTACGTTCAGGCAGGGTAAACTGTGTCTGCTCTCCCACAATATGGAGAAACAAACCGTTGGTGGCCTCGGGAAAGAAATAACGGAAAGCAACACCTTCATCGTAAGCCCTGACAATGAAATTCATATAATAGTACTGTCTTTTGTCGTAGGCTTGTCCGTGTCCGGCCGCAGAGGCGGTTGAATTACCTTCCGTTTCCGGAGCACCTCCTTTTTGAAACTTCAGCACCAGTTCGTTGTAATGATCTTTAACTTCCTCTCTTTCACCATAAACCGGGCGCCATGTTTCATCAACTGTTTTGTCTTCGACAGCGGTGAGCGAAAGATTTTCACCCCATAGCTTACTGGTATCATTCGGAATTGCCAACGCCGATTCGAAAAGTTGATTCTCGATGAGCAGGCCGAGCTCAGATTCTTCAATCACTGTTTTTCCTTTATACGACAGCGTATAATACATCTGCTTGCGTTCGTCGGGAAACTGTTTCTGGTAAAACGTGAAAAGATAATGGCCATCGGGCGAAAGAAGCTGTTTCCTGGTATCTTCCAGGATAGACTGCGCTCCGGCTTTAGGCAGGGCTGCTATCAATAGCAAGATAAATATACATTTTCTCATCATGGGAATAGGATTATTTCATTTAATTACTCAATAAACGAGACCCCTTTAACATGTTCTCCGATAAAAATACGCGCCATATCACTGGTTTTATACCAGGCCGGTTTACCCGGCATATTGTCAGTAATAAGTCTTCCGTTTATTTTCAGGTTTTCGAAGGTGACATTTTTCACCATTCTGTCGCTGTTGTAACCTGCAACGATCGATAATTCAGCATTACTGCCATTATAATTTATATTTTTAAAATGCACGTTTTCGATTCCCATACCGGGGGCTTCGCAATATTTTTCATTATAAAAGATACGGATGTTAAAGAGTTGCCCCTGACGGAAATCTTCAATTCTGATATCTTCAAACAGCACGTTGCGAATGATGTTGTTGTCACCACCATTAATGGCAAGACAACCCTGATAATCGAGCTGTGCTTCCTTGTGATCCAGAATGTCAATGTTCCGATAGACCAGGTCCTCAATAATATCAAAGTTTTGTGCATTGCCATGTATACCAATCATGATGGGGTGCGCCACATCAGCCCACAGGGTAGAATTTTCCATCACAATATTGCGGCACCCCCCTTCGAACCCTTTTCGTGTAGCATACACCGTTGTACAGTCATCTGAATTGCGGCAGAATACACGATCAAAAAAGACGTTGTTACTGGCAAAAACATTCAGACCATCTCCCCATCCATAGTAGCTGATACTTTTCACATTCCGGATGGTCACTCTGTCCGAGCCTCCCGTTGCACACTGTGTGGTAAAGATTCCCTCCACTCCGATATTCTTCGAGTTGGCAATATGTACGCCCATTTTGACGGTATGTTCCACCATGCCGCTGCCTATCACGTTTACATTTTCGGCATTTTGTATCAGCAACTGTCCCCGAAGAATGGCTCCCCCGTCAATATAGACTGTCTTGTTGGAAGGAACTTCGAATTTGTTATCCTCGAATTCATGGATACCGGGGCCAAAGAATATCACATCCGGATCGTTCCTGTCCGGTATATTTTCTATCATCGGGTTGGCAAAGAGATGCAGATTATGGAAAATATCATCATTTACTTCTACCGATAGATTACGTGGCTGATCCAGTTTAAAAGTCAGTCTGTTTCCTTCAACTGTTGGTTCTATTCCATAAGAAAGGGGTCTAATTCTGGTTTTTCTAATAGGTCCGTTGTTGAACGTAACAGACACTTCCACTTCTCCCGAAAAATCGAAATAAGCCATAGATGCCTCTTCCACATGATGTTTTGTTTCGCGGACTTCGTCTACTTTTATAAGGTGGTTCGGCACCTCCATCCATTCTTTACCGGCTTGCCTAACACGAACTGAAAAATTCTGGTTAAGTAACGCACCCTGTGGAGCGGTATATGTTACCAGTTTGTCATATGAATATAAAGAGACTGAAAATATTAACAATAAGAATAGTATTGTTGCAAACTTAACATTCAAAACATCTCTTTTCATAATACATCCACTTTATCGTGATCAAAATTTAGTGAATTAAACTAATCCAATGCAAACATCAAAGTTCCAAAACCGAGATGATCATATCCCCCACTGTTAGGCCCGTAGTCACCACCTCCTCCTTCGGGTTGAGTCTGCTGTACACCCATTGCGGTATAGGTTGCTGCCAATTTTTTCACTTTTGTGTAGTGATAGTAAGCCGCTGTCCAAATTGGGCGTACTCCCCCACGACCGGACGAACTAATAGCAGTATGAGTCTCGGATTGTGCACAGTTGACCGCATAATATCGTGTATATGCTTCGAAAGGAACATCAAGTTGAGCAACATTATATTTTGCAGTGTATTCAGTAGCTTTTAAGACTCTGTTGTTATCCAATCCATAAAAGTCGTCTCCCTGGTTCCAAGTCAACTTGCAAATTGTGCCCAACAAACCTATTACCATCAAAGAATGCCCTTGATCTCTACCACTTTCCTGTAATTGAGCTAATCCGGCGTTTTCATCTTTAAAAACATGATTGATGGCTTTGAAAAAATTGCCGTTACCATTTCCTTTTTGTAAATAATTAACCGCATAATTATACATGCTTCGGTTATCTGTCAAAACACTGATTGCAATCACTGATGCAAGATTGCAAAGATCCCAATTAGCCCAATAATGCGAGTCACAAGTTCCCCAATGCGATTTTAAAAAATCCATATTCAGATTGTAAAAAACATCTATCATCCATTGCTTGTACGATTCTAAATCTTTTACTGCCCAACCTGCATAATCTCTTAATAGCTCTGCGGCTATGGCGAACTGATATCCATAAATACCAGCTGCCAAAGCAGTATTTGAATTACCGCTAATTCTTTCACAGGTGCTTGCCCATGAATTAAGAATATTGATCCCTGCTTGTGCAAATGAGTCATCACCACTGATTCTCCATCTTAACGCCAATTGATAAGCTGCTGCAGCATCGTTCATTGCCCGACTATAATTATCAGGCTCCGGTTCTTCACGACTATTACCGCCTCGAATCAATTTCACAACGGGATTTGCTTTCCATGTAGCTTGGGCCCTGGGATTGCTGGTAAGTTTATTCCAACCGGACAGCCATGGCTCTTCACCTGCTGATATCTTTTGACGAACGCGCTTGAAATCTTCTTCGGTATGTAAACCTCCCCGCTTCATTGGAACAGAGGGTGTCAACGTATCAATATATGTCATCTCAGGATCTGGGTCAGGACCAGGAGGAGTAACAGATGAGCCTTCTTCATTATTCCCAGACTCTTTCGCGCACATGGTAAAACCGGTTAGTAACCCTATGATTAACAGAGACAGTGCCCTTGTTCTTATAATTGCAATTGTTTTCTTATTCATATTTTTATCTTCGTCAATGATTAATAGATCCAGCAATTGTCCAAATTCAGACTTGCTAAAAACACCATTGAGATCAATTAAGTACCAAATATTCAGTATTTAAGATCTGTATTTTCCTGTTTCACAATATATCACTTCGTCTATATTATATCCTTATTCCGGTAATGTAATGATCGGCGAAGGTATTATACCCCATTTTTTATTGGGTTTGGGACCAAGTTCCAATTCAAGTATACCGCCATTGGCAAATTCATGATGATAGAACCAACAACGATTCACCGGTTTATCATTAAGTTTGCTTTTTTGTATATACATGTTCTTTTCGGGATCATTTTTGGTTTGGATAATAAATGTTTTTCCCGGATAATAGTCATTATTCAGATATATAGTCACCTTTTCAAATAGAGGCGTCGTGATTTCATAAATAGGATTTGCAGCTGCGCCACCATTCATTTCAAACAGACCGATACCCATCAGTACACCCAATGCTCCCATCTGTCCCTGATCTTCGTCATCCTTATAACCTCCGTATGGTGTAATATCGTCATATTCATCTTTTACACGACGCACCCAATACTGCGTTAACCATGGTGCACCGGCATAATTAAACATATGTGCCATTCCGGTTCCGGGCTGGTTGCCATAATCAGTCCAATTTGCGTTTTCGTCCCGTTCTCGTGGATTTCGCAGGAACCCTTTCGAGGCTGACCGTTCAAAAGCTTTGTTAAGTCGATCAACAAAATGCTTGTTACCACCCATCAGTTGAATAATCCCGGCCATATCATGTGGTACAAAATAGGAGTAGATCGCGGCATTGCTCTCACAAAATCCTTTTAATGCCAGCGGATCGAATTCATCAATCCAGGAACCGTTTTTATTTCTGGGGTGAATATATCCCGATGCAGGATTCCAGAGATTACGATAGTTTTGTGAGCGTTTCATAAAGAAACGGTAATCCTCTTCGTTGCCCATTGTTTTGGCTATTTGTGCCAGTGACCAGTCTTGATAGGAGTATTCCATGGTCATCGCGGCAGAAGCCTCACTGTGGATAGTGACAGACGGCCGATCTTGTGGTACATAACCCAGGTCCACGTAATAATCCATGCCTCCACCTGTGGCTCGTTTACGGTGTTCGTATCCTGAATGGTCGCGCGTACCGCCCGGGAAAGCGTTCTTGCGCAATCCTTCATACATGAGCTCGGAACTGTAATTACGAATACCTTTGTTATAGGCCGTAGCGAAAAATGGAGTGGAAGGATCGCCGATCATGACAAAGGTATAATTTCCTCCCGACGGCCCGCGTGGGATTAATCCTCCATTTTGGTACATATCTACCATCGTATTACAAAAAGCATCCATTACTTCCGGATAAGCCATCGACCAAAGAATATTAAGAGACCAGTGGCTACCCCACCAAGCGTCAAAATTGAGATGGGGGAAAAGAGGTTTCCCTTTATTATCTAACCGCACTTGGCGAACACGTGGATAATCACCCGTCATATCCATATATTTCCCGTCGATATCACTTAGTGTACGACGTCCAAGCAGCGCATGCCACAGGTCAGTATATAGTTTTACTTTCCGTTCGTAAGTACCGCCTTTCACTTCAATACGGCTAAGCATTTCGTTCCATTCATCATACGATTCCTGCTTTACTTTATCAAAATCCCAATGCGGTATTTCATCACGAAGATTCTTTTGTGCCTGCTCCACACTGACGTAGGAAATACCAACTTTGAAGCGGATAATTTCGCCTTTCGCCGTACTGTAATGAACTGCCATTCCTGAGTTATGACCCGATATACGTTCGGGATTGATTGATTTACGTACCAGGGTGCTGTCTTTCCACATCCGTATATCATTGAATGGTTTATTAAATTCCATATAAAAGTAAACTGGAGTGTCCTTTGGCCGTCTACCTGTACGTTCCATGATTTCGTAACCCGCAATCTCAGTATCAGTCACTTTCCAGGCCTCGGCGTGTGCTTTAGGACCATGTGCCAGGTAAGCACCGATATCTATCAGGATATAGGACTCGTCACTTTCTGGAAAGGTATATTGATGAAAACCTACTCGGGTGGAAGAAGTCAGTTCTGCCCATACATCATAATCCGAGAGGTACACTTTATGATATCCCGGTTTGGCAATTTCTCCTTCGTGGGTAAACTTCGATTGATAAATATCCATTCCTTTGTGCCCTTTGAATTCACCCACTGTGGGCATAACGGCCACGCCCGACATCTGCCAGGCATGAATATGACTGAAACAGCGAATATGTTCACTACCGTACAAATAACCCGAGTTCCATGAAGATTGGGTATCGGTATCTGGACTCAGGTTTACCATACCGAATGGTCTCGATGCCGAACTAAAGAAGAACCAACGTGATTTATAGCTATCGACAAAAGGATTTACCAGATCGACGGGTTTTTGCGCATAAAGTATCTGAGCACTAAGGCACAAAGACAAAAAGAGATATCTGACAAAATAATGCATGTTCGATTTAGATTTTATATCCTATTTCAATCAAGTATCTCCGTTATCATGATCGCTTGTCCGCCTGACGGCTGAAGATTTGCCTCAAGAACCGATTCATGAGTCACTTTTATCCTCTTTATACCAACCTTTGTACGTGTTTTAACTTTTGGATCATCTTCATAAATATGGGCAGTATAGGTTTTTCCCGGTTCAAGGAAATTAAGAGAAGTGAATAATTTGCGCGGTTCGGTATTGGTGATACTTCCTACAAACCAGTCTCTTCCGCTTCGACGTGCCATTGTAATATATTCTGCCGGTACTCCTTCAAGCACTTTGGTATCGTCCCAAACGGTAGGTACTTTATCAAAAAATTCCAGTTCGGGTTCATCCTGACTCTCTGAGGGCTTGTCGTACCAATAGACATATTGCAATGGACTGTAATAGATTACAGACAATGCCAACTGATGCGCAGGAGTAGTACTGAGTAAACGAGCTTTTACTAAACCTTGCGATTTTTCAGGAACATCTTTACCCGAGAAATCCCGACGATAATAACAGATGGTATAATCGGCTGCACCTTGTGTGAAACGGGTGAAAGGTAGGAGTGCGTTGTGTGTGGCATCAGGAAACTCTTCATTTCCACGGATACCTTCCTGGGTCATCAGATTTGGATAAGTCCGACTAAATCCTGTGGGGCGGTATTCATCATGTATATCGACAACTAATCCATACTTGGCACATTTTGCGACCGCCTCATGTAACCATTTGGTCCACAGATGAGAACCTACCTGAACAAATCCAAATTTTAAACCGTCTACTCCCCAGCTTTTATAAAGTGGCAATATTTCATCAAGTTGGTTTGATAAAGCTCGCTGGTTAACATATAAAATCACCTTTTTATTATTTTTTTTCGCATAAGCAATTGCTTCATGCAAATCGAATGCACCATATTTAGAGTTTCGGATCGAATCGAAAGCAACAGTGGTAGCATCCGACTTCCAGTTATTTTCCGGTCCATACCATCCTGAGTCGAAATGAATATACTGTAAATTCCTTTTTACTGCAAAATCAACAACCGCTTTTGCTCCTGCTGTTGACAGGGTAACCTCACGCATCACTTTTCCCGGTGTGATCCACCAAGGATTCTCTATAATGGAAGGAGGATTCAGATTCAACAGAATATCATTATTTTCAATTAGTTCACCGGCCTTTTTCGCTGCCATGAGAACGCGCCACGGAGTAGCAAAAGGAGCAATCTCGTCCACAGAACCATACATTACGTTATTGATGGTGTTGGGTTTGTCTCCCAAAGCAAATTTTGTTCTTACATAATTCACCACTCCCGCTTCGGTAAACAACAAATAATTATTTTCCGGCAGTTCCAAGACAAGCGGCCGCTCGCTTTCTCCCGGCCATCCATATAAAGGAAGCAACTCGTAAGAAGTTTGTGCCCGGGGAGTATACCAGGCTTTTGTTCCCTCAGGAAGGGTATATTGGGTATATTCATCGGTTATATGAAGATATTCTCCACCTGGAAAAATATATCGAAAAGCAACTCCCTCATCATATGACCGTATTTCTAGCTGTAATGTCCGTCTTTTATTATCATCAGAAACCAGATCAATAACACAACCATTATAATGATCTTTTACTACAGACCGTTCTCCGTATACAGGGTACCACGTCTGATTAACAGTATCCCGGCTTATATTTCCTATTTTTACATTTTCCTTCCATTCACCATTACCATTTATTCCTAATAGTGACGGATAAATAACCCGATTCCCGTTGAAATCGACAGTAAACCATAAATGGTTTTCTTGTTCAAAAACTTTTACAGCATACCTGCTGTCCGGCGATTGTAGTGAAACCTCATTCGCAAACAGGCTATAATAACTGAAAATCGACAGTATAAAAATTTTAATAATTCTCATATTCCTTTTTTTATATTTCTCGTATATAAATTGCAAAACCTCCACTGGGTAATGAGGATAAAAATAGTTTATCTTTATAAGTAACTTTCTTCTTATGCTCAACCATCACACCACTTCCGTCTGACTTATCCTCAAGCTTCTTTAAACGAATCAACGCCTCGATATAATAATAATCGGCATAAATTATTGAAGCATCGATTTCGTACCCGTTGGGTAAATTCCCGGTAGAATGGAGAAGAAAGGAAGTATTAATATTCCTACTCTGGTAATCAGCTGATGATAAGCTAATCAGTATTTTTTCTGCAGCGGAACGATACTTGTTACGTTCTTTACCCTCTGTCAACATAGACATCTCAAGTAATGCAGAAGCGACAATTGCAGCGGCAGAGGCGTCTTTTGGTTCATCAGGAATATTAGGAGCATCAAAATCCCAGTAGGGAATCATATCTTCAGGTAAGCGCTTCAAATATATATCTGCAGCTGTTTGAGCGGTTTTAAGAAAACGAGGGTCTTTTGTTTCACGGTAGGCCATAGTAAATCCATAAATTGCCCATGCTTGACCACGTGCCCACATAGAAGAATCATTATATCCTTGATGGGTAACCCCCTTTATAAATTCTCCGGTTAGATCATTATAGACAATCACATGATAACAACTTCCATCAGGACGAAAATGGTTATTCATTGTGGTTTCTGCATGTTTATAAGCTATGTCATAAAAATACTGCCCACCACCATTCTTAGCTGCCCAGAACAGTAATTCCATATTCATCATGTTGTCGATGATCGTATTGTGCGGCCAATCCATTCGTTGTACCATATTTGGCCATGAAAGAAATGTTCCGACATTGGGATTATAGAGTACAGACACTGAGTCGGCAGCCCGTAACAGGGCATCTTTATACTCCTGAGATTTAGTTAGCCGGTATCCGTTACCAATACTGCAATAAGCGAGAAATCCCACATCATGGCTTCTGGCTTTTCTTGTTGCAGGCGGAATGATGGAATGAGTGAAAGAGTCTGCCTCTGCTCTCCATTTTTCATCGCCTGTGTATTCATAAATATACCAGAGGATACCCGGCCAGAAACCGCTTGTCCATGATCCGGCACGAGTGAAGTGCCATTCATTTTCGCCCGAATTGATATTATTGGGCATACACTCATAGTCAGACGTCAGTGCGAGTGTCTTAGAGACTTGATCAACGCAATAATCGAGGTTTGAATTAACGTTAATCTCACTTTTTTTCTCGCAGGAGATGACGCAAATAAGCAATAAAATCCACTTCAAATAGCATATTTGGTGCAACGTTATCATATGGAATAGAAAAATTAGATTTTCATTTCGATTTATCGATTCTCACCATAAATGCTGGAATAACATGTGGTATTATTCCAATGCAAATAATAGAGTACCATATCCTGGATGATCTGCTGTCCATGGTTGGCCTTCTGGTCGTAACTTTTCGGCTGCCATGCGTATGTAGAATGGATTTAACTTCATCCTTTTGTGATAATGATTTAAGGCGATCTCAAAGACACCTCTCCAATTACCACGATCTTGATCAGCAATTTTTACGTGATGATATTTTCCGGTTCGGTCTAACCATTCATTAAATGGGACGTCAAAACCTAAATTATATTTTGCAGTGTATTCGAAACCTTTCATTAATCGGTTATTCTCTGCACTATATAAATCCAGACCTTGATTATATGCTACTTCACATGCTTCGGCCAAACAACCAAGACCGAACATTGTATGTCCTTGATCGCGTCCGCTTTCCTGGCATTGACCAACCTCATTTATAATGTAGTGGGTCAACCGTCCATTCCCCTCGCCTTTATAATAATAATTGACCGCTCTATCAAACATGCTTTTGTCATTCAGAAAAACTCCGAATGCCATCATTCCCTTGATGCAGGCTGCGTCCCAATTTCCATTTGCAAACGTTGCAAAATTTTCAATTACGGGATAGAAGACATCTCTGACCATTGTTTCAAAAGATGTGATATCTCCATCTTTCCAACCTGCATTTGTATAACGGATGATTTCTGCAGCATTTACGATCAGGAAACCACATAAAGGACTCATCAATTCTTTATCTCTATTGATTATTCCTTTTAATTTACTTGAGTAGCCGTTCATAATTTCAATTGACTTTTCAGCATGTTGTTTATTTCCTGTTATGACCCATTGAATGGCATTGTAATAAGAAGCCAAACAATCATCTTCAAATTCCTTTTTATGCAAATTCGACTCACCAAGCTTTGACCCGGTACGAGAAACAAACTCATATGGGCCATTCATCTTGTAGTTACATGAAGCTCTAAAATCTGTATTAAAAAGCTCATAACCGGATTTCCACGGTTGCCTTTTTTCCGCCACAGTTGTCTTGATCCTTTTTAAAGATTCAGAATTGTGAAGAATTCCGGGATGAATAAAATCCTGAGCTATCAAGTGAACACAAAAAAACAAGGAAACAATTATGATGAAAATCCTATTCATGTTTTGCTTAAAATTTAATATGCCAATCCAGTATGCTCTTACTTCAATATAATCAAATAATTGAGGTTTGTTTCTCATAATATTTATACATATAAAATATTCAAAAGGAAGGGGATTTTATTCCCTTCCTTTTGATAATCGTTCCACTTACCAACCAGGATTATTTATAATCTCATTGCTATTTTCGAGAGAATTGATCCAAGCTAATGGAATAGGTCTTAAGTAATACTTAGTAGCATTTTCTGTTAACTGAGTCTGAATATTACCGACAATATTCATTGTATCCCAATTATACTTCCTTACTCTTTCTATTAACTTCCCAGTCCTTTGAAGATCATTCCAGTGAGAAACTTCTCCAAATAACTCCATGGAACGTTCATTTAATATCATATCAATTGTTACTGTTGTTCCTTCAGGAAATACCAGTGAGTTTGTCACTTTTTCAACTCTTTTTCGTATTGCATTTAAATGTGAAAGTGCATCTGCGTTATTACCCAACTTTAAGGCAGCTTCAGCGGCTATTAAATATGTTTCTGCTAAACGAAAAACATAAATGTCACGTGTACCTGTTGACGCCCCGCTTTCTAAATAATTAGTATTGGCATCTTTAAATTTCCAGACTGGTAAAAATGTTCTACTATTTAGATTTGAAGTTTGATATGAGGTAACGAAATATTCATCTTCTGAATAATCTTCTGGATTACCACTAGGAAAATTATAGACCAAGTATTTCACTTTAGATTTGTCGTTTTCTGTCCAATATTTGAATTTTGGATCGGAAGGTACTGGAAAATAAATCACAGTATCTCCTAATGAAAAGGTTCCTTTAACCGGTTGTACACATTGGAACCAGTTTTTTCCCGTATTTTTCCCGTCTATTGACGTAGCAGGATTTTCATTGAGTGTACTCATAAACGTAACTTCAGCTCTTCGATCTTTTTGCCAATCAAAAAGTAAATATAAATATTTAGTAGGTAGATAAGTCGCATCATCATTACCGTAATAACTATCTTTGGCTAAACCGGGGTATCCTTCCCTATATGGAAATAAAAAGTATTTGGGCATCGAATTACCTATTCCACTAACAGCATCTTTTCCATATTGAACCGAGAAAATGATTTCGTCATTAACTTCAGTGGCTTGCCGATGCACATCTTTAAAATCTTTTAATAATGTATGACCAGATTTAGTTATTATATCTGTTGCATCGTTATAAGCATTCTGAAAATCAGATGCTTCTGCAATAGGTAAATAACCACGGGTTAAATACACCAGTGATCGTAAGTGTTTTGCAGCAGATGCGGACAACCTGCCATAACTATTCCCTGATTGTCTTAAAGGTAAAATAGATATTGCATCATTCAAATCCTTTAAAATTTGGTTATATATTTCTGAAGAAGGAGTTCTCGTCGCTGTTGAAATAGGGCCTTTCGGTTCTTCAAGCATTAATGGTGCATCACCCCAGTTACGTACTATGTGGAACAAGTAAAGAGCTCTAAGAACTTTTGTTTCAGCAACACGTTGTGAAATAATTTTTTCATCCAATCCTTTTACTTTTTCTGCTCTTTCAATAGCTGCATTTACGTTTTTAAGTGATGAGTATAAAGTATTCCAAACATTTTTGACACTTCCGTCGTTTGAATCATAGTTAATAGTATATTGATTCAGATTGTTGGTTGATATAACATTATTTTGAGTAATAATATCAGTACCAAGCCATTGCAAATTCTTAAAATCTTTGCTATCATAAATAGATCTTAAATCTGCATAACAACCATTTATTAATTTTTCGTAACCATCAGCAGTAACAAACAAATTATCCGCTGTCTGGCTAGACCAATTTACTTCATCCAGAAAACCACTACATGCAGTCACTAATGAAATGAGTGTGAAGGATACCAAAAAGTTCCTCAATCTAGAAAATGTTCTGTTTTTCATTTCGTTATATTTTAAATGAAATTACATATTTGAGTTTAAATTATCTTATATAAAAATATCATTCAATTTATTGAGCAATATTTAATTAAAAGTAATATTAAGGCCTAGGAGTGCAGTCATTGACATCCATGAGTCGTTACCGATTGTACTTGAAGGATTTTCTGGGTCAAACCCATTGAAACTAGTAAAAGTAAATGGATTTTGTATTGTAGTATAAACTCTCAATTTATTGATATTAAGCTTATTTAAAATCGATTTCGGCATATTATAACCGAGTGTAATATCAGATATTTTTAAAAAATCACTATTCGTATATACATTCGATGCATTATTTCTATAGGGGCCTTGATTGGAGGGTTGTGCCCAGTCATTGGTCTGGTTTTCAGGAGTCCAATAATTTACTTTTGCATTTTTAAAATTATGTTGGTTACTTTCTCCTGCATAGTAAACCAGGAATTGATTTTTATCCGTAAGACCCGTCCTCCAATACATATGGAACGATAAATCAAAATCTTTATAATTAAACAGGTTAGTCATACCTCCTATCCAATCAGGAGATCTTTTACCATAGATTGTTCTGTCTTTGTCACCATGTATTACCCCATCATTATTAAAATCTCTGACTTTCCACTGCCCTGGAGTTTGTCCATATTTAGCTGCCTCTTCCTTTTCATTTTCTTGCCAAACTCCTATTTCTTCATAGATCCAGTTTATTTTTATTGGCTGACCGATAAACCATTTATTACTGTAATCTCCTTGCATTCCTTCAAGTTGAGGAGAGTATTTACCTAAATCTTCTTTGTATGCCAAGTCTACAATCATATTTTTATTGTAAGCCAATGTAAAATTGGTACTCCAATTAAACTCTTTAGTTTTAATGTTGTTTGTATTTAGAGTCAATTCGAATCCTTTATTCCTAGAAGAACCCACATTCGCCGGGACCGATGAATAACCTGTATGTGTAGCTATTAATTTATTCATAATGAGGTCTGTTGTCAATCTATTGTAATATTCAAGAGATGCTGAAATTCTATTATTAAACAAACCTAAATCCAGACCAACATTATATTCCGAAGTTGTCTCCCAGCCAAGACTTGAATTACCTAATGAGCCTGGAACATTCCCATTCGCCAGATCATTACCAAACATATAATATGTTGTTCCTGAAATATTTGCAGAAGTGGAATAAGGACCGACAGAATCATTTCCTGTAGAACCATAACTAACCCTCAATTTCATATTTGAAATGGTGGATTGGTTTTGCATAAAATCTTCTTGTGTTATCCTCCAAGCAAGCGCAACAGATGGGAACAACGACCATTTATGTCCTTCAGAAAGTTTTGAAGAACCATCATAGCGAGCACTTAAAGTCAATAGATACTTTTCGTTATAATTGTAATTAACTCTTCCTAAGTATGAAAGTAATGATTGTCGCGAATAATTAGAAGTTAATTTATTTACTGTACCGCCACCTAGATTATACCAAAGTGATCTGAATCCTAAGTCCTTTACATCTCCATATAATTCCTCAATTTCATACTGTTGCATACTAATAACACCAGTAAAATCAATCCCATGTACCCCTCTAGTGAAATTATAATTGAGAATATTATCCCACACCCAATTATAATCATTGGTGTTTCTCATATATGCTGTGGGCTTATTAGTGCCTTGCAAAGCTTTACTCCATGTATCCCTAAATCGTCCCTCTCTATCTGATGTCAAATATGGAGCAAAAGAAGTTTTCAATTCTAATCCTTCGATAGGATTAATCCTTAAATATACATTGCCTAATAAATTTAATCCCTTACTTTCTTGTACTATATTATTTTGAGTAATGAAAGGGTTAAAAATTCCATTTGAAGAAAATTTTTTAATTTCTTCTCCTGTAACTAGGCTATATGGGTGCTGCGTTTGTCGAGCACGATGAATATCTTGAAACAAGTCGTTATTTCCTATATTGTTTATATATGTTGTTAAATAAAGTGTACCTCCAAAACCCAAATACTTATTAGTAGAAATATCTATTGAAGATTTTAAATTGTACCGTTTATAATCCTCATACTTCATGAATCCTTCTTCATTATAATATCCAGCTGATAATGCATATTTGGCATGTTCTGTACCACCAGCAGCTGAAATCGAATGATTTGTTTGAATAGCATTTCTAGTCAACGCATTAACCCAATCAAAATAGTTCCGGTCTTGAACAGCTTTAAGCTCTGAGGGATCGGTAAATATTTGTTCATCCGTCTTATAAATTCCTTTATTCTTTGCTCTGTAAGATTCACGAACCATTTGAACCCATTCATCACCATTCATAAACTCTGGCATATTTGTCGGAGATTTTATTCCAAAATACCCATCGTAAGAAATCATTGGCTTACCTAAAGTTCCTCGTTTAGTGCTCACAATAATAACACCATTTGCACCTCTTGAACCATAAATTGCAGTAGCTGAAGCATCTTTAAGAACGTCTATTTTTTCAATATCGATTGGATTTATTAAGCTTAAATCTGATCCAGGTATGCCATCAATGACTACTAAAGGTGCATTAGATTTTGAAATTGAACTTAAACCTCTGATATCCATAGAATATCCTCCACCAGGTTTGTTATTGTTGCGTACAATATTTACACCTGATACGGTTCCCTGGATAGCATTAATCGGATTAAATTTTCCACTTCTTACAATATTTTCAGTTGTAACAGATGAAATAGCTCCTGTTAAATCTGACCTTTTCATTGTTCCATAACCTACAACCACAATTTCATCAAGCAGTTCTGTGTCCTCATTTAAGACAATGTTGTAAGTAGTTCTACCTGTGATAGGAATCTCTTGAGTCTTATATCCAATATAAGAAATCACTAAAGTTCCTTCATTGGGAGCATTTAAGGCAAACTCACCATCTATACCGGTGACAGTACCGATAGAGGTTGACTCTTTCACAAGAATGGTTGCTCCGATTACAGGTTTACCCTGATTATCGGAAACTGTTCCGGTCACTCGTTTTACTTGGGCATTAATCGATGATATACAAATGATTAATCCACATGTTAACAAAAATCTTAACTGTTTCATAAATAATAAAAGGTTTATAATAGATACTTTAACAACTCTTGATGGTTTCTTATTAATAAGTTATTTTCACTAACTCAGTGTTCGGTAAAAAATTCAGTTATAAAAAACCACAAAGGATTAATTCACATTTTATTTACAAATATAAAGATATCACTTGTTAGAGGAATCGTTAAAAAACGAAAAATATGTCTCACACAATCCTTTAGGACAAAATATATACTATATCATTATTATACAATAAATTATACAAAAATGAAAGTTAGTATCGAAAAATTATTTGAGACTCGAAACAAATCATTATAAGTTTATTTTAACATTAAAAGGTCAACAAAGAGGTCGCACTACTGTGACGAAACGAAGCA
>DHSP01000003.1:41568-61931 GCA_002408485.1 Proteiniphilum sp. UBA5283 | reverse complement strand
CTCTAAATTAACGACGCTTCTCCTCATACCTACTAAAAGTATGGAGTGTAAAAAACTCAGGTTTGGTAAAACATGGAGTAAAGATAAATACTTATTGAATGATTCTTTTGAATTCCTATATCAAAAGAATAAATTGTTGGATTAATTACCTCTTAGACTCTTTATATATTCATATGGCGTTATGCCTGTGCTCTTTTTAAAAGAGCGGAAAAAGGAAGCCCGGGAACTAAATCCACATAAATCGGCTAACACTTCGAGGGTATATCTGGAAAAAGTATCTTCGGCCACTAACTTCTTAAATTCAGCAATGCGCCATTCATTCACAAAATCATAATAAGATACACTTAGATACTGATTAAAAAGATAAGACAAAGAATGTGATGAAGTATGAAGTGCATCAGCTAAATCTCCTATTTTAAGCTCTTTATTCATGTAAGGTTTTTCATCCTGCATATATTTATTTAGTGCCTCATGAAGGGCATCGCACTCTTCGGTACTTATCCGATTCATCTTGTATTTTTCCTCTTCTTTATCCGACAAATCAGCCTCGAGTGCATTATCACCCTGATTTACATCAACTTTATTCTTTAATAATATGGTAACATAATATAGCAATGCAATCAATAAAATGCCAAACAATAAAATCAGAAAAGTACGGGATTTAAAAAACGGAGATTGTCTGATCTTAATGGCAAAGGAGACTTGAGAATCTTCATTTCCCGGAATACGCATACGAAATATATATTTTCCCGGAGAAAGGTTGAAATATGAAATCTCATTTTGTCCGGTTATAAACATCCAGTCACCGTCTATCTTATCCATTTTATATTCAACGAGTATAGCAGAGGGATTGGTATAGGATAAATCTGAAAAACGGAATACAATATTATTCTGATCGTACTCGAATATGGCCTGCTTTTCCTCTATTATACTTTTAAGTTCTTTTATTGATAAAGAGTTGCCATTGACAAGCAGATCGGAAAGCACAAGAGTAGTAGAAGGCTTCTGCTCTGTTTCGGGAATATTAGCTGGATCTACGTACAACAATCCCTTGGAATTTCCAAACCACAATATCCCATTCTGATCCCTATATGCCGTATAATGGGTAAAGGTAGGGGATGGAATACCGTGCATATAATTGAATACGGTGTACTTTTCATTACAGAAACGTACAAGCCCCCCATCTGAAGTGAGCCAAATGCACCCCGAATCATCTTCCACGATGGAGGTATAGATATTCGCCTGAAGAGCGGGCAACTTATTGATTCTGGAAAATGATTTCATGCTGAGATCGGAAATAAAAAAATCTCCTTTTTCAGGAAGAAAGTAAAGCCGGTGTTGCCTGTCTTCATACATGACATGAATCTTCTCTTTATGAAAAAAATCGGGCGGAAACAAATTTGTCCTGACACTTTCGGTATTGGAATCGAACAACGCCAATCCATTGTCAGTACAAAACCATCCTTTGCCCTCTGAATCGAAAAAAACCTCGTACACATTCCCCTCGGGTAATTGAGAGTTCGTACTGGTGAACAATGTTATTTCATCTTTCAAACTATGATAGCGAATTACACCTTGAGAGGATCCAATCCACATGTCCCCTTGCTTATCCTGACGAAAACAAAAAATATGCCCATTTTGTAATACTTCATGATTCTCACCAGAATAACGACGAATTTCCAGTGATTTGGGATTTAAAATATACATTCCGGCACCATACGTCCCTATATAATATTCATCGCGATAATACGTAAGGGAAAGAATTAAGTCGGATTGCAATACAGACCGGTTGAAATATTTTACTCTCTTTTCTTTCTCATTGATGAAATAAAGACCATCTCTGGTTCCAATAAGTTTTTCATGGCCATTCATCACAAAAGAACGTACCGTTAAATTAAGAGAGTTAAAAACAGAATCTGATTTATACACTTTAAACAAACCGGATTGATAAAGGCTATAATCCAAGCCATCCTGGTAATAGCCAATCCATATCCTCTGCATCCTGTCCACTAATAGCGAATAGACAGAATTAGAACGAATACTTTCCGGATTATTTACGTCGTGGCGCAAACTTTGTATAATTTCTTTTTTACGATGGGAGAGAAAAAAGATCCCGTTCCCGTCAGTCGATGCATAAATCATATCATCTCCATCTGTTGAAATAGAGGATATAATATTTGATCCGACATCGATAAAATTCGAAAACCGTTCTGTTTGAATATCGAAACGGATTATGCCGGCATTATAAGTTCCGAGATAGAGCGTATGATCCAGATACGTGATATTTCTGAAATTTGCTTTTATGGAAAAGTTGTCCGGATAGCTGTACTCTCTTACTTTTTTATTCACAGCATCATACATAATAACACTGCTTGTAGTTGCCAGCCATAATAATCCGGAATCATCCTTGGTTATACCTCTGATGTTGTTCGAAGAAGAAAAGGGATTGTCGTTTAAGTTTATCTGCTCGATAGTTGAAGAATCATACACGTAAAATCCACGCTCTGTTCCAATGTATAAATGGTTATTGCCGTCAAACAAAAGGGTATTCACCGTATGACTTATCGTTTCAGGGACAATTCTGATCAAATGTCCCGTACTTTCATCCAGTTTCCATAAACCAAGTGCGTTACCAACCCAAATTTGACCGTTTCTTGTTTCACAAATTGTATTGATTCTTATGCGTTGTTCCTGTAAAGTATTTTCAAAAGGAAAATGTTTAACCTTTATTCCATCGAAGCGATCCAGTCCTTTTCCCGTGCCCAGCCAAATAAATCCTGTTGAATCCTGAAAAATTACATTTACCAATAAATCAGAAAGCCCATCCGTTTTCGAGATTCCTTTAAATACGTGTGAGTATCCAAAAGAATAACACGCTGATATATTAAATATTATAGCAAATAAACAACACTTAAAAATGTTTATTTTCATTATAGGGGAATAATTTACTTACAAATTCAGGATAAGATTTTAAAAATAAATAATCAATGGCCCGATTCTTACACTCAAATTCTTTACCAAGTAACAAATATATAAAAATTCTTTGTGCATCGGCTGCAGAATATTGGACAAAAATTTGAAAGGATCAATTCACCCCCTTTCTCCGTTAGAACAAATCAGACACACACAACAAACATCCATAAACCTATAGTTCTGCCTATTACATCTCTATTATTAATTTTAAATGGTGTAACATTCACCCAATATCTTCGAGATAAACTGAACAACAAAATGCTTTGAGTTATTTTTTGTATTTTTGCACTTTCTATATACAAAAATCAAACGACAAAGGGTTCCGCCTTCGGAATCCTTAAAAAAACCAGGTAATCAGAGATGGAGATTGCAAGCAAATACAATCCTGCAGAGGTAGAAGAGAAGTGGTATACGTACTGGATGGACAACAAACTGTTCCACTCCGAACCGGATGACCGGGAACCCTACACCATCGTCATTCCGCCGCCCAACGTGACGGGTGTGCTGCACATGGGGCACATGCTTAACAACACCATTCAGGACGTTCTGGTACGTCGTGCACGCATGCAGGGTAAAAATGCCTGCTGGGTGCCGGGCACCGATCATGCTTCCATTGCTACCGAAGCCAAGGTGGTCAACAAACTGGCTTCGAAGGGAATCAGAAAAACCGACCTTAGTCGGGGGGAGTTCCTGAAACATGCGTGGGACTGGACACATGAACACGGAGGAATCATCCTGCAGCAGCTGAAAAAGCTGGGTGCTTCGTGCGACTGGGAACGGACTGCTTTCACCATGGATGAGGAACGCTCCGAAAGCGTACTGCGGGTTTTTTGTGACTTGTATGACAAAGGACTCATTTACCGAGGTGTACGCATGGTCAACTGGGATCCCAAAGCACTCACGGCTTTGTCGGACGAAGAGGTGATCCACAAGGAGGTAAACGGAAAGCTTTATTACCTCAGATACAAGATCGAAGGCGATCCGGCAGGAGCTTATGCCGTGGTGGCTACCACGCGCCCCGAGACTATCATGGGCGATACTGCCATGTGTATCAACCCGAATGACCCGAAGAACGCGCATCTGAAAGGCAAAAAGGTGATTGTCCCCCTGGTGAATCGCGTGATCCCGGTAATTGAGGATGACTATGTAGACACCGAGTTTGGGACCGGCTGCCTGAAGGTGACGCCTGCACACGACGTGAACGACTATATGCTGGGAGAAAAGTATAACCTCCCCTCCATCGATATTTTCAATCCCGACGGTACTCTCAATGAACATGGAGCTATGTACGCCGGTATGGACCGTTTTGCCGTACGCACACAGATCGAAAAAGACCTGGAGGCGGCCGGGCTGATGGAGAAAATAGAACCCTACACCAACAAGGTGGGCTTCTCGGAACGTACCGACGAAGCCATTGAACCGAAGCTTTCCATGCAATGGTTCCTGAAGATGGAGGAACTGGCGAAACCAGCAGCAGAGGCAGTGGAAGATGATACTATCCGCTTCTATCCGGAGAAATATAAAAATACTTACCGACACTGGATGGAGAACATCAAGGATTGGTGTATCAGCCGTCAGCTCTGGTGGGGACATCAGATACCGGCCTACTTCCTGCCACAGGGCGGATATGTGGTGGCCATGACGAAAGAGGAAGCGTTTGAAAAAGCAAAGAAACAGGTAAGTTATTCCATCACGATGGACGATTTAAAGCAGGACGAAGATGTACTCGACACCTGGTTCTCCTCCTGGTTATGGCCTATCTCGGTTTTTGACGGTATCAACCGGCCCGGTAACAAAGATATCGGTTACTACTATCCGACCAGCGATCTGGTCACGGGTCCCGACATCATCTTCTTCTGGGTGGCCCGCATGATCATGTCGGGTTACGAATACCGTAACGAACCTTGCTTCCGGAATGTCTATTTTACAGGAATTGTGCGCGACAAACAGGGCCGGAAGATGTCGAAACAGCTGGGAAACTCTCCCGACCCAATTGAGCTGATGGACAAGTACGGAGCCGATGGGGTACGCATGGGGATGCTGCTCTCCTCCGCGGCCGGGAACGACCTCCTCTTCGACGAAACACTCTGCGAACAGGGGCGTAATTTCAATAACAAGATATGGAATGCCTTCCGGCTCATCAAAGGCTGGGAGGTGGAGAGCTCTCTTTCTCAGCCGGAGTCGGCACGGACTGGCATCGACTGGTTCGGCAGCAAACTATCCGAGACCATTCTTGAGATGGACGACCTCTTCTCAAAATACCGTCTCTCCGAGGCGTTGATGCTTCTTTACAAGCTCTTCTGGGACGAATTCTCTTCGTGGTACCTGGAGATTATCAAGCCGGCTTATCAGCAGCCTATCGACATCGAAACCTACAGGGTGACGCTGCACTATTTTGATGCCCTGCTTCGACTGCTGCACCCCTTTATGCCCTTTATTACCGAAGAATTGTGGCAGGCATTGAACGAAAGAAAAGCCGGAGATAGTATTATGACGGTCCTACTGCCGAAAAGCGAAGAAATTAATAAATCACTGCTGGCCGACATTGAACTGGTAAAACAGGTGATCGCAGGTGTACGTACCATCCGACTGGAAAAAAATATACCGCAGAAAGATGCGCTGGAACTGCAAGTGGTGGGTGGAGAAACGGCCCCATACAGCAGCATCATATTGAAAATGTGCAACTTATCATCCTTTTCTCCCGTTTCCGAAAAACAAGCCGGCGCAGCGGGTTTTATGGTGGGCACTGTTGAGTACTCTGTCCCCATTGCGGACAAAATGGATGTAGAAGCAGAGTTGCAGAAATTAAACGCTGAACTTACCTATACCGAGGGTTTCCTGCAGTCGGTACTGAAAAAGCTCTCCAACGAACGGTTCGTACAGAACGCCAAGCCGGAGATCGTGGAGAATGAGCGCAGAAAACAAGCAGATGCCGAGAGCAAAATAGCCCTGTTGAGAGAGAATATCGCGGTGCTGAAAGGATAATAAAGGATAGGGGTTACGTGTACCCGACTACCATCATCACTACGCACCAAATAGTGATAGCCTGAAGATGCTGAGATTCCCGTATGTTCAAAACTCGAGATAGGGGGCCAGACGGGAGATATCTTCGGACGTGAACTCATTGAGCATGGCCAGCTCGTTGATGGAAGCAATATCTCCTTTTCTTCTGCGCAGGTTGATGATTGCCTGCACCTGTGTGTAATTCAGGTAGGGGTGACGCAAAAGTTCTCTGAAATGCAGTTCGTTCACCTTCACCCTTTTCCAGTTGCCTCCGATCTGAATATAGGGCAGGATGCGCCCGTAGAGCTCCATGTCCATGCCATATACCTCCAGAAGCTGCTCCGGCATGACATATCCTCCCAAAAGGTCCCCGTATTTCACGATACGCGAGGCAAAGGTGCTACCGATGCCGGGAATTTTTTTCCACTGTGCCGTATCGGTATCGTTGAGGGAAATTGTTTCTCCTGCCGATAATTTTGTCGCACCGGGATAGGTAGTAAATAGCCGTTCGTGATCGTCATTCTCCAAAGTTTCCTTATTCCGTACAGGCTTCAAGCTTTCCGGTTCATATTCGACCATCTCTTCATAAGTTCTCGCCTCACGGTAAGGCGGTACGCGCTCTTTCAATGTCTGCCGGAACGAATCAAACTCGTTAATCAACGCCTCGTTTTGAACGATCACCATTTCGGATCTTCTTCCGTAACGAAGAACACCGTTCAGAATCATGGTCAACAGAATAAGAACCAGCAACAATATTACCGCAAGCTTCGATCCCTGCTGATAATGCAAAAAATCTTTCCACTTCATAGGGTTAACAGTTAATTATTTGACGATAAAGTTACACAATGTTCGGTGAATACCTCTCAAATCAAAGATTTTAAACCCGACATCGAGACATTCGCACGTCGCACTTCTTAAAATATAGCCCTTTTCCTCATAATTACACTTGCTCTTTTTCTATTTAATCGTATCTTTGATTGGTCTATTTCGATGAGAACTCTTTTTCATTCATGACTTCGGCATCGTATGGTTTTGAATTATATTTGGATTGCATTTTTTTTAATTGCCTTTGGGGTTGCATTGGTAAAACTGCTTCTCTTTGGAGATCTGCAAGTGTTTACCGACATCATGAACTCAACCTACGACACAGCCAGGACCGGATTTGAAATATCCCTCGGACTCACGGGTGTTCTCTCTCTATGGCTTGGCGTGATGAAAATTGGGGAACGGGGCGGCATGGTTGAATCATTTTCAATGGCTGTTTCCCCTCTGTTTTCCAGGATTTTCCCGGATATTCCAAAAAACCACCCTGCCGCAGGATCCATGCTGATGAACATATCAGCGAATATGCTGGGCCTCGACAATGCAGCTACTCCCTTCGGATTGAAGGCGATGCAGGAACTGCAGGAGTTCAATACAAAGAAAGAGGAGGCCTCGAACCCCATGATCATGTTTTTGGTGCTGAACGCATCGGGATTGACCCTTATTCCGGTCACCGTGATGGTGTATCGCGCGCAATTAGGGTCAACCAATCCGGCCGATGTTTTTATCCCTATCATGATTGCCACGTTTGTTGCCACGCTCGTGGGAATGATTGCAGTATGTCTGAAGCAGGGTATCAATATTTTCCAACGGTCGATCATTGCATTTATTCTTGCCATGGCAGGTATTATTGCGGGCACGATATTGATTTTCCAGACAATGCCCCAGGAGAAAATCAATATCATCTCCAGCCTCGCAGCAAATTTCATCCTCTTCACGATCATCGTCCTTTTTATTGTAAAGGCTCTGAAGAGAAAAATAAATATCTTCGACGCTTTCATTGACGGCGCAAAAGACGGCTTTAAAACTGCTGTTTCCATCATACCTTACCTGATTGCTATTCTGGTTGGCATTGGCGTATTCAGGGCATCCGGAGCCATGGATTTCCTGATGGAGGGAGTGCGCGACCTGGTTGCTCTCAGCGGCATGGATACCCGCTGGGTAGACGGGATGCCTACAGCCCTGATGAAGCCGTTGAGTGGTAGTGGCGCTCGGGGAATGATGATAGATACGATGAAGACTTTCGGTGCCGATTCATTTGCCGGCAGACTATCGAGTGTCTTGCAGGGAGCCACCGATACCACCTTCTACATTGTGGCTGTTTACTACGGTGCAGTGAACATTAAAAATTCGCGCTATACCGTTCCCTATGCGCTTTTAGCGGATTTAGCAGGGGTTATTGCGGCCATTTTCGTGGCCTACCTATTTTTCGGATAAAAATAAAAGAGTCTCCAGGTTAATATAACTTAAATTATGGCAATTACTTATCAGGCAGAAAATGTAACCCTCCCCAGAATCAGGAGAAGGGAAACGACACGTTGGATCAAAACGGTGGCAGAAAGATATCATAAGAAGGTGGGGGAAATTGCCTATCTTTTTTGTGACGATGCAAAAATTCTGGAGATCAACCGGCAATATCTGCAGCATGATTATTATACCGATATCATCACGTTCGACTACTCCGAAGACAACAGGATTTCGGGAGACATATCTATTAGTCTTGATACCGTTCGATCAAATTCACAAATGTATCATACTGATTTTGAACTGGAACTGTACCGTGTGATGATCCACGGAATTCTTCATCTTTGCGGAATTGACGATCAGTCGGACTCGGAAAAGAAGGAGATGCGCATTGCGGAAGACTCCGCACTTGAACTCCTGAGGAATCCACTCCCATAATTTACCAATTGGTCTACATCGCTGAATATCATTTACATTTGTAAACAACCTGCGTACAGAATGACACATCCATTTTCCTTCGTGTTTTACAACACCGAAAATTTTTATGACACAATCGACGATCCGAAGACGATGGACGATGATTTTACACCGAACGGAAATAGAAAATGGACATTGGAGCGGTTCAATGATAAAGTAGGAAAATTAACAAAAGTAATCGGTGAAATTGTAAAACCCGATTACCCCGATGTAATCGGTCTGGCGGAGATTGAAAACAAATGGGTGATGGAAAGCATTTTGGACGAAATGAACCGCAATGGTATAAGGCGGTATAGTTTTATCCATTATGACAGTCCCGACGAAAGGGGTTCGGACGTAGCAATAATTTACAATACACAAACGTTTGCTATTCTTGAATCAACACCGATCTTAGTGCATCTCCCCGGGATAGAAGACCGTACACGCGATATCCTGTATATAAAAGGAAAAACGTTGAACAGCGAAATTCTGCATTTGTTTGTCGTGCATTTTCCTTCGCGCAATTCGGGAAAAGAAGTTTCGGAGCGGAGACGGTATTTTGTGGCGAGCGAATTGAAAAACGCAATCTGCAAAATCCAGGACGAGAACCCCAATGAAAATGTGCTCGTCATGGGCGATTTTAACGATACACCCGACGACAACAGTATTGACGAAGTTCTGGGTGCAAAGAAAGAATTTTCAAGTGTCGTAAATCATAAATTATACAACCTGCTCTATCCTAAATTCAAAAAAGGTCTGGGCACGACATACCACAAAAGATGGCTGCTTTTTGATCAATTTATTGTATCCGGTAGCATGTTATTATCGGACAGAATAGATTGTAAACCGGACTATGCCGACATATTCAATCCTCCCTATCTGCTGCATACCGACAGAAACAAACAAATCAGCCCAAATCGGAGCTATCGCGGTAGATTCACAGGAGGTTACAGCGACCATCTCCCGATCTATCTGCGTATCTATCTGAAATAAAGGCTGTTTTTCTTCTATTATCGGGAATTAACATCCGGCGTAATCGTAACGTTTTCTTTTTTAGTATCTTTGCATCCTCAAAATACTAAAAAATGACTTTCAATTACGACATCATTGTGGTGGGTGCAGGACATGCCGGTTGCGAAGCAGCCACGGCTGCAGCCAATTTGGGCTCAAAAGTGCTACTCATAACAATGGACATGAACAAAATTGCCCAGATGAGCTGCAATCCCGCCGTAGGCGGCATTGCCAAAGGGCAGATTGTGCGCGAAATTGATGCATTGGGAGGACAAATGGGAATTGTCAGCGACAAAACAGCCATTCAATTCAGAATGCTGAACCGTTCCAAAGGGCCTGCCATGTGGAGTCCGCGTGTGCAAAGCGATAGAATAAAATTCATTGACACATGGCGTGAGATCATCGAGAACACACCCAATCTGTATATGTGGCAGGATATGGTCACCGAGCTTGTGGTCGACAGCATGACTGTAACCGGCGTAAAAACTCGCATGGGCGTTGAATTTTCGGCCAAATCTGTGATCCTGACAAACGGGACCTTTTTGAACGGGCTTATTCATATCGGTAAAGTTCAAATTGGTGGAGGTCGCCTCGGAGAACCGGCATCGTTCGGCATGACCGAACATCTTCGTAAACTGGGGTTCAAAACTGACCGTATGAAGACGGGCACACCAGTCAGAATAGATGCAAGAAGCGTGGATTTTTCATTGCTAGAAGAACAAAAGGGGGACGACGATTTCCATAAATTCTCTTATTTATCGGAAGTAGAACGTACGCTGCAACAGCGTAGCTGTTGGATAGCTTATACATCGGAAGAGGTACACGAGGCATTGCAGGAAGGACTGCATGACTCCCCACTCTATAACGGACAGATTCAAAGCATCGGCCCCCGTTACTGCCCCAGCATTGAAACAAAGATTGTGACATTTGCAGAGAAGACAAGCCACCAGCTTTTTCTGGAACCGGAAGGCGAGACAACACACGAATACTATCTCAATGGCTTCTCCTCTTCCCTGCCCCTTCAAATTCAGCTAAAAGCACTACAACGCGTACCGGCCTTCAGAAATGTACACATTTTCCGACCCGGGTATGCCATAGAATATGACTTTTTCGACCCTACTCAACTCCACCCTACCCTCGAAACGAAACCCGTTAAGAACCTTTTTTTTGCGGGACAGATAAACGGGACAACAGGCTACGAAGAGGCAGCAGGACAGGGAATGATTGCCGGGATCAATGCACACATCAATTGTCATGGGGGCAATCCTTTTATACTGCGCAGAGACGAAGCATATATCGGTGTACTGATCGATGATCTGATCACCAAAGGAGTGGACGAACCATATCGTATGTTCACCTCCCGCGCAGAATACCGCATCCTCTTGCGACAGGACAATGCGGATGAAAGGCTTACCCGCAAAGCCGGGGAACTGGGGCTTGCTTCAAACGAAAGAATACAGCTTCTCAACAGCAAAGAAGAAAAGGTACACGAAATAATCGACTTTGTCCGTAATTTTTCCGTCAAGGCAGAACGAATCAATCCCTTTCTGGAAAAGATCGGTACAGCACCGTTGAAACATGGTGTGAAACTGTTCGACCTGCTTACCCGTCCCCACATCGACCTTAGACTGATGTCACAGGAAATCTCGCCACTCAACGAACTTCTCCAGAAGATTGGGGACCGCAAGGAGGAGATCATTGAATCGGCCGATATTAAAATAAAATATGGCGGATATATTAAACGGGAACGGATTATGGCAGACAAAATAAGTCGCCTTGAGGACATTCGCATCAAAGATAAGTTCAACTACAATAAAATTCAATCACTGTCGACCGAGGCGCGCCAGAAACTCACGAAGATCAATCCCGAAACCATTGCACAGGCAAGCAGGATTCCCGGGGTTTCACCAAACGACATCTCCGTTTTGCTGGTCCTTCTCGGACGATAAGACAACAATGTTTCACGTGGAACATTTCAATAAAAACAGGAAACAAAATAAAAAATGAGCATCGAAACACTATCAGACGCTGTCAGGAATATCCCTGACTTCCCTATCCCTGGGATCCAGTTTAAAGACATTACCACTCTGTTCCAATCTCCGGAACATTTAAAAGAACTGTCAGAAATTCTCTTTGAACGATATCGGGACAAAGGGATCACCAAGGTTGTAGGTATAGAATCACGCGGTTTTTTCATGGGACCGGCATTGGCTATCCAGCTGGGCGCTGGATTTGTCCCCATTCGAAAACCAGGCAAGTTACCTTATAAAGTAATCGAAGAAGCATATTCAAAGGAATACGGGGATGATACCATCCAAATTCATGCAGATGCATTGACACCGGACGATGTGGTTCTGATCCACGACGATTTATTGGCGACAGGAGGTACCATGCTGGCCGCTTATAACCTGATCAGAAAATTGGGCGTAAAAACGATATATATTAACTTCCTGATTGAACTGGAAGAGTTAAAAGGACGGAAATTGTTTCCTGCAGAAGTTGAAGTAAACAGCATTCTCAAGTTTACAGTATGATGAACTCAGGAGTCATGTTGACTTTGGGAAAATAACCTGTTTACCTTTCCCGGTGTAATTCCTCACGGGAAGACCAAACTCATTTTTGCCTTCTTCTCAACAATCGGCAAAAATGAGTTTTATTTTGTAAATTTGCCTTATATAAACGATCCTGATTAAAAAATGACTGACGAAATTATAAATACTCTGGCCGTTATCCCCCACCTCCCGGGCTGCTACCAGTTTCTGGATGAAAAAGGAACGGTTATATACGTTGGGAAAGCCAAGGATTTGAAAAAAAGAGTATCCTCTTATTTCAATAAAATACAAGATCACCCGAAGACAAGAATCCTCGTCAGAAAAATTTGCAAAATAAAATACATTGTCGTCAACAGCGAAGAAGACACGTTTCTTCTGGAAAATAATCTGATCAAGCAACTGAAGCCACGCTATAACGTGATGCTGAAAGACGACAAGTCATACCCATCCATTGTGGTAAAAAATGAATTTTTTCCGCGGGTATACAAAACTCGGAATCTGGTCAGAGATGGATCAAAATATTACGGTCCCTACACGTCGGTTCAATCGGTGAATGCACTACTGGATCTTATTCGCAGGGTCTATAAAATCAGGACATGTCGTTTGAATCTGACACCCGAGAATATAGCTGCAGGGAAATTCAACGTCTGCCTCGAATACCATATTAAAAGGTGCGAGGGACCCTGCGAAGGATTGCAATCACTGGAAAGTTACCAGAAAAATATTGCTGAAATTACCGAAATCCTCAAAGGTAACATCTCGCTGATTGAAAAGCAGATTCAGGAAAAAATGCAGTTGCTTGCAAATCAAATGCGGTATGAAGAAGCCCACGAACTTAAGGAAAAGTTGCTATTGATTCAAAACTTCAGGGAAAAATCACAGGTAATCAGCAATATGAATTACAACCTGGATATTTTTTCTATTGAACAGGATGAAAATTCAGCATTCATCAATTATCTTCACGTAGTGAACGGTGCAATTACCCAGGCATACACGTTCGAGTACAAAAAGAAACTCGATGAAACGCCCGAGGAATTACTCGGGATGGGAATCCTGGAGATGCGACAACGATTCGGCAGTGAATCGAAGGAGATTATTGTCCCGTTTGTCCCGGATCTGAAACTACAGGGAGTTGAGTTTACAGTTCCTCAGCGGGGTGAAAAAAGAAGCCTCCTCGCTTTGTCGGAAAAAAATGTAAAACAGTACAAAATTGACAAGCTAAAGAAATCGGAAATGCTCAACCCCGAGCAACGTACCACAAGAATATTGAAAACAGTACAAAAGGATCTTCGGTTAAAAGAACTTCCTCTGCATATCGAATGTTTCGATAATTCCAATATTCAGGGAACAAATCCGGTAGCTGCCTGTGTTGTCTTCAAAAAAGCAAAGCCGTCGAAAAAAGAGTATCGCCATTTCAACATTAAAAGTGTTACAGGGCCCGATGATTACGCATCGATGCGCGAAATTGTGGAAAGACGCTATTCTCGGCTGCTTAACGAAGGCTCTACCCTACCTCAACTCATTGTAATTGACGGAGGTAAAGGTCAATTACACGCTGCCGTAGAATCGCTTCAGAAAATTGGGCTTTATGGAAAAATTGCCGTGATTGGCATTGCAAAGCGATTAGAAGAAATATATTACCCCGGCGATTCGGTTCCTCTCTATATCGACAAGAATTCCGAAACGTTAAAATTGATTCAACAGCTTCGCGACGAAGCCCACCGGTTTGGAATTACTTTTCACCGGCAAAAAAGAAGCAAGTCGCAACTGATCTCGGAACTTGACGGTGTAAAAGGGATCGGCCCCGAAACAAAAAAAAGATTGCTTACTCATTTTAAAAGTATCAAGCGGATCAAAGAAGCAAGCAAGGAAGAGATTGTTGAGATTATCGGCAATAACAGAGGATCGATTATTGCGGAATGGATTGAAGAGGGAAAAAATAAACTCATATGATACAATTCAGGACAGCAATTCGAAAAGCAAAACAGACTGTAGAAAATCCGGAATAAAAAAAGAACATTGTATTTTTGAAATTATGCGATTGATCATACAACGTGTGAAGGAAGCCTCTGTATCTATTGGAGGTGAAACAAAAGGGTGTATTAAAAACGGGATGCTGTTGCTGGTTGGCATTGAAGATTCTGATAACGAAGATGATATCGGGTATTTATGCAGGAAAACCGTAAATTTGCGTATATTTAACGATGAAAAAGGAATAATGAACAGATCGGTGATGGAAACCGGCGGAGATATTCTGGTCGTTTCGCAGTTCACCCTGCACGCAAGCACAAAGAAAGGCAATCGACCTTCCTATATCAGGGCCGCCAAACCAGAAATATCGGTACCGCTTTACGAACAGTTTTGCAACACCTTGTCGGAATGGCTGCAGAAGCCGGTGCAGACAGGTGAATTTGGGGCAGATATGCAGGTACATCTTGTGAACGACGGACCGGTTACCATATGGATCGACTCAAAAAACCGGGAATAACAATCATAACTATCAATTTGACATTCAATCAACAATGACAATTCAGGAGGCACAACAACAGGTAGATCTGTGGATCCGTGAATATGGCGTTCGCTATTTCGGAGAACTTACCAACATGACAATTCTTATGGAGGAGGTAGGCGAACTTGCCCGCATAATGGCACGAACCTACGGTGATCAATCCTTTAAAGATTCCGATTTATCGAAAAGTCTTCCGGATGAGATGGCCGATGTGCTATGGGTATTGCTCTGTCTTGCCAACCAAACCGGTGTAAATCTGGAGGAAGCATTGCAAAAAAATATCGAAAAAAAAACGATAAGGGATGCGACTAGACATCTGAATAACAAGAAATTAAAGTAATAATAAATCATAAACACCTAGAGAAAATGGAATCAGATAAATATTTAAACGCCCTCGAAATTCACCCTTTCACATTAACAGACAGGGATGTAACTGAAAAAGCAGGTCGAATTCTTGCTGAAAAAATGGAAGAAAACAATACCAAAGAGGTATACAGAAAATTGTATAGCTGCATTGACCTCACCACACTCAACACGACAGACACACGGGATAGTGTATGGAAATTTATAGAACAGGTGAATGCTTTCGATGGCTCAACACCCGAAGTGGAGAATGTGGCCGCGATCTGTGTATATCCAAACTTCGCACATGTGGCGAAAGAAGCACTCACTGCAGACGTAAAGATAGCCTGTGTATCTGGCGGCTTCCCAACATCCCAAACATTCGCCGAAGTGAAAGTTGCCGAAACGGCCCTGGCTGTCGCCGATGGAGCAGATGAAATTGATGTGGTGATAAACGTAGGCCTTTTCCTTGGTGAAGAATATGAGGAGATGTGCGAAGAACTAAGCGAGATAAAAGAAGCGTGTCGTCATGCTTCACTGAAGGTCATCCTGGAAACAGGTGCTTTGAATACGGTTCAACAGATTCACAATGCCGCCATTCTCTCTCTCTATTCCGGGGCCGACTTTTTAAAAACATCCACGGGCAAAGGGTATCCGGGAGCTACGCTGGAAGCTGCCTATGTAATGTGTCACGCCATAAAATCGTATTATGGTAAAACAGGTAGGAAAGTTGGACTGAAGGTATCGGGCGGCATCTCTACTACCGTCGACGCAGTAAAGTATTACACACTCGTCAAAGAGCTGCTGGGAGAAGAATGGTGTAACCCTACCCTATTCAGGATAGGTGCAAGCCGGCTTGCTGGCAACTTACTATCAGAAATAAAAACTACCTAATTTATTAGGAAAAAAAGAAAAACAACGAGTGCTAAAATGAAGAAAAAATTAATTGTCCTCGCTGCAGCCTTTGGTTTACTATCGATTAATCATTCTCAGGCACAAGAGAGCAGAATGACATCAAACTTACGTACACTTCCTTACTGGCAGGATGTGAATGTTGTCCAGGTGAATAAGGAATACCCCCGGACGCAGTTTATGACCTACGACAACAAACAGGAGGCATTGCAAACGCGATTTGAACAGAGTAAGTATTATCTTTCACTGAACGGAACATGGAAGTTTTATTTCGTGGAGGGATACAAAGATCTTCCCGAAAATATTACGGACTCAACGGTATCATTTTCGGAATGGAAAGATATCAAAGTGCCCGGAAACTGGGAAATGCAGGGATTTGGAACTGCAATATACGTAAATCATCCCTATGAATTTGTAGAGCGTGATCCAAAAACCCGATTTCCAAAGATGGCCCCACCCTATCTTCCGGAACAAAATCCGGTAGGCGTATACCGTCGTGAAATCGATATCCCCGAGGATTGGACCGATCGCGAGATATTTTTGAGCATCGACGGTGCCAAATCGGGGGTTTATGTATATATTAACGGTAAAGAGGTAGGCTATAGCGAAGATTCAAAAACCACAGCCGAATTTCGCATCAACAAGTACGTAACACCAGGCAAAAATTCGCTTGTCTTGAAAATATTCCGATGGAGTACAGGCTCTTACCTCGAAAGCCAGGATTTCTGGCGCATAAGTGGCATTGAGCGGGATGTATTCCTTTGGTCACAGCCCAAGACCTCGCTGCGTGATTTCAGGATCAAATCCACCCTCGACGACAACTACCAAAACGGCATCTTCTCATTGGAAACAACCGTTGCAAATTATCATTCCGGTGTCTCGGTGGCGCAGGTGGCCTATGAACTGTTGGATCCATCGGGTAGAACCGTGGCATCGGGTATACAACCGGTCAGCATTCATGGGAACGGAGAAAACAGCGTACGTTTTCGTGCGGTTTTGCCGGACGTGGCAACCTGGACGTCTGAACATCCCAATCTGTACAAACTACTGATAACGGTCATCAAAGAGGGCGACACGCAAGGTGAAGTAGTTCCTTACGCAGTCGGCTTCCGCCGTTTTGAGATAAAACCTGTAACAGCAGGCGACAGGACCGACCGGTTATTCCTGGTGAACGGACAACCCATCAAGTTGAAAGGAGTGAATATTCACGAAACTAACCCAAAGACAGGACATTACGTTACCGAAGAACTGATGCGAAAAGACTTTGAGTTGATGAAGCAACACAACATTAACACCGTACGGTTAGCACATTATCCCCAGTCGCGCAGGTTCTATGAGTTGTGCAGCGAATATGGGTTGTATGTATACGACGAGGCAAACATCGAATCTCACGGTATGTATTACGGCCAGGAGTCACTAGCGAAACACCCCGAGTGGGAACAGACCCACATGGACCGTACAGTGAATATGTTCGAAAGAAACAAGAATCATCCATCGGTCACAATATGGTCACTGGGAAATGAAGCCGGTAACGGAATTAACTTCTTTCACACCTATAAGTTTCTGAAAGATCAGGAGCGCGATTTGATGCATCGTCCCGTCAATTACGAACGTGCTCTGTGGGATTTCAATACAGACATCTACGTTCCTCAATATCCAAGTGCCGCCTGGCTGGAAGAAATTGGCAAAAAAGGAAGTGACCGACCAGTGATTCCTTCGGAATACTCTCACGCAATGGGCAACTCCAATGGGAATCTCGATCTCCAGTGGGAGGCAATTTACAAATATCCGAACCTTCAGGGTGCATACATCTGGGATTGGGTAGATCAGGGCATGGAGGCCATCGATGAAAATGGACGGCATTATTACAAATATGGAGGAGACTACGGCACCGACATGCCGAGCGACGGCAACTTCCTTTGCAACGGATTGGTGAATCCCGACCGTACTCCCCACCCTGCCCTGGCTGAAGTAAAATACACACACCAGAATTTTGCATTCGAAGCTGTGGATCCGGCGAAAGGTACTTTCCGGGTTATCAACCGTCAATATTTCTCCAATACAAACGATTACTCCTTCAGGTACCGGATCACGGAAAATGGAGAGATCGTTGCAACAGGAACGCTGGATGTGGCTCTTTTGCCCCAACAATCGGACATAATGACCATTCCGCTCGGCAATGTAACGCCAGGAGCAGGCAAAGAGTACTTTGTGAATTTTGAAGTAATTCAAGAAACAACTACTCCGCTTATTCCTGCCGGGCACGTGGTGGCAATAGAACAATTTGCCCTTCCATTTGGCGAACCCAAACCTGTTTTTGTACAGACCGGCAACAATCCACCTCTCCAATTAACAGAAGCAGGAAATAATGTTGTAGTAAAATCTTCAAAAGTTCGTTTTGTTTTTGACAGGAAGAGCGGGCTGGTGACCTCTTACAAAGTGAATGGAACGGAATACTTTGAAGAAGGTTTCGGCATCCAGCCCAATTTCTGGCGTGCGCCTAACGATAACGACTATGGGAACGGGGCTCCCAACCGATTGCAGATATGGAAACAATCGAGTAAAAACTTCAAAGTGACCGATGTGAAGACTTCAACCGATGGAAATAACCAGGTGATGGAAATCACGTACCTCCTGGCTGCAGGAAATCTTTACAAGGTTCAATACACCCTTCATCCTTCGGGTATATTGAATGTGGATGTAACGTTCCTGTCGACCGATATGCAGGAAAAGCAGATTAGCGCCTCCGAGGCCACCCTGACAGCTACGTTTTCTCCGGAGGTAACTGCCGTGCGCAAGGTATCTTCAACCTTGACAGTACCACGTATCGGAGTACGTTTCCGTTTGCCGATGGCAATGAACAAAATTACCTATTATGGTCGAGGTCCCGGCGAGAATTATATAGACAGAGCCTCCGGCTCAAAAGTAGGTGTCTATCAGACCACAGCCGAAGATATGTACTTTCCTTATGTACGTCCTCAGGAGAACGGCCACAGAACGGATACCCGCTGGGTGGCACTCACAAACAACGAAAAAGGGCTTCTGGTCGTAGCGGATGGCACCATTGGCTTCAATGCACTGCGTAACAGCGTGGAAGATTTCGATTCGGAAGAATCCACACACCGCCCTTACCAATGGAACAATTTTAGCAGCGAAGAGATCGCTGCACGTTCCGAGAATGAGGCCAAAAACAACCGTCCGCGGCAGACACACATAAACGACATCACCCCACGCAATTTTGTAGAGGTCTGTATCGATATGAAACAACAGGGGGTAGCCGGATACAATAGCTGGGGTGCACGTCCCCTACCCGCTTACACACTGCCAGCCAACAGAAACTATGAATGGGGATTTACATTGATTCCGGTCAGCAATAACGCTGAGATCACTGAAAAAGCCGGCTGGAAGTACTGATTGACCAGCAGTGATATTCTATCATCCACACATTATGGGAAGGCGGACTTTGCGGTTCGCCTTCTTTGTTGTTTTACAACTTCCTTGTTTCGTAAATGTAAGGGGCAGCAGGGTATCGGTTACCATCATGCAGGATGGAACACTGCAGAATTATACCTTCCAATTAAAGGAAACCAATAGAGTATAGAGTGTCTGGTAGGTAAAAAGAATTCAGCTTACCAGATGAACATCAATGCAGTCAAAGTTGTTTCATAGATGAGAAAAATCAAGAGACAATATGTGTCATTATGTCTGATTTTGGCAAATTTCGGGAGTTTTTCAGCGATATATCAAGTCATTTTGTCATTTTTCCGGGAGTTTTCTTCATTTTTATCCGTCGGCATGTATTTTGTGCTTTAGGAGTGTAAGCAAACAAATAAACAAAAAGAAAGGATTAAAATTATGGCTATCATTAGACGAACAAACAACTGGCTGCCGAGTGTCTTCAATGATTTCTTCGGCAATGAATGGATGGAAAACAGCAACAAATCTGTGCCTGCAATTAACATTCAGCAAAATGATCACGGGTTTACGGTAGAAGTAGCTGCACCCGGAATGACCAAGGAAGATTGCAATGTTCGGTTGGATGAGGCAAACAACCTCGTCATCGAATTCGAGAAAAAAAGTCAGACAGAAGAGAAAGACAAAGGTTCTTATCTGAGACGTGAATTTTCCTATACGCAGTTTCAAAGAAGAATGATTCTTCCTGACAACATTGAAAAGGAAAAAATTACGGCAAAAGTCGAAAACGGCGTATTGACAGTTGATATTCCTACAGTCAGTGAAGAAAAGAAGCCGAATTCCAGAATGATTGAAATTCAGTAAACAGGTAAAAGACCAATTAATTGAATGAGGGTGTATCACAA
>DHSP01000003.1:18710-41379 GCA_002408485.1 Proteiniphilum sp. UBA5283 | reverse complement strand
TTTCTCAGGAGGTTAAATTTTATTTTGAGACAACCTCATTTTTTTAATAGGCGCGTTCTCTCAGGTAAACAAGAAAAAGACGCATAAGCGATTTAATGTTGTTATCGAATGTAAAATCCGCGATAATCTTTTCCGCTTCGTCGAGAAACTCATCCATTCTTCTATATGCATGCTCCACTCCACGATTATTTCTTGCGAACATGAGCAGTTTTGTGATATTATCTTCGGTGTAATCGCGCGATGTAATGATACCTATCATCTCTTTACTTAGATCCTGCGGTGCATTTTTTAACGCATAAATCAGGGGAAGTGTAATCTTCCCCTCCCGTATATCGTTGCCGGTAGGTTTTCCAATGTCGGTTTGGTAATAGTCGAAGATGTCGTCTCTGATTTGGAAACAGATTCCAAGAAGCCCACCCAGTTCTCTGAATCTTTCAATCGTTTCGATCCCTGCTCCACCGGTAATAGCCCCGATGGTAATACTCGCACGCATGAGCGACGCAGTTTTTTTGTCGATGACATCAAAATAAGCATCCTCGTCAATGATGACATCGCTGGCAAGAGAATATTGATCCAGTTCTCCCTCGGAAAGATTTTGTCCCAGTTCCGAAATGATGCTGACAATACCGAGATCTCTTGTTTTCACACTCTCCATCAATGCAGTGGACAAAAGATAATCACCGATCAGCACAGCTTTGGTATTATCAAATACGGCGTTCACGGATTTTTTACCTCTTCGCATATCCGACTTGTCGATTACATCGTCGTGTATCAGTGTAGCCGTATGCAAGAGTTCAACTGTCACCGCACCGTGATAGGTTTCCGGGATAATGCGTCCGCAAGCCTTGGCTGTTAAAAGCACCAGTATGGGTCTCAGTCGTTTTCCGTTCGAGTTAAACACATGGCTGATCATCTCCGCTACACGCGGATTGTCACTTTTGAGCGACTGGCGGAAATAATCTTCGAAAAGAAGGAGCTCTTCCCGAAGAAAATCTTTTATTATCTGACTTTGATCCATTACACCTGCTTAATAACTTACAAAAGTAAAAATAATTCTCCTGTTCGCAACAAATATTCGTAACTTTACAGTTTCAAAATTAATTTTTTGAAAACGTGGTGAAACGAGCACGAACATTATAACGTACTAACTGATGACTAAAAATAAACTTTTCCTCCTCGACGCATACGCCCTCATTTACAGATCGTATTACGCTTTTATCAAAAATCCGCGCATAGACTCGAAAGGAAGAAATACCTCGGCTATTTTCGGCTTTGTAAATACGCTGGAAGAGGTGCTGCGAAAAGAGGATCCCACCCACATAGCGGTCGCTTTTGATCCTCCGGGTCCCACCTTTCGTCATACAGCTTACGAAGAATATAAGGCACAGCGTGAGGCTACACCGGAAGTAATTAAATTATCTGTTCCCATCATCAAGGATATCATCAGTGCCTACAACATTCCGGTGCTGGAAGTACCCGGTTACGAAGCGGATGATGTGATCGGCACAATCGCCAAACGGGCGGACAAGGATCGCTTTGACGTGTACATGATGACACCCGACAAGGATTACGGACAACTAACTGAATCTCATATCTTTATATACAAACCAAAATACGGAAGCAATGATTTTGACGTACTGGATGACAAAAAAGTAACGGAAAAGTACCAGATTGATCATCCGTGTCAGATGATCGATTTATTGGGATTAATGGGTGATTCTTCCGATAACATCCCCGGCTGCCCCGGTGTGGGAGAAAAAACTGCTGTAAAACTGCTGCGGGAGTTCGACTCGATAGAAAATCTGCTTAAAAATAGCCATCAGCTAAAAGGGGCTTTAAAGGCCAAAATAGAAGAAAATAGCGACCAGATACGTTTCTCCAAATTTCTGGCTACCATCAAGACAGACGTGCCCATTGAGGTGTCGGAGGACGATTTTATCCGGAAAGAGATAGACGAAGGTGCCATAAAAGAACTCTTCGAGGAACTCGAATTTCGTGCCCTTCTCAACCGGGTATTAAAGCAGGAGCCGGTGAAAACAGCACCGAAAGGTCCGTTACAGGGTGATTTGTTTTCCCTGTTCGATTTGCCGGAAACAAAGAATTCAGACGAATCGCCGACAGCTATCTCTCCCGAAATGCCGGCCGACTTCACCAATATCCACACCACCCCGCATCAATACACGATGGTTGAGACTGAAGATGAGATGGCCACATTGAGCAGGATGTTGTGCCAACAACAATCGGTCTGTTTCGACACCGAAACTACAGGCGTAGACCCATTGCTGAGTGAACTGGTGGGACTTTCTTTTGCATTTAAAGAAGGTGAAGCCTATTATGTACCCATCTCTGCGGATCGAGCGGAAGCTCAACGACAGGTCGATATTTTTCGTCCCTTTTTCGAGAGCGAAAACATAGAAAAAGTAGGGCAAAACATCAAATACGACATCCTTGAACTGCGGAATTATGACATTCGGGTGCGGGGATCACTTTTTGATACCATGATCGCGCACTATCTGATCAACCCTGAAATTCGTCACGGCATGGACTACATGGCCGAGATCTATTTGAAATATAAAACAATACACATTGAAGAGTTGATTGGTGCCAAGGGGAAAAATCAAGGAAATATGCGCGACGTTGACCCGGCGATCGTCACCGACTATGCCGCAGAGGATGCCGACATCACGCTTAAACTGAAGCACAGGCTGGAAAAAGAGATTCACGCGAACGGACTCGATCATCTTTTGTACAGCGTGGAATTTCCGCTTATTTATGTGCTGGCAGATATGGAATGGACAGGAGTGCGTCTGGATCTGGAGGCTATAAACGATCTTTCAAAGCAATATACCGGCGAACTGGAATTGATTGAGAAAGAGATCACGGAGATGGCGGGTATTGAATTTAACATTAACTCCCCAAAACAGATAGGCGAAGTACTGTTCGACAGAATGAAGATCACGGATAAACCGAAAAAAACCAAGACGGGACAGTACAAAACCAGCGAGGAGGAACTGGAAAAAATTCGATCCAAACATCCTATAATTGGTAAAATACTGGAACAAAGGGGACTAAAAAAAATATTGAGCACTTACGTGGACGCTTTCCCGCTGCTAATCCATTCACGTACCGGTAAAATCCACACATCGTTCAACCAGACCGTGGCAGCAACGGGACGTTTGAGCAGTACGAACCCGAATCTGCAGAACATCCCCATACGCGACGAACGTGGCAAGGAGATGCGTAAGGTATTCATTCCCGATGAGGATTGTTTGTTTGTCTCCTCAGACTATTCACAAATTGAACTGCGCATCATGGCCCACCTAAGCGGAGACCATAATATGGTGGAAGCGTTCAATAAAGGGCTGGATATCCACGCTGCCACAGCCTCAAAAATTTTTAAAGTCCCTCTGGAAGAAGTAACAGGAGATATGCGGAGAAAGGCAAAAACGGCCAATTTTGGTATTATTTATGGAATCACTCCCTTTGGATTATCGGAAAGGCTGACTATCTCCCGCACTGAAGCCAAAGACCTGATTGACGAATATTTTGCCACATTCCCCGATGTGAAACGCTATATGGATGAAAGCATTGCAAGGGCGCGCACTCAAGGATATGTCGAGACAATATTCGGAAGAAAACGTTATCTGCCGGATATTAATTCCCGTAATGCTACCGTGCGTGGATACGCGGAACGCAATGCCATTAACGCCCCCATTCAGGGAAGTGCGGCGGATATTATCAAGGTGGCCATGGTGCGAATTTTCGAGCGGCTGGAAAAAGAGAAGATGCGTTCGAGAATGATCCTCCAGGTACACGACGAACTCAACTTCAACGTTATCCCCGATGAACTGCCGAGACTGAGGCAAATAGTGACAGAGGAGATGGAACATGCCTTTCGTCTGCAAGTTCCTTTAAAAACGGATCTGGGAGTAGGAGAAAACTGGCTGGTGGCTCATTAACACAAAAGTCATGCTCGACGGATTGGCAGATTACGGATACTGGGGGTTGCTGTTGGCTTCTTTTCTTGCAGCAACCATACTTCCTTTCAGCTCCGAAGTAGTTTTTGCGGCGTTGATAGCAGCAGGAATGGATCTGTGGACCAGCATTATCTATGCTACGGTCGGGAATGCTATGGGAGGTGCTACCTGCTACTACCTGGGAAGATTGGGTAAAACACAATGGCTGGAAAGATGGTTCAAGATAAAGCCCGAAAAAATTGGTAAAACCATCCAGTGGCTGCACGGGAAAGGCGCCATGATGGGGTTTTTCGGTTTTATGCCAGCTGTTGGAGATGCAATGATCGTGGCACTTGGATTTATGCGAGCCAATGTCTCGGTCGTGATGATCTCAATGACCATGGGCAAGTTTTTGCGCTATCTGCTCATCGGTTTTGGCACAGACAAGATTCTTTCCTGGTTCTGACTAGTGTCAGGCTTCAGTCATCCCGTTTAGTTCTTGATTCAAATATAAATTGACATGACAATACTTTTTAACGAAATAGTTTACGGACCTGTTCACAGCAGAAGAATGGGAACGTCGTTAGGAGTAAACCTGTTACCCTACGACGGCAAACTCTGTTCGTTTGATTGCATCTACTGCGAATGCGGTTTCAATAAAGACTTTCGTACAAAAACGAAACTACCCGACAGGGAACTTGTAAAAGCTGCTTTGGAAGATAGGCTGAAGTCGCTTCGTGAAGAGGAGGCTAAACTCGATGTGATCACATTTGCCGGAAACGGCGAGCCTACCCTGCATCCTGAATTTGATAAAATCATTGATGATAGCATTGCATTGCGGAATCGCTACTATCCTCATACAGGAATAAGCGTACTTTCCAACGGCATGCATTTGTCGAAAAAAACAGTTTTCAATGCACTCCAAAAGGTCGATCATCCCATCTTAAAACTTGATTCGGCCTTCGACGAAACTGTCAGGATAATCGATCGTCCCAATACCCCCACCTATGGAGTAGCAAGACAGGTGGCACGCTATAAACAATTTCAGGGCAATTTTATTCTCCAGACCATGTTTTTAAAAGGCACTTTCGAAGGGAAGATAATCGACAACACCACAGAAGAAGAGATTTTTGCATGGTTAGAGCTTATTAGAGAGCTCAAGCCGCGTGAAGTGATGATCTATACTATTGATCGGGAAACACCCGCAAAAGGGCTTCAAAAAGCCTCTGCTGAAGTCCTCAAAAAAATAGCCGAACAGGTAGAGGAACTGGGGATTAAAACCAATGTAGCTCTGTAAAGATCAGACATTAAAACGAAAGTGGATGATATCACCATCCTGCACCACATATTCCTTGCCTTCCACATTCATTTTACCAGCTTCCTTGACAGCACTTTCAGAACCGTAGGTGATGTAATCATCGTATTTAATGACCTCGGCACGAATAAATCCTTTCTCAAAGTCCGTATGGATTACACCGGCACATTGTGGGGCTTTCCATCCTTTCTGAAATGTCCAGGCACGTACTTCCTGTACTCCAGCGGTAATAAATGTTTGCAGGTCAAGCAACCTGTAGGCCGATTTGATGAGTCGGTTGACACCGGATTCTTCCAACCCAATTTCGTTCAGAAACATTTGCCTTTCTTCGTAGGTTTCAAATTCCGCTATTTCTGATTCAATTTTGGCAGCCACTACCAGAATTTGCGCGTTTTCGTTTTTCACCGCTTCGCGCACTGCTTCCACATACCTGTTTCCACTCACTGCACTGGCTTCGTCTACATTGCAGACATACAATACCGGTTTGGAAGTAAGTAGAAAAAGTCCCTGGGCAGCCTTCGTTTCATCTTTGGTATCGAAAGTCACTGTCCGTGCCGATTCTCCACGCAACAAGGCAGCGCGTATTTTTGAATAAACTTCAAAAGCGAGCTTGGCATCTTTGTCGCCCCCCGTCTTTGCCTGCTTCTCCACCCTATTGATGCGCGCTTCAATCGTCTCCAGATCTTTCAGCTGCAGTTCGGCATCAATAATCTCCTTGTCCCGCACCGGATCAACCAGTCCGTCTACGTGCGTCACATTCTCGTCGTCGAAACAACGCAATACATGCAGAATTGCATCTGTTTCCCGAATATTGGCCAGAAACTTATTCCCCAAACCTTCTCCTTTGCTCGCTCCCTTCACCAATCCCGCAATATCTACTATCTCTACAGTAGTAGGCAAAATTCTCTGTGGATGAATAAGTTCAGCCAATTTATTAAGCCTATCATCCGGAACCGTAATCACACCCACATTGGGTTCGATAGTACAGAATGGAAAATTTGCCGCCTGCGCTTTCGCATTCGACAAACAATTGAAAAGGGTTGATTTCCCTACGTTGGGAAGCCCCACAATACCACATTGAAGCGCCATTTTTTTCGATTTTTAAAGACGCTCACTCCAATGAAACCAGTAAAGAATCAGCAGAAGAGAGCCATACATTTTTTGCGGGTGCAAAGGTACAAAAAAGGGATCAGTTTATCAATTCTCTGGAATGGTTGACAAAACAGAGTCCATATAACGATCACAGACCGTGACGTGCGGAAATCTCCAGCATCCGTTCAATTGGCTTCACAGCTTTTAACCTGATCCTTTCTTCAATAAAAATCTCGGGTGTTTCATTTTTGAGAGAGAGATACAGTTTCTCTAACGTATTCATTTTCATATAAAAACACTCATTACACGCACAGGTGGAATCTTCAGGAGGAGCCGGGATAAACTCTTTTTCCGGATTTTCTTTTTGCATCTGATGCAATATGCCTGCTTCAGTAGCCACAATAAACTGTTTTTTATCGGAAAGGGTCGCAAATTTAAGAATGGAAGAGGTTGACCCTACGTGATCGGCCACTTCCAAAAGATATTTTGGACATTCGGGGTGAGCCAGCAATAACGCTTCAGGATGTTCTTTTTTGAGATCCATAATTTTCTCCAGCGAAAACTGTGCGTGTACATGACAAACACCGTCCCACAACAACATATTTCTTCCGGTGAGTTTGTTGATATAATCACCCAGATTTTTATCAGGACCAAAAATTATTTTTTCATCTGCCGGAAGCGATTCAACCACCTGTTTCGCATTGGTAGAGGTGACAACGATATCGGTCAATGCCTTTACGGCTGCCGTCGTATTCACATAGGAAATAACCGTATGGCCTGGATGATCATGCACAAATTTCTCAAACTCATCAGCCGGACAACTCTCTGCCAAAGAACAACCGGCCATCAGATCCGGAATAAATACCCGCTTTTCCGGACTTAATATTTTTGCGGTCTCACCCATAAAATGCACACCACACAGCACAATGATGTCGGCAGTGGTCTTCGCAGCCCACTGGGCCAATGCCAGACTATCTCCCACAAAATCGGCAATATCCTGGATATCAGATTCCTGGTAATAATGCGCCAGAATAATGGCGTTTTTCTCTTTTTTCAGGAGTGCTATATTTTGAATGATTTCTGCTTTTGTCATAACCTAATTATTATATATATAGTTTTAAAAATAAAAAAGAAGTATGATGATGATGATAGCCTGTTGAAACTGTCAATCAGTTTTATTCAAAAAATTTGGAAGTCACGTTTTCAAATTATGAAAGCAAGTTATCGTCAAATAATCACGGCTTTAATTATTTTCTTTATACTGATATTCAACCGTATAAGAAAAGTTATCGAAAGCTGTTGATAAAAAGCAAAGTTAATAATTAATTTCTTTTCCATTGCTGTCCTCTTGTTGAAAAGAGGTGGAAACATTGCTGTAAAAAAAGCGTAACAAATTTGTAATTATGCAAAATGTTTTTATCGGAAAATTGATTTTAAATAAAAAAATGAAATTATGAATTTCTTTCTACAATTCTTTCACAAGTTATCAACAAAAGTCTCTTTCAGGCAAAAATATCCCAAGTAACTTAAAAATAAAGTATTAAAAAGAAAGACGAATAATTATATATTGTTAATACTCTTTTTTTTACTTTCTTTTTAGAACAAAGTTTTTATACTTTTGTTTCTAATATAAGTAAGGTGAAGAAACTATATTCCATACTATTTGTCTGCTTGCTGATTATTCTGACACACTCATGTATGTCGACAGTAAAGATAACGTCCGTGGTAGAGAAAGACAGGGAAGGGGATTTTCTGCTTAAGTGGGAAGTAAGTCCCGATCAGGAGGGCAACATTGATATCTACTCTTCTCTTACTGACAGTTCCCTGACAAGTTTTACGCCGGTTGCAACTACCAGGATTACGGATCAGGTGCTTAAAGTGAATCCTACCGGTTCCGGCTTGCGGGAATATTTTATTCTTCGTACTGCCGGCGTTCACTCCGGTGTAGTGGCCAACAGGGTTATCGACATGAATAACATCAAGAACTTTCGTGACATCGGCGGATATTATACCACCGATAACCGGCAAATGAAGTGGGGTGTTATCTATCGTTCGGGCAATCTTAGCAACGCCACCCTCTACGATCAGGAACGCATCCGGAGGTTGAAAATAAAGACGGTGATCGATTTTCGTTCGGAGAGAACAGCCGGAAAATATCCCATCCTCCTTCACCCTTCCATCAGAAAAATAGCTTTGCCGCTGGCGCCCATGGATGCAGGCAAACTTGATGAACAGATGAAAGACGAACATTTCGACCGGAGCGATGCCATTCGTTACGTGCAGGAAGAATATGTCAATCTGGTAGAGAATCACAAAACTCAGTTTGCCGAAATGTTCGATCTGCTTGCCAACGACAGCAATTACCCTGTTCTGTTGTCCGGTTCATTGGGAAAAGATGGGGTTGGAATAGCTACCTATTTGATTTTGTATGCCATCGGGATACCCCAAGGCATTCTGGAGCAGGATTATATGCTTTCCAATCAGCATATTGATCCTGCAAAAGCAGAGATAGATGCCAGAACTCTCTCCGAGTCGATGCAGGAAGCTGTCACAGCCATGTTATCCGTCAACAGGGCTTACCTTAATTATGCCGTAGACCATATCAAACTAAAATATGGATCGTTGGATAATTATCTGGAGAAGGAACTCAGGGTAACCATCGGCAAAAGAAATTTACTCAGGAAATATCTTCTATACCAGTTCTGATTTATTTTTCTTCGTTAACCCGGTCACGTTCTAATTATCCAATTTATTTTCATACCTTTGCACCCGATTTTAAAAAGGGATGATTAAAAAGTCTTCTGAAAAAGAGGTTATCATCAAAAAACATCGTCCCAAAATCACAGATTGTCATTGAATTTTCTCTCATCTTTATGAAGTCGGTTATGTGGAGTAAGGAGAAAGATCAATACTCACACATTAATAATTTATAAAAATGAGTACATTTCAAGAACTGGGTGTGATGCCCGAAATTCAGCAAGCGATTACTGAACTGGGATTTGAACAACCCATGCCGGTACAAACGGAGGTAATCCCCCAATTGCTGGCCAACACGCGCGACATCATCGCACTTGCCCAAACAGGAACCGGAAAGACAGCCGCTTTCGGAATTCCCATCATTCAGAAAACAGATGTAAAACATCTTTCGCCGCAGACACTAATCCTGTGTCCTACCAGAGAACTATGTCTGCAGATTGCCGGTGATCTGACCGACTATTCTACCTATGTGAAAGATATTAAAATTCTTCCTGTTTACGGAGGATCGAGCATTGAAAGTCAGATACGAACATTGAAAAGAGGGGTGCACATCATTGTGGCTACCCCGGGAAGGCTTATCGACTTGATTAAGCGTAAAACAGTATCTCTCAGCAACGTGCACACCATGGTGCTGGACGAAGCAGATGAAATGCTGAACATGGGTTTCTCTGAGGACATTGATGAAATTCTTTCCTATCTGCCACAGGAACGGAGCATGTTGTTGTTTTCTGCCACGATGCCGAAGGAGATTGAAAAAATTACACGGAAGTATATGCAGGATCCGAAGGAGATCACCATTGGCCGGAAGAATGAAGGGGCACAAAGTGTGCGTCACATCTACTATATGGTGCATGCGAAAGACAAATATCTGGCATTGAAACGCATCGTGGATTACTATCCCAATATTTACGGCATTGTTTTCTGCCGTACGCGCAAAGAGACACAGGAAATTGCCGACAAGCTTTTGCAGGATGGGTACGATGCGGATTCGTTGCATGGCGACCTTTCCCAGGCACAGCGTGACTTTGTGATGGGTAAATACCGGAATCACAATCTCCAGTTGCTGGTAGCGACCGATGTCGCTGCCCGTGGGCTGGACGTGGACGACGTGACGCACATTGTCAATTTCGGACTGCCGGATGATTTTGAGATATACACACATCGTAGCGGAAGAACCGGCAGGGCTGGAAAAACAGGCACGTCAATATCCATTATCCATACCAAGGAGAAAGGAAAAGTAACACAGATAGAAAAACTGATCAACAAGAAATTTGAGAAAAGAGAAATTCCCAAAGGAGATGTGATTTGCGAGAAACAGTTGTTCAACTTTGTGGATAAAATTGAAAAGGTAAAAGTAAACGAAGCAGAGATCGAGCGTTTGCTGCCCTCTATTTTTCGTAAACTGGAATGGCTTGAGAAGGAGGATATTATTAAACGAATTGTTTCTCTTGAGTTTAACCGGCTGATTGAATATTATCAGCAGGCGGAAGAAATTGAAGAGCCGCAGGAATCCTCTCGCAGGAACAGAGAAGAATCCCGTGGTAAAAGAGGAGATAATAGGCAGGAGAATGGTGCCCGTAAGCCGGAAAAAGGATATGCACGACTCTTTATCAATGTCGGGAAGATGGATGGCGTGAATCCGGCATCACTCATGGGTTTTATCAACGACAATGTAAAGGGAAAGGTACCCATAGGGCGTATCGACCTGATGAAAAGCTTTTCCTTTTTTGAAGTACCGGAAGAGCTTGCAGGAAAAATAGTTAATACATTTCGTGGTATGTACATTGAAGACCGGAAACTGGTCGTGCAGTTGGCGCAGGAAGGTGAAAGGCCCGAGAAAGGGAAGAAGAAATTTTTCGGGAATGATTACGGGAATAAAAGTAAAAAGAAGAAATTCAGATATTAAAAAAAGGACGGGGCAGAGCACCCCGTTTTTTTATCGCCTTAAATCTTAACAGAAACGTAACCTAAGCGTAACCGGTCTGTAACATTTATAACAGACCTTTGTGCCGAAAATGAACTTAATATTAAATTTGTGGCGCATAAATTTATTTTGTCAAAATTGTCCGGTCTATTGTTCTTTATCTTTGCCTTTTCGCTTGCTGTTCAAGCTCAGACAGGCACAATCAGGGGTACAATCACGGACGCAAAAACCAATGAGCCGCTCATCGGTGCATCGGTATTGGTAGAAGGAACCACGAACGGAGCGGCGGCCGATTTAGACGGCAACTATGTTATCCAGAATGTACCGGCAGGAACATATTCACTCATTGCTTCGTATGTATCATACGAGTCTGCAACCATGACAGGTGTGGTTGTCCGGGGAGACCAGGATATTGTGGCAGACTTCCGGATGAATTCCGACGATATAAGCCTGGAGGAGGTGGAGGTGGTGGCGCGTGCCAATCGCGAAAGCGAGAACATCCTGCTGATGGAGCAACGCCAGGCGCTCGTAGCCACCCAGGCTGTGGGAGCCCGTGAATTGTCCCGGAAAGGAATTGGCGATGCGCAGGCGGCCGTAGCACAGGTATCCGGTATTTCACGCCAGGAGGGCGTAAAAAACGTGTTTGTACGCGGATTGGGCGACAGATATAACGTAACCCTGCTCAACGGCTTTCCGATACCCTCGGAAGACCCCGAATATAAAAATATTGCGCTGGACTTTTTCGGGACCGATGTGATTCAGAATATCGGTGTCAATAAAGTATTCAGCGGAAAAGATTATTCCGATGTTGGAGGTGCTATTATTGATATCGCTTCAAAGGAGCTGGTGGGAGAGCAGGAATTTAAAATTGATGTTTCTGCCGGATTGAACAGCGCAGCAACCGGCAGCGATTTTCTGCATCAGGACGGCACGAATTATTTTGGTTTTTCCAATAGAAAACAGCCGCTTGGCAACCTGTTTACTTTTCCTAACAGTCTTGATCCTGCAACGATTTCCATTCCGCTAAATCACAGCTACGGGCTCTCCGGAGGAAAGCTTTTCCGGCTTGGCGAAAACAACAATCCTCTTTCGTTTTATGTGGTAGCTTCGCACAGTACCGATTACTCCTATACCCGTGAAATTGTGCGTAACTCCATCACAAGCGGACTTATTTATCAGGATCAGGAAGGGAAAAAATATGCTAGGAATACCAACCAGCTGCTATTGGGTAATCTGAATTATATCCTGAACCGTAAACACAATCTGCAATATCATTTCATGCTAATCCACGCCAACAATCAGTACGTGGGGGAATACTCCGGCAAGCACGGCGAACGGCATCAGGACAGTGAAGACTATATGGGTTTTCATCGCAGGCAGCAAGCAAACGACAATATGCTTATTTCCAATCAATTGATCTCAGACTGGAAGTTATCTGATCAATTGGATCTGGAAATTGGTGTTTCCTACAATGCCATTACAGGTTCAGAGCCCGATAGACGCGAAAATTATCTCTCCAGAATGGCGGACGGATCCTATATTCTTACCGGAAGTAACCGTCAGAAGCGTTTCTTCTCCATCTTGAAGGAAAACGATGTCAACACAAAAGCAAATTTTACTTATAGACTTGACGATCGGTTTAACAGTGGCCATTCATCCTTGCAGTTCGGATATACGGGACGGTTGGTAAATGACAACTTCGAAGCGGTGGAATATAATTTTACGGCTGTGCCCGGCACCATTCCCATTGATCCGCTTCAACTGGACAATTTTTACAACGTTTCAAACCTCAAAGCCGGGCTTTTCGGTATGACCACAGGCGAAACAAATTCGTATAAGGTCGCCAAATTCATCCACTCCGGGTTTGCAGAAGGAACCTATCAGTTGTTCCCCAATGTAACCGGCAATATCGGTTTGCGCATGGATATTGCGGAAATGACGGTAAATCACCGTGTGCAGCATGTACAGCCGGGTGAGGAATCCATTCGGAAAAACTACTTTTTGCCCAGTTTGAATCTGAAATACGACCTGAACGATAAAAACAGTATTCGGGTGGGGGCAAGCAAATCCTATACGTTGCCTCAATCAAAAGAAATATCCCCGTATCAATATGTAAATATCTCTTTTTCAAGCCAGGGTAACCCCAATATAAAACCGTCCGACAATTACAACGTCGATCTGAAATGGGATTATTACATGAGTTCCGGTGAATTATTGACATTGACGGGCTTCTATAAGTATATTGTCAATCCCATCGGACGAGTCGACCAGGGTAATTCGGCCGGGCTGCTCACCTACGACAATATCAGCGACCATGCCGTTGTGGGGGGAATAGAGTTCGAGTTCAGGAAGAATCTCTTCAATCAGTTCAATACGCACTTTGAGAAGATGCACAGACTCTCCTTAGGGTTGAATGCATCCTATATTTATACGAATCTTACATTGGATATTCTCAATACAGAAGCCCGTAAGAGTGGCTTAGAGGGTGCATCGCCTTTCCTTACAAATCTGGATCTTTCCTATACTCACACAAAAAAAGAAAAGAGCTTTGTGGCCTCCATCATATTCAACTACTTCAGCAACCGTATACATACGGTGGGAGCCAAGGGTTTTAAGGATATCATGGAAGAAGGTGTTCCCACCCTCGATTTCGCTTCTTCCTACAGTTTTAACAACCATCTATCGTTGAAAATGAAGGCTCAGAACCTGCTGAATGCTTCCTACCGGCTGTCGAGACAAAGCAGCGTTTCCGACGAGAAGGTGATACTGAATGAATTCAAGAAAGGACAAAATTTCAGCTTGGGGGTAAGCTACGAATTTTAAACAATGATAAATTTTTGTAACACGATAATTTTTAATTTGACAAAAAATGAAAAAGATTATTTTTAGTTTCTTAATGTTCGCAGCAATGTTGGTACCTGTGGTGCTGACTTCCTGCGGTAAGGATGACAACAGTGGAACCGACCCGGTTGAGGACAACAAATTGTCCGGATCAATTAAGGATACAAGAACGCTTGATGAGAATGTGGAATATTTGTTAACAGGCCCGCTTCTCGTGGAGGAGGGTGGTGTGCTGAATATCCCGGCGGGAACAACCATCAGGGCACAGCAGGGGTTTTCAAACTATATCCTTGTTTTGCAGGGCGGTAAGATCAATGCAAGAGGAACTGCAGACAAACCTGTACGGATGATTGCCGACAAGGAAGATGCCGGACAAGGGTACTGGGGAGGATTAATTATCAACGGAAGGGCACCTTTGGCATCTCCCGGCGAGGTTGGAAGTACCGAAGTAAACTCTGCCTATGTGTACGGAGGTTCCAATGCAGCAGATAACTCCGGTGAATTATCCTATCTGATTCTGGGAAATACCGGTGCCCGTTCAAGCGCCGATGTTGAACATAACGGACTTACTCTGAACGGTGTGGGAAACGGAACCAAAATTAGTGATCTTTATATTTATGATGGTGCCGACGACGGCATCGAGTTTTTTGGTGGCTCCGTAAATGTAAGCAACCTGCTGGTTGTTAATTCGGACGACGATATGTTCGACTTCACTCAGGGATACAACGGAACATTGAAAAATGCATACGGTATCTGGGAGGCAGGCTACACTAGCGGTGAATCGGATCCACGCGGGATAGAAGCAGACGGTAACCTGGACGGCAATTATGTCGAACATCCCAATCAGTCTGATTTCAGGGTTGAAAACATGACCATCGACCTGAAATTAGCTGCGGTAAGTTTTGACGCTGCTGATAAACCTAAAAGGATGCAGGATGTCATCAAGATCCGCCGCGGTGCAAAAGCCACGGTCGTGAATGCGCTTGTAAAAGGTACCGGAACGGTGGAAGATTTGGTTGATCTTATGGATTCCAAGGGCGGAGCTGCTGCAGGTACCACCATCAGCATCACCAACTCGCTGATCAATGCTCCCCAACGTCTCACGAGCCCTGTGGCTGCTGCGGGGGTTACCATTGAAACCGGCAACACCGGATGCCCGGTAAATATATTTAACTGGACAGGATATAAATTCTAAGAGAAGCACCTATTGCACGACAGATAATAAGTACCCCGATGAATTATCGGGGTGCTTTTCTTTCGTTGCCGATCAATGGTATCCTTGTTCTAAATCCAATTAGTATGAAACGAGCATGCCAATTGTTACACCCAATAACATGATTATTGCGAGTTCCATACCACCACAAAGGAAAAATAAAATAATCGTATGAAAAAGAAGATATATGTAATGCTTGTTGCTATTTCTGTGGCCTTGTTTCTACCGGCACAGAAACTGCAGGAAAATCCGCAAATATACGAATCAGGTGGTATTTATTACCGTGACAAGGCCCAGACTGAGTTTTATACCGGAGATTACCGGGAGTATTACGACAATGGAACGCTGCGTTTGGAAATTCAGATCAGGGATGGTGTACCTGAGGGCACCTATGTGATTTATTTCGAAAACAGGAAACCCAAGGAGATTCGCTCATACAAGGAAGGAAAGTTGCACGGCTTGTGGAGGAGTTACGACATTTCGGGACAGCTGATTTCGGAAGCGGAATACAAGAACGACAAGAAACACGGAACCTGGCGCATCTGGGATGAGTTGGGTACACAGCGTTATGAGATGAGCTACTATGAAGGCAGAAAAACGGGAATCTGGAGAATGTGGGACGAGAAAGGAGGACTTGTCGACGAAAAAAGGTATTGATCCGCTTCCGGATGTCACAAAATCTTCACAAAATCTTCACAAAAACGTAACCACTTTATCGCGATTATGTTCCTACCTTTGTGGAGGTTAAACAACAAAAAAGATATACTTATGAGATCTGTTTTAGTTTTCGCTACATCTCTCTTGCTTTCTGTGACTGCTTTCGCAAACGCCGGCAACAATCATGGAGAAGAGACAACAGAAACCAAGTCCGTCGCTCTGGTTGAAAATGTGGAAGCGTTACAGCTGACTGGATCAGTGGTAGATGAGAAGAATAACGAGACCCTGGCCGGTGCAGCTATTGTGGTCGATGGGAAAAAATATTATTCCGATCTTGACGGTAAATTTACTATTACCGGTGTGAAGCCCGGAAAATATGCACTGCAGGTAGAATTAATTTCTTACGAACCTGTTTCCATGGAAGTTGATCTGGCAGGTAATCAAAATTTACACATCAGTTTGCTTCAAAAATAGGCTGCCATGACCAATAAATTACGCGGATGATGCACTGTTGAGTGTATCACCCGCGTTTTTCTTATATATACCCTGTAACTGTTTTTTGGAAGGCTTGATGCCCGGCTCGTCGTCGCAATCAGTTCAGCGTTGCATTCATCATCACTTTCTTTGTATCCCGTCCTGCTAAAGACTTTGCATACTGCTCCTTGAAGTTGCGGTGCGATTTCATCAGGTTGCTCGACTGAAGAGTGATGATTTTTGATTCGTTCACCAGGTTCAGAAAGAGAATGCTGCTTCGGGTGCTTGATTCATTTTCCTTGACTCTTTTTATCTGGCGTTTTGTCATTTTTGAGTTCAACTCAATGATGGTCTCCCGCATGGCAGTTACCTGATCGAAACGGCTGTAATCACCGTTTTTATCCATGATGGCATAACTTGCATAAACATCCGTTAAGTTTTTGAATATGATCTTCAGATCATCGATCTGCTCTTTTGAAAAGGCGGTGTGATTGTTGTCGATATAGCGGTAGGTTGATTCTGTAATTGCCTTCAGTGATTTTGTAATTTCGTAGGAATAATCTATCAGCTGCACATATTCCTGTTCGAGCTCCAGGGCGTTGATCTGTATGCTTTCCAGCGTGGGAACAACCTCATAATCCCGCTTATCCCTGAACTTTTCGTACAGTTCATTTGCTTCTGTCACGGCCTTTCTTGCCATTTTCCGGTTTTCATCCTCCAGTCCGTCCAGAACCCGCTTACAGATAGCCAATGTTTTGTTCATCAGCTCGCGTACCTCTTCGTTGCTGGAAGTAACCAGTTCTACTTCGCTGGAAAGTACCTGCTGATGTTGCAACTCCTTGGATTTCCGCTTTGTATGCAATCTGCCCGATTTGAACAGGATAAATGCCACCAGAGCCACCATGATGACGATGGCTATTTTACCACCCCACATCAAAAACAGCCCCACAGCCATCGATGCAATGAAGGCAACCAGCGCGGTAAGCAGCCAACCGGCAACGACGGTCAGTACTCCATTTATCCGGTAAACGGCACTTTCACGTCCCCAGGCCCTATCGGCCAGCGATGAGCCCATGGCCACCATGAAGGTCACATATGTCGTAGAAAGTGGCAACTTTAAAGATGTACCGAGAGAGATTAGCAGGGCTGAGATGGTAAGGTTAATCGAAGCGCGTATTAAATCGAAAGAAGCCTTATTCTCCAACTCTACCGGTTCGAACCGGCTTTCGATAAATTTTTTTACCGACCCCGGTGTGATTTTGCTCACTGACTTGCTGAGACTGAGGCTCCCCCTTACCAGCGAGCGGGACAATGTTGACGAGGAAAAACGCTCCACCCCCTCTCCCTTGCGGGCCAGGTTAACCTCTGTTTCTGTCACTGTACGCGATTTTTTAGAAAACCAGAGAGCCAGTACCATGATCACGCCAGCCCCCAGTAGCCAGCCGATGTTGGCGACTACCGGCTCTGCAAGCCTGCCCATATAGAGTGTCTCGACGTCGCCACCCGAAGCTGCGACACCTTGTGCAATTCGGAATGAATCGAAACCGGCCATAAATACTCCGATAAAATTTACCAGATCGTTGCCTGCAAAAGCCATTGCCAAAGCGGCAGTTCCCACCAGCACAATTACTTTTAAAATTTTTATGCGGAAGAGATGCTGCATCATGGCCATCAGCAAGCTCCATCCCAGAAAGGTATACAAGAGAGCAGTCCCCATGTTGTGTTCAAGATAGCTGAGCATATTTGTTGTGACCAGCACGCTGCCCTTAAGTCCTTTAAAAATTGCAAAATAGGTGATGGCAGTCAGTGCAATCCCTCCCCAAATAGCGCCGAGATATTTGAACGTCTTTCCGTAATTGAAGGAGAATATCAATCTGGAAACATACATGATGATGCTACCTGCTACAAAGGCAATGGCAATCGAGATAAATATCCCTCCGATAATAGCCAGTGCTTTACCGCTGTTGATGTAGTCCCCCAGATTTTCGCCGGATCCCGATGTCCACAACGTAAACAGCGCTACTGCCACAGCTGCACCCAAGAGTTCAAAGACGAGCGAGACGGTAGTGGAAGTAGGCAGTCCGAATGTATTGTAAAGGTCCAGCAACACTACGTCCGTCAGCATTACCGACAGGAACAACATCATGATAGCCGGAAAAGTGAATTTCTCGGGATAAAAGACGCCGCTTCGGGCAATCTCCATCATTCCGCTGGAAAACATGGAGCCTATCAGTACGCCCAGTGAGGCGACCGTAAATATTACCCAGAGAGGTGCTACCTTTGATCCGATGCTTGAATTAAGAAAGTTGACTGCGTCATTGGCTACGCCCACGACAAGGTCTAACGCCGCCAATCCTAGCAGTATAACGACAATAATTAAATAAATTGAATCCATTGGAAGTTGAATGACTTTTTCAATTGTGACAAGAACAATTATGAAGATTTTGAATTAAACGGAGTCAAAGTTATAAAATATAGATAAAAGTAAAAAACAATGGTTCAAATATATTGCTCGTGGCTTTCACTTTTTCGAAAAAACAATTGGTTTAGGTTTTTTATTCTACTGTGACGGATTTTGCCAGATTGCGGGGTTGATCCACATCACACCCTTTCACAACGGCAATGTGGTAAGCCAGCAATTGTAAAGGGATTACAGAAAGCAGTGGCGAGAGGCAGGGAATGGTTTCAGGCACTTCGATGCTGTGTGCGGAAAGCTTTTTAATCGCGTCATCTCCTTGGGTGACAATGGAGATAATTCTACCTTTACGCGCCTTGATCTCCTGGATATTACTGGCTACTTTTTCGTATGTGTCCGATTGGGTAGCAATGGCGATGACCGGCATTTCATGACTGATAAGGGCGATGGGGCCATGCTTCATTTCTGCGGCGGGATAACCTTCGGCATGGATATAGGAAATTTCTTTCAGTTTAAGCGCACCCTCCAGCGCCACCGGGAAATTATATCCCCGCCCAAGGTAGATACAATTGCTGGCATAGGTAAAGGTTTTGGCCAGTTCGGCAATCTGATCGTTTTTATGGAGTACCTCACCCACCTTTCCGGGAATCAGACTTAATTCTTTGATTAATCCTACATATTCGTTATGCGATATAAACCCTTTCTCTTTGGCGATGAGAATACCTAACATGATTAGCACGCTTACCTGTGCCGTAAAAGCCTTGGTAGATGCTACTCCGATCTCGGGCCCAACATGGGTATAACATCCCGAGTGGGTGTTTCTGGGAATGGATGAACCTACCACATTGCAGATACCAAAAATAAAGGCACCGTGTTGTTTTGCCAGCTCAACAGCAGCCAGCGTGTCGGCTGTCTCTCCCGACTGGGAAATGGCAATGACAATATCATCCTTGTTGATAACCGGTTTTCTGTAGCGAAACTCCGAAGAATATTCCACTTCCACAGGAATCCGTGCATACTCTTCAATCGCATACATTCCTATCTGGGCCGCATGCCATGACGTACCGCATGCAGTAATGATAATGCGCTTTGCCTGCAGGAACTTCTCCCTGTTGTCGATAAAGCCGGCCAGTGTAATATTGTCCGAATCCACATTCACCCTGCCACGCATACAATCGCTTAACGTAGAAGGTTGTTCAAATATTTCTTTGAGCATAAAATGGGAGTAACCCCCTTTCTCCAGCTGGCTGAGTGTCATTTCCAGCTTTTTTACCTCCGGAGTCTTTTCGATATTTCCTATCGTCTTGATTCTGAGTGGCTCATTACGCTTGATCGTCACAATCTCCTCTTCACCCACATAAATCACCTGATTAGTGTATTCAATGATGGGTGTGGCGTCGGATCCGATAAAATATTCATCTTCACCAATGCCAATCACAAGCGGACTTCCTTTTCTGGCGGTGACGATCAAATCAGGATTGTGCTTCTCCAGAACGGCGATGGCGTATGCACCCACGACCTGATTAAGAGCTAGCTGAACGGCTGTAGGCAGATCCACATCGTTTTTGATCTTCATGTATTCTATCAGTTGCACCAGTACCTCTGTGTCGGTTTGGCTCTGAAACCGATATCCCTCCTTCATTAAACCATCTTTTAGGACAGCGTAGTTTTCTATGATACCATTATGAATAATTGCAATATCTTCCGACTGTGAATAGTGGGGATGTGCATTGTTCTGCGTAGGCTCCCCGTGCGTGGCCCAACGTGTGTGTGCGATTCCGATGGTACCTGAAATATCTTTCTGCTGTGCAAACTGTTCCAGTTCGGCTACTTTTCCTTTTGCCTTGTATACTTTAAGGCTTTCATGATCAATTAATGCAATGCCGGCACTGTCGTAACCGCGGTACTCGAGCCTGTGAAGGCCTTTGATCAATATGGGATAAGCTTGCCTGTTGCCAATATAACCTACGATTCCACACATAGATGTCTTATTTAAGGGTGATTTTTATTGAGAAGCAATATGGTCTGTTTTTGAAAGAACAGATGAGAAAAGTGATGACCTGAGAAATGAGAAAATAGAATCGGATGTTTTCATCATTCCACAGATACTGCTTTAAAAAAAGATTTACAAAAATGCACTATCTTTCCGAAATGACAAAGGGATGAATCATAAACATCAAAATTTTAACTATATTACCTTATCCCTTTTTTTATCTTTGTTGTAAAATTAAACCGTATGGCAAAAAAGAAACTCTCTCAAACACAAATAGCTTTTATTATTATTCTCTGGATAGGACTGGTGACCTATATTTTGTTATATGCAGAGATTACTGCTTTCACCGTGATTTCGATACTGATGTCCGGTGTCGTTGTTTTTATTCCGGTTTACAAAAATCTAAAAAAGTAGCTATTTTTCTATCAAAAGTAATAAAATTGATTCAAAAATTTTTGTTTTAGAAATATTTAAATACCTTTGTGCTTCAAACTGATTATTTAAAGGTTTAATATGAATACTACAGAGGTTATCGATCTTGTGAAAAGACGTTTTCCCAACGAGCCGGAGTATCTACAGGCCGTGGAGGAAGTAGTGGAATCTATTGAGGGTGTGTATAATCAACATCCTGAGTTTGAAAAGGCCAATCTTATTGAGCGGTTAATTATCCCCGACAAGATTCATACTTTTCGGGTAACATGGGTGGACGATAAAGGCAATGTGCAGACCAACATGGGCTACCGTGTGCAGCACAATAATGCAATCGGTCCGTATAAGGGAGGCATTCGTTTTCACGCTTCGGTCTCGTTATCGATCCTGAAGTTTCTTGCTTTTGAGCAAACCTTTAAAAATGCACTCACCACACTTCCCATGGGAGGTGCAAAGGGCGGTTCCGACTTTTCTCCACGCGGCAAATCGGACGGTGAGATCATGCGGTTCTGCCAGGCTTTTGTGGAAGGTTTGTGGCGTGTAATCGGTCCCGATACCGACGTTCCTGCAGGTGATATCGGTGTGGGTGGCCGTGAAGTGGGTTATATGTTTGGCAAATACAAAAAATTAGCAGGAGAGTTCACAGGAACTTTTACCGGTAAGGGTCGTGAGTTCGGGGGATCGCTGATTCGTCCCGAGGCAACCGGTTACGGCAATGTCTACTTTCTGCTGGAGATGTTGAAAACAAAGAATATCGACATAAAAGGAAAAAAGTGCCTTGTTTCCGGCTCCGGAAATGTGGCCCAATATACCTGCGAGAAACTGATTGAACTGGGTGCTGTTCCGGTGACACTTTCCGATTCCGACGGATATATCTATGATCCGGAAGGTATTACAGCCGAGAAGCTGCGTTTCGTGATGGAGTTGAAGAATCTCTATCGTGGACGCATTCGTGAATATGCCGAAGAGTATGGTTGTAAATATGTTCCGGGAGCACGCCCATGGGGAGAAAAAGGGGATATCGCCCTTCCCTCTGCAACGCAGAATGAGATTGATGAGCAGGATGCTGAGTCTTTGGTGAGAAACGGTGTTTTTGCCGTATCAGAAGGAGCCAACATGCCCAGTACGCCCGAGGCCATTGAAGTGTTTCAGCGTGCAAAAATACTCTATGCACCGGGTAAAGCGGCCAATGCCGGCGGTGTGTCGGTTTCGGGACTGGAGATGACGCAAAATTCGGAACGCTACAGCTGGACTGCCGAGCAGGTTGATGAGAAACTGAAATGGATCATGGCTAATATCCACGAAAACTGCGTGAAGTACGGAGCAGAAAGCGACGGCTATGTCAACTACGTGAAAGGTGCGAATGTCGCCGGCTTTATGAAGGTTGCCAAGGCTATGATGGGGCAGGGAATCTTATGATGATTCTGTAAAATTTATCTTTGTATAAAGCGGCGCAAGTCGCTTTTTTTATGAGAATGCTTCAAATACGGATTTATAAATTTTTTTTATTCTGAGAATTGCCGTATTTTTGCAAACTGAATTTACACAAGGATGGTCCGGTAGCTCAGCTGGATAGAGCAACAGCCTTCTAAGCTGTGGGTC
>DHSP01000003.1:0-18573 GCA_002408485.1 Proteiniphilum sp. UBA5283 | reverse complement strand
TTCGAATCCCGCCCGGATCACTTGAAAACCAAACACTTATCGGAGTCTCCGGTGAGTGTTTTGCTTTTTGGAAAAACAAATTCACCCCAAACAAAATAAAGAGTGATAAATTACCAGTCTCTGTATTGCAGAGACAATCTGCTTCCCTGACTCTTACTGCTGAGTAAATAATTATTTATATTTCAAAATGTCCGGTTTTTATGCATGAAAGCTGGACAAATGTATTATCCTGATTTTGCTATATTTCTAATTACTTCTTACAAGTTACCGACGCCACAGGCACCCACCGGTTAAAAATGATTAGATCATTTCATAACTCTGACTTAATCTAAAGAGGTGAAGAGGGAGACTCCTCCCCCTGGAATGTCCTTCAGGATGGTTATCTCATTATCGACATTCATCCTCATCAGCAAGTAGTGCTTGTCTGACATCCGATAAGCACCAAGCAAGATACACGTTTCGGAAACATCGAGGATGTGAGCGACCGTATACCCTTCAAGCCGGGCACGATCCAACTTGTAAATATGAGTGGTGGTTCCGTCTTCGATGTCTACCCGCGTGAGGGCTAAACCGTTCTTGTCAAAATGATACAACAGGTTATTTATCACCATATTTGCCTGTACAGGACAGGGCGTCTCCCGATAGAATTCCTCGCTCGACAGGTCGATTAGCGTAGTAACTCCTCCGTGATAATGGCTATAGATTACTTTCCCCGCGACATGGGAAAGGTTGGTCGAGGTAGGGAAATTATTGGTAAATGGCAGGTTTATTTCTCTTACCTTCTCAAACTGTCCATTCTTCAAAGTCATCAGGAAATGTCTGGGTTCGTGATAAGGGGTGAAGGTGTAACTCTTCTCGTCGTAGTCGCCCATAAAAGAGTAAAGTGCCATGATCCCTTCCGTACTGCTCCACACAAAGTTGCATACGTAAACTGGAGAGTCGCCATTTGTTTTCCTTACAGTTGGGATGAGTTCGCCAGGCACACCGTCTGCGCGAACGGATCGCATCCACCGCCCGCCGGCGAGTCCATACAGCACATTCCCATCGCCATCCACGCAAAAACCCCATACCGTCTCGTTCTCAACCGAGAGTGGCTTGTATGTAAATTCCCCGCCGGGAGCCGGAGAGGCACGATACAGGATATGCGGGCAGAGGCCGCTGTTGTTGCAGCGAATGGCTGTATAATAGAGGTTATTTTCCCTGTCTTTCACGATATCCAGAAAATCCCATTCGCTATCAATGTAATTGGGCCGGAAAGACCGCCTGTTCACGCTCTTGTTATAGAGTATTTCGTTGTTCCCGCTAAGGCTGGGAATATATTCTCCAGGTATCTCGGAGGCCTTTCCGTCGCTCTTTCTAACAAGATAGATCTCACCGGTCCTCCCTTGTTCATGAAAGATCGTAAGCAGATAGTCACCCAGATCGCGCACATAGAAAGGTATCATCCCTCTGATCTTTTTGCCCGCATGGTCACGATATTCCACTTCATACATTTGTTCACCGCTGTCGGCAGTGGATCGAAGGGGAGAGGTGCGTTTCATGCCATACAGTGTAGCCCCGGCATCATGTGTGGCTATAAACAGCGATTTAGCCTCCTCTATGTTCATGTGTCTCAATTTCCCGGCTTGTTCTTCTCCATCAATTGTATCTTGGCAAGCGAGGAGGGTCAGGGTAAAACATAATGCCGAGGTGAGACTGTAAACGCTAATAGGTTTCATAGTAAAATGTAAAATAGTATTTGTTTCAAGAGATGTCCCGGTACACTTTTCTAAAGTAAAGATCACTTGTCATGATATTACAGTATATAAAAATTCTTTCCCCACCCCTGGTTGACGCAGTTTCTGCGATGAACAAATCAACATTCACATACTCGGAGTACATGTCCAGTTGGCCCAGGAATCTGTCAGCCTTGCTCAGAAGGCTGATTACCTCCATGTCGTTGATAACCCAGTGCCGGTTCAACAGGGTTGGCTGAAAACTCTTGTGCCCTCCCTGGCTAAGGAATGTGGTCGATTGAAATATAATTAGAACAAAGATAGCTTTAATCTAGATAATGCCACATAATTAGAATTAAAAATGCTCTAATTCTAAAATATGTCGAAAAATTAGGATTGTTTTATTCTAATTTTGTATCTTTCTTTTGCAGGCACTTTTTTCTCTCAAAATGATGAGTGCATCGTTAGAGTTTCATTGGATTTTCACCTCATTACAGCCGGGTAATCGGAAGTAGCCCAGGGTGTAATAGTGTAATCCAAGCCACCTTGATCTAAATACTAGATTCTGTTGTAATTCTACTTCCGGATATGAAAAGAGAGGTGTCAGGTTGGGTACCGGGCTCAGTCCTGAATCTTTGGCAATCACTTCCCGGAAATATCGATCGGTAAGACAATATTCTTTCGGCATTAGTGTAGGCTCATTGTGAGGATGGGAATGGGTAAACAATTACGCATTATATCTTCACCATAATTCCAATTGTGGGCAGTAGGGTGCCGCTATCGGTCGCAATTTCTCTGAGAATATGTCTCTGCGGGTCGTTTGGATTGTCTTGTACTACCCCGTTGATATCTTTATTGGTGTAAATAGGTGGGTTTCCAGACTGGAAGTTGTATACGTTCTGGATATCCAGATAGAAGTTTAGCATCCACTTTTGGAAATAGAATTCCTTGTCGATGCGGGCATCCAGCTGATGGGAACTACTCAGTCGCAGAGTGTTGTAGTGGACATAGTCGATATAGGCCTGATTGGTGACACTCCAGGCCGCTTTGCTGGTGGAGAGATCCATGTCGATGGGAGAATAGGGAGCGCCACCCACAAGCCGCCAGCGCATCGACACATTCCAATTATGAGGCAATCTGTAGCTGCCTGTAAGGTTGAGCATATGGCGTGTGTCCCAGTTGGAGGGGCGATAAATTCCGATCCTGTCGGTGAACTCACTCCAGAACAGCGTGTAGGTGAATGCCGCATTAACCTTGTTCGTGTTGATTAGTCTGCCGGAGAACTCCATGCCATAAGCATGTCCCTTGCCGGTAGAGACAATCTCCTCGTCACCGATCTGCCCATATTCGGTTCCCTTTCCGGCAATGCTCATGCCGTTGGCCACCGAAAGCGGATAGTTTTGATACTGTTTATAAAAACTCTCCAGATTAAACCGCAACCGGTCGTTCGGTCGGAATTCAACTCCTGCAATCGCCTGGCTGGAGATGATGTGTTTCAGTTGTTCATTTCTGTTTACAAAATTGCCTGCGCCATCTCTATACCCCATTGTGGTGTATGCAGGACGCATTGCGTAGCGTCCCACGTTACCGTTGATATCCCACTTGTCGCTTATCCGGTAGGAGGCGGAGAATCGTGGGGAGAACTGATTCAACGGATTCCTCATGTTGTTGTTAAAGTTGTTTCCGATAGTATTGAGACCCAGAGAAAGAGAGAGCCTGTCGTTCATATAAGTATCGGACAGCTGGATAAATGCCATGTAGGACCAGAGATCCAGCTCGGTGTTGTAGATCAGATCCTCGAGATTGCCATTTCTGAAAATCCTGCGATTGGTTTCGTTGGTATAATGGGAATAGGTAACTCCTCCACCAAACAGCAGTTTAACCGGTAGATCAGGGTAACTTCGTTCGAAGCGTAATTTATTCTCTGCCTCGTCCGACCGGTAATCCGATAACTTTGGGAGTGATTCGTCGTTGTCCTGATATTTGAAGTTGCTGTTTCTCAGCATGTTCCTGCTTAAAACCCATGTGTCAAAATAGTGGTTGCTGAAGTGTTTATATACTGCCCCCACTGCATAGTTCCATTGTTGATAGATTGGCAGGTAACTAAGCAGGTAGCGTTGTGCTTCGGTACCGGTCTCCTGCAATTCGGTGTTCAGCGTCATGTTGTCGATGGCCCCCAGCCCGATAATGGAAATCTCATTTTTGGGATCAATCTGATGTTTGAATTTTACCTGAAAATCGTTGTAGGTAGGAAGAAATGGAAGTCCGATAAGCTTGAACAACAGCTGAAGATAAGATTGACGGGCAGAGACAATGAAGGTAGATTTATCGCCGGCGGGTCCATCCATGGTGAAAGCAGCGTCCGAGGCTCCCACCGCCATTTGAGTGTGAACACGGTCGCGGCTGCCATCCTTCTGACGAATATCCATCACAGAACTTAGTGCATTGGGGCGGCTGGCCGGGAAGGCACCCGTATAGAAGTTGATCTCACGCACGAAGTCGGGATTAATCACCCCCACTACCCCTCCCGAGGAGCCCTGAGTGGCAAAGTGATTGATGATTGGGATCTCAATGCCGTCGAGGTAAAAGACATTTTCCGAAGGACCGCCACCCCGCACAATAAGGTCATTTCGGTTAGGATCAGTTGCTCCAACCCCCGGGAGTGTCTGGATTGCTTTCGATACGTCGCGGTTTACGCCGGCAGCCTTTTCGATATCCCGTACCCCCACAGTAAGGAAGGAAACAGGACTCTCAATCTTTTTCAGATTTATGCTGGGCCTGACTACTACTTCGCTGATCAGGGTAGAGGACTCGGGTACAGCAATATCGATGAAGGCCGTCTGATTGCCCTGCACCTGGATCTCGGGCGATAAGGTGGTTTCAAATCCAACATAGCTCACCTCCAGTCTAACAAAGCCGGGGTCGACATCCGCGAAAACGAACTTACCTCTGGCGTCACTCGACAAACCAATGGCCGTTCCCTGTATCCGGATAGTTGCAGATTCAAGCGCTTCGTTGGTCTTTTCGTTGTACACACGCCCTTCAATCTTTCCCTTTTGAGCAAAAGCAATCATGCTGGTTAGCACGAGGAAAGCCGTCAATATCTGTTTTATCATACGATGTTGTAAGTTGGCAAACTGTAAAAACAAAATGTTTCACCATTTGTTCGGAAAGTCATTTTTTTTTACGGCCCTCACACATTCGTATTTTGTAGACAATAGACGACGGGGGGCATCTATCCTGGTATTGAATGGAATGCCTGGCATCCTCAAGGCAACTGTTTGGCATCCTGCCCGTTCGGCTACTATTCCGGCGCATTGTTGTGCTCCGAAAGATCACTGTTTAAATTTTATCAAGCTCTCTCTCGAACCAATCCCGGATCTCGTCTCGTGTTTTGCCTGTCCTTGACTGGATTCTGCCAAAAAGCTCGTCGTCCTGTTCATCTTCGTACAGAAGATCATCGTCCGTCAAATCAGCCCATTCTTGTTTGGCGAGGGCTTTCAACTCATTCCAATTACCTTTAATTCCTTGCTTTTTCATTATTGATAATTTTTTGAAGGAGTTTCTTCATTGAAAGCTCCATTTTCTAAACAAAACCACTTTTGCGAATGTTCGGTATTTCCCTGCTTAATTCTTTATTTGAGATAGTGAGTGTTTGTGGAAATTCCTCTTTGGGACAATAAAAAAGCTCAGCATAAGTGGGGAAAAATTCCTCAATGTTTTTGAATATTTGGAAAAATATTTTATTAATTAGCAAGAATATCTTATTTTTGTTTTAGATTCATTGAATAAAGAATAGAATTACGCGCATTGATTTTTATTTAATCCAACCAAAATCTTAACTATGTTTTTATTTTTTTCGTAGTGATTACGGGGACTTAAAAACATAGTTTTTTTCCTTTTGCTGTCTGCAACACATTTTGCTTTTCGATTTTTTTTACAATGTCACAAATAGAGAAATATGGGATACGAGATTGAACGGAAATTTCTGGTCGAGGGAAACTACAAAGCAGACGCATTTAAAAGCATGTTTATCAAACAGGGTTATCTTTCCCAGTCGGAAACAAGTGTAATCCGTGTGCGGATCAAAGATGAGAAGGCATATGTCACCATCAAGAGTGCAGCGATAGATGGCGAATTAAAACGACATGAATGGGAGTACGAGATTCCTGTGAAAGATGCCGAAGAGATGCTTCAACTGTGCGAGGATGCCCTGATCGAAAAGAAGCGCTATCTGGTGCAGGTTGGGAGCCATATCTTTGAAGTGGATGAGTTTTATGGTAAAAATGAAGGTTTGTGCATTGCTGAAGTGGAGCTGGAAAGCGAAGACGAGACTTATGCGAAACCCGATTGGCTGGGGCCTGAAGTGACGGGGAACGTTCGTTATTACAATTCGTTCCTCTCTCTCCATCCCTATACTGAATGGAGAGACTAGTGGACATTCACCCTCCTCAAAAATAAAAAAGCGGCTTCTGCCGCTTTGGTTTTTATTATACGATCGTGATCCAGCCATGCACATCGGGCTCGTCGCCATATTGAATTGCCCGCAGCTTACGATAAAGCTTCTCACTGACTGGCCCTGCCTTTCCGTCTTTCGAAATTTCGTAGGTCTTGTGTTCGCTCAAATCGTCGATGCGCAGTATAGGACTAATCACGGCGGCGGTACCGCATGCCCCTGCTTCTTCAAATGTGTTAAGCTCTTCCTCCAGTACCGGGCGGCGCTCTACGGTGAGTCCCATGTCTTCAGCCAGTTGCATCAGGCTTTTGTTGGTGATTGAGGGCAATATGGAAGTCGACTTGGGCGTGATGTAGGTGTTGTTCTTTATTCCGAAGAAATTGGCCGGCCCGCATTCGTCGATATATTTTTTCTCTTTCGCATCGAGATACAATACCGCAGAGTAACCCATCTCATGGGCTAATTCCCCTGATTTCAGACTGGCAGCGTAGTTTCCTCCCACCTTGTATGTGCCGGTGCCCAGTGGTGCCGCACGGTCGTACTCCCGCATGATGACCATGGGGGTTGGCTTGAATCCCTCCTTGAAATAAGGGCCTACTGGTGTCACGAAAATAAGGAATGTGTATTCTTTGGCTGGTTTTACGCCCACCTGTGCACTGGTGCCAATAAGCAGCGGGCGGATATATAGTGATGCTCCACTCTCATAGGGGGGAACAAAACGTTCGTTTTTTTTCACAACGAGGAGCACCATCTCCTCAAAAAGGTCGACCGGCAACTCGGCCATCATGATGCCGCGACAGGATGATTGCAGGCGCAATGCATTTTCCCGCATGCGGAAAATGCGTATTTTCCCGTCTTTGCCCCGGAACGCTTTTAATCCTTCAAAGACTTCCTGTCCGTAATGCAGACAGGTGGCAGCCATGTGGAGGTTCAGGTATTCTGACGTTTCCAGTGTGGGGGCACTCCACTCTCCGTCGGCGAAATGACTGCGTACATTGTAGTCGGTTTTCATATAGCCGAACGATATGTTCGACCAATCGATTGCATCCATCTTCAAATATTTTAATGTTGGTTGGATTAGATTAATCCCGTACAAATGTATGATTTTATTTTTTAAAAATGTGTTTTCACAACATAAATCATTAATTTCGTATCCCAATGATTGATCAGATAACAATAGCACGTATTCAGGACGCAGCCCAAATTATCGATATCGTGTCCGACTTTGTTACGCTCCGCCGCCGAGGAGTGAACTGGGTGGGATTATGTCCTTTTCACGATGACCGTACTCCCTCCTTCTATGTTTCTCCTGCAAAGAATATCTGCAAATGCTTTGCCTGCGGAGAGGGCGGATCGCCCATACACTTCGTGATGAAGCATGAACAGCTCTCTTACTACGAGGCATTGAAATATGTTGCCCGCAAGTACAGCATCGAAGTCGTTGAGACAGAATTTACCGATGAGGAGAAGCAGGCACAGAGCGACAGGGAGAGCATGTTTATCCTGAATGAGTATGCCCGCGACTTTTTTGTAAAGATACTGCATACCCATCCCGAAGGAAAAGCCGTTGGCCTCACTTACTTCAGGGAAAGGGGCTTCCGGGATGATATTATCAAAAAGTTTCAACTGGGTTACAGCCCGGAACAACGCGATGCCTTCTCCCAGGAAGCGCAGAAAGCTGGATACAAACGTGATTTTCTGTTGAAGACCGGACTCTCCGCGGGAGGAGAGCATAACCAGCGGCTTGTCGACCGGTTCCGGGGTAGGGTGATCTTTCCTGTTCACAAACTGTCAGGAAAGGTTGTCGCTTTCGGGGGACGCATCCTCAAAAAAGTGGACAACACGGGAAAATACGTCAACTCTCCCGAAAGCGAGATTTACTCAAAGAGCAACGAACTGTATGGCATCTACTTTGCCAAAAGTGCCATTGTGAAGCAGGATAAGTGTTTTCTGGTAGAAGGATACACGGATGTGATCTCAATGCATCAGGCTGGTATTGAAAACGTGGTATCCTCTTCGGGAACAGCTCTCACACACGGGCAGATTCGCATGATTCATCGCTTCTCTGAAAATATCACGGTATTGTACGACGGCGATGCGGCTGGCATAAAAGCCGCATTGAGGGGTATTGATCTGTTGCTGGAAGATGGCATGAACGTGAAGGTGGTGCTGCTCCCGCCGGGAGAGGATCCTGACTCCTTTGCCAAAAAGCAGAATGCGGATAATTTTCATCGTTATATTTCGGACAACGAGGTTGACTTTATCCGTTTTAAAACACAACTCTTGCTGGAGGAGGTGGGCGATGACCCCATCAAACGGGCAGGGTTGATCTCCAATGTGGTGGAGAGCATAGCCCTCATTCCGAATACCATCACCCGTTCTGTGTATATTCAGGATTGCTCTCAGTTGCTCAACATGCAGGAGCGAGTACTGATTGCGGAAATCAACAAAATCCGGAAACGTAATTACGAAAGAAAAAAAGAGCAGGACGATAAGGCGGTGGCGCGCGGTGAAAATCAGGAACAGTCGACGGATCCGGCAGAGGAGAGATCAAAAGTCCGGAGGATTTCCTCCCTGAATCCTTACGATAAATACGAACGGGAAATATTGCGCTACGTGGTTCGCTATGGCAATACACCCATTTACCAGAAGTTCGAAAAGCAAAAACGAAAAGAGGGAAAAAAAGTGGTTGAAGAAGACGTGCTGGTGGAAGTGGGGCCGGGTGTGACAGAATTTGTACAGTATGACTTGGAGCGTGACCAGATTGGCTTTTCCAACGATCTTTACCGGCAAATGTTTGAAGAAGCCGTGAAGAATATCAAAGATGCTGAGTTTAACTCGGGGCGTTACTTTTTGTCACATCCCGACCCAAAAGTAAATAAACTTGCATCGGAGTTGATGAGCGACCGGTATCATTTGAGCAAGATACATTCAAAAATATTGGGCGAGGAAATGGGAGACAAAAGTTCGCGGCTGCTTGAAAAAAATCTGCTTCATTCCTATGTCCCGCGTGCTACTACTGAACTGAAGAATGTCTACGTACTCCAGAAAATTGAAGAAATTAAAAAAGAGATGAAATCGGGTAACAAGGATGATTATGTGACACTTATCACCAGGTTGCAACAACTTCAGGAGATTAAAAAAGTACTTGCCAAAGAACTGGGTGAGCGGATTGTATTGAAATATTAGAAACCAAACATATGTATTTAGAAACCAAAGAAGTGGTGAAGCAATACGCAAATCACCTGGCTCTCAATAAGGTGAGCATTCAGGTTCCACGAGGAACGGTTTTCGGATTACTGGGCCCCAATGGAGCGGGAAAGACCACCCTTATTCGTATCATTACCCGCATCACGGCTCCCGACAGTGGGAGCGTGATGATCGACGGAAGGCCATCCAGAAGTGACGATGTGTATAATATCGGATATATGCCGGAGGAACGCGGTCTCTATAAAAAAATGAAGGTGGGGGAGCTGTCAATGTATCTTGCCCAACTGCGCGGACTATCTAAAAAAGATGCACACCACGAACTGATGAAATGGTTCAAGCGGTTCGATATTATGGATTGGTACAACCGGAAAGTGGAGGAACTCTCCAAAGGTATGCAGCAGAAAGTACAGTTTATCTCTACCGTAATACACAATCCCGATCTGCTGATATTCGACGAACCTTTCAGCGGTTTCGATCCGGTGAATACGGATATGGTGAAAAATGAGATGCTCCGCCTCAGAGACGAAGGAAAAACCATCATCCTCTCCACCCACAATATGGAGTCGGTAGAGGAGCTCTGCGACAATATTGCCCTTATCCATCAGTCGCAGGTAGTTCTGCAGGGAAAAGTGTTTGACATCAGGAAGGAATACCGGCCGGGCATTTTCCGCTTTCGCATTCTGGGGAGTGAGTTCGATTTTGTTCATCCTTCGATCGAAGTTCTGTCGAGGGAGCCCTATCACGAATTTATCGATTTGCGCATCAAAAAGATGGAGAATATGAGCAGTAATCACCTGGCACGACTGATCTTCGATCGATATGAGGTGGTGAGTTACGACGAGGAATTGCCCACCATGAACGATGTTTTTATTAAAACGGTGACTGGTAATGCCAGATAGGCAGTGGCAAAGTCAATCTTTATCAATCTCATTTAATCTCTAAACGAAATGAATACATTAGGATTAGTCATAGAACGGGAATATATCACGCGGGTCAGGAAAAAATCATTCATCATTCTCACCCTGCTCATGCCGCTGCTGATGGTGGCTTTGTCGGTAATTCCATTTTGGCTCTCTACCCTGAATGAAGGCGGGGTAAAGAACATCGCTGTAATTGACAATACCGGTACTTATGCCTCGCTGTTGAAGTCTACCGATAGTTATAAGTTTCAGATTGTGGAAGAATCGGGACAACAGGATCAGGAATCACGGTTGGGCAAGGATCTCTTCGCCATTCTGCAGATTACGGGCGACCTGAATGTGAATCCGCATGCTGTTTCGCTCATGTCCGAAAAGCAGGCTCCGCAGGAGTTGCAATCCATTATCGTGAATACGCTGACAGAGAAGGTGACCCAGCAAAAGCTCGATGAGCTATCCACATCAAGCAACGTGGATGCCGAAGCAATTTCCCGGGTTCGTGCTATTGTTGAAGATGGCTCCAAAATATCCCTGCGAACCCTTCGTATGGGGGACGATGGGAGTGTGCAGGAGTCGTCAACCGAGCTTGCCACCATCATCGGGATGATCTTTACCATACTCATTTACATGTTCATTCTTCTATACGGCAATATGGTGATGCAGGCCGTATTGGAAGAGAAGAAAAGCCGTATTGTGGAGGTGATGGTCTCTTCGGTAAAGCCGGTAAAATTACTGATCGGAAAGATTGTTGGAATTGGTTTGGTTGGAATTACCCAACTGGTAATATGGGGAGTACTCCTGGGTGTCTTATTCGGGGGGCTGTCATTCTTTATCTCTTCTCCCGAAAAGGCTGCAGCTATGTCGGCCGACATGGGGGATTTCGATATGGAAGGATTGGTTAATTTGATCGAGAGCGTTAACTGGTTTGAGATTGCATTGTACTTTCTCCTTTTCTTCGTAGGTGGATATGTTCTGTATGCATCTATCTTTGCGATGTTTGCCTCGGCTGTAGACAGCGAAGAAGATACCAGTCAGTTTATGACGCCGGTGACACTGCTTATTATGTTTGCATTTTTTGCCGGATTCTACAGCGTGAGCAATCCCGACGGTCCTTTGGCGTTCTGGACATCGCTCATCCCGTTCACATCTCCCATCGTCATGATGGTACGTATTCCGTTTGGAATACCTATGTGGGAGAAGCTGTTGTCAGTTTTGTTGCTATATGGTACATTTATTCTCATTTCTATTTTTGCGGCAAAAATTTACCGGGTAGGTATTCTGATGTACGGTAAAAAACCCTCAATAAAAGAAATGATAAAATGGGTGAAATATAAATAACGCATGAAGCTGAAGATAACCCTGATTCTGTTCTGTAGTACGGTCTTGCTGGCAGCCCGGCAGAAGCCGTCGCAAGAGTGGCTCGACCGGAAGTTCTCGATGTTTATTCACTTCGGCCTTTATTCCGTTTATGGCGGGGTATACGAGGGAAAACCGGTCACAAGGGGATATAGCGAGCAAATTCAGTCGTTTGCAGGTATTTTTAGTGATTGGTACGCACATACCGCAACGGAGTTTAACCCGGTAAAATGGAATCCCGACAGCATCGTGGCCCTGGCAATGGAAGCAGGCATGCAGTCGATCGTTTTTACCTCGAAACATCACGACGGGTTCTGCATGTACCACTCTGCATATACCGATTTTAATATTGTGGATGCTACTCCTTACGGAAAAGATATGATGAAGGAGCTGGCGGCTGCCTGTCACAGAGGAGGAATTGGTTTCGGGGTCTATTACTCGTTGATTGACTGGCATTATCCCCAGGCTTATCCCATCTCCAGTCATAATGCCGACCCTCTTACGCCGGAACATTACACTTACAACATGAAACAGGTGGAGGAGATTATGACAAATTACGGAGAGATTTCCGAGATCTGGTTCGATATGGGATCACTTACTCCCGCACAAAGTAAGGGATTGTATGAGCTGGTGAATCGCCTGCAGCCGCAATGCATGGTCAGCGGAAGGCTGGGGAACGACTATGTTGATTTTGCGGTGATGGCGGACAACGAATATCCCGGTTACAAGCTTGGAGTACCCTGGCAGACAGCTGCCTCCATGTTCGACGAGACCTGGGGCTATCGGTCTTGGCAGGAGCGGGGGAGCGTGGAAGATAAAGTAAATGAAAAAATAACAAGCCTGATCAGGGTGGTCGGTGGCGGCGGACATTATCTGCTGAATATCGGACCGCGGGGCGATGGCTCGGTGGTAGAATTTGAACGCGATGTACTTCTGGGAATCGGGGAATGGGTAAAAGCCAATCCTTTGCAACAATCGTCTATCTGGAGAAATGATCCGACAAAAGCGCTTTTTCTCCCGAAGGAAGTTGTCCAAAAAGTGATTGTGAACGGTGTGCTGTCCCCTCAAAACGCGATGCCGTTATTCGGTCATTCAAGTCTTAACTATTATGCCGGGTACAAGAGCCTGATCGGTTATGGCTGGAAGGTGCGCACCCGGAAGCGGACAATAACGCCCGAGATTATTTATACCGGCGGTGAAGCCGGTCGCGAGATTACATGGAGTGTCGACAGCATGGCACAGACAATCACGCTCAATCCGGAACATGCCCGCACGACAATACAGACAGCAGGGGCTGTGGAGTGGGGGAAGGTCTACCGGAAACCCGGGCGTGGCGTCTTTGGAAATATTCCGGAGGAAGGTCAGTCATTCATCGACCCGGATGCTCCCGGATCAGGGTGGGAGTGTGTGACGGATTTCCAGCATGGAATGGAGTATGCCGAAAGCATCGCACCACGGGAAAGTATGCTTCTCTTGCAGGAGATTACAGCAGAAAAGGAGCAGACAGCTGCTGTGGAGATTGTGTCCGGAAACGGAGTTTACATATTGCTTAATGGAGAGTATCTCACGGCGCATCTTTCGCCCGGGAGGATACCAAAAGAAAAAGAGCCGGTGCTGCTACCCCTGAAAAAAGGCCGCAATCAACTGGTGGTTAAATTTTACAACGCATTTGAAGCCTCCTTCTCTTACGGAATAAACCCGTTAAAAGAATGGAAGGTATACAGGCAGAAGCTTACGCCTGTAACCCTTGATAGCAATATGAGTCATGCCGCATCTTTGCGTGCCGCCGATAGCAGGTCGTATGTATCTCCTTTACGGCTTAACAATGTGAGTATCTACATGGACTGACAGTAAATTGTCTCAGCTCCCATACAATTTTATTATTTAATCTGCTTTGCGTATCTTTGCTCCCTAAAATCACAGAGCTCCAACCTCATACCAGTTTGAGGAGGAGCATCACCTGCAAAATTACAACGCGAATGAAACCGTTATTTATACAATATCCCAGTTGCGGCACTTGCCGGAAGGCTGCCTTGTGGCTGAAAGAGAATGGCGTGGATGTTGATGTCCGCCACATCGTTGAAGAGAATCCTACCCGCGACGAACTTGCCGAGTGGATCGACAGAAGCGGTCTGCCTGTCAATAAGTTTTTCAATACCTCGGGGCTGATCTATAGACAGCAGAATCTGAAAGAAAAGGTGAAAGAAGCTTCACGTGACGAACTTCTTGATATTTTGGCATCAAACGGTATGGTGGTGAAACGTCCGCTGGTGGTGACCGACGATTTTGTGCTTGTTGGTTTTAACGAGTTGGCGTGGAAGGAGAAATTAGGAAAATGAAAATAGCTCATTTGGAATTTCCGGACAGGCCGGTTTTTCTGGCTCCCATGGAGGATGTGACCGATGTAGGCTTTCGATTGCTTTGCAAGCAGTTTGGGGCGGATATGGTTTATACCGAATTCATTTCGAGTGATGCCCTTATCCGTGATGTGAAGAAGACAAGGCGGAAGATTTTTTTTGGCGAGGAGGAGCGTCCCATCGGAATACAGATTTATGGCAGTGACCCCGATGCGTTGGTGGAAGCAGCTAAAATATGCGAAGAGGCAGATCCGGACCTGATCGATATCAACTTCGGTTGTCCAGTGAGAAAGATCGCCGGCAAGGGCGCCGGGTCGGGAATGATGCGCACACCGGAGTTGATGCTGGAGATCACCGAAAAGGTAGTCCAGGCAGTAAAGAAACCTGTGACGGTAAAGACCCGACTGGGATGGGACGATAACTCAAAGATCATCGTATCCCTGGCGGAACAACTTCAGGATTGCGGCATCGCAGCACTTACCCTGCACGGGCGCACCCGTGCGCAGATGTATAAGGGAGAAGCCGACTGGTCGCTGATTGCAGAGGTGAAGAATAACCCTCGCATGCACATACCCATCATAGGAAATGGTGACGTCACCTCGCCGGAAATAGCAAAACACCGGTTTGACGAAACCGGTGTGGATGCAGTAATGATTGGCAGGGGCAGTATCGGGCAGCCGTGGATCTTTCAGGAGGTAAAGCACTACCTGAAAACCGGCGAACATGCTCCGAGAGAGTCGTTCCGCTGGTATCTGGATGTATTGAAAAAACAAGTGCAGGAAAGTGTGGATCGTCTCGACGAAGTACGCGGTATCCTGCATATGCGTCGCCATCTGGCCGCCACCCCCCTATTCAAGGGAATACCGGATTTCAAAGCCACTCGCATCGCGATGCTGAAAGCCACAACGCTCGCTGAATTGTTTGACATCATGAACTCGGTGGAACATGCTTTTTTTTTCCAGGAAGAACTGTAGAAAACCGGTGAAACATAACATCGGTTTTTAATTTTATGCTATCTTTGTCTGTCGGTCAAAGGGGAATGAAAATAAACACTAAAATACGATATGGATTACGGACAATGATTGAAATTGCTGATTGTAAGAATCCTGAAGGTGTCCTGCAAAAGGATATTGCAAAGCGACAGCAGATTTCGGTCAAATATCTGGATTACATTATCAGCGCTCTCAAACTGAAGGGATTGATCAGAAATGTTGGAGGAAGGGGAAGTGGCTATGTGCTCGCCCGGCCCGCTGTTGAGATTACCATGTTGGATATTTATACGGCATTTGAACCTGTTCTGGTTGTACAATGTGTCTCTGATGACTCATTTTGCGAACGTTCTTCGCTGTGTTGTAAGGCAAATCTCTACTGGAAGCAGTTTCACAGACAATTTGTGGAAATGCTGTCCGGAAGAAGCCTGGAGCAGATTATGATGGAAACAAAAGAAGATTGTCTGTTGTGTGAATAGTTTTTTTTGGGAACACATCCTACTAAAACTATAGCATTGATGTTTGGCTTGTTTTAAGGTCTGATAAATTTGCAATGTTCGGGCGTATATTTTACAAAGTGTCTGACCTGGCCCGAGGAAAGAAGAAAAGAAAATTCGTATAATAAAGGGAGACCTTCCCATTTTTGGGGTAAAAGGCAACATAATCCTATTAAAACTATAGGAAAACAATATTAATAACTTCAATACATTTAATTATGAAAAAAGTATTATTCGGCAAACGATTCTTATTTACACTCATGTCCATCTTCATGATGGCAGCTGTCTTAGTAAATGCCCAGACACTAACCGTCAAGTCTTATACGGTAACAATTGATGGAGAGACGAATGTGAATCATGATTTCACAACAAAGGTGACGCAATTGAGCGGGAAATTGACAGTGGCTGACAACCGTCCACAATCTCTGATCGTGGAAATCCCGGTTCGTTCTATCCTTAGCGGAGAGAAGCTGATGGACAAGAAAACACACGAAACGTTCAACGCGCCGAAGAATCCGACTATCAATTTCACCATGACCGAGTTAAATTCGTTGCAGGTGGAAGGTAATAATGTTGCGGTAACTGTCACCGGAAATCTTTCCATGGGAGGTACCACAAAGAAAGTGACGCTCAAGGCAAGTGGAAAGGAAGTGAGCCCCGGTTCGTATACCTTTCAGGGAGCACTACCGCTTAAAATGAGCGATTTCAGTATGAAAGCACCGACTGCCATGCTGGGTACCATGAAAACGAAAGACCAGGTTACGGTAAATTACAACGTTACTTTTGAAGGAGCAGCGATTAATTTTAATTCAATAGAATATACACAGAACCACTGATTATTTACCATTAAACAAATAAACAAAGAACGATGAAAATGAAAAAAAGAAGCCTCCTGACGGTAGTCGCGATTCTAACCACTTGCGTTGCATTTGCTCAGTTACGTCAGACCAATAAAGACGGCATCAATGTTTTTGAAACCCCGAAGACGGATACTGAGTTTGACGGATTAAAAGTTAAGATTGGCGGTGCGCTGACTCTTCCTTATACCACGCTGGATCACAGCAATGCTCATGGAGAATATGAAAGCGACAATCCGTCGACATTGCTTCCGTTGACGAATAATTTTGGACTGCCACAAGCCAATTTGTTTATCAAATCAAATCTGGCGGATGGTATTTACCTGAACTTTGAACTTTATCTGGCTTCCAGGCATCACAACGAAACATGGGTAAAAGGCGGCTTCCTGCAAATGGAAAAATTGCCCTTTCTCCCCTGGGATTTTGTCGATGAGCTGATGGAGTTCACCACGATCAAGGTGGGACAGTTCGACGTGAACTACGGCGATGCGCATTTCCGTCGTTCCGACGGTGGCCTCACCTTTTACAATCCTTTTATGGAAAACCATATCATGGATGAATTTGCCACCGAAATTGGTGCAGAGGTGGACGTCCATCTTGGGGACTTCACCCTTGTGGGAGCCGTTACCAACGGGCAGCTTAATCCCGCGTTGCAGAAGATAGACACTACCCAGGAGACCAATAAATACTCAAACGGCAAAATGAATCCGGCGTTGATCGGAAAACTGGCTTACGACAAGCGGTTCAACGAGCAGTTTCGTCTTCGCGTGAGCGGATCCGGATATTACACTGCCGGTTCGTACAGGAATACACTTTTCGGTGGTGATCGTACCGGTTCCAACTATTACGGGGTTATGTACCATGTTGCGCCGAGCAGCTCAACGTTCACAAACGGGCGATTCAACCCCGGCTTAACCGATCGGTTGAGTGCGCTGATGGGCAATCTGTTCCTGAAGTATTCACCCGTTAACGGTGTTTCGTTCGAATCGTTTACGACCCTTGAACAGGCAAAAGGGCGCAGTGCCAGCGAGAAGGATCTGAGAACAGCCAATCAGTTTGTCACCGATTTGGTTGTGCGTTTCGGTGCCGACGAACAGTTCTATGTGGGTGCCCGGTACAACATACTCAAAGCAGACATGGCCGCAGCAGGAGGTACGCCGGCCTATACGGCCGACATCAGCCGCACTGCTATTGCGGCAGGGTGGTACATGACGAAAAATATCATGGCCAAAGTGGAGTATGTGAAACAAAACTACGATGGGTTTCCTGGCAACAGCATCTATTCCGATGCCCAATTTGATGGGTTGACTCTCGCAGGGTCGATTGCCTTTTGAACATTTTTTATACAACCAACCAGACCGGGAGTAACTCCCGGCTTGGTTGTCATCTGATCTGACAAGAAGAGACAATGAAAGCATTTTTATCCATACTCACTGCTTGTTTTCTGGCTTCATCCATCGCTAATGCGCAGCTGGAATCCTATCCGATCGCCGTGGATGTGAAGGAAAAAAGTGTGCTTTCCATTCAGGGAAAAAGCAATGTTGTCGACTTTGTGTTTGACCAGCCCGGAGAGAAGTTTATACGAAAAAAACTCTATATCACAGCATCCCGGCGTGACGACAAGCTTTTTTTAAGCGAAAACAGCCTGGAGATTCCTGTGAAAAACTTTACATCTGGCAACAGGATGGCGTTGAGAGATTTTCATAAGCTGGTAAAGTCAAATGAATACCCTGTCATGCATATTGAGCTTGATCATGTCCGGTTGTCAAACGAGCCATTTGGTGATGTGGGTGATGCCGTGATCGACGTCACGATCACCGGCGTCACTAAGAGGTATATCTTTCCTGTTACGGCGGGTAAAAACGGGAACAATTTCACGTTTGGTGTGAAAAAATCAATCAATATCCGCGACTTCGATCTTACTCCGCCCGTGCACATGATGGGAATGCTGAAAGTGGATGAATGGATCACCATTACCCTGTTCATGGAATGTGCTATCCGGCCGGTCGACCAAGCGGAGCTGGTTCGGTAATTATCCTTTTTTTGAAATGCTCCCGGCATACCCCAGGGAGTTTTTTATTTCTCCATTAATTTTCTGATTTCATCACCCCGTACATCGTCCAGCATGTCGAAACGATGTTTATCCTGCATGTGGAACGTCGCTTTATTATCCACCTGCGAAGAACGGAACGGACTGGAGACAGGCAACGTCGTGGTAC
>DHSP01000030.1 GCA_002408485.1 Proteiniphilum sp. UBA5283 | reverse complement strand
GTGATCCTTTTCTCCTCAAACGGTGAAGATATGCCCGACGCACTGGCAGGTCTCGCTGCTTCTGCAGCATTGGCCGTATCCGATATACCCTTCAACGGTCCTATCTCCGAAGTGCGTGTGGCACGCATCAACGGGGAATATGTGATCAACCCCACATTCAAAGAACTGGAAAAAGCCGACATCGACATCATGGTGGGCGCTACCATCGACAACATCATGATGGTGGAAGGCGAGATGAACGAAGTGTCGGAAGCCGAAATGCTCGAAGCAATAAAAATTGCACACGAAGAGATTAAAAAACATTGCAAGGCCCAGATGGAACTGGCCGAAGCAGTGGGCAAAACCGTAAAACGCACCTATAGCCACGAAGAAAACGACGAGGACCTTCGCAAACTGGTGTGGGACAAATGTTATAGCCGCGCCTACGAAGTAGCGGCATCGCAAAACCCGAACAAACATCAACGCATTGAAGCGTTTGAAGCCATCCTGGCCGATTTTTTGGAATCGATTCCCGAGGAGGAGCGCGAAGCAAAAACTCCGCTGGCTGCCCGCTATTACCACAGTGTGGAAAAAGAAGCCATGCGCCGCAGCATCCTGGACGAAGGGAAGCGACTCGACGGACGCAAAACCACCGAAATACGCCCTATCTGGAGCGAAGTGGATTTCGTACCCGGCCCCCACGGATCAGCACTCTTCACCCGTGGTGAAACTCAATCGCTCACCACCGTCACACTGGGCACGAAGCTGGACGAGAAGATGATCGACGATGCCCTCGTACACAGCACCGACCGCTTCCTGCTGCATTACAACTTTCCTCCCTTCTCCACCGGCGAAGCACGTCCGCAACGCGGCACAGGCCGTCGCGAGATCGGCCACGGAAACCTGGCACACCGTGCCCTCAAAAGGATGATCCCACAGGGATACCCTTACGTGGTACGCGTAGTATCGGACATCCTGGAATCGAACGGTTCCTCTTCCATGGCAACAGTCTGCGCAGGAACACTCGCGCTGATGGATGCCGGGGTGAAAATCAAAAAACCGGTCAGCGGCATCGCCATGGGACTGATCTCCGAAAACAAGGGACAGAACTTTGCCATCCTCTCCGACATCCTCGGCGATGAAGATCACCTGGGCGACATGGACTTCAAGGTGTGCGGCACCAAAGACGGAATCACTGCCACACAAATGGATATCAAGGTGGACGGACTCTCCTTCGAAATTTTGGAGAAAGCATTGGCACAAGCCAAAGCGGGACGCGAACACATCATGGGTAAAATGATGGAAACACTCTCCGAACCGCGTGCCGACCTGAAACCGCATGCTCCGCGCATTGAAGTGATCGAGATTCCGAAAGACTACATCGGCGCGGTGATCGGACCGGGTGGAAAAATAATCCAGGGTATCCAGGAAGAGACCGGCGCAACCATCACCATTGAGGAGATCGACAACAAGGGACGGGTAGAGGTGTCTGCCACCAACAAGGCTTCCATCGATGCCGCCATGAACAAGATCAAAGGCATCGTGGCGGTTCCCGAAGTGGGCGAGGTGTACGAAGCTACTGTACGCTCGGTAATGCCCTACGGCGCTTTCTGCGAATTCCTTCCCGGAAAAGACGGACTGCTCCACATCTCCGAAATAGACTGGAAACGTCTGGAAAAGGTGGAAGATGCCGGCATCAAAGAGGGCGACAAGATTCAGGTGAAGCTGATCGACATTGACCCCAGGACAGGGAAATTCAAATTATCACGCAAAGTGTTGATGCCCCGCCCTCCCAAAGAGGATAGCCCCCGCGGTTAACATCCACACAGACCGGAAAAACAAATACCGGCTGCAATCAATACTCTTAAAAAAAGCGAACCAAAAAGTTCGCTTTTTTTATTCCTCTCACTCACTTCAGCCAAAACACCACCTCAACCAGAATCGAAGCCAAACCCATGACCAAACGAACATAGAATCATTCTAATTAGTTGTAATTACTGCTTTCAACTCATTATTTTTGTAATTTTGTAAACCTAAACGCCGTTTTTGTAATAAAACGAAACAATTGACGCAAATCTCTGCAAAAGCAGGTTATCCTGATTATGAACAAACAATTGCTACTGGGTGCCGAGGCCATTGCACAGGCCGCATTGGATGCAGGAATATCGGGCGTATATGCCTATCCCGGCACACCCTCGACCGAAATTACCGAATACATACAAAAATCGCCGCAAGCGAAAGGATCAAACGTCCGTTCGGCATGGGCTACAAACGAAAAGACAGCTTACGAAGCGGCCCTGGGCATGTCGTACGCCGGCAAACGCAGCCTGGTCTGCATGAAACACGTGGGACTGAATGTGGCTGCTGATGCGTTTATGAACTCATCCATCACCGGTATTCACGGGGGACTGGTGCTGGTGGTGGCCGATGACCCCTCCATGCACTCCTCTCAAAATGAACAGGACAGCCGCGTCTATGGCAAATTTGCCATGATCCCGGTGCTGGAGCCTGCCAACCAGCAGGAGACCTACCGCATAACACGGCATGCTTTTGACCTCTCTGAGCAAACCGGACTACCCGTGCTGCTTCGCATACCTACCCGCTTGTCTCACTCCCGGGCAGTTGTAACCCGGAGCGAACCGAGAGAACAAAACAGGCTGACTCCCTCGGAGGAAAAAGGAAAATGGATCCTGCTGCCGGCAAATGCACGAAGAAATTATCAACAGTTGCTACAGAAACAGCAGACGCTGGTTTCACTGTCGGAGTCATCTCCCTACAACGGGGTGACAGAAGGGGAGGGGAAAAGGGCAGTGATTGCCTTCGGCATTGGTTACAATTACACAATGGAGGTCATCAGCACCTACCGGCTGAATATGCCCGTACTGAAAATATCGCAATACCCTCTGCCGGAAAAGACGCTGAATGAGTTTGCGGACAAATACGAAGAGATCCTGATTGTGGAGGAAGGATACCCGGTGTACGAGGAGCTGATGAGGGGCTATTTCGGCAACGACAAAATACAGGGACGACTGAACGGGGCACTGCCGCGAACGGGAGAACTCTCTCCCAACCTGCTGGAAAAGGCACTCGGTGTGACAACAAAAGAGCCGAACAACATTCCCCCAATAGTCGCACCCCGTCCGCCCATGCTTTGCCAGGGATGTAGCCACCGCGACCTGTTCGACGCAATTAACCTGGCAATGGAAGCTTATCCGCAGAAACAGGTGTTTGGCGATATCGGCTGCTACACGCTGGGAGCCCTGCCTCCCTACAGCACCATCAGCACCTGCGTGGACATGGGTGCCTCCATCACCATGGCAAAAGGAGCTGCCGACGCAGGGATGAAGCCGGCCGTATGCGTGATCGGCGACTCAACCTTCACCCATTCGGGCATGACGGGACTTTTGGATGCGGTAAATGACCAGTCACCAATCACCGTGATCATCTCCGACAACGATACCACCGCCATGACGGGGGGACAGGATTCGGCCGGCACCGGCAGGTTCTTCGATCTATGCAAAGGAATCGGCGTAGAAGAAGATCACATCAGACTGATGGTGCCCCTGAAAAAGAACCTGGATGAAAATGTGGAAATCCTGAAAGAAGAGTTCGATTATAACGGCGTCTCGGTGATCATCTCACAGCGGGAATGCGTACAAACCTTAGGAAAAAAAATATGCAAAAAAACATCATTATAGCCGGCGTAGGAGGCCAGGGCATTCTCACGATTGCTTCAATCGTTGACCTGGCGGCGATGAACCTCGGCCTTCATGTTAAACAGGCCGAAGTACATGGCATGAGTCAACGAGGCGGAGCCGTGGAGTCGCATCTGCGCATCTCCACCGAAGAGATATACTCGGACCTGATCCCGCTTGGGAAAGCCGACCTGATCTTATCCATTGAACCGATGGAATCGTTACGATACCTTCCTTTTCTTTCAACGGAGGGTGTCATTGTTACCTCGACCGAGCCGTACGAAAACATCGACAACTACCCCGACGAAAAGGAACTGTTGAATAACATACGGGAATCGGCGGCGAGCCTCCTCGTGGAGGCAAAGTCGATTGCCAGGGAGGCAGGGAGCCCGAAAACGTACAACGTGGCCATGCTCGGTGCGGCAGCTCCACACATCGGCATTGATGCCGAAGAACTGGAAAAGGCCATCAGGATGTTTTTTGCGAGAAAAGGAGAAGCAATAGTAACGACAAACCTGAAAGCTTTCAGGCTAGGAAAAGATAAATCCATCGAAACAAGATGATCTGGAACCCGGAAATTGAATGTGCCGACAGGCAACAACTACACGAAATACAAAGCAAGCGCCTCGCCAGAACGATTCAACGGTTGTACGACAACGTGCCGTTTTACAGGAATAAACTAAACGAGGCAGGCATAAAACCTGGCGACGTAGGGAGCGTGGATCAGCTAAAGCGGCTGCCCTTTACCACGAAAACCGACCTGCGCGACAATTATCCATTCGGACTGTTCACCGTGCCGCAAAGCGACGTGGTGCGCATTCACGCTTCGAGCGGCACCACGGGAAAACCCACCGTAGTGGGGTACACGCAACACGACCTGGAAATATGGGCCGAGGTGGTGGCACGCAGCCTGACCATGGCGGGTATCCACGGCGGCGATACCATCCAGATCGCTTACGGATATGGCCCGTTCACGGGGGGGCTGGGCCTGCATTACGGCGCCGAGAAAGTGGGCGCCACCGTGATTCCCATCTCTACGGGGAACACAAAAAAACAACTGCAGTTCATGACCGACTTCGGAGCAACCATACTCGCATGTACTCCTTCCTATGCGGCGCACCTGGGTGAAAGCATCCGGAAAGAAGGCATTTCCCCCGAAGAGATCAAACTCCGTACCGGCGTATTCGGTGCGGAGCCATGGACAAACGAGATGCGGAGTGAAATTGAACAACTGCTACAGATCAAAGCATACGATATTTATGGGCTGAGCGAAGTAATCGGGCCGGGCGTTTCCATGGAGTGCGAGTGCCAGTGCGGGAACCATATTTTTGAGGATCACTTCATCCCCGAAATCATCGACCCGGAAACACTGGAAGTTCTCCCGGACGGCGAACTGGGTGAACTGGTATTCACGTCGGTAAGCAAAGTGGCCATGCCGCTGCTGCGGTACCGCACACGCGACCTCACCCGGCTGCACAGGGAGAAGTGCGACTGCGGACGCACCCTGGTACGCATGGATAAATGCCTTGGCCGCACAGACGACATGCTCATCATTCGCGGCGTAAATGTCTTCCCCACACAGATTGAGGCGGTACTGATGGAGATCACGGAAACATCTCCCCACTACCAGTTGATCATCAAAAGAGAAAATAACCTCGACAGCCTGGAGATTCTCGTGGAAATAGACGAGAAAAACTGGTCCGACAGCATTCGCGAACTGGAGGGTATACGGGGACGCATCGACCACAACATTAAAAGCATGCTGGGAATCAGTGCTAAAATCAGGCTGGTGGAACCCAACAGCATCGAGCGTTCCGAAGGGAAAGCAAAACGGGTGATCGATCACAGAAAATGCTAATCGGATAAGACAAAAATAATAAAATACAAGACAAAAGATTCGAAGACCGGAATTCAGGATAGCTGGCAACCGGAAAACAAATCATTAAATCAAACGACATGCACATCAAACAACTTTCCGTTTTTCTGGAAGACCGGTCGGGGCGACTAACCGAACTAACCCGGATATTGGCCGAAAACGACGTGAACATCACTGCCCTCAGCGTGGCGGAAACAGCGGACTATGGCATCGTGCGCATGGTAGTGGGCAGGCCCGAACTGGCAAAAAAAGTACTTGAAGAGGCCGGATTCTCCATCGGGCTCACCGACGTGGTCTGCGTGAATATCCCCGACAAGCCCGGGTCTCTCTACCGGATTCTGCAAATCCTGACCGAAGAGAAGATCAATATTGACTATATGTACGCTTTTTCCAACAACGACGTGGCTCTGGCGGTGATCCGTGCTGCAGATATGCAGCAGGTGACGGAAGTGTTGCAAAACAACCGGATGAGGCTGCTCTCCGCCAGTGATCTCTATCAACTGTAAACGCAAACCTGAACCCTTTACAATTCACCTGCTTTCAGACACCTCGTTATAGACTTCAAATTTTCAATCTTATGACCCGTTTTTCAAACAGCGTGGCGAACCTTCGCTCTTCCGAAATACGCGACCTGATGAGCCTCGCCACGGCTCCCAACATGATCTCCTTTGCCGGCGGAATGCCGGGCAACGAACTGTTTCCGCTCGAAACAATCGACACAATATACAACTCCCTGACGGACAAAGAAAAGCAGGTTGCCATGCAGTACGGCCCGACGACCGGCCTCCCCAACCTGCTCGAATCGTTGTCGGACTATCTGGGAGCAAAGGGGCTTCCGGTAAAAAGCAACCGGCTGATTATCACCACAGGGTCTCTGCAGGCAATTCACATCCTGGCAAAGGCTTTTCTGGACCCGGGCGACCCGGTTCTGGTGGAAACACCGAGCTTTATCGGTGCACTGTCGGCATTTCGTGCCTATCAGGCGAACCTGGTGACCGTTCCGCTGAACGGAGACGGACTGGATATCGGCCAGCTAAAAAAAAGGCTGGAAAACACTTCGCCAAAACCAAAGTTCCTCTATTACTCGCCCAACTTTCACAACCCGGCCGGAATTATCTACTCTGAGGAAGTGAAGCGGCAGATGGTAGATGTGCTGAAGGACCAGGAGATCCCCATTATTGAGGACGATGTGTACAGTGACCTCTGGTTTCACGAAGAAGATGTACCGAAGATGCAGCTGATCAAAACAATGGATCCGGAAGGGATCGACGTTTGCTTTACCGGTTCATTCTCCAAAATATTGGGACCGGGATTAAGGCTGGGATGGATGCTGGTGCCGGAATCAATTTACCGGAAATGCGAACTGATCAAACAATCGATCGATGCCTGCTCACCCAGCATTTCGCAGGTCATCGCGGACAAGTTTATCCGGGAGGGGCATATACATCAATATGTTGCTCAGGTAAGGGATGAGTATAAAAGAAGGGGGGCAGCCATGATTGAGTCTCTCGAAGCCTGCCTGCCGGAATACGTGACCTTCGAAAAACCGCGCGGAGGGTTTTATACATGGTTGCGGTTACCGGAAGGAGCCGATGCCACAGAGATACTGAAAAAAGCGATTGAGAAAGGGGTAGTCTTTGTTACCGGCAAAACGTTCGATCCCGACGGAATCAAAAACAACCACATGCGGGTATCGTTCTGCAACACGGACGTGGAGACAATCAAACGGGGTATTCCGTTAATCGCAGAAGCAATTCGAGACATTCTGGATTAACGGAATACAACTTAACCTAAGAAGGCGATCAACACGCCTGCAGCCACTGCCGAGCCAATTACGCCGGAGACGTTACTCGACATGCAGTACTGCAGGATGTGATTCGATTTATCATACTTCAGCGCCATCTCATTGGCAACACGAGAAGCCATGGGCACCGCACTCAGTCCGGTTGCGCCCACCAGCGGATTGATCTTCTTTTTCGCCCCCTTGTTATAGAGTTTTACCGCTAAAATACCTCCTGCTATAGAGATTGCAAAAGCAAACAAACCCAATACAAGAATTCCAATGGTCTCCCACCGGAGAAAGACATGCGCAGGCATGGTCGCGCCCACGCACACACCCAGGAATACCGTGGCTGTATTCATGATGGGGCCGGAAGCAGCATCTGCCAGACGGGCTGTATTGGGGCCTATCTCTTTTAAAAGGTTACCCAGCATCAGCATACCAATGAGAGGAGCAGCAGAAGGTACAAGCACAGAAACGACCAGCGTCAGTACGATGGGGAAGATAATCTTGACTGCCCTCAGATGCCTGATCTCGTTTTTCGGAGGATACTGCTTGTCCATCTTCTTCATGTGAATGGCGAACTCTTCTTTTGTCATCAGCAGCTTTGCCACGGCGGGAATGATTACCGGAACCATCGCCATGTAGGAATAGGCAGCAATGGCAATGGGACCCAGCATGTGCGGTGCCAGCTTGATGGTGGTGTAGATGGCAGTCGGCCCGTCGGCCCCTCCAATGATACCCATCGAGGCTGCTTCGGGCAACGAATACCCCATCAGCACCGCAAGGATGACCACCGTAAAGATACCTATCTGTGCCGCTCCACCAAAGAAAGCAAGTTTCAGATTTCTCAGCATCGGGCCAAAATCGGTCAAAGCCCCCACGCCCATAAAGATGATGGGAGGGAGGATACCGGACTTGATTAGAGAATAATAGAGGAGATTAATGATGCCATACCTGGAGGCAATCTCGGGCAGATTCATCAGGCTACCGTCCGGATTCACTACCATGTTGCCCTCAACAACCGCCAACCCGGCGCCGGGAAGATTCGCCAGAAGTACGCCAAAACCGATGGGCACCAACAACAAAGGCTCATACTGTTTAAAAATACCCATGTACAACAGCATCCCGGAGATGACCCACATCAGGACAGTGCCCCAGTCAACAAAGCCGAAACCAGTTACTTCCACTAAGTTAGAAAAAAATTCGCCCATCATCACTGCATTTTAATGAGTACGTCGTCTTCGTCTACAGAATCGCCGTTGGCGAAACAAATCTCTGTCACCACGCCGTCTTCTTCTGCAGCGACAGCATTGTATGTTTTCATCGATTCAATGTATCCGACGATATCATCTTTTTTCACGGCATCTCCCACTTTCAGCGGGGTCTCCGACGAATCTTTGGTGAGGAAAAATTTTCCTTCAAGCGGCGAAATCACCTCTCTCACCCCTCCATTGGACGACGGAGACGCTGCAG
>DHSP01000015.1:40976-44872 GCA_002408485.1 Proteiniphilum sp. UBA5283 | reverse complement strand
TTGTCGTTGGCCATCCCGAAAATGATATGCAGTGTTTTGTAATTCTCAGCAAGCAGCTGCTTTGCTACATATTGCAATCCATGGGCGTTATGGGCAATGTCGCAGACGATTTTGGGCGAAGACCGGAGTTGCTGCCAACGTCCCATTAAACCGGTGATGGCCGTTACGTGGGCAAACCCTTTGTAAACAGCTTCCTTTGGAATGTTGTACCCTGTTTCAAGGAGTACTTCCACTGCCGTTAGGACTGTCCGGGCATTCCTGTCTTGCGCCATACCCTGCAACTCTCCTTTCAGATCGGGATATCCATCACACTGAAACAGCCACGTTGTCTCATTCCTTTCGGAAGCAAAATTGCTCATGTAGTGTTCAGCAAAAACAACCGGTGCTTCCAGCAACTTCGCTTTATCAATAAAAACCTGTGCAACATCCGTACTACCTGTTTCGCCAATAACAACGGGAGTAAATGGTTTGATGATGCCCGCCTTTTCGGAAGCAATCTTCGGAAGGGTATCGCCCAGCAGTCTTGTGTGATCGAGCCCGATATTGGTGATGATGCTCATATCGGGAGAAATGATGTTGGTACTGTCCAGACGACCTCCCAGGCCCACTTCAATCACAGCCACATCCACCCTTTGTTCTGCAAACCAGAGAAAAGCCATCTCCATGGTCAGCTCAAAGAAGGAGGGCATCACCGGCTCAAACAGATTTTTGTACTTTTCCACGAAGTCCACCACAAAATCTTTCTCTATCATTGTGCCGTTCACCCGGATCCTTTCCCGAAAGTCGATCAGGTGAGGAGAGGTGTACAGGCCGACTTTGTAGCCCGATTCCTGCAATATTGCCGCCAGAAGGTGGGAGGTGGACCCTTTGCCGTTTGTGCCTCCCACATGAATTGTTTTATAACGACGGTGGGGATGGTTGAATATTTTATCCAGCGCCAGGCTGTTATCCAGACCTTCTTTATAAGCCATGTGACCGATGCGCTGGTATTCGGGCATCTGTCTGTAGAGGTAGTCGAGAGTCTCGTTGTAAGTCATCTCAGTTCTTCAGCGGCAGTACCGAGTATTGACGTGAGTAACGCAGTTGCTGATCCACATAGTTCTCATCGTAGGAGATGGTCACATCGGTTACTTTTCCGTTTTCATCGGTCACCAGTTTGTATACCGGGTTTACAAATCCTTTATAGGGAGCGATATTGAGTGCTTCGTATCTGGATAACACCTCTGCGTGCAGCGCGGGATCGACCTTTACACCGTAAGATTCCACAAGATTCCTGCCGGCTTCAAAATCGCCTTCCGATTTGATGCGCTGTACTTCCGAAAGCAATTGGCCGAACAGACTACGTAACTTGTCGTAGTCGTTCACCACTACATAGGTTTTGTTGTCTCTTTCTTTCAGCACAACCACGCTGTCAGCTGCACCTTTCTCAATCACCCATCTTGAGATCAGTGCACGGTTGCGCATATGTGCCTGTTCAATCTGTTTGCCCGGTTGAATGCGGGTGAGTTGCGTCATGACACCGTTCATGATATATGAGTAGTATTCGGCTTTATAGGCTTCTTGATCGGGAAGCAGCCCCAGTTCTACCAGTTTGGGGTCGGCCAGGTAATAGAGCGCAAACAGGTCGGCCCTTGTCTCTTCCAGCGGAGAAGCATAGGCCTGCAGCACATCCGTGCTCACTCCGGGGAGGAGCTTACCCGAACCATGACCCAGGCACTCGTGCAGGTCGGTATGCAAATTGTCGGTGAGGGTGCCGTATTTTTTAGCCCGCTCCCGTTCGGCGTCACTCCACATAAACTCTTCCTTGAAGCCGTTGCCTTCGGCGGCTTTGTCGTAGGCAAAGGTAATATTGTCGATGGTGACAGATTTCGAGCCGTGATCGCGGCGAATCCAGTCTGCATTGGGCAGGTTGATACCGATGGGGGTAGCCGGATAACAGTCGCCTCCCAGGATGGCAGCAGTAATCACCTTGGCAGAAACCCCCTTCACCTCTTCTTTTTTGAAGCGGTCATCAATGGGGGAATTATCTTCGAACCACTGTGCGTTTTCGCTGATGGTACGGGTACGTTCCGAGGCTTCGATGCTTTTAAAGTTGACCATCGACTCCCAGCTACCCTTCAGTCCCATTGGGTCGGTGTAAGTCTCGATGAACCCGTTGATGAAGTCCACCCGCGAGGTGGTGTCGGTCACCCATTGAACGGAGTAATCATCGAAAGTATTCAGGTTGCCGGTTTTGTAAAAAGAAATGAGGCTGTTGATTGTCTGTTTCTGGTGGTCATTTTCAGCGACAGCGGCAGCTTTTTCCAGCCATCCGATGATGCGTTCGATGGCTTTGCCGTACATTCCGTCCAGCTTCCATACCTGTTCGGTCACCACTCCGTTTACTTTTGTTACCTTGCTGTTGAGACCGTAAGAGACCGGTGTATTGTCGTTGGGATCTTTCATTGCGTTGTAGAAATCTTCTACTTCTTTCTGGGTTACTCCTTCGTAGAAGTTTACTGCCGATGTCTGCACAATGTCTGTTCCCGGCGCCTGGCTCATCCGCCTGGGCATCACGGCGGGGTTAAACATCACCGGCAATATCTCACTTAGTGTCTCATCGGCCGCCATCCCGTCGCGAAAAGGCATTCGGCCCGGGTCGACACTTTTCACCAGCTTCACGAAGTAATCCTCAGAAAACAGCGGCATGATTTTATCTTCCGAGTAGTGGTGATGGATGCCGTTGGCCATCCAGATCTGCTTCAGATAAGTCTCGAAATTTTTCCAGTCGCCGGTGGACTTGTCGCCCATATAGTTCTCGTATATTCCTTCGCACACACGGCGAATGGTGAGATTGTACCGGTTGTGCTGATCCCAGAGGATATCGCGTCCTTCGAGGGCTGCCTGAGACAGGTAGTAGATCAGCTCTTTTTGTGCAAGCGGCAGGCTGTTAAATCCCGGCACGGGATAGCGGAGGATCTCGATGTCTGCAAAACGATCCACCTTATATTCGAATGTAGAATCGACGTCGTCGATGACAGTCGTCCGGGTATCTGCCTTTTTACCTTCGTTGCAGGCTGTCAGCAGAAAAATGGTTGTTAGCATAAAGAGTATTCGTTTCATTTGAGTAAGTTTTTTTGATAACGCCATGATGCATTTTTTTATATGTTTGGCCATCTAAATCTGTCAGTTAGCTATGGTCCGCTTTTCTTGACTTGTCACCCAGGTAACCACCGTGATGCCTTTTCGCATACTCACCGGCAGTGAAATGGATCCGGTTCATGGTGCCCACCACAAGGATATCACCCATCACGGTCATTACCGTAGTGGAAGTGGTGGGAGTGAGGTCCAGTGGGCATACTTCAGAGGGGTTGCCAGTCAGCAGAAACACATCGGCTTCTTGAGCCAGTACACTCTCCTTGTTGCCGGTAATCACAATGATGGAAATGTCGGAATGCATTCCCCTTGCCAGCGCAATGAGTTCGATGATTTCCCTCGTTTTGCCTGAGTTGGTGATCAGCAACAGCAGGTCGTTGTCCTGGAGGATGCCCAGGTCGCCATGTTGCGCTTCACTTGGGTGCAGGAAAATGGCGGGAGTGCCTGTTGAGCAGAACGTGGTTGCCATATTTTGTCCGATCTGTCCCGCTTTACCCATGCCGCTGATTACCAGTTTGCCTCGCTTTGCATGCACATGCTCCACGATCAGATCAATGGCTTTTTCATATTGGTCTGTTATTGGGATGTGTAAAATAGCAGTTGCCTCCTGCCGGAGGATAGATTGTATCTCTTCGTGATTCATTACAAATTACAAACGTTAGTTTGTTTTATAGGTATAGGAAATCGAAGCCAGCTCTTCGTTGGCTTTTGTGATTTTCTTTTTCAGACTTTCTTTGTAGGCTGCTAGTTTTATCCGGGCC
>DHSP01000015.1:35540-40681 GCA_002408485.1 Proteiniphilum sp. UBA5283 | reverse complement strand
AGTCGTCATGGAAGCGATTACACCGGGCAGGTGTGCCGCCATGCCTGCTGCAGCAATAATTACCTTGATGCCTTTTTCCCCGGCTCCTTTGGCAAATTTCTCCACTTCTTCGGGTGTACGATGGGCTGACAGGGCATTCATCTCGAAGGGTACTTCCATTTCGTTAAGAAATTGCGCTGCCTTTTCCATTACGGGCAGGTCCGAGGTGCTGCCCATAATGATACTTACTATTGGAGTCATATTTTTTTGCCTTTACTTTCCAACAAATTTTTTATAATCTTCCGCCGACATTAAACCGGACAGCTCGTCGGCATTCTGAAGGGTTATTTTAATGATCCATCCTTCGCCAAAAGGATCTTTATTTACCAGTTCGGGGGCATCGTCGAGCTTGGGATTTATTTCCAGAACTTCGCCTCCCACCGGCATCATCAGGTCCGATACGGTTTTCACAGCTTCAATGCTGCCGAACACATCGCCCTGCCCGAGCGAGTCGCCTTCTGTGGTTACATCAACATAGACAATTTCACCCAGTTCTTCCTGTGCAAAATCGGTAATACCCACGTACGCTTCATTGCCTTCCGCTCTCACCCATTCATGGTCGGAAGAATACTTAACATTTTCTGGAAAATTCATAACGATTTAATTTTATATGATGATATATTCTGGGATAAATGTACAACTTAATTCCCTATTGTCAAAGCGATATAATCAGAATGTCTATGGCTGTACGCCTATCCATACAAACAAAAAAGAGACCAGGAACCCAAGGAAAAAACCGGCAATTACCTGGGATAGGGTATGCCGCCTAAGGATAAGCCTCGAGGTGCCCACCAGCCCTGCGATGATGAATAACCCCATGAACATGTAATAAGGGTTGGATCGTTCCACAAAAAAACTTACTGCCATGGCTCCGCCTATAAGCCCCCCTATGCCAAACATATGTGCGCTTATCTTCCACATAAAGGTAATGAGAATGGCGATTATCATGATCACCACGGAGGCAACCATAATCATCATGAACCATTTGGGCATGTGCATCCTGTAATAAAAGATGATCATGGCGGAATAAGACAACAGCGTGATAAGATAGGGGTAAAATCGCTCACGGCGTACTTTCAACGACAGGTCGGATACTATTCCCATGCGGTAGAGCATGAGGATAAGAATGGCGGGAATAATAAATGAAAAAAGAATCACCGGTGTAACAATTTGCCAAAATTGATGCCTGAATATCACCCCGAAATAGGTGTATACAAAAAGGAGCATTACCCCGTAGGTGGGCATCAACAAAGGCTGAAATACGGTGGAAATTACATGTGAGATCGACTTCATCCTGATAGGTTGCTTTCAATGAAAGGGCAAAGTTATATTTTTTTTCTTAAACGGGACACAGGAATCTGTAATTGCTCGCGATATTTTGCTACCGTGCGGCGTGCGATGACATACCCTTTCTTATTGAGAATTTTGGTGAGTTGGTCGTCGGTGAGAGGTTTTGAGGAATTTTCATTGTCGATGCACTCTTTGAGGATCTTCTTTACTTCCCGCGATGAAATATCTTCTCCTTCGTGGGTTTGCATGGCTTCCGAAAAGAAGTATTTGAGTGGATAGACGGCTGTGTTTGTCTGTACATATTTGCTATTGCTTACGCGGGAGATGGTGGAGATGTCGAAGCCTGTCCGTTCTGCTACGTCTTTCAGAATCATTGGTTTGAGTTGGGTCTCATCCTCTGTGAGGAAAAAGTCATACTGTAGTGCCACAATGGCTTCCATGGTGCGCTGCAGTGTGTTCTGCCGTTGCCTCACTGCATCAATGAACCACTTGGCGGAATCTACCTTTTGCTTCATAAAGAGCATAGCCTGTTTGTCGTCGGCCGACATGCTTGTTTTGTTTTCGTAATAACCTTTGAGCATCTCGGAAAAGTTGCGGTTTACCTTCAGGCTCGGTATGTTGCTGTTGTTAAGGTGAAAAGAAACAATGCCATTGTACGACTCCACGATGAAGTCGGGTGTGATATTGTTCATGGCTGTTTGCAGGGTGCCACCCAGGCTGTTGCCCGGCTTGGGGTTGAGGGAGACAATCTCGTGTATGGCATCGCGCAGGTCATCTTCCGTGATGCTCATCAGTCGCATGATTTTATCGTAATGCTTTCTGGAAAACTCATCGAAATAATCCGATAGGATATCTTTGGCCAGCTTTACAGGCCGGGTGGGGGCGTGACGATTCAGCTGAAGAAGGAGGCACTCCTGCAGGTCGCGGGCACAAATACCGGGGGGATCCAGGTCCTGAATCTCGTACAACACATCTTCCAGTTGAAGGGGGGTAACCTCAATTTGCTGCTGAAACAACAGGTCATCGGAAATAGACTGCAGGTCTCGCGTCAGATAGCCATTTTCATCAAGGTTGCCGATGATATACTCCGCGATCATCTGTTTGCGTTCATTCAGGTTAAGCAGCCCGATCTGTTCCTGCAGAAAGTCGCTTAGCGACTTGTCGTCATAGTGACTGAACTCAACATAGTTTTGTTCGCCTTTTTGGTTTGATCCGTTGAGGCGATAATCGGGGATGTCATCTTCCGAAAAATAGTCTCCCAGGATGATCTCTTCCTGTGTGAGGGTGTCTTCTCTTGTGTCGGTTTCATCAGTGTCAGGGTCCTCCTGATGCTCACCCTCCCCGGTCTCCAGCGCAGGATTTTCTTCTACCTCTTGTTTTATGCGGTCCTCCACTTCCACGCTGTTTAGCTCCACCAGCTTGATAACCTGCATCTGCAGGGGAGAAAGACGTTGTGTTTGTTTTAGAACCTGTTGCTGTTTTAGCGCCATAGATGATGTCAAATACGAATTGATAGACAAAGATAATAATTTCTCTTATTCAAAAGAACAGTCGTCGTACCCCGCCTGGCATGTCAGGGGAGCGAGTGCATAGGCATCATACTCATCGAATGCCGGGCCGGGAATTCCATTAATCACGATCACGCGGTCGGCACGCACCATGACGTCGTTATTCAGAAAAAGAAATACTCCTTCGTCGTCAGCTTCTCCAATCTTGCGAATTTTGCCGCAGCATTCCTCCAGTTCGGGTTCGTCGGAAAAAGTAAAATAGACGACTCTCGACGTCTCTTTGTCCATTTCCTGCTCAAACAATTCGAAAAAGAATGGATCGATGGGCATATATTGGGTTTTCATTTTTTTGTTTTTGGATGATGTCTTTAAAACAATTCAGCTTTTATTAGGTTCAAGGGAAATTTGCCATTTGTGATCGGGTCAAATTTCCATCCCGTGATCAACAAATATCCGGGCGCCGATTGCAATTTAAAACTTTTTATTACCTTTGAAACGTCAACAATGCATAAAAACAGATCGCAATGATATTCAAATTTCTAATTCTATCCGATGAAGTAGAGATGTTCAAAAGAGAGATAAAAATAGACGCCGACGCAACTTTTTTGGATTTCTACAAGACGATCATTGATTGCACCGGATTTAGCGAAAAAGAGATGGCTTCTTTCTTCCTTTGTGATGATAAGTGGAGAAAAAAGGAAGAGATTACCCTGGTAGAGATGGACACGTATTCCGACGAAGACTCGCTTACAATGGGTGCATGTGTCCTGAGCGACTATCTGGAAGATGAGAAGCAGAAGTTGATGTTTGTGTTTGATTATCTTACTGAACGGGCATTGTACATTGAGTTGGCGGAAATTATACCCGGAAAAAATCTACACGCTCCCCTCTGCACACTGGCTGTGGGGGATCCTCCCAGACAGGTGGCTCAAATCGAAGAGCTGAAGGCTGAAGGGGTAGCACTGGATTTGGGCGAGTCTTTTTATGGCGACGAAAGCTTTGAACCCGACGAATTAGACAAGGAGGGGTTTGAAGGTTTGGATGACTCCCCTGTTGAAGAGGAAAGCGCCGATCTGTACTGATGTCAAGGAACCACTGCAACTCAAATAAACGGTTTACTGTAAAAAAGCACCAACTCGTTTCTTCCGCAAAGCACACACTCCTTGTTCTGCTTGGCCCCACCGCAGCGGGCAAAACCGAGTGGAGTCTCTCTGTTGCCGAAAAACTGGGATGCCCCATCATATCGGCCGACTCCCGCCAAATATACAAGGGCATGACCATTGGTACAGCTGCACCCACTTGTGCACAATTGAAACGAGTGGAACATCACCTTGTGGGGGTGCTCTCGCCGGAAGATTACTACAGCGCCAGTGAGTACGAGAGGCACGTTCTCTCCTTGCTCGGCGAATTGTTCGGTCAGCACCCTGTCGTGATACTAACGGGTGGCTCCATGATGTATATCGATGCCGTTTGTAACGGTATTGACGAGATCCCCACCATTGACCGTACTTTGCGTGATGATTTGCAGCAGCTTTATCGTGAAGAGGGGCTGGATCCGATCCGGCAGCAGCTGAAGATATTGGATCCGGTATTTTATGACGAGGTGGATCTGAAAAATCCAAAGCGGGTGATTCATGCTCTTGAGGTGTGTCTCATGGCGGGAAAGCCCTATTCTTCGCTGCGCACAAGCCCTAAAAAAGAACGTCCGTTTCGCATTGTGAAAGTCGGTTTTACGCGTGAGCGTGAAGAGCTCTATGATCGGATAAACCGGCGTGTGGAGCTGATGATGAAAGAAGGGTTGCTCGAAGAGGCGAAAAGTTTTTATCCGAAGCAACACCTGAATTCACTGAATACGGTGGGATACAAGGAGCTTTTCGATTATTTCGACGGAAAGTGCACCCTCGAATTTGCCGTCGATAAAATAAAGCAACATTCCCGCAATTATGCTCGCAAGCAACTAAGCTGGTTCAAAAAAGACAAAGAGATTTGCTGGATTAATCTTTCGGTAAACAACGAAGATGTAATGCTGAAGATCAGTACACTTTTGAATGAGCAGGTCAATGCGTGCTGAGAGGATGATTGCGCAAGGATAAATTTGAACCAACTTTTTTTGGTCTGTTATTGGTTTGTTCGGAAAAATATACTACTTTTGCATCGCTTTTCGATACGGAGAGAAATATTCTTCCTTAGCTCAGTCGGTTAGAGCATCTGACTGTTAATCAGAGGGTCCTTGGTTCAAGTCCAAGAGGAAGAGCGACAGATAAAGCAAGTGTGTACAAACTATTCTTCAGTAGCTCAGTCGGT
>DHSP01000015.1:33690-35364 GCA_002408485.1 Proteiniphilum sp. UBA5283 | reverse complement strand
CCTGAAGAGCGAGAAACGGGCCTGGCGGCTCGTTTTTTCTGTTTATAGCCTTCGACAATACAAATAACCCCGGCAAACGGCTTTTTCTAAACAATTCTTGTCGATAACTCGTTAAAACAGACACTTGGGCGAATCGCAGCCTTGTTTGCGAACCAATAAAAGATGAAACAGATGAAGAAGGTGTTGATTGCGTACCGGCTAAAACCTGAAGGGCTGCGTGCATTAGAAGGAAAGTATGCGGTGACTCTTCCGGTAGAAAAATCCTATTTTTCAAGAGAGGAGGTGCTGGCGATGATTCCCGATTACGAGGTACTGGTTCCCAATTTTAGCTTTTATACCGATAAGGAGATCATGGATCGTGGCACGAAGCTGGAACTTATTTCCAACTGGGGTGTAGGCTTCAACAATATCGATGTGGACTATGCCACCCAAAAAGGGGTTGTTGTCACCAACATTCCCAACTCCACCCGGGAGCCTACTGCTGAGTTCACTTTTGGCCTTCTGTTGGCTGCCGCGCGGCGGATCGGCTATTACGATCGCAAGCTCCGAACACCGGAAGGTGTGAGTTGGGGTGTGTATGCCGATGCGGGGCTGCCGGTATATGGCAAGATGTTGGGGATAATCGGTATGGGACGGATTGGCCAATCTCTGGCGCGCCGTGCCGTAGCTTCGGGGATGAATATCATTTATCACAACAGAAGCCGGCTGAGCAAAGAGATTGAAGAGCGTTATAACGCAAAATACGTTTCCTTTGAAGAGCTGTTGTCTACAGCCGATTATATTTCGTTGAACGCGCCCTCCACGCCGGAAACCTATCGTATGATAGGTGAAAAACAATTGAACATGATGAAGCCTACGGCAGTCTTCATCAACACGGCACGGGGGGATATGGTGGACGAGAGAGCATTGGCGCAAGCCTTGAAAGAGAAAAGAATATGGGCTGCCGCACTCGATGTGTTTGAACATGAGCCCCGTATTCTGCCGGAGCTGTTGACTCTCGACAATGTGCTCCTTGCTCCTCATGCCGGCACCAAGACGATGGAAGACCGCATAAACATGTCGATAGAAATGGCTCAAAATATTGTAGGGTTTTACGAGAGCACCTATCCGGTATCACGGGTTAACTGATTTGTGAAGATGATGACGGCAGAGAAAATAAGACAGCAGCTCCTTGTTTTTGGAAATCCTGAAAAAGCAGAGCATTCGAAGTATTTCTTCAAGACTGGGAAAGGACAATATGGCGAAGGAGATATTTTTATTGGTTGCTCTGTTCCTGAAACACGTGCTGTGGCAAAGATCTACAAGGAAGCGTCGCTCGCAGAGCTGAAGAACCTATTGAATGATGAATTTCACGAATGCCGCCTGTGTGCGTTGATTATCCTGGTAGCACAATTCCAGAAAGCCAGTGAATTTAAACGCAGGGAGATCGTCGATTTCTATCTTTCCCACACCCATCGAGTCAACAACTGGGACCTGGTAGACCTGTCGAGCTATCAGATCATTGGTGAGTGGCTCAAAGAGAAACAAGACCGCACGTTGTTATATACACTGGCGCAAAGCGGCCTTTTATGGGAGCAGCGCATTGCGGTGGTCTCCACGATGGCTTTTATTCGTAACAATGATTTTACGGATACACTGAGATTGTGTGAACTATTTCTGACACATACACACGAT
>DHSP01000015.1:0-33403 GCA_002408485.1 Proteiniphilum sp. UBA5283 | reverse complement strand
CAGAAATCCAAATACATGCAGCGGCAATACAGAAAGGAAAGTATATGATACACACTCATACATTATCGAATGGCCTTCGTATTATCCACCGTCCTTTTCCGTCCGGAATATCCTATTGCGGCATCGTGGTAAACGCGGGTAGCCGCGACGAATATCCCGATGAGTTCGGCATGGCTCATTTTGTGGAACACATGCTCTTTAAGGGTACCGAAAGGCGTAAAGCGCATCATATTGCCAGCCGGATGGAGAATGTGGGGGGAGAGTTGAATGCATACACCACAAAGGAAGAAACCTTTTTTTATGCTACCTTTCTGGAGGAGTATTTTTCCCGTGCTACGGAACTGCTGGGAGATATCCTGTTTCATTCGGTTTTTTCACCTGGTCAGATCGAGCGGGAAAGGGAAGTCATTCTTGACGAGATCAACTCTTATCACGACTCCCCTTCGGAGCTTATCTACGATGATTTTGAAAATATGCTCTATAAAGGGCACGAGATGGGACACTATATACTAGGTGAACCGGAGGCGCTGCACTCTTTCAGCAGGGAACGCATCCTGTCTTTCATGCAGAGGCAGTATCAACCCTCGGAGATGGTTTTCTTCTCTTTTGGAAAAACAGCATTCGAAAAAGTGATCCGGCAGGTGGAAAAGTATTTTTGCATGACGCAAGAGGCAATACCGCAGAAAAGGCGAACCCCCCCCGGCAACTTTGTGCCGCATAGGGAGAAGGTGGATAAAAATACGACGCAAACACATGTCATGCTGGGCTGTAGCACATTCTCCATGCATCATTCCCAAAAATATGCCCTGTTTATGTTGAATAACATCCTCGGTGGAGATAGCCTGAACAGCCGCCTCAATGCTTCGTTACGGGAGAAGCACGGGCTGGCTTACCACGTGGAGTCGAACGTTACGCTCTATTCGGATAATGGCTTGTTTTCCGTTTATTTTGCCTGCGATCCGAAATATAGGGATAAATGCATCCGGCTGGTAGGTAGAGAGATCGATAAAATAAAGAAAACGGATCTGACTCCCATGCAGCTTGCCCTGGCTAAAAAACAGTGGAAAGGGCAGATGGGCATTGCTGCAGAAAGTCACGAAAACAGTGCACTCGCGATGGCGAAGCAGTATCTTCATTTTAATTGTTATACACCGCTGGAGGATCTCTTTTCCAGGATCGATGCATTGACATCGAAGCAGGTGAAGGAGGTGGCTGAGGAGATCTTTGCCGCCATGCCTTTCGAACTCATCTATTACTAATTGTCTGTAAGGTGCAGTTCGAACAATTACACTGCAAAACTGTTTTAATGTGAGTTCCGGATATTCTATATCCATAGCTGAATTTTCAAACAAACTAATTATTGTATTATGAAGAAATTTAGATTAATGGCACTTATGGCAATGCTTGTTATGGTTGCAGGCGCAAGTGCTCAGGTAAACTTAGGCATCAAGGGTGGTGTAAACATGTCCAATTATTATGGGGACGAACTAAATGAAAAAAATGTGAAAATAGGCTTTCATGTAGGTTTGGCTGCCGAATACGAATTCGTACCCGGTTCGGCTCTTCAAACTGGTCTGTTTTTTACTACCAAGGGCCTTAAAACCGAAGACACGGACTGGAATGCCGAATACTCCGAGAACCTGATGTATTTGCAGCTTCCCGTGCATTACGCTTACAAAATGGATGTTACTCCCGGTACGCGCCTTGTATTTCATGGAGGTCCATATATCGCATACGGTGTAGGTGGCAGTAGAAAAGCATCGGTCGGTAATATCAATGCCGAATGGGATGTAGATAACATATTCGGCGATGGTCTGGTGCAGTATAAGCCTTTCGACGCCGGTTTAGGATTGGGCGTTGGTGCAGAGTTTGGGCCGATCCTTTTTGATCTGGGCTGGGATATGGGTTTGGTAAACATCTCCAGAACCAGTAACGGAGATATCAAAAACCAAAACGCTTATCTTTCCGTGGGCTACAAATTCTAAGTTTTAAAGATCTATTTTGTACATGAGGCTGGCTTTTTTTTAAGTCAGTCTCTTTTTTTTCGAACCGATAAACTGTACAACCGGCTGGGAGATCCGGTCAGAGAGTTAAAAGGCAGAGGATACCGCCTGGTCAGGATCGACGAACTGTTAAAAAATTAGACAGACCTGTTTCTCAAAAGGAATATCCCTTATATTTGTCTAAATCAAAAGAAATTTCCAGATGCAAAAGAATCTCATTTTTTTCGTTTTCTTTGTATTCACCAGCGTTGCTTATTCTCAGACAACGTTGCAGAAACTCATCGATCATCCCGCCCTGAAACACGCATCGGTGGGCATTTCCGTTGTAGACCTCGAAACAGGGAAGAGGGTTGTAGCTCACGATGCCGGTAAATCGCTCACGCCGGCATCTGTGTTGAAGCTGATTACCACAGCGACAGCCCTGGAAGTCCTGGGCGAAAACTATCGCTATAAAACCGATGTGGCGCTCGATGCTGAGGATCCTACCCGCATCCTGATCATTGGCTCGGGAGATCCCACGCTGGGCAGCGAGGCTTTTCACGGCAATCAGAACCTTTTTTTTATCACAACTGCCGATGCTCTGATGAAAGTACTACAGCCGGAGAAAGAATATTCTCTCTATGTAGTAGATGATCTGTTCGGATACAATGGCATTTCGCCGGAATGGACCTGGATCGATATGGGTAATTATTACGCCGCGGGTGCTTATGGCATCAGTGTGTTCGACAATAGTTACCGCCTTTTTTTTAACACCACAGACAGGAACGGTTGTCCGCGAATCCTCCGTACGGAACCGCAAATAAAGGGGCTTACCTTTCAGAATGAATTGACGTTGAACAATACGGGGCGCGATAACGGTTATATTTACGGAATGCCCTTCTCATCCGACAGGAGGGTGAGGGGTAACATCCCTGCAGGAAGAACCGAATTCAGCATCAAAGGCGACATCCCCGACCCCGGTCTGATGCTGGGGGAGACACTGGCCGGCTATCTGGTACAGGCGGGTCTGGAGATCGGTAAGGTGGAAACGGCCAGGGAGGATTATCTTGCAGAGCACTGTGTTCCGGAAGCAAAACAGCCTTACCGGGCAGGGCAGGTGCTCTGTACGCATGTTTCGCCACCCCTCAAGGATATTATACGCGAGGTAAACATGGAAAGTAACAACCATTATGCCGAACATCTGATCCGCACAATCGGAAGAAAAAGTAAAAATGACATCCACGACGATGCATTGGAAGCGGGAATCACCTATGTAAACAAATACTGGAGCAACAGAGGCTTGGAAGCCACCTCATTGCAGTTTTACGACGGAAGCGGCCTGGCACCGCAAAATGCGGTGAGTCCGCAGTTTCTTACGGATCTGCTGATCTATATGTATACAAAGAGTGAAAATTCATCGCCCTTCTTTGGCTCTCTCCCCAAAGCAGGGCAGGAGGGTACGCTGACTAATTTTATGGCAAATACGCGGTATAGAGGAAAAATTGCCGCAAAGAGCGGCAGCATTGGCGGAGTACAATGCTATGCAGGGTATCTGATCGATGGCCGCAAAAAATTAGCCTTTGCCGTGATGGTGAATAAATTCAATGGCACCCGCCCACAAGTGAGGAGTGCCATTGAAGAGTTTTTACTTGGTTTGTGAATGGAGTTTCACGTCCCGTTATTTTACAATATCCACCAATTCAATTTCGAAGACCAGGGTAGAGTAGGCTTTAATGCTTCCCGATGCAGTTTCTCCGTATCCCAGCTTCCAGGGAATCCATACTTCCCACTTGTCTCCGACCCGCATATGTTGTAATGCGGTGGAAAACCCGTCCACAACTCCACTTACGGAAAAGGTGCGCGGGATATTGTTGTTTTGCGTAGAATCAAAGACATACTTGTTCTGGATAAATTGACCCTTATCATCAGTATAGCTGTCGGGTTTCGACCAGACATTCTTATACCAGCCGGTATAGAGTACTTTTACCCGGTCGGTGAAATAGGGGGTTGCACCTTCTCCCGACCGGATCACTTTGTACATGATGAAACCATTTCCGGATTGGGAGTTTATTTTCGTGTATTCCGGGTTAGCAACTACTGCGGCAAACTGGGCCTCGTTGTCGAGCTTCCACCGGTCGTCGAATGTTTCGGTCTTGTCGCATGCCGAAAACAGGACAGCAGAGCTCAATATGAGAAAGAAGGTTGGGAAAAACTTCATAACTTTATGCTGATAATTGTTTCAGTAAGTGTTTCATATCGGTCTTTTCCGATATGGTAGGTTGCAACGAATCAATAGAAACTCGTTCCTGCTTCATCGTATCGCGGTGACGGATGGTAACGGTGTTGTCTTCGAGAGTCTGGTGGTCGACAGTAACGCAGAAGGGAGTGCCAATGGCATCCTGGCGGCGGTAGCGCTTGCCGATGCTGTCTTTCTCGTCGTACTGACAGGCAAAGCTGAACTTGAGATCATCCATGATCTCACGGGCTTTTTCTGACAGGCCGTCTTTTTTTACCAACGGAAGAATAGCCAGCTTCACAGGGGCCAGCGCAGGAGGAAGCTTCAGCAAGACGCGGATTTCGCCACCCTCCAGTGTTTCTTCGCAATAGGAAGCTGCCAGGATGGAGAGGAACATTCTGTCCACGCCGATGGATGTTTCCACCACATAAGGGATGTACGATTTGTTCAACTCGGGATCGAAGTATTGCATCCTCTTGCCAGAGTAGCTCTCATGCTGTCTCAAGTCGAAGTCGGTACGCGAATGGATCCCTTCCACCTCCTTAAAGCCGAAAGGCATCTCAAACTCGATGTCGGTAGCTGCATTGGCGTAATGAGCCAGCTTGTCGTGGTCGTGGAAGCGATACTTCTCAGCACCAAACCCGAGAGCCTGGTGCCACTTCATCCGAAATGCCTTCCAGTGTTCAAACCATTGAAGCTCCTCCCCCGGAGCCACGAAGAACTGCATCTCCATCTGTTCGAACTCCCGCATGCGGAAAATGAACTGACGTGCCACAATTTCATTACGAAAAGCTTTTCCAATTTGCGCAATGCCGAACGGAACTTTCATGCGGCCGGTCTTTTGAACGTTGAGGAAATTGACAAATATTCCCTGTGCTGTTTCGGGCCGCAAATAAACCTTCATGGCACCATCTGAGGTAGAACCCATTTCTGTGGCAAACATCAGGTTGAACTGGCGCACTTCGGTCCAGTTGCGCGTGCCGCTGATGGGACACACAATTTCGCAGTCGATAATGATCTGTCGCAACTCGTCCAGGTTGTTGTCGTTCAGCGCTTTGGCGAATCGGGTGTGGATTTCGTCCCTTTTTTGTTGCTGCTCCAGCACACGAGGATTGGTAGCACGAAACATTGTCTCATCGAACGACTCACCAAAACGCTTTGCAGCTTTCTGTATCTCCTTTTCTATCTTTTCGTCGAGTTTTGCCAAGTGATCCTCGATCAGCACATCGGCACGGTAGCGCTTTTTGCTGTCCTTGTTGTCAATGAGCGGATCGTTGAAAGCATCCACATGTCCCGATGCCTTCCAGATAGTGGGGTGCATGAAGATGGAGGAATCTATTCCCACCACATTCTCGTGCAACAGTACCATGCTATCCCACCAGTATTTCTTGATGTTGTTCTTGAGCTCCACGCCCATCTGTCCGTAGTCGTACACGGCGCCTAAACCATCGTAAATTTCGCTCGAAGGGAATACATATCCGTATTCTTTGCTATGCGATACCAATTTCTTAAAAACCTCTTCCTGTTTTGCCATAATTTCAAAACTACATCCTGAAGCTGATTCTACAGCCGTGCAAATGCATTGTTTGATTGATAAAATTCTTTACTTACTTTCAACCTGCAAAGTAAACGGTTTTTTTCGACATTTTGGTCACACAAATGATTAAAGATAAATAATGATGTCATTTTTGGGGCACTCTATCCGGAAAAATTGTATTTTTGCTCTCCTAATGAACAATCAATCTTCAATCATATTCTGGTAAGCATGGCGGGCGGAATGAAAACATTGGCGAAGGAGACCTTCTTCTACGGAATAGGCAGTGTGTTGCCCAAGCTGCTTAGCTGGCTTCTCTCCCTGTACTGGGCGTTTGCTCTTCCAAAGATATCGGATATTGGCGTGCTGACAAACTTTTATGCCTGGGTGGCGCTGCTTCAGGTAATCCTGACATATGGCATGGAAACCGGTTATTTCCGGTATGCCAACAAGGAGAAGGATTCCGTTCGTGTTTTCTCCACCACATTCCTCAGCATTGCAACCTCTACCTCTTTTTTCTTTATTCTGGCAGTGCTGTTTCTGAAACCGGTTGCTTTTGCATTGGGAGGTACGGCCATGAAACCGCATTATCTGCTTCTTCTGCTCCTCATTCTTTGTGTGGATGTGCTGGGTGCCATTCCCTTTGCCAACCTCAGGTTTAAAAAGAGACCGGTGCGTTTTGCGACCATTAAGATCGTCAACGTGGCGCTCACCATCCTGTTCAACCTCTTCTTCTTTCTGGCTTGTCCGTGGCTGAAAATATCGTTCCCCGATACTTTTGAGTGGTTCGATATTGGCAGGGGGGTAGATTATATCCTTGTGTCCAACCTTGCAGCTTCCGTCATCCAGTTTCTGATGGTCTCGCCCGGGCTGCGCATCAGGTTCACTTTCGACAAGGCATTGCTTCGCGAAATGTTGAAATATTCTTTTCCCATACTGATATTGGGTATTGCAGGTATCCTCAACCAGACTGTCGATAAGATTGTTTTCCCCTGGCTCTATCCCGATAAGGTGAACGCGTTTACTGAGCTGGGAATTTACGGACAAAACTTCAAAATTGCCATCATCATGGTGATGTTCACCCAGGCATTCCGCTATGCTTTTGAGCCGTTTATCTTTGCCCGTAACAGAGAGGCAGCCGACGACCGGCAGTCGTTCAGCGATGCTACCCGTTATTTCATCATATTCGGACTCCTCATCTTTCTGGTGACAACAGGCTATATCGACATCATCAAGTATTTGATTCCTGCTTCGTACCACGAAGGATTGAAAGTGGTGCCCATCGTGTTGCTCGGTGAGCTGTTCTTTGGGGTCTTCTTCAACCTGTCTCTGTGGTATAAGCTAACCGACCAGACCCGGTGGGGAGCCTACATATCCATGACCGGATTCGCCATCACTCTCCTAATCAACATCCTATTTATTCCACACTTTGGCTATATGGCTTGTGCATGGGCATCGTTCATCGCCAACCTGACCATGATGGTGATCTCCTATTTCCTGGGGCAGAAAAACTATCCCATTCCCTACAATCTAAAATCAGCAGGCTCTTTTTTCCTGCTGACGATGATTCTATTTGCCGGGTTCGCATTGGTCTACCTGAAAGTGGAAGTTTTGTGGCTGCGGTTGGGAATAAATTCAATATTCATTCTGATTTACCTTGCTTTCGTTATCAAAAAGGAGTTGCCTTTGCAGTATTGGCCCCTGGTTGGGAGATATTTTGGTAAGAGCCACAAGAGAGAGGAATGATAAGGTAAAAATCAGGAGCCGGAAACAGAGAGTTGGAAGCCAGAACCGGAAATAAGATACGAACGCCGAGACCAGAATATCAAACATTTAGAATATTATATGAAAAAACTATTTCTATCGCTCGCTCTGATGTGCGCAGTGATTGCAGCAAAAGCCGACGAAGGCATGTGGCTGCTAAAGGAACTGAATAGCGAGAACGAAGCCCGTATGCAGGAGCTGGGATTTATTTTTCCCGTCAATCGCCTTTATAACGAACAAAAATCGTCGCTCAAAGATGCCGTCGTTATCTTTGGCGGAGGATGCTCCGGCGTGGCTGTATCGCAACGGGGATTGATTTTTACCAATCATCACTGCGGCTACGGACCCATTCAGAAATTGAGCGCCGTGGAACACGACTACCTGAAAAATGGTTTCGCTGCAAAGAACAACGCAGATGAACTTTATGCCGATGGGCTGACTGTGTCGTTTCTTCGTTCCATGGAGGATGTGACTGATCAGGTCGTACCTCACGCACCGCTGGTGCTTAGTGAGATACAGCGGGAACTGGTGATTGATTCAATTTCCAATGAATTGATCAGTAAGTATGAAAATGACCCCTTTACTGCTGCCCGCGTGGTCTCTTATTACAGTCGTAACAAATATTATGTGGTGCTTTACGATGTTTTTCGTGATGTACGCCTGGTGGTCGCGCCCCCCTCTTCTGTCGGTAAATTTGGGGGCGATACCGACAATTGGATGTGGCCGCGTCATACCGGAGACTTTTCGGTCTTCCGGGTATATGCCGATAAGAAAAACAGGCCTGCCAATTTTAGCCGGTCGAACGTACCCTATAAACCTAAATACGTGGTTCCCGTCTCTCTGGCAGGCGTCAACGAAGGTGATTTTACCATGACTGTGGGTTACCCTGGCAGTACACAACGTTACATGTCGTCGTGGGGAATCCGCCAGCAGATGGAGTCTGAAAACAAACCCCGCATCGAAGTGCGTGGAGCTAAACAGGAGATATGGTGGAACGCCATGACTCAAAACGATACGGTTCGCATCAAATATGCCAGCAAGTTCGCCGGAAGTTCCAACTACTGGAAAAATGCAATGGGCATGAATGAGGCTTTGAGTACCCTGGGTGTGCTGACTGAGAAAGAAGCTCTTGAAGAACGACTGGATAGATGGATTCAAAGCAGTCCGGCTCATAAAGCCAGATACGACACCACCCTTGCCACGCTGGAGGAAGCCTATACCGGATCCAGTGACCTTGCGCGTAACACCACCTATTTTCTGGAAACATTTAACAATGGCATCGAGCTGATCCGTTTTGCAAATACGATTCTTCGGTTCGATGCTGGAGGTACCGAAGAAGACAAGCAGGCCTTCATAAACGAACGTCTCATTGAATCGTATAAGAATTATGAGCCGGCGCTGGACAAAGAAGTGCTTCCCGTTCTGATGAAACTGTATGCCGCACGTGTTCCGGAGGCATATCATCCCGATATTTACAAAAAGATAGCGACCGAGTTTGGCGGGGACTATGACGCGTATGCCGACTGGCTATTTGCACATTCGCAGTTTATATCGCTCGAAAAGCTCCTGGAGTTGCTCAGGACTGCCGATACGCAACTCCTGACCAAGGATCCGGCCATGGAGCTGGCCCTGTCAGTTACCGACATGGGGTATGAATTGTCGGAACAGATGATGCCTTCCTACGAAAAGATTTTGAAGGGCGAGAGGGAGCTGATGGCAGCTTTGATGGAGATGGACGCCGATAAAACGTTTTATCCCGATGCCAACTTCACCCAAAGAATGAGCTACGGCTCAGTGCAGGGCTACTGGCCGCGCGATGCGGTGTGGTACGACTACTACACAACCTCACAAGGTATTCTTGAAAAGCAGATCCCGGGAGACCCGGAGTTCAACGTGCAGGAGAATATCCTCGAAGCCATCCGTGCCTGCGATTTTGGACCTTATGCCGATAATGAGGGGGTGATGCGGGTCAATTTCCTGTCGGACAACGATATCACAGGGGGTAACTCAGGTAGCCCGGTATTGAACGGAAAGGCCGAACTTGTCGGGCTGGCGTTCGACGGCAACTGGGAGTCGCTGAGCGGTGATATCCTTTTTGATCCGGAGTTGCAACGCATGATCAGCGTGGATATACGCTACGTGTTGTATATGATTGATAAGGTAATGGATGCTCCGCAGGTTGTAAAAGAATTGAAGCTTGTGACAAAATAAATACCCGCTTCGCAGTATAAAAAAAGCCCCTCACTGGCAGCAATGTGCCGGCGAGGGGCTCCTTTTTCCACTTACTCCGATTTCAGAAGCCCATGCTTTTTCTGTTAAACTCTTCGTACCGCGGTGGGGAGGGAGAATAATCCTCATCCTCCCACAGACTGCTGGTGATCATCAGGTCGGCACTATACCGGTTGCATGCGATGGGTACATTGTGTACCCTGCATTGACGGAGCAGCATCATGATATCTGCTTCGTGAGGCTGAGGATTGAGATCATCTATCAGAAAAACAGCCAGATCAATCTCTTTGCGTACTACCATGGCCGCAATCTCAGCGTCGCCACCCATAGGGCCTGAGTTCATAATGGTAAAGGCAGGATTCACACCTTCGTTCTTTAAGGCGTCACGTACCAGACTGCCGGTCGTTCCTGTACACACAAGGTGGTGCTCTGACAGGAAGTCGGAGTTGTAAATTACCCATTCCACCATGTCGGCTTTGCGGTGGTCGTGTGCTACCAGTGCAATTGTTAGTTTTCGTGTCATATTTTTGTGTTTAGCAGTCAGCTATCAGTAATTTGCGTTGATAATTCGCGTGGGAAAATCATATTCCCAATTCTTTGCGGATAGCGTTTATTTTTGTGCTAGCCTCATCTTCTGCCTGTGGCAGGTCTTCACGCGATTTCACGGCTTCGCGCACTTCGATATAAAACTTGATCTTGGGCTCTGTCCCCGAAGGACGGATGGATAATTTGGTGCCCTCCTCCGTGAAGAACTGGATGACATTCGACGTGGTCGGCATCTCCAGCGCGACCTGTTCGTTCCGAACGTAATCTACCGCTTCCAACTTCGCAAAATCCTTCATCAACGTAACGGGTGAGCCGCCGAGTGATCTCATGGGATTGGTACGGAAGTTTTTCATCATTGCTTCAATTTCGTCGGCACCCTCTTTGCCCTTGCGCACCAGGGAGATACCTACTTCTTTTGAATATCCGTATTCAAGGTAGATCTCTTCCAGCAACTCATACATTGTCTTACCTTTGTCTTTGCCCCATGCTGCAATCTCTGCGAACAAGGTGCAGGCCGATACCGAATCTTTGTCTCGCACAAAATCCCCTGCCAGGAAACCGTAGCTCTCTTCACCGCCTCCGATATATTTCTTCACATCTTCATTTTTTCGGATAATTTCGGCAATCCATTTGAAGCCGGTGTAACAGTCGAACAGTTCAATCCCTTTCTTTTTGGCAATATCCTTCACCAATTCCGTGGTGACAATGGTTTTTACCACATACTCCTTCCCTGTGAGAAGTCCCAGTTCCTCTCTTCTGTTCATCAGGTAATAAAGGCAGATAAGCAAGGTCTGATTGCCGTTTACCAGTATAAAGTTGCCTTCCTTGTCGCGTATGGCTGTGCCAAACCTGTCGCCGTCGGGGTCAGTTGCCATCACCAGTTCGGCACCTGTCTCCACTGCCTTCCTGATGGCCATATCCAGGGCGGAGGGTTCTTCCGGATTGGGAGAGGTCACCGTGGGAAAATCACCACTGATCTCATCCTGCTCGGGCACGTGAATGATATTGGTGAAACCGACGGCTTTCAATGCATCGGGTACAAGGGTGATGCCGGTACCGTGTATGGGGGTATAGACAATTTTGATGTCGTGGTGACGGGCAATGGCTTCGGGGGAGAGAACAAGCTTGCTCACCTCTTCAATGAAAGCTTTGTCCATGTCTTTTCCGATGATCTCGATCAGACTTTTGTTGCCTTTGAAACGAATTTCGTCGACCGATGCGATCCGGTTCACCTCGGCGATGATATTCTTGTCGTGCGGCCCCAACACTTGTGCGCCATCGTTCCAATAAGCCTTGTAACCGTTATATTCTTTCGGGTTGTGAGATGCCGTAATCATGATGCCGCTCTGACACCCCAGCTTTCTGATAGCATAGGATACTTCGGGAGTGGGACGCAAACTTTCAAAAAGATACACTTTAATGCCGTTGGCACTGAAAATGTCGGCCGATATTTCTGCAAACCTGCGGCTGTTGTTGCGGCAGTCGTGCCCGATGACCACTTTTATTTCGTTTAGATCCGAAAATTCTTTCAATAGGTAGTTCGAGAGACCCTGTGTGGCCGATCCCACGGTGTAGATATTCATGCGGTTGCTGCCGGAGCCCATGATACCCCGTAAACCGCCCGTGCCGAATTCAAGGTCTTTATAAAATGCGTCGATGAGCTTTGTTTTATCTTCGCTGTCGAGCATCTGTTGTACTTCTTTTTTGGTTGCGTCATCGTAGTTTCCTTTTATCCACGACTGCGCCTTGTCGGTTACAAATGCCAGTAATGTTTCTTCTTCCATGTTTAAACGATGTTTTATGTCTGTTAATTAACCGGTTGAACCTTGTATTTGTCTCCGGTTTGTTCAACTATTTTTTTGTAATATTCGTTGGAGTAGCCTGGACGGGACGGGAAAGCCGGTAATCCGTGAGGATTCCGTTGGAAAGTGCCATTTTCTTCTTTCTTTATTACCCCGTCGATGTATTTTACCAGCAGGTATTCGCCCAGTTTCCGCCATTCATCCACTCCATTCTTTACCAGCTGGTTGGAATATTGGGTAAGAAAATGTACCGCTTCGGGACGTGACTGGGCATAAAGTGTCGCGGCTTTCTTCTCCACTTCCGGCTGGGAAGCTTTGAAAGAATCTTCGAGTGACGACTGTACCTTTTTCATGTCTTCACTCATGTCGTTGTAGCGAGTGTAGACCATGTTCGACACCCAGTTGTGGATCCAGAAAGCTGAAGTGCGGGAAAAGGTAAGCAGATCGCCATTGCCTACGGCCATCTCGTGCGGTACTTCCCTGTGCCCGCAATAGATGGGGTAGTATACAGTCTGTGCTGCATCGTCGATGCCAAACCAGAGAATACCCCCAATCTCATTAGGGAGCCACGAACGCATTTGTGCCACAAAGGAGAACCCGGTCTGCTGGGTAGCTGTGGGACGTTCGTTGCAATATTCCACAGAATCCACTTCAAAGGTAAGAGGAGACCAGCGGTAGGGAGAGTTAAAAGGGCCGGCACCCACGTCGAAGCGCCAGTCGAGTTCGGTACCTTCATAATGGTCGCGCATCTGTTGCTGAACATCGTGCGCACTCAGTTTTCGGTCTGGCTTGATGTATAACGGCATGGGGTCGGTTGTTTTCCCCTGTGCATAAGTCACGTACCGTTTCATGTCTTTGTTTACCTTGTTAAAGAACGACCAAACGCGGGCTTCGCAAAAGCGCAGCGCTCCAAAATCCAGCGGAGCATAAGCCTTGGCAAAGCTGAAATCAGCATCATCGCCGGAGAAGTATCCTTTTTCCCGTGCGAAGGAGATCACATCAGGAGCATAGAGGCAATTGGCGGGATCGTTCAGTGGAAACTGTTGTATACGAGCCTGGTTAGCATGTGCAGAGACACAGTCGTCCGGTATTCGTATGGCAACCCAAACAGCCCCCCTGTTTCCAACGCCCTTTCCGATCATTTCCATGACCCACACCTCGTTGGGATCTGCAATGGAAAATGATTCCCCGGAGCTGTAATAACCATGATCCCGGACAAGTGCGGTCATGATGTCAATTGCTTCCCGTGCATTTCTGGCACGTTGCAATGTGATGTAAATGAGGCTTCCGTAATCCATGACTCCGGTAGAGTCGGATAGTTCTTCGCGTCCGCCAAAGGTGGTTTCCGCAATCGCTACCTGATGCTCATTCATGTTGCCAACCACGTTGTAGGTTTGTAAAGCCTGCGGAATTTCGCCGAGATACTTTCCGGTATCCCACTCGTAGACCTTGAGCTTTTCGCCGGGACGGTATTGTCTTGCAGGCCAATGGTACAGTTCTCCGTACAACCCGTATGAGTCGGCCGCGTAAGAAATTATTGTTGATCCATCGGTGGATGCTTTTTTCCCCACCAGAAGGTTTGTACATGGAAAAGTTAAAGTGATGGTAAATAAACCCAAAAGGGTGGAGAGTAAGACTTTCTTCATAATGGATGCTACGCAACTATTTATTTTTACTACAGCGTAAAGATACTTTATTTTGTTTAATCTGCCCAAAGAGTGGAATGGATATTTTGGGTGAATATTTGAAAAGGTGCATGAAATAAGAAAAAAAAAGGTATTTTTGTGATATAAAATTCTAACCACGGCTTATATCTGTTAAGGATGAAAGAAAAAGTTAAAACATTCACTTCGAAAAGAATTCTGGGGCTTACCGCCACGCAGATCATCATTCTTCTTGTGTTGATTGTGATGTTGTTTTTCTTTAGCGACAACAGCGTGACAAAAAGAATCCGCTACGAAACACAGATCAAGAACCTAGAATCGCAAATTGAATTTTATAGGCAACAGACCAACCTGGACAAGGAAAAATTAAACGAACTCCAATCAAATAAAGAAGATCTTGAAAAGTTTGCCCGTGAGAATTATCTCATGAAAAAGGAAAACGAAGATGTTTTTATTGTTGATTGAATAGATAGTGATAATGAGTAACACGAAAAATTTCTTACTGCGTATTTCCGGTACATTCATTCTATTATCAGCGATGCTGTACCTTTTTTTGCCGGTGGTTGCTCCCTGGGTCATGGCCTTGTCTGTGTCGCTTTTTTCAGTGATTACAGTTGCCAGCCCCTATCCTGGGAAAAGTATCCGTGGAAAAAGGTTGTTCAATATGCAACTCTTTGCTTGTGTGTTGATGATTGTGGCTACATACCTCATGTTCAGGCAAACGCCCGAATGGGTGTTGCCCATGATCTCCGGGGCTGTTTTTCTTTTGTATGCCGCGATGGTGCTTCCGAAGGAATTGGAAAAAGAAAAAAACAAATAAAGTGGTATATGCCATCCTGTGCATATATTTTTGATGAAAATGAACAAAAGTATATTAATTATTGATGACAATCTGACCGTTTGTTTGATGTTGAAGTCCTGGCTGGTAAAGAAAGGTTTCCAGGTGGAAACTGCATCCGGAGCAAACGAAGCAAGGCAGAGGGTGAAGGAGCAACCGTTCGACCTGATCCTGACTGATATCAGGATGCCCGAGGCAGACGGATTGTCATTTTTATCGTGGGTGAGAAAATACGATTCGGATATCATTGTCATCATGATTACCGGATATGCCGATGTAGAGTCGGCTGTCTTATCCATGAAGGCAGGGGCTGCGGACTATATTCCGAAGCCCATAGAGCCTGAACATTTGTTTAATAAGATTGAAGAAGCTTTTCAAACACAAGAATACAAACAGAAAAGAAACCGTTTTTCAAATGATTTTATTAAACCGCCGGGAAAGGAATATCAGTTGCTGTTCAACCAGCTCGATCAAATTGCCGAGCAGAGTGAACATCGGCTGTTAATTGGCGACAGAGGCACCGGAAAAGCTTCCGCCGTCAAGTACATTTATGAGAAGGGGATTCACCATTCCAGGCCATTAATCATGCTGGATGCCGATCAGCTGGTCAGTAATAGAATCGGAAGCCGCCAACAGGCTGATTCCGGAGAGGGCGGATCGTTATTGTTAGAGAAATTCAACGCTGCACGAGGCGGTCTGTTTCACATTCGAAAGGTAGACCAGCTTGATATCAATTTTCAGAATCAGCTGTTGAATATTCTCACAAAGCAAGCCAGGGATGAGAACTTCACACAAGTGATCATGAGCACCGAGAAAAGCAGATTGTCTCTGGAAAAGACACTTATTCCCAAACTGTTTCGGCTGATTGAGGAGGGGAGTGTGACTCTTCCCACTCTGAAAGGGAAAAAACAGGTGATCAATTATTTCATCTCCTATTTTCTCCATTTTGCCAACCATACGTTGGATAAGCAGATAAAGAGCATTGATCAGGTTATTTATCAGCAGATGTATGATTATGCCTGGCCCGGGAATATTCAGGAACTCAAAAATACCGTCATCAAAGCCGCTTTGCTGACAGATGGAAATCATATGCCCGCCTGTATAGCTCCCGGGTTGTTCGGAAAGGACAGTTTAAAACAAAAGAGTGATTCCGCTGAGCCCATCCTGATCCTTGATCTTCGTAAGGAGAATTACGAAAAAGAAAAAATATTGGAGGCTCTGAAACTAGCCAAAGGAAATAAAACTATGGCAGCATCCATACTAAATATCGACAGGAAGACGTTATACAATAAAATTAAACTATACAACGTGACCACGTAAACTGATATAATACGACTGTATGAGAAAGGGAGGGTCTTTTAAGATTAAGTTCACTGTGATCGCAGGATACCTGTTGGTTGTGATAGTAATGACCCTGGGTCTTTATGGTATTTATCGCAATCTGGTGATCTTTTCAAATCAAAAGATCAAAAACGAGGATCTCTCCGAGCTGCTGATTGTGGGGAATACACTTTCAAAATTATACGAGATTGAGAGCAATCAAAATCTGTTTACGGCCGAAAGTGCACGGCAATATTTTCTCAAATATGACTCCATTGCTCCGGAAATAGACTTTAATTTGAGTTTGCTGAAACAAACGGCCCTTGACACTTCGCGTGTGGCAAAGATTGATACGATCAAACTACTTATCCAGGAAAAAAAGGTGAACCTGCAGGCGGTAGCCACCTTGCTCGACTCGATGGCCAGGGCACCCGAATTGATTCGTACTACCCGGAGTAGCCTTGTGCCCAGGGAGTTGAACCGGGAGGTCTCGGATTTCCTGGAAAGAAACAACCTGCATACACCACATCGGAGCCAAGCGGACACAAGTGTTGTCCTTGGAAAACGCAAAGGATTCCTGGACCGTGTGCGTAACGTCTTTGTGGCCTCTTCTGACTCAACCATTGTGATCAAGGATAAGTCAGTGGTGAGTGAGAGGGAGTTTAAAGTCATTGTCGATACACTCATCAACAAAATAAGATACTCCGAGAAGTTGGATCTGGCACGGCAAAAGGAGTTTCAGCTCGCATTTATTTCCAGGCTGGATACAATGAGTTATACCAACCGGATGCTTACCGCGCGCATCGACGACCTTTTAAAAGGCATTGAACAGGAGGAAATGAGAAAATCTTTTCAGCTTATTCTCAGCAAAGAACAGGCTATTACGGGATCCCAGCGTACCATGTTCCTGGTTTCCTGCCTGGCCATACTCATTGCTCTTGTCTTTGGAATTTTGTTTTTGGTGGATATCAACAAAAGTCAGCGATATCGCAGGCAGCTGGAGAGCTCTCACAGCAGGATCTCTCAACTGCTGGCTTCGCGGGAGAAGCTGATGCTGACAATCTCGCACGACATTAAGTCGCCCGTGAGCTCCATTCTCGGGTATATTGATCTGATGGATGGAAATGCACACAAACCGGAAGAGGAAACCTGGCTCCGAAATATGAAGCATTCCGGAGAGCATGTCCTTCACCTTGTTTCCATGCTGCTCGATCATCATAAGCTCGAAGCCGGAACCTGGCAGCTGAGGCAGTCCAACTTCCGTCTGTTCGATCTGGTAGAGGAGACAGCAGACAGCTTCAGGCCGCTGGCGCTACAAAAAGGATTATGCTATAGCGTTGAGAACCATCTCCCGCCCGAAAAGGTTAGTTACGGTGATCAGTATGTGATCAGGCAGATTTTGAGCAACCTCATATCAAATGCAATTAAATACACTCCTGCCGGATCGGTTTCTATTTTGGCCGAGACAAAAGGGGATGATGTCGCCGGCTGGTTCCGGTTTTCCGTTTCGGATACAGGCGAAGGAATTGATGCAGCCGATCAGCAGTATATATTCCAGGAATTCAGCCGCCTGGGTGTTCGTGACGACGACGCGGGCAATACGGAGGGCAGTGGCCTGGGATTGGCCATTACGAAAGGCTTTGTGGAGGCTTTGCAGGGCAGTATCTCTCTTGTTTCTGAAAAAGAAAAAGGATCGGAGTTTGTCGTCGAGTTGCCGCTTTACCCAAAACACAAGGAGGAGGAAAATTCGGCCGGAGAGATGTATGATCTGGAAGATGTTTCCGTACTGGTTGTGGATGATGATCCTATCCAGTTGAACATGATGGCTGGGATGCTGCAAAAGAAGAAGATGCACTGTGTCGTTGAAGCGAACCCCCGCAAGACGATGGCACTTTTGAGCGAGAATATGTTCGACATTGTGTTTATGGATCTACGCATGCCGCAAATAGATGGTGTTTCGCTGGTGGAAAAAGTGCGTCACTCCAAAGATGTGCAGGAGGTGCCTGTCATCGCTCTTTCTGCCGGATCGGAGATATCTGCTGCGGAGTTGCAGGAGGCCGGTTTTACCGACTTCCTTCCCAAGCCGGTTACTTCTGGCCGGCTGTATGCCATTATCCATCGCTATGTAAAAGGTGAGAAGCCGGAAGCACACTGTGTGCCTCGTCAGGTGCAATCCAACGGCAAGGGTGTGGAGGCGTTGATCGACTTTGTGCGGGATGATGAACATGCATCCCGGGGAATATTGCAGTCGTTTATCAGCGAGACACTGGATAACATTGATCAGTTGAGAAAGTCATTTGCCGAAAAAGATGGCGACAAGGTCAGCGAGATTGCTCACAAGATGCTGCCTCTTTTTCAAATGATGGGCGATGTAGTGGTAATTGATATTTTGCAGCAGATGAAAGAGAATCATCTTTGGCCTGCGAAGAAAGAAACCGTGTTGCTAAAAAAAATAAAGGAGAGTGTGGAGCAGGCGACAGCACTTAAGATGGAAATTGAGAGGGAAGGAAATGGCACACCATTCGATAACGAATAAATACAAGCGATATCTTCTCCTGGAGAAAGGGCTGTCGGCTAACACCATCGAAGCATACATGACTGATCTGCAAAAGCTGGCCGATTTCTGCGAAGAACGGCAACTTGGCATCCACAGCCTTCAGCGGGATCATCTGGAAGAGTTCCTGGCGACGTTATACGATAAGTCTCTTTCAGCCCGCTCTACTGCCAGAATTGTTTCCGGCCTGAAATCTTTCTTTCGGTTTCTATTGTTGGAACACTTTCGCGACGATGACCCCAGCGAGCTGCTGGAGGCACCAAAGATCGGCTTGAAGCTTCCTGTGGTATTGTCGCTTGAAGAGATTGATGCAATACTTGCTGCCATCGATCTCTCCACACCGGAAGGTACGCGAAATTACGCCATCCTCGAAACGCTCTACAGTTGCGGACTGCGCATATCGGAGCTCACTAACCTCCGTTTTTCAGACCTTTTTCTGGAGGAGGGTTTTATTCGTGTGGAAGGGAAAGGCAGCAAACAACGCCTGGTGCCCATATCGGACGTCGCAATTCAAAAGATCAGAAGCTGGCTGCTATATCGCGGTCAGATTGCCATTAAGAAGGGCAGTGAAGATATTGTCTTTGTTAGTGCAAGAGGCAAAGCTATTTCACGGATTACCGTTTTTTATTATATCAGACAGTATGCGGAAGCAGCTGGATTACAAAAGAAAATCAGTCCGCATGTCTTCCGTCACTCTTTTGCTACGCACCTGTTGGAGAGAGGTGCCAATATACGGGTCATTCAGGAGATGCTGGGGCATGAAAAAATAACGACTACCGAGATTTATACGCACGTAGACCGTAACTTTTTGCGGCAGGAGATCATCGAACATCATCCGAGGAACAAGAAAAAATGAAAATGCCGTGCCTCTCTACTGCCGATAAAATTATCGTGAAAACAGACGAAGCTCCAAGATAATTTCTTATATTTGCTTGTTGAAATAAAACGAATAAGAAATAACGTCATGAAACGAGCTTGTAGGTGATTTTCACCTACATGAATGTTTGTCGCGAGTTCCATGCACTTAAATAAAAAAATATATCGTATGAAATTTGTAGTATCAAGCGCCACGCTGTTGAGTCACCTGCAGGCTATCAGCAGGGTGATCAATTCCAAAAACACATTGCCTATTCTGGATTGCTTTCTACTGGATTTGAAAAATAACACGCTTTCCCTGACCGCAGCCGACAGCGAAACGCGGTTGGAGACGCTGGTAGAGGTGAGCAGTGCCGAAGGTGAAGGAAGTCTTGCCATCAATGCCAAGAACCTGCTCGATCCGCTGCGTGAATTGCCCGATCAGCCGCTAACGTTCGATATTAACGACGAAACACTCGAGGTGTTTATCTATTATCACAATGGGAAATACAACTTCGTGGGATTAAAGGGGGATGAGTACCCTGAACCGAAAGTGCTGAAAGATACTTCCCTTACCTTGACGATGGATGCCGAAACTCTTTTCTCGGGAATAAACAGAACGGTTTTTGCCACGGCCGACGATGAGTTGCGCCCCGTGATGAATGGCATCTATTTCGATATTACGACCGACGACCTTACTTTCGTAGCTTCCGACGGTCATAAACTGGTACGCGTAACCACTACAGAAGCAAAGGGCGATGGACGCTCTTCGTTTATCCTGCCCAAGAAACCGGCGAACCTGTTAAAGTCACTTCTCCCGAAAGAGGCGGGTACCGTGGAAATAACTTTCGATGAGAACAATGCGTACATCACCATGGCTTCCTACAAGATGGTATGCCGTTTTGTGGAAGGACGATATCCAAATTATAACTCGGTGATCCCGCAAAATAATCCAAATACACTCACATTAGACCGCTTGGCCTTGCTTAACGCGTTGAAGCGTGTGGCTGTTTTTTCTAACCCGGCAAGCAGCCTGGTGAAGTTGCAACTCTCGGAAGAAAAGATTGTGATCTCGGCACAGGATATCGATTTCCTTACCGCTGCCGAGGAGGTTATCCCTTGCAACTACGAAGGAAATGTAATGAATATTGGGTTTAAAGCTGCTTTCCTCATCGACATCCTCAACAATATTCCTTCTTCTGACGTGCGGATTGAACTTTCCGATCCTTCGAGGGCAGGACTTATTCTGCCTGTGGAGAAAGAGGAGAATGAAGATATGCTGACGCTGCTCATGCCGATGATGTTGAATGACTAACCCACCTTGGAATGCAATTAAACCTCAAAAACCCGATTGTCTTTTTTGATCTGGAGACCACCGGGATAAATATCACACACGATCGCATTGTGGAGATTTCTTTCCTGAAAGTCCACCCTAACGGCAAAGAGGAAATTAAATCGCGGCGCATCAATCCGGGAATGCCTATTCCGGAGCAGTCAACAGCCATTCATGGTATCACGGACGACGATGTGAAAGATTGCCCCACCTTCAAACAGGTGGCCCGTTCGCTCGCCGATCAGCTTGAGGGATGCGATCTGGCCGGATTCAATTCCAGTCGTTTCGACGTGCCGATGCTGGCGGAGGAGTTTCTACGTGCCGGCGTTGATTTTGATATGAGCAAGCGTAAGTTTGTGGATGTGCAAATTATCTTTCATAAAAAGGAACAACGCACGCTGGAGGCGGCCTATGCGTTCTACTGTGATAAAAAACTGGAGAACGCCCACTCCGCGGAAGCTGATGCCATTGCCACGTACGAAGTGCTTAAGTCGCAACTCGACCGTTACCCAGATCTGGCAAACGACATCGAGGTGCTGTCGAAAGAATATTCGAGTTTTAACAACAACGTTGATTTCGCAGGCAGGATCATCTTCAACGAAGAGGGGGTTGAAGTCTTTAATTTCGGAAAACACAAAGGCAAACCGGTACTACAGGTGCTCAAAAACGAGCCAAGTTACTACACCTGGATGATGGATGGCGATTTTCCATTGAACACCAAACAGGTGCTTACCAAAATAAGATTGAAAGAGATAAACGGATAATTCCCAAAGCATGCCCCGCTTCTTTGCGAAACTTTCATACAACGGCAGGAATTATGTAGGATGGCAGATACAGCCCAACGGCATAAGTGTGCAGCAGGTAGTGCAAAACGCACTGTCTGTTATTCTTCGTGAAAGTGTGGTAATTGTGGGGGCAGGCAGGACCGATGCGGGAGTGCATGCCCGCAGGATGGTTGCTCATTTCGACTGGGATGGTGATGCTTTTTCTACGGATACGCTTGTTGCCAAACTCAATAGCTTTCTTCCCAAAGATATATCGGTTTCGGACATCCGACCGGTGAAACCCGATGCACATGCCCGTTTCAGTGCTCTCACGCGTACGTACAGCTATCATGTTATTACGCAAAAAGATCCTTTTCTTCACCAGTTAACATATCGCCTGCACTTTCTTCCTGATATACAACGGATGAATATGTTGTGTAGGGTGTTAAAGGAATACAGTGATTTTACCAGTTTCAGCAAATTGCATACCGATGTGAAGACCAACCTCTGCAAGATTGAATCTGCACAATGGGAAAAAACGGGAGACCATCAGTATGTGTTTACCATTACTGCGGATCGTTTTCTGCGCAATATGGTACGTGCCATTGTCGGTACGTTGCTTGAGGCAGGCAGGGGCCGGGTCGACGAACGTGGCTTTCGGCGCATCATTGAGGCCAAAAATCGTAGCGTGGCGGGAGATTCTGTACCGGGACATGCACTTTTTCTGGAGGAGGTGATGTATCCCGATGATATCTGGTTATAATGATCAATGGTAATTGATGATATAGAACGACGACAGGAACTTGAGAAAAAAGCGCGGTAGAAACTTTCCACTGCGCTTTTTTTGCCCCTATTCCGGGGAAGTCTATTTGTTCGAATGATTAGTCGTTCATGGAGATCAGGAACTCTTCGTTGCTTGACGTACGTCTCAAACGATTTAAGAGGAACTCCATTGCTTCAACCGAATTCATGTCGGACAGGAAGTTGCGGAGAACCCACATGCGGTTGAGCGTCTCTTCGGAGAGGAGGAGGTCGTCGCGGCGTGTGCTGGAGGCAATGATATCAACCGACGGGAAGATACGTTTGTTGGAAAGCCTGCGGTCCAGCTGCAGTTCCATGTTTCCTGTACCCTTAAATTCTTCAAAGATCACGTCATCCATCTTCGATCCCGTGTCGGTAAGTGCCGTGGCAATGATGGTGAGTGAACCACCATGTTCGATGTTACGGGCAGCACCAAAGAAACGTTTCGGCTTGTGCAGCGCATTGGCATCCACACCTCCCGAGAGTACCTTCCCCGATGCGGGTTGTACGGTGTTGTAGGCGCGTGCCAGACGGGTGATGGAGTCAAGCAGAATCACTACGTCGTGTCCGCATTCTACCAGACGACGGGCTTTGTTCAGCACGATCTCGGCAATCTTCACATGACGGTCGGCCGGCTCATCGAATGTGGAGGCGATCACTTCGGCTTTTACACTTCGCTCCATGTCGGTTACCTCCTCGGGACGTTCGTCAATGAGCAGAATGATCATGTACACCTCTGGATGATTATCGGCAATGGCATTGGCTATATCTTTGAGTAGCATTGTTTTACCTGTCTTTGGTTGTGCCACGATCAGGCCGCGTTGTCCTTTTCCGATGGGTGAGAACATATCTACCACCCTGCAGGAAAGGTTGTCGTTGTGCCCTTTTGTCAGGTTGAACTTTTCATTGGGGAACAATGGCTTCAGGTGATCGAACGGCACGCGGTCGCGCACATCGTCCGGTGAACGGCCGTTGATGCTATCTACTTTTACCAGCGGAAAAAACTTCTCGCCCTCTTTGGGGGGACGAATGGGACCTTCCACCACATCACCTGTCTTCAGCCCAAAGAGGCGAATCTGCGACTGGGATACGTAGATGTCGTCTGGAGATGACATGTAGTTGTAATCCGAAGAACGCAGAAATCCATACCCGTCGGGCATTATTTCCAATACACCCGAGGCTGTCAGTATGCCGTCGAAATCGTACACCGCATCTTTCTCCTTTTGCGTTTGCGGCTGGTTCGTGGGGGGAGTGGGCTGATGCGTTGTTTTCCCCTGTTGTCCCTGTGCCGGCTGTTTGGGCTGCAACGGTGAGGGAGCCAGCAGATCCATCAAAGAAACCTTATTTCCGGCAGGGGGTACTTCCTTGCCCGTGGCGACCGTTGTCTCCGCTATGGGATCCTCGGCAACCACAGGAGGTAGTATCACCGGGGCAGGTGTGTCCTTTTTTTCTTCGTTCCTGTGTTTCGAAGACCGGAAGACCAATTGAATGGGTTTGGCCGGAGTCTTGGGCCCAACCTGGGGCGCTTCGTTCTTTTCGGTCGTTTCTTTCTTTTCAGGTGCTTCTTCAATAACTTCCTTTGTCATCTCCTGTTTGGCCACCACTTCCGGTTTTGCGTGAGACGGTATGGCAGGCGTGACTTCCTGTTTAACTTCTCTTTCTTTTGTTTCCGTTTTGTTTTTTTCCTGAAGAACCTCTTCTTTTTTTACCAGCCTCGGTCTTTCGGTGGGGATGACTGGTTTTGATTGTTTTGGGAGGCTGTTTGGCTCTTTTTTTGTCGATTCAATTTCTTTGGAATCTTCTTTTTTGCCGACAGGCTTGCTTTTCTGGTTCTTTGGTTTCTCAGTACGGTTTCTGCCGCCATAGTTTTGTTTTGTTCCTGTGTCAGCGGTCAGTTTCTTGGTTTCGGCTATTGCTTGCTCATCCAGTATCTTGTAGATGAGTTCTTCTTTTTTATACGCGTCAGGACGTCTTATGCCCATTTCCTTGGCAAGGACCCGTAATTCTGTGGTAAGCTTTTCATTAAGCTCGATAATGTTATAAGCCATGTAGATCTATTGAAATTCGTTATGGATTTTGAAAAAATGTTGTTACTGAATCATGCCCGGCCAGGGTGATAAATGCATAGAATTATACGTTTCAGCAAAAAGAGGCCGGAGATAATTTGGTTCGAAATGAATTTTTGTAAATGATTAACAGTAGTATGAGTTAATGTACTGTTGAAGATTCAGAGACAAAGGTAGTGCTTTTTTTGAATATCCTGAATAACTTCCCGGTTTTTTTTAGGATGATCAATAAATAAACGATTAAAAATCCTCCATTTTCAATTTATTCGATGTACTGACTCTTCTATCCAGCTCGTTCTTGTACAGCAAGGACCTCCTCCTGTCGAGTGAGTTGGGCGCTGTGGCTTGAGCAAAAAGATCGTGCGCTACTTTTGCCCATTCCAGTGCCTGCGTCATGTCGTCCATCATTTCCAAGGCGAGCGCGATGTTGTTTGCAGCTTTTGCTTTTTCAGTTTTATTGGAGCGGGAATAATAAAAAGCTTCCCACTTTTCAATTGCCCTGGCCCAATCAGCACCCTTGGCAAATGCCTCTCCTTCCCGCATCAGAGAGTTGGGAAGCGTATAATACCACCTATCCTGCTTTTCCCAGTGGGGTGCAAAAACATAGGTCATCTTTTCGGCAGCCCTTACGGCCAGCAGCTTCATCGCCTCTTCGCGCGAGGGTAGCATGGCCTCGGCATAGGCCTGGGAGTCGCGGATGTCGAACCCCTCCCAGCGCATACTGTCGGTATATTGTATTGCAGGGATCTTTCCTTCCATGGTGGGAAGGTAAACCCTCAGGATAGAATGTATCTTTCCGGTTATGTCGCCGTATGTATATCCCTGTTGACGGAATTGATCCCTTTTCACCGTCTGAAGGATCAGCTTGTCGAGCGAGATGATGGCATCCACACCGGTCTTGTTCCTTATCTCATTCATCTTGTCGGGAGTGAGCGGATGTTCCTGAAAAAAATCGGTATCTCCTCGCAAAGGGTCGGGATAAAAGAGCACCCTTTGAAAATAATCCTCTTCATTCAGAAATTGTGTCAGTGCTTCCGTGTAATAGATAGCCACACTGTCGGAGGATGCTTTTGTCCTTTCACTGTCGGTACGCCCAACCATTTGCGTTTCATGTCCTATCTCGTCGGGTTGCTGCACCACATTGTTCACAACAGCCAGCGAGAGTACATGAGAAGGCAATGCAACCTGTGCCGGCTCACGGGTTTCCACGGTCAGGTAGCTAATGCCTGCGCAACTGTCCAAAAACAGCCCTGTTGCCATCACGATCAGAAAAGGGAATATTTTTTTCATCTGGGAGAATTTTTATTCTTCATTTGCAAAGGTATCACATTTAATTAACATATTTGCGTGTCCAATTGTTTGCATTTCGGTTTTCATTTTCCAGAAAGTTTATTTTCTCAGGGGCGACTTGGTGAAAATTATGTATATTTGTTGGCTCAATAGATAGCGTCTTTTTCGTGCGATCACATAGAAAACCATGCGAGGAATTCTTATGCGCATTCATCGTGTCGAAAGAGCATAAAATAGATACCTAAAAGAAACCAACTAAACAGACTACAATGGCATTTAACATTATTGTGTTGGCTAAGCAGGTCCCCGATACGCGCAATGTCGGGAAAGATGCAATGAAGGCCGACGGAACCGTGAACAGGGCAGTGCTGCCTGCAATTTTTAATCCGGAAGACCTGAACGCAATGGAGCAGGCACTGGATATCAAGGATCGCTTTCCCGGATCCCGGATTACGGTGCTGACCATGGGGCCGGGACGCGCTGCCGATATTTTGCGCGAAGGATTATTTCGCGGGGCGGACGATGGCGTGTTGTTGACCGACAGAGCTTTTGCCGGTGCCGACACACTGGCTACATCATACGCTTTGTCAATGGCAGTACGAAAGATCGGGAAATATGATATTATTGTCGCCGGACGACAGGCAATCGATGGTGATACGGCACAGGTAGGACCGCAGGTGGCCGAAAAACTGGGAATTCCGCAGATCACTTATGCGGAAAACATCGAAGCACTTGACAAGGGTAAAGTTACCGTCAAGCGACGCCTCGATAACGGGGTAGAAGTGGTGGAGTGTCCTCTTCCGGCAGTCATTACCGTGAATAGTTCAGCTCGTCCCTGCCGGCCCAGGAATGCGAAATTTCTGCTAAAGTATAAACATGCCAAAACGGTGACCGAGAGGCAGGTTGAAAATCTCGATTACATTGATATTTATAGCAGTCATCCCTATCTGAACCTTACCGAATGGAGTGTGGCCGATGTAGATGCCGACCCGCTGCAGTGCGGCCTTTCCGGCTCTCCTACGAAAGTGAAAAAGATCGAAAATGTGGTCTTTCAGGCCAAAGAAAGCAAACGTCTCACCGACAGTGATGTCGAGATTGATGAGCTGATGAGAGAACTAATAGAAAATCATACAATTGGATAAAAAATTAAAAAAGAACTATTCCAATAAGCGAGAGCAGAGGCCAACCCCGTTTGGACCATGTTAAACGCAGGGATAGTCTAATTTATTAAGATTTAATAAATGAACAACTTATTTGTATATCTGGAAATTGAAGAGGGTACTGTAGCCGATGTTAGCCTGGAACTACTCACCAAGGGGCGTACACTGGCCAACCAGCTTAACTGCAAGATGGAAGCCATTGCAGCTGGTGCAAACCTCAACGGAGTTGACCAACAGGTTTTTCCTTATGGCGTGGATGTGCTGCACATCTTCAAAGACGAACGCTTGTCGCCTTATACCACCATGCCGCATACCTCTATTTTGGTGGAGCTGTTCAAAAAAGAACAGCCGCAGATCTGCCTGATGGGAGCCACCATTATCGGTCGCGACCTGGGCCCCCGTGTGTCGTCGGCGCTGGGTAGCGGCCTTACGGCCGACTGTACATCTCTCGAGATAGGAGATCACGAAGAAAAGAAAATCGGGAAAACATATAAGAACCTGCTTTATCAGATACGACCCGCCTTTGGGGGTAATATTGTGGCCTGGATCGTCAATCCCGATCATCGTCCGCAGATGGCAACAGTACGCGAGGGTGTCATGAAGAAGGAGATTTTCGATCCCCAATACAAAGGAGAAACTGTGGAACACACGGTCTGTGATTTTGTAAAGGATGAAGATTTTGTCGTCTCAGTCATCGACCGGCACATTGAAAAATCGAAAGTAAACATCAAAAACTCACCCATCATTGTTTCCGGAGGATACGGGGTAGGGTCGAAAGAGAACTTTCAGCTTCTCTACCAGTTGGCCGACGTATTGGGTGCCGAGGTAGGCGCTTCGCGTGCGGCGGTGGATGCCGGTTTTACCGAGCACGAACGCCAGGTAGGACAAACCGGTGTTACCGTTCGCCCTAAGGTATACATTGCCTGTGGCATATCGGGACAGATACAACATATTGCCGGCATGCAGGACAGTTCCATCATCATTTCCATCAATAACGATCCAAATGCACCCATCAACACTATTGCCGATTATGTGATTACGGGGGATGTGGAAAAGGTGATTCCGAAGATGATAAAATATTACAAGAAGAACACAAAGTAGATGAAAAGGAGTTGCTTGATATTCTTGCTCGTTTTGAGTTTACCGTCCCTCTTAGCCCAAGATACGATTTTTTTGAGCCGTACCGACAACTATGCCGTGGTCACGAAAGAGTCGGATAAGATTATTAAAGTAGATATCTTTACTAGAGAAGGTGTACATAAAGGATGGGAATATTATTCCGAATACAATGCAGACCGGAAAATTAAAAATGGATCGTCACACTTTTTGTATTCCGATGGGCGGGACAGCGTGACCCGTATGTATGAAAACAACAATCTAAACGGCAAAAGTGTAGAGTATTATCCTTCCGGTAGTAAAAAACTGGTGGAGCATTTCAAAAACGGTATTCGTGAGGGAACCTTGAGGGAATATTACCCGGACGGTTCTCTTCGTCGTGATGAAACATACCTTCGCGGGGAATATAACAAAGGGCGCTTTTTTGATGAAGATGGTAACGAGCGTCCCGCAGAGCCTTATTGGCAGCATGCACAATTTCCCGGTGGGGTAAAAGCATTGTCCGCATTAATAATTGCTGCTGTCCGCTACCCCGAGGAAGCACGAAAAAACAACATCGAAGGACGCGTCATCATAAACTTTATTATTGATAAAGAAGGGAAAATGGTATCTCCTAAGATTGTTCGGGGAGCACATCATTTACTCGACAAGGAAGCAATGCGTGCGACAGAGGTCGTGGCTTTTATACATAAATGGGAGCCGGCCAAACTGGATGGAAAGCCTGTCAGGACGCGATACACGTTGCCTCTTGTTTTTGAAATTCCAAACCAGCGTGAACTTTAAAATTCAGTATTGATAAAAACCTACTAATAATATTTCTTAAAACATGGCAAATTTTTATACAGATACACCGCAATTCAGGCATTACCTTCAGCATCCACTGATGAAACGAATTGTGGAATTAAAGGAGCGAAATTACGCAGACAGGGAGACATACGACTATGCACCCATCGATTTTGAAGATGCGATGGACAGTTACGATAAAGTGCTGGAAGTGGTGGGGGAGATCTGTGGCGACATTATTGAACCCAATGCTGAGGAGGTAGATCATAGCGGCCCTACTGTAGCTGATGGCCGTGTTACGTATGCAGCCAACACCCAGGAGAATCTCGATGTGCTCAACAGGGCAGAGCTGATGGGAATGCGGTTTTCCCGTAAATACGGGGGGCTCAACTTCCCGATGGTTCCCTACATGATCAGTGCCGATATTGTGAGTCGCGCCGACGCCAGCTTTCAGAATATATGGATGTTACAGGACTGCGGTGAGACCATCTATGAGTTTGGGGACGAAGAGCAGAGGAACAATTACATCCCGCGTGTGGTGAAGGGAGAGACCATGTCGATGGACCTCACGGAGCCCGATGCCGGATCGGATCTTCAGGCGGTGATGCTGAAAGCCTCCTTCAATGAGCAGGAGAACCAATGGTATCTGAATGGTGTAAAGCGTTTTATCACCAATGGAGATGCCGATATTCACTTGGTGCTTGCCCGCTCCGAGGAGGGGACCAAAGATGCCCGTGGCCTGTCGATGTTTATCTACGACAAACGCAGCGGCGGCGTGAATGTGCGCCGCATTGAAAACAAGATGGGCATCAAGGGAGCGCCCACCTGCGAGTTGGTTTTCAAGAATGCCAAAGCTGAACTTGTGGGCAGTCGCCGGATGGGGCTTATCAAATATGTGATGTCACTGATGAATGGCGCCCGCCTGGGCATCATGGCTCAGTCGGTTGGCATCTCCGAAGCGGCCACGCGCGAAGCATACAACTATGCCATTGAACGGCGTCAGTTCGGTAAGGCTATTATCACCTTTCCGGCAGTATATGAGATGTTGGCAAATATGCGGGCAAAGACCGATGCCTCACGTAGTGTCCTTTATGAAACCTGCCGTTTTGTGGATATGTACAAGACTTTGGAAGATATTGGCCGTGAGCGCAAGCTTTCTCCGGAGGAGAGGGAGGAGATGAAATATTATTCCCGCCTGGCCGATGCCTTTACTCCGCTTGGTAAGGGGATGAGCAGCGAGTATGCCAATCAGAATGCCTACGATGCCATTCAGATACATGGCGGCTCGGGATATATGAAAGATTATAAGTGTGAGCGTCTCTACCGTGATGCCCGCATCACCAACATCTACGAAGGAACCACGCAGCTTCAGGTGGTGGCTGCCATACGCCATGTCACCACCGGTACTTATCTGCAAAGGATAAAAGAGTATGTCGCCATGCCGCTTACTCCCGAACTGGAGCCGTTGAAGAACGTACTGGCAAAGATGACCGAGACATATGAAAAGATGGTGGAGACGGTCGTTGCAGCCAAGGATGAAGAGTACCTCGATTTCCATGCCCGCCGGTTGGTAGAGAGTGCCGGGCACATCATTGCGGGATACCTGCTTCTGCAGGATGCCAACAAAAACCAGGAGTTATTCCGTCGCAGTGCCGAGGTGTATGTCCATTATGGACGGAACGAGTTGGTGAAAAACTACAACTTTATTGCTCAGTCGCGCATCGAAGATCTTGCCTATTATAAGCCCGATCTTACGGAGCAATAGTGTATTCTTATTTTCAGGAAAAAGGGACTGTTTCAGGTCCCTTTTTTGTATGCCAGCCAGTATATCCGGAAGTCTTTCGATTTCTTTCGCGATCACCCTAAAATAATGGAGCTTATCTTTTTGGGCGGAAGAGCAGTTCCAGCTTGGGCTGGGGACGCATTTTTCCGGTAAACATGTCGCGCATCCATATCACGCCGGCTTCTACACCAGTGGTGGAGTTGAACCAATGCTCCACGGAGCCGCCATAGTAAAGAGTGTGCATCGTCGGGAGCATCGGCCGCAAGGGATGGCTGTTGCTTTGGCTTACTGGCATTCCTCCGTATGCATTCAAATACCAGTCGTTGTTCAGTTGGTAACGGCCATGTAGGTCGATTAGCAGGGCCGACTGATTCAGGCCAAACGTATTTTTTCCAGTCTGCAAATAATTGATTCCCCCTTCGATCAACAGGTTCGGATGCAGCATATACGTTGCGTCGATCCCTGCATTCCAAAAGGGGAGGATGCCGAAACCGGAATTATATCCCCCGCTGATTCCCACATTCAGAGCCGGAGATATAGTATAGTTCGCTCCGGCATCCAGGATGTAATAGGTGCCTTTCCCAAACCAGGGTGTTTCCACCAGGCCCAATGTGGTCGAAGAGTGAAGCAGCAGGTTGCGTGCAGGCATGGTCGTAGCAATGGCAGTGCGGCTTTTCGAATTGATATAATCGGATGCCACACCTCTCCAATAAATCGGCGGCAAAAGTCTGCTGGCAGATGCAGACGGTGTGCTGACCGTAAAGCGCTGGTAGGGTGTGAGTTGTGGATGCATGTCCATGGCCGGATTCAGCCGGGGTAGTTTCAGAGAAACATTTCTTGATTGAACTGTATCTTTCTGCTGGCGTAGCGTGCCTGTGGCGATGATGGTTTTAAGGCTGTCCTGCCTCACGGTGATATCCTGTGCGACCCCCGTTGAGAAAAGATAACTTAGAAGCAACGGTATGCAAAGACGTCTCATAAATTTTTCTGAATAAAAGATTACACCTTTTCAAACAAAGGTAGTAAACTTCGCGGAAAAATCCTGTTTTTAACTTTTTATCATCCCTGTCGCCATCATTAATCTGTTATTATGCTTGTTCTGTATTCTTTTTTTATTTTTCTTTGTTACCGATAAATAACAAACGCTAAAATTGATTGCCTATAAGTCCTCTTTACTCCATTAATTTAACATAACAATTGAAGAAGTAAAGCAATGGATACTTTCAGTGCGATGACCGACGAAGAATTGGTTGTATCGTATGCCTGTGGCAATAACGCAGCGTTTGATGTACTCCTCGAGCGTTATAAACAGTCTCTTTACACCTACATTCTCTTCACTGTCCGTCATAACGGTCTGGCGGAAGACATTTTTCAGGATACCTTTATAAAAGCCATCACCACCATCAAGCAGGGGAGATACACCGAAACTGGCAGGTTCAAAGCGTGGCTGATGCGAATTGCGCACAATCTGATGATCGACTATTTCCGGCAGAAGAAAAACGAGAATACTATTTCCAACGACGATTATGACCTGGATCTGTGGAATAGTTCCTCCCTCGGTGAGGATACTGTGGAGGTCGAACTGGTGCGAACAGAGGTGCTCTCGGATGTCAAAAAGCTTGTTGCCTGCCTGCCCGATGCTCAGCGAGAGGTGCTGGAAATGCGTTACTACAAGGATTTAAGCTTTAAAGAAATTGCCGATAGAACGGGTGTGAGCATCAACACGGCTCTGGGGCGTATGCGTTATGCCATCCTCAACATGCGCAGAATGGCCGAGGAGAACAAGATGATTTTTACTCTGGATTAGGATATACATAAAAATAGCCCCGGTGGATCCGGGGCTATTGCAGGGTAGGAGTTCAAATCGTTTTGCACGGACGGTGCAGATGTTGCTTTGCGTGCATAGCTATATGTGCAGGTGTTTCAAATCTGTAAAACCAAAACAAACGTTTTAAGCTTATTTTGATTGCTCTACATAAAAGGCAGATACTTCAGAATACGGATACCTCAAGTAACGTCTAAAACAGTGTTTGGCTGTTAAAGCTGTTCCGAGAAGTCTCAATATCATTCGGTTCGATAACATTAAATCGTTTGATATTCATTTTTCCGGACTGTGAAGCAGAATAAATAACGCGAACATTCTTTTTGTTTTACAAACTACAAGTAAACTTGCAGATGTATTGCGTGAAAATGTTCAGGTAACTGTATTCAGCCTTTTTGAAACTGGTTGTTGCCGGGAAATAAATTTCCTGTAGCAACTTCCATAATATCCGGGCCTGTGAAAATCTTCCTACTTTAGATAGGAGAGGCTCACGGTTCCGAAAAACCTTATAGTTTTTGCAAGCTTTTGCAGCAACTTTCGGAGAAGAAAGATACCCGCGAAGGATCACTCTTCAACAGAGCCACTGGCAATTGCTTTTGCAAATGTTACATGGTGCAACAGAATTGCATTCAGTCCTTCCGGGAAAAGCTGGTAAGCCTTTCTCATTAAGAACATTGGAATGACAAACTGAGTTTGTGCATCTCGTGAATGAAATTCTTCCGGTCGTATGCAAAATTTCAAAGAACTCCTATATCTTTTGCACGTTGTGTGCACGGATATGTTTTGTTGCTCTCTGCAAATATAACGTCCGGAAAAGGAAAAAAGCAACTATTTTGGACTAAAAATACGAACAACTTATGAACAGGTTATGAACAGGATATCAACATGGTTTGTAGTTTATTGGTAATTAGACTATTGCGTCTCTTTCTCTGCAGTTTTGTTCGAAAAAAGAACTGCTTGTTAACCTGAATTTTGGAGTACATTGGAGAAAAAATGATTGGTACATCAAAATTACAGATGTTTCGACGTCAATTGCAACCCCACAATAGAAAAAATTAACGCACTCAGGAAAAACAACCGCCAGAAAGTAACGGGTTCCTTAAAAACAAAAATGCCTAATATGACCGTTCCAACAGCGCCGATTCCTGCCCACACAGCATA
>DHSP01000054.1 GCA_002408485.1 Proteiniphilum sp. UBA5283 | reverse complement strand
AGGATGCGAAAATATCTTTCCAGTTTCGGCACTTCCTCATACAGCTGCTCCAGTCGTTGAAAGGAAATGCGGAGCATCTGTGTGTCCTCCAATGCCTCAATGTTGTACTTGGAAGGTGTTTGCGTGAAGAAACTCTCCAGGTCACTGATCCAGCTATTGTCCATCCTGATCTGGTAGATGTGTTCTGTCCCCTTTGAATCGATATAAAAAGAGCGCAAGCAGCCTGTGGTAATGAAATATAAGTATTTGCAAGTTTTGCCAGCCACCAGCAGGTCTTTTTTTTTCCTGATGGAACACGGTTCAAAAGCAGACAGGATAACCGATTCATCTTCAGGAGTTATTTCCGTCCACTTTTTAAAATAATAGAGCAGCTTGTTATCTTTTGTCATTTGGTTTTCAGTCATTCATCATCTGTATCATGCAATAAACAACTGCTTTTTTGAAATGTTCACCGTTATAAACCCGCTGTTAATAATGTCTGTCAGAGCCATTACCGTCTTAGTGAAGATTGTTGCAAGGGTATATCCCTTATTGATTCGCATTAACAATCAGTCTGTTTTTCTTTTTTTGATCTGCCAAATTCCGGATCCACTTTCATGAAAGGGATCAGTACCAATGTGGGTATTGTGAGAATCATAATCAGGATAAAGAAATGCTGGTATCCCAGTTGCTCCTGTATCCATCCGGCAGCCATACCAGGTAGCATCATACCCAGGGCCATGAATCCCGTACAGATGGAATAATGAGCTGTTTTATGCTCACCCTGAGAAAAATAAATCAGGTAAAGCATGTAGGCCGTAAATCCGAAACCGTATCCGAATTGTTCAACAGCCACTGCCGTATTCACCCAGATCATGTTATCGGGTTGATAAAATGCAAGGTACAGATAAGCCGCATTGGGAAGGGTGATGGCTAGTGCCATGGGCCAAAGCCAATACTTGAGCCCTTGGCGTGAAGCTAAAATTCCACCGATGATTCCGCCGAGTGTAAGGGCGATCACTCCCACTGTACCATAAGTAATGCCGACTTCGGAGGTATGTAATCCCAATCCGCCCACATCACGGCTGTCGAGTAGAAAGGGCGAGGTAAGCTTGACAAGCATCGCTTCAGCCAGTCTGTACAGTAACATGAAAGCGATGGCCAATCCTATCCCTTTTTTTGTAAAAAAAGATTGGAAAGTATTTCCAAATTCTGTTACCACTTCATGGGATGTGCGGGCCGATTTTCCGGTATCTGTGTTTGGGTAGGGCAGAACAAAACGGTGATAGACAAAAAATGCCAGAAAAATGCCTGCCAGAATGAAGAAGGTGAGGCTCCAGGCATATGGAATTTTGCCGGTCGATTTTTCCAGAAATCCTGCCAGTACTACCAACAATCCCTGACCGGTGATCGAAGCAAGGCGATAGAAGGTGCTGCGAATGCCTACGAAGAAGGATTGCTGCGAATCGTCCAGCGCTAGCATGTAGAAGCCGTCTGCAGCGATATCGTGTGTGGCTGAACTGAAAGCCATGAGCCAGAAGAAAGCAAGTGATGCCTGCAGGTAGAACGGCGTGGGCAGGGTAAATGCTACGCCCGCCAGGCCGGCACCAATCAGCAATTGCATCGAGACGATCCACCACCGTTTGGTTTTCAGGATATCCACAAACGGGCTCCAGAAAGGTTTGATTACCCAGGGGAGGTATAACCAGCTTGTGTAGAGGGCTATTTCCGTGTTGGAGAGTCCGAAACGTTTGTACATGATTACCGAAACGGTCATTACGGCTACATAGGGCAGTCCTTCGGCGAAGTAAAGGGTTGGTATCCAAGACCAAGGGGACCGATTATTTTTCTTTTTCATAAATTACTAATCTTTAATTACTAATTACAAATTACGTTTTGTGGATTTTTGAATGGCGGTAATAATACGAAGAATTTCATCGGCATCATCAATCATACTTTGAGCTTGTTCTTGCGATATATAGTCTGTATCTCTTAAAAGACGTAACCAATACCTGGTTTCGCGTGTTTCTCTGTATGAAATTCCCAGTTTAGCTAAAAAATCTTTTTTCGAGAGTCCGCCAACTGATTCTTCTGCATTTGAACCAATAGATGTGCCACTGCGAAGAATCTGCTTTGATAATTCAAATTCCTTTTTCTCTTTGCATAAAAATTGATACAACCGAACAATTTTAATAGCAAAATCATACGTTTTGGTTAAAATAATATTCTCTTTCTCAATATATTTCATAATTAGTCTTTTGTAATTGGTAATTAGTAATTTCTACTTATTTCCGTAGTCGGAAAATAGTGCTCTAGAATCTGTTGATATGTGAAGCCCTTTTCCGCCATCATGGCAGCTCCAATCTGGCACAATCCCACACCATGACCCCATCCGGCACCGGTGAACGTGAACTTCTGCGGGATCCCCCTGTCGTTCTTCTCTTCAGCATCTACTACAAAAGCGGCGCTGTAGAGGTGTGAGGGAGAGAGAGTACGCCGTATTTCCAGTTCCTTTCCGATAATCATGGTGCGTTTTGTCCCGATGATCCTGAGTCGGGTGATGCGTCCCGAAGTACCCCGTCCGAGCGGTTGCAGATCGATGATCTCACCGTAGTTGGTACCCGAGCGCTCTTTGATCAGGCGGCCGAGTTCCTCCTGTGAGTAGGTCACCTTCCAGCGGTAGAAGTCGGCTGTTTCCCGGTCGTAATCGTTAAGCACCTGCCTGAGCACCTGTTTGTCTTGGGTATTGCAGAAGGCGGGAGGCACTGAGCGGATCCACGTTTCGGCCTGCTTTTCGAGGGTGAGGTCGGGCAGGGGAGCATCGTTGGTGAAATCGACTTTCCCTTGCAGGTAAGGATGCGCGATGGGTTCCCATACATTCTCGAAAGCCTCCATCCCGCCTCCGCAGCATTTTGAGAAACGGGCGTCGCAAATGGTCCCGTTATATGTGAGCACTTCGCCGCGTGTTTGCTCGACAACCTGTTTCACCAACGGCGTCGATTGTTTTGTAACTCCCTGATAACGTTGACAATGATCGTCAGCGCAAACATCGAAACTGGCATGGTCTTCACGGTCGTACCAGCGGATGATCTCGGTAGGAGTGACAAAAGAGGTTTGGTAGTTGCTTTTGACTTCCTTTCTCTTCTCCATCTGCGCCAACAGCCAGCTGCGGGAGATGACGGCGTGTGCCTTCAGCAGTTCTTCAGAGCTGGTGGCGCTCATTTCGGACGAGATGACGCTTTTGAGGTAAACCTCCAGGAAGACGATGTTGATGGCAGTGATGCCGTTCTTTTCGGTGATGAATTTCAATCCTCCCTGAAAACGTTGATTTTCGGTGCGCTCCCAGTGAAAGTTAACGCCGATAATAACATTCTTCAGTTCAAAACGATTTTCCTGCGGACGATCTGCCTCGAAAGAAATTTCATCGTATAATTCGCCATTGAAGAGAATTTCTCCACCCGAAATCTCAACCGAATAGTCGCCTGGTGCATATTCCTTTCCTTTAAATTTATAGGCTGTCAACAGCGAAAAACTGATCATTGGCTGCTCCAGTAAAACGCCGGCGTGAATAAACGGTTCATTTATTTGAGTTTTTTTCTGGCCTGTAGTTCCCATGTTCTTATTTTGTCTTTGTAAAGGTTATTTGTATTCATCTTCACAATGTCGAGCGAGGCGTCGCTGTTATCTTCCCAGCGACGGCAAAGGTACAGTACATCATAGATCCGCCCGATCTGATAACGACGGGAGATGCTCAGTCCCAGGGCATAATCCTCGCCGTAGCTGGTGTTGGGTACCTTGATTTCCCGCAGCACCGGCGTATAGAAAGCCCGCGGAGCACCGAGCCCGTTTATGCGCAGTGCGTTGTTCCGTCCGTTTTCGGGAGTCCACTCCCGGTGATCGATGATGCCGGGAGGGATCGTCTCCATGTTGAAGTTGGTCATCCGGTAGGTACCCACCACCATGGCGCACTGCTGCTCGTAGAAGGCATCGACAATCTTTTGCAGTGTGTCATTTCCGCTATATACATCATCGCTGTCGAGCTGCACGGCAAACTTGCCACATTGTCTGTGGTGTACGCCCATGTTCCAGCATCCGCCGATCCCCAGGTCGTCTCTTTCCGGGACGATATGTATCAGCCGTTCGTCATTTCTGAATTCTGCGATGGCTTCCGTAGTGCCGTCGATGGAGTGATTGTCTACGACGATCAGGTTAAAAGGAAAACGGGTTTTTTGTCTCAATACCGAGGTGATGGCGTCACGGATGGTTTTGATGCGGTTGCGCACCGGGATGATGACCGATGCCTCCACTGCAAAGGTATCTTTGTTGAATTCAATGTTCCCGAATTTGGGGTCCAGGTAGCCGCCGACATCTTTCAGGTGCTGTGTGCAAGCCTGTTCCATTTCCAGTTGTACTTGTCTGTTTTTGGGATCCACATAGTCGAATATTTTTTCTCCCGAGGCACGCGTATCCTCCTCTATCTCTGAATAGAGGAACTCGTTGATATGCACCAACGGATGTTTTTGTGACACTTTAAGCCTGAGGTCATAGAGTCCGGCATAGGTATATTCTCCTGCCTTCATCCGCCGGGCGGCTTTCTTCAACGCTCCGGCATGGTAAAGGAGCAATGAGCCAAAATTGAAATCGTCGCGTAAACTGCCTTCCTGGTAGTCGATTACCGGATGGTTGCTTTTTACACCCTGGATGTTTGCGTAATAATCGGAATAGACCATCCCTGCGCCGCTGTCCTCAGCAATGCAAATCATCCTTTCGAGAGCGAAGTAGCCGGGTTTCAGCGGGGTTGGCTTCTGATAGATCAGCGTATAATCGGCATTCGATTTCTGTGCGATCTTTTTTACCGTGGCGCTGCTGTGAAGGGTGTCAATGGGTATGGTTACGCATCCTTTTAGTTTTTCTTTGTTGTTCTCCGGTGTCAGCAAGAAAATTTTGCTGATTGAATCGGACTGTCTCAGTTCGTCCACTGTCTTCTTTGCCTGTTCTGGATCGGAGAAAAGAATAAAAGCGTTTATTTTTTTCATATATTTTTATTTATTTGCTATTGATTATTCCTCCCACGCTTTCATGATGTTTTTAATCAGTCTATTCCTGCTTTCCTGGTCTCTGATTGATTCGACCGGGAAGCCCAGTATGCACGTGCCGTATTTTTCGCCTTTGTAGAGAATGCCTGCGCTCAAGTTGTTCTCCGAATAACGAAACACGGTGAAGGCATGATTGTCTGCCGGTTCTATGGCGTCGGGATGTTCCACCACGTAGCTCTCGCTGTTCAGTTCATGGTAGTATTGATAATGCCCCGTGAGGGAGGGGAAGGGAGAGGGTACGGCCTTGATATGTCCGGTCACTGCACCATTGTTGTTGCGCCATTTGTATTTGAGGGTGTTTTGGGCCCACTCCCGGTCTTCTTTTGTTGCGTATGGGTTGTCCCACAGGTCGGTGCCGACAAAAGCACCGCTCACGATGATGTTGCCACCTTCGCTGCAAAAGCGGGTGATGGCCTGTTGTTGTGTTGGGGAGAAAGTTTTAAATTGGGGTGGTTTAGCACCGCGACCCACTTTCCATTCCCGTTGTTTTCCCAGTATCCAGTCAACCGTCTCATAATCGTTCAGGTTTACTGATCCGTTCTCCACAGCGGATGCGGCACAGGAAACGAACGAATAGCCTCCTTCCGCGAACGCTTGCCCGTGGAGGTAGGGATAATCGAAGTTGTTGCCCGC
>DHSP01000004.1:1260-35956 GCA_002408485.1 Proteiniphilum sp. UBA5283 | reverse complement strand
AAAAAAGCAGTCATCGTGTTACCGATAACTGCTTTCTAAACATGTCGGGATGAGAAGATTCGAACTTCCGACCCCACGCCCCCCAGACGCGTACTCTAAACCGGACTGAGCTACATCCCGAAAATGTGAGTGCAAAAGTACCCTAAAATTTTCTTTTTCCCAAATTTATCAGCAAATATTTATTCGGATAATCAACGAAACTTGCTTTGTTGCGGTGTCGTTCTGTTTTTTCTGAGAATTTGACTCACACCGTGGAGGTTCAAAGCGCCGGGGTAGTAACGGCAAAATGCATCGATTGCAGAAGGCCATGGGATGGATTTATTGTTTTTTTCTTCCTACACTGAAATATTATTCGTTAATTTGCGTAATCTTTAGAGAGTAAATAATTATTCAATAGAATCACTTGCTGATGAAATTTTCTGCAAAACAAATAGCCGATTTTCTTAAAGGAGAGTTAATCGGTAATCCGGATGTGACTGTTTCCAGTTTTTCCAAAATTGAAGAAGGAAGGCCGGGGACACTCACTTTTCTGGGTAATCCGAAGTACACTGCATATATTTATCAAACCCGGGCCGACATTGTCCTGGTGAATCATGATTTTGAACCGGATAAGCCGATTGAGGCTACGCTCATCAAAGTACAGAATGCCTACGCGGCACTCGCCTCCCTCATGGAGATGGTCAACAGTAACAAACCCCAAAAGTCGGGTACAGAGGAGATGAGCTTTGTTTCCGCTACGGCAGTGATGGGAGAAAATGTCTATGTAGGTACGTTTGCCTATATCGGCGAACATGCCCGGGTTGGAGATAACAGCAAAATTTACCCGAACTCTTTTGTGGGAGACAATGTACAGATTGGAAAAAACTGTATCATCTACCCGGGTGTAAAAATTTATTCCGAGTGTGTGATCGGTGATAATTGTATTATCCATGCCGGAGCAGTCATTGGTGCGGATGGATTTGGATTCAGTAAAGAGGAGGAGCGTTACCACAAGATTCCCCAGATGGGCAATGTACTTATTGAGGATGATGTGGAGATCGGCGCCAACACCACCATTGACCGTGCTGTAATGGGCTCTACCATTATCCGCAGGGGAGTGAAGCTCGACAACCTCATCCAGATCGCACACAACTGTGAGATCGGGGAAAATACGGTCATGGCGGCTCAGGTAGGTATTGCAGGTTCGGCCAAGATCGGGGAAAGCTGTGTCCTGGGAGGGCAGGTGGGAATAGGCGGGCACATTACCATCGGGAAAGAAAGCCAGATCGGTGCCCAGTCGGGTATCATCAGCAACACCAAGGAGAGATCAGAGATCATAGGGTCGCCTGCTTATCCGGTAAAAAAATTCTTTAAGTCGAGCGTCATCATCCCCAAACTTCCCGATATGTATCGTCAACTCAATGCCCTGGAAAAAGAGATCGCGGAACTGAAAAAAAATCTTTGCCAAAACAACTGATCAATTGTTTACATTTGAAAATCGGGGAAACATTTTCCGGAAATAGCAAAATTTAGTGCTTTTGGTTGTATCTTTGCACAAAAAGTTGCGAATTGTGAAATTAGTCGGCGCATTTTTTGGGTGAAAACACACACGGCGATCATATCTGTTTTAACGATATCGCACGCTCGAATGTCTGATTTAAAATGAATAAAAAGTGAAACAGAGAACCCTTCAAAACAGCTTCACGTTAAGTGGTACCGGCCTTCATACCGGCCTTTATATTGTGGTTACTTTCAATCCGGCTCCGGTAGATCATGGTTATAAAATAAAAAGGATTGACCTGGAAGACCAGCCGGTAATTGATGCGTTGGCAGAGAACGTAGTCCACACACAGCGGGGTACCGTTGTTGGTAAAGACAATGTGACGGTAAGTACCATTGAGCACGGACTTTCGGCCTTGTATGCTCTGGGTATTGACAACTGTCTCATTGAGGTAGACTCCTCGGAGTTTCCCATTCTCGACGGAAGTGCCATAGAGTATGTAAAAGAGATCAAAAAAGCAGGAATTAAAGAGCAAGAGAAAGACAAGGATTTTTATATCGTCCGCAGTAAAATGGAAGTGACTGATCCGGAGACCGGCTCGAAGCTGACGTTGTTGCCCGACGATTTTTTTGGCGTCAACTCCTTCATTGAGTTTGACTCTCAATATATTCCCAACCAGTCCGCCTCCCTCGATACTGTGACCGATTTTGAAACAGAAATTGCGCCGGCACGCACATTTGTTTTCGTACGTGAGATACAGCAGCTGCGGAAAGCGGGACTTATTAAAGGTGGGAATCTGGATAATGCCATCGTCATCTACGAGCGGAAGTTATCGCAACCCGAGCTGGACGAAATAGCCGACGAGCTGAATGTCCCTCACCACAATGCCGAAGAGCTGGGATATCTGAACCACCGGAAGCTGGCATTTCCCAACGAGCCGGCACGCCATAAGTTGCTCGATATCATCGGGGATATGGCGCTCATCGGGAAGCCGATCAAGGGACGCCTTATCGCCACCCGCCCCGGCCACAAAATCAACAATCAGCTGGCACGCCTCATTCGCAAAGATATCAAACTCAATGAGGTGCAACCTCCCCTATACGATGTGCTGGCTGAGCCGGTGATGGACAACAACCGCATCCGTGAGCTGCTGCCGCACCGCTATCCTTTTCTGATGGTCGACAAGATCATCCAGATGACCGACACCTACATTGTCGGCGTAAAAAATATCACCACCAATGAACCCTTTTTCACAGGACACTTTCCGCAAGAGCCGGTGATGCCTGGAGTCTTGCAAGTGGAGGCCATGGCACAGACGGGCGGCTTGCTGGTTTTAGCACGTCTGGATGAGCCAGAGCGCTATTCTACCTATTTTCTGAAGATCGATAATGTGAAGTTTCGTCACAAGGTTGTTCCGGGTGACACGCTTATCTTCAGGGTAGAACTCACGAGCGAGATGCGCAGAGGCATAGCCACCATGCGAGGATTGGCATTCATTGGTGATAAAGTGATCTCTGAGGCCGACTTTACGGCTCAGATCATCAAAAATAAATAACTAAATCGATAGAAAGAATATGAACAGTGTTTCATCAATGGCTTTCGTGCATCCTGAAGCCAGACTGGGAGATAATGTGGTTGTGGAACCTTTTGCATACATTGACCGTAATACCGAAATTGGCGATGGAACGAGGGTCATGATGCAGGCCACCATTTTGGACGGAGCACGTATCGGAAAAAATTGCACCATTTTTCCCCATGCTACCATCGCCGGCATCCCGCAGGATCTGAAGTTTCAAGGTGAGGAGACAATAGCCATTATCGGTGATAATACAATTATACGGGAGTGCGCTACCGTGAACAGGGGTACGGCTTCGAAAGGATCCACCATCGTGGGCAATGACTGTCTCATCATGGCATACAGCCACGTGGCGCACGATTGCGTATTGCACGATCATGTAATCCTGGGAAATGGTACGCAGCTTGCCGGCGAGATAGAAATTGACGATTATGCAATTCTCAGTGGCGGCACGCTCGCACATCAGTTTTCTAAAATAGGCCCGCATGTGATGATTCAGGGAGGTTCCAAAATATCGAAGGATATCCCTCCCTATGTGATGGTGGGCCGTGAGCCGATTACTTACGTGGGACTGAATATTGTGGGTCTTCGCCGCCGGGGGTTCTCGAGTGAACGGATCAATGCTATTCAGGAGATATACCGCTATCTCTACCTGTCGGGCTTCAACATCTCACAGGCGGTAGAACGCATTGAGCAGGAGTTGCCATTGACGGAGGACCGCTCCCTGATTTTGAATTTTGTGCGCTCATCCAATCGCGGGATCGTCCGTGGTAACATGGAGGGATAGCAGATGGCCCGGATTGTTTTTCCGGCCGAGTGGTTTCCACAGAGCGGTGTGCAGGTAACATGGCCGCATGCGGCGACGGATTGGCATGATATGCTGGAAGAGGTGACCGCTTGCTACGTGGCATTTTCGAAAGAAATACTCAAACGGGAGAAACTGCTGGTCGTAGTTCCCCCCTCATTCGATGTAGGGCAATACTTCACGGAAGAGGAGCGGAAAAATCTTATCTGCGAAGTGGTGGAGAGTAACGATACCTGGGCGCGGGATCATGGAGCCATCTCCATCTTTTATGACGAACGGCCCACAGTGATCGATTTCGGATTCAATGCATGGGGGTTGAAATTTGGCGCCCATTTTGACAACCAGATTACCGGGAAATTGTATCATGCCGGAGTCTTTACTCCGGCTACCGCTTATCGGAACCGGTTGAACTTCATTCTGGAAGGAGGCTCCGTCGAAACGGACGGAAGAGGAACCCTGCTGACCACAACCTCCTGCCTGATGGCACCCAACCGCAACCAGCCCATGTCTCGTGATCAGATCGAATCATTTTTAAAAAGTACGCTGGGAGTGGAGAGAGTGCTTTGGCTTGACCACGGCTATCTGGCCGGTGATGATACCGATAACCACATCGATACGCTGGCGCGCTTCTGTGATGAAGAGACGATTGCCTATGTGAAGTGTGACGACGAAAATGACGAACACTTCAAAGAACTAAAGGCCATGGAAGCTGAACTGAAGTCGTTTGTCGCGTACAACGGAAAACCATACCATCTGATACCTCTTCCTATGGCCGATGCCGTATTTGAAAAGGGAAGACGCCTCCCGGCGACATACGCCAATTTTCTGATTATCAATGAAGCGGTGTTGCTTCCTTACTATGGCACCGCAAAAGATGAAGTCGCAAAGAAACAACTGCAGGAAGCTTTCCGCGACAGGGAGATTGTGGGTGTGGACTGCCGTTCACTGGTCAGGCAGCATGGATCGCTGCATTGTGTAACGATGCAGTTTCCGCAGGGTTTCCTTTGATCCGCTTACTGCAGTCCGTTTCTGCAAGTTCAGTTTTTTCTATTTGCAGTCCTTTCGGTATCTCCTCGTGCCTTTTTCCGCAGCTGACGGAGAGACTATGGAGGCAAACGAAATAGGCAGTGCAGGGGAGAAGCTGTTGTCTTAAGGAGGTGAAAAAACAAAACGGACGTTCGTCTGTTAATTAGTGAACAATATAATCATGTCATAATGAAGATAGGAATCGTTCAACAAGCTAATACTCCCGACAGGGAAGAAAACGTAAAGCGTCTGCAGCAAAAAATCAGACAGCTTGCTGTCCGGGGTGCGGGGCTGATTGTGCTGCAGGAACTGCACAACGGTCTCTACTTCTGCCAAACAGAAGATACGGGAGTGTTTGATCAGGCCGAATCCATTCCCGGTCCGTCTACCGATTTGTTTTCCCAATTGGCGAAAGAGACAGGTGTGGTGATCGTCCTTTCGCTGTTCGAAAAGCGCGCTGCCGGGCTTTACCATAATACGTCCGTCGTAATTGAGAAGGATGGGAGTATTGCGGGCAAGTACCGCAAAATGCATATTCCGGATGATCCGGCCTATTACGAGAAGTTTTATTTCACCCCTGGTGATCTGGGCTTTCATCCCGTTGAAACTTCTGTGGGGAAGTTAGGTGTACTGGTTTGCTGGGATCAATGGTATCCCGAGGCTGCCCGGCTGATGGCAATGGCCGGAGCCGAGCTGCTGATATATCCCACGGCCATCGGCTGGGAGTCTACCGATAGCGACGACGAGAAAAAACGCCAACAGGAGGCGTGGATTACTTTGCAGCGCGGACATGCGATCGCCAATGGCTTGCCGGTAATTGCAGTGAACCGTACCGGATATGAACCCGACCCGTCGGGTCAAACGAACGGTATTCACTTCTGGGGTAGCAGCTTCGTCTGCGGGCCTCAGGGCGAATTTTTATACCAGGCACCTGCGGATACAGAGATTGAACAAGTCGTGGAAATTGTCCCTTCACGGACCGAAAATGTGCGCCGATGGTGGCCATTTTTCCGCGATCGTCGGATCGATGCTTACGGAGATCTGACCAAACGTTGGATCGATTGATCAAGAGAAAACGGATCAACAGAATAGAAAGAAGGCCGCCCAACTGAGCGGCCTTTTCTCATGCTTGCTTGCGAAAATCACCTGCGGGAGGAAGTCCGTTCGGACCGGCTGCTACCGCTACTTCTGCTGGTAGAGGTCGCACTTCTGTTGCTTCCTGAGCTTCTTTCCGACCTTACCGTTGCGTTGCGATTGGCCGGGGAACTTTGTTGTGTGCTGCTACGAACCGATGTGTTTCTGCTGTTACCTGCGTTTCTATCCGGACTTACCGTTGCATTCCGGCTACTTGAAGAGCTTCGTTTTGAGCCGACCGCGGCATCCCGGTTGTTGCTTGAGCGTGTTGCGGGAGCATCTCTGTCCACATTCGCACTGCGGTTCGTGCTTGAGCGTTCCACCGTGCCTGCGCTTCTTGTGCTTTGTGTGTTGCGGTCTCTGGTTGCCGGGTTTACTGTGGCAGAACGATCCGTGTTGCTTCTCGTATTGCTGTTCCGGACATTTTCGCTTGCTGTACTTCTTGTGCTGCTATTGGTTCTGCTGGTTCTGTCCATAATACTGCCGCGGCTGGTAGCGGACCTGTTGGTGGTGGACCTCACATCGGTACCTCTCTCCCTTGACAGATCGGGACGATATACGCTTACCGCATTGTTGCTGACCCTGGTCGATCTGCCGGAGCGGTTGTTTGTGCTCTCAAGCTTGTGCACAGTGGCTGTTCTGCCGGTGGTACGTTCATAATCCCTCGCGCTCGGGCCGCTATAATAGCGGTTGTCGTTGTACACGTAGGTATTGTTGATGATTGTTGTCTTGTTGTAAATGGTCGGACTGTATCGGTTGTAATATCGGTGCATATTGCGGTGATACATTCTGTTGTGCGGCAGAAAGGTCCAATAGTGTCCGGGAATATGAATGTTGATATTGATATGAACGCCGGGTCCCATGGGTGCCCACCCGTAATAACCGCCGCCACTTCTCCAGGTAACCCAGGCAGGAGCCCACTCGTAGCCGGGAATCCATGCCCATCCATAATAGTCATCGTAATACCATCTTCCGTAGTGGAAAGGCGCCCAACCCCACGAGTAGTCAGACACCCAGGTGTTGCCGTAATCGGTCATCACCCAATATCCGTTGGTTGCGTAGGGGTGAAAGTTTCTTCCGGCATTAGGAACCCACACCCGGCCATATCTTCCGTTGTTGATCCATCTGCCGTGAGGCCTCAGTTCGTTGTAAAAGACATTGAAGCTGATTCCGCTATTATTACGGTCGGCGTAATAATCATCGTCGTCATAATAGCCGTAATCGTCGTATCCCTGAGAGTACAGAGTTCCTTGAGAAGAGAAGCACGACGACAACAACAGTGCGAATATTGTAAGAGCCAGTGGGTGTCTTAAAGCTTTCATATGCGTAATTATTAAAGGGTGTAACTTCTTTATTTTAACATTATGACCTCTGTTCGGGAAAATGGTTTAACTCTACATCCTTATTTTGCGGATTGATTCGAGAACAACAGTGAAGCTCCCTTATTAAATTAAGAGGTGTTGAGCTCTCTCTGCTATACAAAAAACGGCCGGCACAAGGCCGACCGTTGAATTTTTCAGGCTGACTTTATTTAAATACCTGGTCAATGCCGGAGAATCCCATGAACGACATGGCAATGATGCCGGCCGTAATCAGTGCGATGGGTATACCCTCCATGGCTTTGGGTATTTTTGTAAGCGCCATTTGTTCACGTATACTGGAAAAAATGATCAGTGCCATGGCATATCCAATGGCGGTAGCCACTGCATAGATAACCGACTCAAGCAGGTTGTAATCTTTCTGGATCACCAGGATGGCTACACCCAGGATGACGCAGTTGGTGGTGATGAGTGGCAGGAAGACACCCAATGCCTGATAGAGGGCAGGTGATATTTTTTTGAGCACGATCTCCACCATCTGCACCAGTGCTGCAATGACCAGAATGAAAGAAATGGTTTGCAGATATTCCAATCCAAAAGGCTCCAGAATTCCTTTTTGAAGAAGAAAAGTGACGATGGTGGCAATGGTCAGCACGAAAGTTACTGCCATACCCATGCCGATTGCTGTGTCAACCTTTTTGGAAACACCCAAAAAAGGGCAGATTCCCAGAAACTGGGAGAACACGACGTTGTTGACAAATATGGCGACGATGATAATTCCGATAAGTTCCATAGTTATTTGTGTTGAAGCTTATTAAATATTGCAATAAGGTATCCGAGAACGATGAAGGCTCCCGGTGCCAGTACGAATAGCAAGGATCCATATTGTTCAGGATAGATGTTCATGGAGAAAATTTTTCCTGTTCCCATCAATTCGCGGACAGCACCCAGCACCGTGAGGGAGAGAGTGAAGCCCAACCCCATACCGGCGCCATCAAATATTGAAGCGAACACCCCGTTTTTCGAGGCAAATGCTTCTGCACGGCCCAGGACAATGCAGTTTACCACGATCAACGGGATAAAGATGCCAAGGCTGTCGGCCAATGCAGGTACATAGGCATTCATCACCATCTCGATAATGGTTACAAAGGTTGCGATGACCACGATGTAGGCAGGAATACGTACCATGTCGGGGATCACGTTCTTCAGCATGGATATTACCATGTTGGAGCAGATCAGGACAAACATTGTGGCCAGTCCCATGCTCATGCCGTTGATGGCCGAACTGGTTGTGGCCAGCGTGGGACACATTCCCAGAAGCAGCACAAAGGTGGGATTTTCTTTAATGATGCCGTTAATGAGTACTTTGAAGTTATTATTCATTGCTCTGTTCCTCCTTTTTTATTTCCTCTGCTTCGTCGTTTGATTTTTCGGCTGCATTTTTGGGTGATGCACCCGAGTAGCCATCCTCCCTGCTTTCCGAATAAGCCTGATAAGCTTTGTTTACAGCTTCCAGAAAGGCGCGTGAGGTAATGGTCGATGCAGTGATGGCATCCACCTCGCCGCCATCCTTCGAAACAGCCAGTGTGCCTTGTGAGAGGTCTCTACCCAGGATGGATTGCGAAGGTTTTTCGGGATTTTTAAACCACTCCGTCATCTTTGATCCCAGGCCGGGTGTTTCAGCATGTTGCAGGACCGCATAGTTTACGATCCTGTCATTCATGTCGAACCCGATCATGATTTGAATATTTCCGCTGAAACCATTGTTTGAGTAACTGCTCAAGGCGTACCCCACGATCTCATCGCCCTTCCTTGCCGGGTAAACAAGCAGTGAGTCACCCTGTCCGTCGGCCATCCTGTATGCTTCGGCTACAGGGTCGTTGTCGAATGCCGGCACTACCTCGCTTATGGCGTTCTGCAATTTCATTGCCTTGGCGTCGGCTATGGGTTTTGCGGTCATTTTATTCACTTGCGCCAGCAACACCGCTACCGTAAGGCAGATGATGGAGAGCGAAAGGAACATGTTTTTGAATGTTGATTGTAATTTAGCCATTTTTTACTACCTCCCCGAATCGTTTTGGTGATGTGTAATTGTTGATAAGCGGCGTCAGGGCATTCATCAGCAGGATAGCAAACGAAACTCCCTCGGGATAAGCGCCCCAGAGCCGGATGGCCATGGTCACAAATCCGATGCCGGCTCCGTAGATCAACATACCCTTTTTGGTCATGGGCGATGTCACATAGTCGGTTGCCATAAAAACGGCTCCCAGCATCAGTCCCCCCGAAAAGAGGTGGATCAGCGGATGGTAAAGCGGCAGGGGATTAAAGAGGTAGAGAATACCCGTGAAGAAGGCAACTGTTGCCAAGATGGAAACCGGGATATGCCACGTGATTGTTTTCTTCCATAGCAGATATACTAGTCCAAGCATCAATGCCAGCGCACTCATCTCGCCGAGTGACCCTCCCTCGGTCCCCAGCAACATCGACTGGAGTGAAGGGAGCGCTTCGGGAGCAAATTTCAAGGTCCCCAACACGGTGGCTGAGCTCACGGCGTCCGTCGTTCCGGCTGCCGGGAAAGCAGCAGGCCATGTGGTCATCTGTGCCGGGAATGAGATCAGGAGGAAGATGCGTCCTGCGATGGCCGGATTAAATATGTTGTTTCCCAATCCGCCAAAGGAGAGTTTCACCACACCAATGGCAAACAGACAGCCGAGTGCCAGAATCCATACCGGAAGGTTCGAGGGCACATTGAATGCCAGCAGTACTCCCGTGATGATGGCAGAGCCATCCGAGAGGGTGGGCGTTTTTTTTAGAATGTATTTTACAATAAGAAATTCAAATCCCACACAGAATAATACCGAGCTGGCTGTGATGATCAGCGCATCCAGCCGGAAGACGTACAATGCGACCAGGAAAGCCGGAATGAGTGCGATGAGCACATTGTACATGTTTTTTTGAATGGTGTCCCCGCTATGCACATGCGGCGAAGGGGAGACGATCAGTTTATGTTCCATATCTTCAAATGCTTCTTGCGTTAATTTTTTCGTGCCCTGATGATCCCGTTAACCTTGCCTTTTCCCAACCGGATGTAGTCGAGCAGCGGCCGGTCGGCAGGACAGGTGTAGCTGCATGAGCCGCATTCGATGCAGTCGGTGATATGGTTCTTCTCGGCCCTGTCCCACACCTCATACTCCGTGAGGTTCATCAGCAGGGTGGGGTTCAGTCCCATGGGGCATACGCCGATGCACTTGGCACAGCGAATACAGTCCTTCATGGCTTTGCGTTTGGCCTCCAGGGTGGGAATAATCAGGATGCCCGAGGTGCCTTTCGTGACGGGGATGTCGGTGCTGGCAAGGGCCTTTCCCATCATGGGACCGCCGGATACCACCTTGCCGGTGGTCTCGGGCATACCCCCGGCCATGTCGATCAGGTTGCTGAGCGGGACGCCTATCCGCGACAGGATGTTACACGGCTGTTTCACCTCTTTTCCGGTGACGGTGACCACTCTTTCTATCAGCGGCTTGTTCTTTTGTACAGCCTCGTAGATTGCAAAGACAGTACCCACGTTCTGGACGACAGCCCCCACCGAGATGGGCAGGGCACCACTGGAAACCTGACGGCCTGTGATGGCATCAATCAGTTGCTTCTCACCTCCCTGCGGATACTGTACCTTGAGAGGTTGCACTTCGATACGTGGATATCCATTTGTCTTTTGACTGAAGAGCTTGATGGCATCCTGCTTGTTATTTTCTATGCCGATAATGGCTTTCTGTACGTTCAGTGCCTTCATCACAATGGTTGTCCCTACAAGTATTTCGTCGGCTTTCTCCATCATCAGCCGGTGATCTGATGTGAGCCAGGGCTCACATTCAACCCCATTGATGATGAGTATTTCTGCTTTTGCCTCGGGTGGAGGAGTAAGCTTTACGTGTGTGGGGAATGTGGCTCCGCCCATTCCCACGATGCCTGCAGCGGCAATCTTGTGAAGGATCTCACTTGCCGGGAGGTCACAGACTTTCCGGAGTTCGGGCGAACGGTCAATCGACTCTTCCCATTCATCTCCTTCCACCTTGATGAAAACGGCATCGCGTTTATAGCCGCTCGCATCAAGCGCCTTGTCGATCTTCAATACGGTCCCGGAAACCGGCGAGTGAATATTGGCCGATACAAAACCTACAGACTTGCCAATGAGGGTGCCCACTTTCACGGGGTCTCCTTTCTTGACTACGGGCTGGCAGGGAGCACCAATGTGCTGCGACAGCGGGATAATCACCTGGTCGGGAATGGCAATGGATTGTGTTGCTTCTCCGGCCGATATTTTTTTCTCTTTAGGGTGAATACCGCCGATACGGAATGTTTTTAACATATAGATCTGTTTTTTTCTTATGCGGTTACGGTGGCCTCTTCTTCTTTGGGAGCAGGAGGAGTCTCCTTGCGTGTCGGGAAGTTCAGCTCCAGGATGGAGTTAGTGGGGCAGACCGGTACACACTTACGGCAAAGGCGGCACTTGTCGTCGTCAATGAAGGCCAGGTTGTTCTCGATGGTGATGGCTTCAAAGGGACAGACCTGCTGGCATTTGGTGCATCCGATACAGGCTACGTCACACGATTTTTTCGCAACGCCTCCTTTGTCCTTGTTGACACAACTTACGTAAATACGGCGCGACTTGGGCCCTTGTTTTCGTAGTTCGATGATATCCTTCGGACAGGCTTTCACACAGGCACCACAGGCGGTACATCTGTCCTCCACAACTTCCGGCAGCATGGTCACGGGGTTGATGTGGATCGCATCGAATGTGCAGGAATCCACACAGTCGCCCAGTCCGAGACAACCGAATGAGCATCCGGTGTCGCCACCGTATAGTGCCGATGCAATGGTACAGTTGGACGCACCGTCGTACAGGTTAAGGCGTGGACGATTGTCGCATGTTCCGTTGCAGCGGACCACGGCTATTTTTTTTGCTGCCACGGGCGCTTTTCTCCCAAGGATGGCCGCCACTTTGTCCATCGTGTTTTGTCCCCCCACGGGGCAGAAGAGGTCGTCCATCGACTCCGCCTTCACACAGGCGGAAGCGAAGGAGGCGCATCCCGGAAAACCACATCCCCCACAGTTGGCGGCAGGCAAAGAGTCCTGAACCTCTTGTATGCGAGGATCCTCTTCCACCTTGAACCTCTGTCCCACCATATACAGGATGGCCGCGCTTCCGGCGCCAATGACGCCCAGTGTCGCAACGGCAGTAAGTAATACACTCATATTCTCTTATTAGTTTGTTTTTTTAATATTGAACCTGAACGTGTTTGCCATTTTGTGGCGTAACAGATAAAGGAGAAAATAATAGGGAATCAGGATGAGGAGGGAGCCCATAGCGGCTTCTGTTTCGGTGAAGTGCCATACTGAGGTACCCAGCACCAGCATCGCAATGAGAAGGACAAAGGGGAATACAAAAGCCCACAGTACTGCTTTGTGCCCTGTGGATTCGGTGCCGGTCACAATTACCCGCTCATTTTCGCGGAACTTGCCGGTGTGATCTGACACGTCCACCAGCTTCTCTTTTGCATCGGCAGCCATACACGCACCTTTGGCATGGCAGGCGCTGCATGCCGATTGTTGCAAGATACGGACGGTAATGTGGTTTCCGTTGATCTTTTCGATAATTCCCTCGTGTTCAATCATGAAGCTATGGCGAATTGATTCTGAATCTGCTCTTCTTTCTCTGTTTAAGCTGCAAAGTTAAGGATTATTTTGGGATTCGGTAAAGATTTTGTGAACTAAAAAGGGTGCTGTATGTTATGCACTGGATGAGGTCGCAACGTGTCAAAAAATGGGAAGACCCAATTTTAAGCCCTGGTTATATGTAATATAGATGAAGCCTTGTGTGCAATATGTTTCGTCTATAGCCCCAGTTGAAAGAGAATATCCTGCTTTTTTACGAACATTCCTCGTGTCAATTTTGTTGAAAAGTGGATCACCGCATTTTGCAGATTTATCAATTACACATTTTAATACAGATAGAACGTATGATTTTCGATATTGACATGATCCGTGACGTATACGCGCATCTGCCGAAAAAAATTGAACGGGCCAAAACCATTTTAAAACGTCCCCTCACGCTCACCGAGAAGATTCTTTTTGCTCATCTCTCGCCGGGGATACCGCTGAAGGATTACCAGCGGGCGAACGATTATGTGGATTTTTCCCCGGACCGTGTGGCCATGCAGGATGCTACCGCCCAGATGGCGTTGCTTCAGCTGATGAATTCCGGCCGCAGCAGTGTGGCTGTCCCTTCCACAGTACACTGCGACCACCTTATTCAGGCATACAAGAATGCCGAGGCCGACCTGCAGACTGCCAACATAACCAACCGTGAGGTGTTTGAATTTCTGCGCGATGTATCCAATAAATATGGAATTGGCTTCTGGAAACCGGGAGCAGGAATCATTCATCAGGTCGTGCTCGAAAATTATGCTTTCCCTGGAGGGATGATGGTCGGTACCGATTCGCATACGCCCAATGCGGGGGGACTGGGAATGATTGCTATTGGTGTGGGGGGAGCCGATGCTGTGGATGTGATGGCAGGACTGCCGTGGGAGTTGAAGATGCCGAAGCTGATCGGTGTGAAGCTGACAGGGAAGTTGTCCGGCTGGAGTGCCCCCAAAGATGTGATCCTGAAAGTGGCGGGCATCCTCACGGTAAAAGGGGGTACCAATGCCGTGATTGAATATTTTGGCGAAGGAGCCGCCTCGCTATCGGCTACCGGAAAGGGAACCATCTGCAATATGGGTGCCGAGGTGGGGGCCACCACCTCCATCTTCCCTTTCGATCAAAAGTCTGCCGCCTATCTGGAACAGACCGGTAGAAAAGAGGTGGCCGATGAGGCACTCAAAATCATGGAATATCTGCAGCCCGATCCCGAAGTGACAGCCAATCCCGGAAAGTATTACGATCAGCTGATCGAAATCAATCTCTCTGAACTGGAGCCCCATATAAACGGTCCGTTTACGCCCGATGCTGCCTATACCATCTCTGAGTTTGGCGAGGCCGTGAAGAAAAATAATTATCCCCGCAAGATGGAAGTGGGCCTTATCGGATCCTGCACCAACTCATCTTACGAAGATCTTACCCGTGCCGTTTCCATCGTAAAACAGGCGCTCGAGGAGTGTGTGCCAGTAAAGGCACAGTTCCTCATCAACCCCGGCTCGGAACAAATCCGCTACACGGCTGAGCGGGATGGCATCCTGCAAGTTTTTGAAGATGCCGGTGCCACCATCATCGCCAATGCCTGCGGCCCCTGTATCGGCCAGTGGAAGCGCGACGAGGAAACCAGCGAGCGTGCCAACTCCATTGTCACCTCGTTCAACCGTAATTTTGCCAAGCGGAACGATGGAAATCCAAACACCCATGCCTTTGTCACATCGCCCGAGCTGGTGGCTGCGCTGACGATTGCCGGCGACCTTTGCTTTAATCCGCTGACCGACACGTTGGAGAACGAAGAGGGAAGGCAGGTAAAGCTCGCCGAACCCACCGGCTTCGAGATGCCCCCTCAGGGCTACGAAGTGAAAGATGCCGGCTACCTGGCTCCATCGGCCGACGGCAGGGAGGTTGACATCTCCATTGACCCTGGCTCCAGCAGGCTACAGAAGCTGGAGCCTTTCCCGGTTTGGGACGGGGATGATTTTCGGAATCTTCCTCTGTTGATCAAAGTCAAAGGGAAATGCACAACTGATCACATATCCATGGCAGGACCCTGGCTTCGTTTCCGGGGACACCTGGATAACATCTCCGACAACATGCTGATTGGTGCGGTAAACGCCTTCAACGACAAGACCAATGCCGTGCTCAATCCTGGAAACCTGGCCTATGAACCGGTGCCTGCGTTGGCACGTAAATTTAAAGCGTCGGGGCTGGGTTCTGTGGTGGTGGCTGAGGAGAATTACGGGGAGGGATCCAGCCGCGAGCACGCAGCCATGGAGCCGCGTCACCTGAATGTGAAGGTGATCCTGGTGAAATCGTTTGCCCGCATCCACGAGACCAACCTCAAGAAACAGGGCATGCTGGCCCTCACCTTTGTGAATAAGGAAGATTACCACAAAGTGCAGGAGAGAGACAAAATAAGCGTGACCGGCCTCAGGAATTTTGCTCCCGGAAAAAATCTCACCGTAGAGTTGCTGCATCCCGACGGCTCAACGGACCGCTTTGAAGCAGCCCATACATACAATGAACAGCAGATAGCGTGGTTCAAAGCAGGTAGCGCCCTGAACGCGATGAAGAAATAACTCGACCTTTAAAAAAGAGGCTCTCATGCAAATAACAAAACAAGGCGACCGGCTTGTTGTACCCGATCACCCCCTGATACCTTTTATTGAAGGAGACGGGATAGGGAAAGAGATCACTCCTCTTGTCCTGGAGGTGATTGACGCGGCGGTGGATAAGTCCTATGGCGGCAGTCGGAAGATTATCTGGCAGGAGTTGCTGGCGGGAGAGAAAGCATACAATAAGGCAGGAAGCTGGCTGCCGGCGGAGACGATGGAGACCTTCCGCGCCAACCTGGTAGGCATCAAAGGACCGTTGACAACTCCCGTAGGAGAAGGAATAAGGTCGCTGAATGTGGCTTTGCGCCAGGAGCTGGATCTCTATGTATGCCTGCGCCCGGTGCGTTGGTTCAAGGGGGTGGCAACTCCCTTATTACACCCCGAAAAGGTCCGTGTTACCATCTTCCGGGAGAATACCGAAGATATTTATGCCGGGATAGAGTGGGCTGCCGGCACTCCCGAATTAAAAAAGGTGCTGAAATTTCTGAAAGAAGAGATGGGGGTGGGCAGGATCCGTTTTCCCGAAACTACCTCCATCGGCATAAAGCCTGTTTCGATGGAAGGTACGGAACGGCTCGTTCGTGCTGCCATCCTCTACGCTCTGGAACACAAACTGCCTTCAGTTACTTTGGTTCACAAGGGGAACATCATGAAGTACACCGAAGGGGGGTTCAAAAAATGGGGGTATGCGCTGGCAGAACGTGAGTTTCCGGAACAAACCTTTACCGAGCACAAGTTCAACGGCATAAAAGCTGAAAAGGGGCTGGAGGTGGCTGTGGAGGCCTACAACCGGGCTATGTCATTGGGGAAGGTGTTCATCAAGGATGTAATTGCCGATGCTTTTCTTCAAAATACCCTGCTTAAGCCGGAAGAATATTCCGTGGTGGCTACGCTGAACCTGAACGGTGATTACATATCCGATCAGCTTGCAGCCATGGTGGGCGGAATAGGCATTGCACCCGGTGCTAATATCAATTACCAGACCGGGCATGCCATCTTTGAAGCAACCCACGGTACAGCCCCCGACATTGTGGGAAAGGAAAAGGCAAATCCCTGTTCCCTGTTGCTTTCTGGGGTAATGATGCTGGAATACATGGGGTGGAACGAAGCCGGCCGGCTGATTACGGCATCCCTGGAACGGCTTTTTGAAGAAGGGTGTGCGACACCCGACCTGGCACGCTTCATGCAAAACGGAAAGCCTCAGACCACATCGCAGTTTGTACAAAAGACGATTGCCAACCTGTAAGAAAAAGGAGACGATGTAAACAAAAACAACTGAATGAATGTTAAAGCAACAGCCATCCGGGAATCATCATACATAATTTTAGTAGAGTGTCATAACAAACAAACAGATAGCAATAATGGACAACGAGCAACTAACGAAAACTTTATCAGATTCCATCGCATTCACGAGTAATATTGACAAGGAGCTTTTCACGAAAATGGGAGTGAAACGCGGCCTGCGCAACGAAGACCATTCCGGCGTGCTCGCGGGACTCACCCGTGTGGGCGATGTGGTGGGTTATGAACGTCAGGAGGACGGGACGCTGAGGCCTGTACCTGGCAAGCTCTATTACAGAGGGTTGGATGTGGAAGAGCTGGTCAAAGGTATCCAGTCTGAAAACAGGCTTGGTTTTGAAGAAACAGCCTACCTGCTGCTCTCCGGAAAACTACCCAACAAGGAGGAGCTGGAAGCCGTAAATAGCCTGATCGCCCATACCATGCCCCTGAACCACCTGGCAACCATGAATATTCTCTCGCTCAAAGGGAAGAATATCATGAACATTCTGGCAAGAAGCGTCCTGGAGCTATATGCCTACGACGATAATCCCGACGACATCACTCCCGATAACCTGGTCAGACAGTCGGTGAACCTGATCGCTAAATTTCCCACCATCATCGCTTATGCCTACCAGGTGTTGCGCCACGATCAGATGGGGCGCTCACTGCATATTCGCCATCCATATGAAGATCGCTCTGTGGCAGAAAATTTCCTCTTCATGATGAAGGGGCGTGATAAATATACCGAGCTGGACATCAGGATTCTGGACCTGGCGCTGATTCTACATGCCGAACATGGTGGAGGAAACAACTCTACCTTCTCGGTGCGCGTGACCAGCTCCACCGAAACAGATACGTATTCGGCCATTGCGGCCGGTATCGGTTCCCTCAAGGGACCGTTGCACGGTGGTGCAAACATCAAGGTGCAGGGTATGCTGGAAGATATGAAAAAAAATGTGGATGATTGGAAAAATGTGGAGCAGATCGATCAATATCTGTTGAAAATCCTCCGCAAAGAGGCATTCGACAGAACTGGCCTTATTTACGGGATCGGACATGCTGTGTATACCATCAGTGACCCCAGGGCTGAACTGCTGAAGACCATGGCGCGTGAGCTGGCCATAGAGAAGGGACGACTCGAAGAGTTCGAGTTTATGGAATTGATTGAGCAGAGGGCCGTGGAAGTATTCCTCAACTTCAAAAAAGAAACGGCCAAGTCGAGGACCTGCATCAACGTGGACTTTTATTCCGGTTTTGTGTACGACGCCATCGGGTTGCCCAGTGAAGTATTTACGCCACTGTTTGCCATGGCCCGCATTGTCGGCTGGTCGGCACACCGTATCGAAGAGTTGAACTTCTCGAGCAAACGCATTATCCGTCCTGCATACAAAAATGTCCGCGAAAGACAGTACTTTATTCCCATTAACGAGAGATAGACCTATGCAAAAGATAAAAGTGTCGCATCCGGTGGTAGAACTGGATGGGGATGAAATGACCAGAATTATCTGGTCATTTATCAAGAAACAGCTGATTTTGCCGTACCTCGACCTGGATATCAAATATTATGATCTGAGTGTTCAAAACCGCGATGCCACTGACGACCGGGTGACGGTGGAAGCGGCCGAGGCAATAAAAAAATACCACGTAGGAATCAAGTGTGCCACCATCACCCCCGACGAGGCGCGTGTGGAGGAGTTTGGCCTGAAAAAGATGTGGAAATCGCCCAACGGCACCATTCGTAATATCGTTGGAGGAACCGTCTTCCGGGAGCCGATCATCTGCAGCAACATCCCCCGGTACGTGCAGGGATGGACCGAGCCCATCATCATTGGGCGCCATGCTTTCGGCGATCAGTACCGTGCCACGGATACCGTGATCAAGGGAAAGGGAAAGCTGACGATGACCTTTACCGGAGAAAATGGTGAGACGCAGAGCTGGGAGGTGTTCAATTTTCAGGGTGACGGTGTGGCAATGGCCATGTACAACACCGATGAGTCGATTTACGGATTCGCCCGCTCTTCCTTCCAGATGGCGTTGAACAAGAGATATCCCCTCTACATGTCCACCAAAAACACCATTTTGAAGGCCTACGACGGCCGCTTCAAGGATATTTTTCAGGAGGTGTACGAGAATGAGTTTAAAGAGGCATTCAACAAAGAGGGCATCACCTATGAGCATCGGCTGATCGACGACATGGTGGCTTCTGCCATGAAGTGGAAAGGCGGATTTGTATGGGCCTGCAAGAATTACGACGGCGACGTGCAGTCGGACACCGTAGCACAGGGCTTCGGCTCGCTGGGTATGATGTCTTCCGTGCTGGTCACTCCCGACGGAAAGACGGTGGAGGCCGAAGCAGCCCACGGAACAGTGACACGCCACTACCGTCAGCATCAGCAGGGGAAAGAGACCAGCACCAACCCCATTGCCTCCATCTTTGCCTGGACGAGGGGGCTGGAGCACAGAGGGAAACTTGATAATAACCCGGAGCTGATTGACTTTTGTGAGAAACTTGAGCAGGTGTGCGTGGAGACTGTGGAGGGGGGTGAGATGACCAAAGACCTGGCACTGCTGGTGCATGGACAGAATGCATCGCGCGACACCTGGCTCACCACGCAGGAATTTTTGCTGGCACTGAAAAGAAATCTGGAATTAAAGCTTCGAAATTAACAGTCGGTCAGGAATACTCCAGACCAGGAATAAGCTGATTTCTGAAAGCTGGCAATTGACACTTGAAAACAAGGAGGGCAGCCCAAAACGGACTGCCCTTGAAATATCGATCTCCAGGAGATTCACAAGGAGTGTCAATCCTCTTTTTCCTGTTCCTCGTAAGCTTTTAGCAGCTTTTCCTGTACGTCGGAAGGTACCAGCTCGTAGCTGGCAAACTTCATGCTAAAAGATGCCCTGCCTCCAGTGATGGAGCTCAGCGAGGTGGAGTAGCTGCCCATCTCTTTCAGGGGTACTTTCGCTTTCAGCTTTTCAAATCCTTTTTCACTCTCCATGCCCATGATCATGGCGCGGCGTCCCTGAAGGTCGCTCATCACATCTCCCATATAATCTCCGGGTACAGCGACAGTGACGTCATACACCGGCTCGAGAATCTTGGGACCGGCATTTTTGAAGGCGCTGCTAAACGCATTTCTTCCGGCAAGCATGAAAGAAATTTCGTTGGAGTCTACCGGGTGCATTTTGCCATCGTATACTATCACACGCACATCGCGAGCATACGATCCGGTGAGGGGCCCTTGTTCCATGCGTGCCATAATCCCTTTCAGGATGGCTGGAAGAAAACGGGCATCGATGGCTCCGCCCACAATGCTGTTTACAAATACCAGCTTGCCACCCCAGTCGAGGTTGATCACCTGCGTGTCGCGGTTTTGAATCTTAAATTCCTGTCCGTTGAACCGATAGATCTCCTGTACGGCCATCCCTTCGGTGTAGGGTTCTACAATCAGATGCACCTCGCCAAACTGGCCGGCACCGCCCGACTGTTTCTTGTGACGGTAATCGGCGCGTGCAGCCTTGGTGATGGTCTCGCGATAGGGTATTTTGGGCTCCAGAAATTCGATCTCGATCTTGTCGTTGTTCTCAAGGCGCCATTTCAACGTTCTCAGATGAAATTCACCCTGTCCCGACACGATGGTCTGCTTCAGCTCTTTCGATATCTCTACCAGCCAGGTCGGATCTTCCTCTTTCATGCGGGACAACGCTTCGTTCATTTTTTCCGAATTCGCTTCGTTCACCGCTCTTATTGCCCTGCGATAACGGGGTTCGGGGTATTTAATAAAGTTAAACCGGTGGTCGGCCCCTTTTGCATTCAGGGTGTTTCCCGTGCGCACATCCTTCAGCTTCACGGCGGCGCCAATGCTACCGGCCTGCAGTTCTTCCGCCTTGGTGCGAATCTGTCCGGCCACAGTATAGATCTGCGCCAGACGCTCCTTTGAACTACGGTCAATATTTGTGAGGTCGTCTCCCTCCTTCACTGTTCCCGACATTACTTTGAAGTAGGATACTTCCCCAATGTGGGGCTCTACCGTCGTTTTGAAGAAGAAGAGGCTTACGGGCGCTGTGGCATCGGGTTTCACCTCGTCGCCGTCGTTGTTTACCGGTGCAGCCACATCGACAGGAGAGGGGGCCACCATGTTCAGAAAGTTCATGATGCGGTGTACAGCCATATTCTTTTCAGCAGATGCACAGAACAATGGGAAGAGACTGTGGCTGATCATTCCTTTGTGAATGCCGTCGCGCATCTCCTCTTCGGTGAGTGAGCCCTGGTCAAAATATTTCTCCATCAATCCTTCGTCGTTCTCTGCAGCCGCTTCGAGCAAAGCCTGATAGTATTCACCGGCACGTTCCTGTTCGCTCTCCGGGATCTCGAGCACATCGGGTGCGGTGCTGCCTGGTTTCCAGTGGTATAGTTTTTGTTTCAGCACATCCACAATCCCGTTGAATGTGGCTCCACTGCCTATCGGGTATTGTACCGGCACCACTTTGTTGCCGTAGAGGTCTTTTAAGCTTGCGAGTGTATTTTCGTAATCGGCTTTTTCGTGGTCCATCCTGTTGACCAGCAGCACGAGTGGCTTTTTCATTTCGTCTACGTATCGAAACTGATTGATGGTACCCACCTCCACTCCGTTTGCGGCATCGATGAGCATCAGTGCCATGTCGGTTACGTTGAGTGCCGACACCACACCACCCACAAAATCATCCGATCCCGGACAGTCGATAAAGGTCATTAATTTCTCTTTCCACTCGTAGGATAAAACGGTGGAAAATACGGAGTATCCATACTCCTTTTCCACGGGAAAATAGTCGCTCACGGTGTTTTTTCCATCAATGGTCCCACGTCGTTTTATAAGACCACACTCGTAAAGCATGGCTTCAGCGAGAGTGGTCTTACCTGATCCGGCATTGCCGATAAGGGCAATGTTCTTAATTTCATTTGTTTTGTAAACTTTCATGATTAGAAAATATTTAAAAAATTAATGTGCCACGATGATCAGCTTCACGTCAATAATAACGTGGGGTATTGATCAATAGATCTTTGTTAATTGGACAACGAAAAATGACTTTGCGTCGGTGAGGACTCACAAAGTCATCATGTCTTAATAGCGCTTGCAATTTATGAAAATCGGTTGAAAAAGAAAAATGATACTTTTATGTTATACAACATATGTGGGGGTCGTTTGTCGAAAAGTGTTAATATTTGAAACATTCCGAACAATTCATTTGTTTACTTACAAAACAAAAAGATTCCTCATCCGGACCAGGCCTGAGATAGCGCACAAAACCAAACCAAGAGAAGTGCAAAAGATATTTCGCGACCATTAAGCCAGGGCTGGCAGAGTGTAAAAAAGCAAACACGAACAGGCAAGACATGAGTAAACAACCATCAGATCAGTATTACAGCCAAACTATTGAAGAGGTGTTGCGACAGTTTGACGTTGACCTCCGTGCGGGCCTCTCTCAGGAGGTAGCAAAAGAGCGCCTTGTAGAGCATGGATTCAACCGGCTTGAGTCGGCAAGACAAAAATCGCCCATCACCATCTATTTAGAGCAATTCAAAAGCAGCATGGTCCTTATTTTGCTGGTCGCTGCCATTATCTCGGCAGTCATTGGCGTGATGGAGGGAGAGGGGCTGGTGGAGAGCTTTGTGATTCTAGCTATTCTGGTAGTGAATGCGTTTATCGGCACTGTGCAGGAGCTGAAGGCGCAATCGTCGCTCGAGGCTCTCAACAAAATGAGCTCTCCCCATACAAAAGTATTGCGGTCGGGACAAGTAGAGGAGGTGGTAGCCACCGAAATTGTTCCTGGCGATATTGTGGTACTTGACACGGGAGATATCGTCCCGGCCGATTTGCGGTTGATTGAAACGGCAAACCTGAAGATACAGGAGTCCGCTCTCACGGGCGAATCGGTGCCGGTAGAGAAAAACGAGGCGTTGCTTGAAAATAAAGAGATTCCGCTGGGCGACAGGGACAACATGGCTTTCTCTACCAGCACGGTTACCTATGGCCGCGGCAAAGGTGTGGTGGTAGCCACCGGAATGCATACCGAGGTGGGCAAGATTGCCCATATGCTGCAAAATACACAGAACACGGAAACGCCCATGGGTAAACGCCTTGAACAGTTGGGCAAGGTGCTGGGATACGTGGCGTTGGCCATCTGTGCATTTATTTTTCTTGTGGGTGTTTTGTACGGGAACGACTGGCTGGAGGTGCTAATGATGGCAGTAAGCCTTGCGGTGGCTGCCATTCCCGAGGGGTTACAGATTGTATCGACCATTGTGCTGGCTATTGGTGTGCAGCGACTGGTAAAGCTGAATGCCATTGTGCGCACGCTGCCGTCGGTGGAAACGCTGGGAAGCACTACGGTGATTTGTTCCGATAAAACCGGGACACTGACCCAAAACAGGATGACCGTGGTGGAGGGATGGAGTGGTGGCAAACGGATCGATTTTCGCAATGCTCCCCCGTCGGAGGAGCTGGATAGCGATGAGACCCTGTTGCTGGAGGTCGCCCTGCTTTGTACCGACGCCCATTTGAAGATGCTGAACGACGGAAAACATGAAACTGCCGGCGACCCCACCGAGACCGCCATTGTCGATGTGGCACTCGGGCTCGGAATGAACAGGCTGACGCTGGAGGAGCGTTTTCCCCGCGTGGGGGAGGTGCCTTTTGACTCCGATAGAAAACGGATGTCTACCCTGAACAGGATGGGAGATGGGACTTTTCGTATCAACGTGAAGGGTGGCCTGGACGAAGTGCTGGATGTCACGTCGCAGATTGTTGTTCACGGAAAAATCCGCCCTGTTACCGAAGAAGACCGTGAAACAATCAAAGAAGTTAACCACCGGATGGCTCAATCGGCCCTGCGGGTGCTGGCGGTGGCTTACAAAGAGATGAGTGCTGTTCCCGCGGAAGTGAGTGCCGGGACGGTGGAGAAAGAGCTTGTGTTTGTGGGGCTTCTTGGGATGATCGACCCCGCGCGCCCCGAGGTGGTGGAGGCGGTGAAGAAATGCCGTACGGCCGGCATACGCCCCGTGATGATCACGGGCGACCATAAGGTGACGGCTGTAGCCATTGCTTCAGAGATTGGGATATACCGGGAGGGGCACAAGGCCATCACCGGATCCAGCCTGGAGGAGATGTCGCAGGATACGCTTGACCACACTGTGCAGGATTACTCGGTTTACGCAAGGGTGGCTCCCGAACACAAGGTGCGCATCGTGCAGGCATGGCAGACACAGGGAGATATTGTGGCGATGACGGGGGACGGCGTGAACGATGCGCCTGCGCTTAAGCAGGCCGATATTGGTGTATCAATGGGTATCGTGGGTACGGAAGTTGCCAAGGATGCCTCCGACGTGATCCTCGCGGACGATAACTTCGCCACCATTGTCGGCGCCGTGGAGGAGGGTCGTCGTATTTACGACAACATCCTGAAAGCAATTCAGTTCCTGCTCTCGGCCAATGTGGGGGAGGTACTGCTGATCTTTGTTGCCTCCATTTTTAATATGGGCAATCCACTGTCGCCCATCCTCATCCTGTGGATTAACCTGGTGACAGATAGCCTGCCGGCACTGGCGTTGAGCATGGACCCGGCCGAGAGTGACATCATGACCCGCCAGCCGCGGGATCCCAAAAAGGGATTCTTTTCGAAGGGAATGATCTGGCGTATTTTTTACCAGGGGGCCACCATCGGGATTATTTCGCTGGCAGCTTATATTGTGGGTTACCGGGATGGCGGACAGCCATTGGGGCAGACCATGGCATTTGCCGTGCTGGGCTTCTCACAGCTGTTACACGTGCGTAACCTGCACTCAAACAAACTTTCCTCTTTCCGCACAAGCTTGCTGAGCAACAAATCGCTGTTGGGTTCCATCTTCTTGTCGGCGCTGCTGTTGCTGGTGGTACTGCTTACTCCCGGTATGATGCAGATCTTCGGGGTGGTAGTGATGGATTACACCCATTGGCTCTATGTGGGCGGGTTGTCGTTAATGCCAATTGCTATAGTGGAGCTGGTGAAGCTGGCAAAGCTGAACCATTCCCGGGATGAGTATTGACCGGTTTCCTTGCTATTTTATCCGCGATGCTTGGATTCCTCCGGTTTTTCATTTATGTTTGCAAGCTGGGTTCCGCCATGAAAGAAGGGAATCCTGTGCTGCGGCTCTATATGCTCTTTTGCAAGAGCATTTTTTTTCAGAGGAATAACATGAAGAAGCTGATTTTTCTTTCTCTCAACCTCCTTTGGTTCTCTTTTTTATGGGGGAATGAGGATATTATTGTCGGGCACTATTCCACCGTCGACGGCCTGGCCCACGAAACTGTACACTGTGTGTTGCAGTCAAGTGATGGTTTTCTCTGGATTGGCACCTGGCATGGGTTATGCAGTTTCGATGGTAAGGAATTCAGAACTTACAACAATCGCAGCAAATATCAGGCAGACATACCTCCCCGGAAGATCCAGGATATCATGGAAGACCGGTATGGCAACCTGTGGATTAAAACCACAGATCACAAGTTGTATATCTTCGACAAGAAGAACGAGCAGTTTCATGCTATCTTCAACTGGTTGCCCCGAGGATTTTCCCTGAATGCGCAAATCATCAAGATCGAGGAAACAAAAAAAGGCGACTTCCTGCTGCTTACCAAAAATAAAGATTTACTGCTGGCTTCCCCGGCACCCGGTCACCTGGTGGATATCGTCTTGCTCTACAAATCGGATAATAAGGATGGTGATTCCCGGTTGAAGCGGAACATATTTTACGAAGATGGCGGTCATCTCAATTGGATCGGCATGGACTTTTCAATCTTCTCCTGTCGTAAAGGCGAGCTGTTGAAGAAAAAATCACCCCACCATGTGCACGAATTGCTTCAGACGCTTTCCGGTGATGTAACTTTCACCTGTTTTTATGAGAAGAACGACACTTTGTGGATTGCTAACAGGAAAGGAGAAATATTTGGCATTCTTCCCGACAACGGTGAGATCATTGTAAACCGCTCTTTGCAGGGATACGGTGAAATTCAGGATATGATCCTGGACGACCGCAACCGCTTGTATGCGGCTGTTGGTAACACAGGTGTTTACAGGGTTGATCTGCAAGGCAAAAGGGCAGAAAAGATCATTGCACCGCCGACGAACGTAGTTCGTTCATTCTCCGATTATTCCGGCCTGCTTTGGTTCATCACGGACAATCACCGTGTTATCGCCTATCATCCGATCAGTGAAGCATCGAAAACATTCACGTTTGCCGGGGAGCAGCAGGTGAACGAGTCCGTGAGCTGGCAGGATGGGAAGGAGCTGGGGATGTTTTTTCTTACCACCTCCGGAAAGGTGTATCGTGTGGAACGGGAGAGCCTGGAAATGGAAGAGCTGGATATTGCTTCCAACAACGTTGCCAGTCAGCCCCTGAAGTTCTCGAATCTCCTGTTTGACGGCAAGGGAATTCTGTGGCTTACCTCCTACGAAAATGGTATCTTTCAGGTAAGTTTTCCCGGGGATCCTTTTTACCTGATCAACCCCCTCCTCGGGTTTGGTCACCGTGTGCAGTCGGAAGAGGAATATACTGCCATCAAAGCGTTATTCAAAAGCAGCAACGGCGACATTTGGGTCGGAAACAGACAGGCGGAAGTGTTTCAATTTGACCGGAATGGTACGCTAAAAAATAAATTCTCCCCCTCAAACAACTACATTGGTAATGTTTATCATATTATGGAGGATAGGAACGGAATCCTTTGGTTTTCAACCAAAGGGCAGGGTCTGGTAAGTGCCGTACCGGATGAGCGTAGACCCTCCGGATATCTCTTTCGCAAATACACGCACGACCCTTTCAATTCAAACTCCATCAGCAGCAACGATGTCTATTATACATTTCAGGACAGCAAAGGGCGTGTGTGGGTGGCTACTTTTGGCGGAGGACTGAACCTGTTGCAGGAAGAACAGGGGCACCTTCTCTTCCGGCATAAATACAATTCATTCTCCCGCTATCCCGAATATGGACAGTACACCGAGGTGAGGGCAATCACCGAAGATGAGGGGGGACGGATCTGGGTAGGCACAAGCGACGGACTGATGTCTTTCGATGGAAACTATTCCCTGGCAAAGGATATACTATTTGAAACCTACCAAAATGATGCAAACTTCAGCAACAATGATGTCTACAACCTCTATAGGGACAGGCGTGGAACCATCTGGGTAAGTATCTTTGGCATGGGGCTCAACAGGCTGATACAGTATGATAGCGTAAAAAGAAAACCTGTTTTTGAATCTTTCGGTACAGGCAGCGGCATCAACAGCGAAGTCATTCTGTCCATCATCGAAGATGATCATGCCAATCTGTGGCTATCAACCGAAAAGGGGGTCTCCCGGTTTAATCCTTCTACCAAAACGTTCCGCAACTTCGATAAAAATGACGGCCTTCCCGACTATGCGATGGAGGAGTCGAGCGCATTGAAGCTTGAAGATGGTGTCATTGGCTTTGGCAGCAGGGAGGGTATTGTGACCTTCGATCCCAGAAGCATCTTGGATAATCACTTCAACTACCCCACCTATATTGTGGACATGACCGTATCCAACAAAAACTACAATATCTGGAGCAGCGACAGCATTTCGGTCAAGTACGTGGAAAAAGTGACGTTGAAGCACCACCAGTCCATGTTCTCCATTGAGTTCGCCGCCCTGAATTATTACACCCAAAGCCACGTACGGTACGAATATATTCTTGAGGGATACGAAAAAGAGTGGCACGTGGCAGATAAAAACAGGATTGCATCCTACACAAATGTACCCCCGGGGAGTTATCTTTTTCGGGTAAAGACAAAAGACGATACCAATCCGAGGTTGTCTTCGGGGCAGACCTTGCAAATAAGGATACTGCCTCCCTGGTGGAAGTCCACCTGGGCGTACGTTGTTTATGCAATTCTGGCGCTCGCCCTGCTTTATACCATATTGCGATTTGTGGCCTTGATGATTAAAATGAAGAACGACGTCTACATCGAGCATAAGCTGTCGGAACTGAAGATCAAGTTTTTCACGAATGTTTCCCACGAGCTGCGGACACCTCTTACGCTGATAAAGGGGCCGATTCAGGAGTTGAAAGAAAACGAACAGTTCACCGAAAAGGGGAAGCAGTATATAAGCCTGATGGAAAACAACACCAATCACATGCTCGAACTGGTGAACCAGATCCTGGATTTTCGAAAAATTGAAAATAAAAAGATGCGCCTGCATGTTTCGCCGATAAATCTGAATGCAGTCATCAAGTCGTTCTACGATGAGTTTTCCGTGCTTGCCGCAGAGAATGCCATTAGTTATGATTATCATTTGCTTGAGGACGATCTCGTTGTATGGGGTGACAAAGACAAGCTGGAAACGGTGATCAGGAATATTCTGTCCAACGCCTTCAAGTTTACTCCGGTAGGGGGAAGTGTATTGCTTACCTGCGGTGCAGAAAAGGAGAGCCATCGTTGTTTTGTGCGGGTAGAAGACAGTGGCATAGGGATTGCACAGAACAAGCTGGGTGAAATATTTGAACGTTTTTCCCAAAATGCCCTATACCAGGGAACCGGAATCGGGCTGGCGCTGGCTAAAGAACTGATGACCCTCCACGGCGGTACCATAAAGGTGGAGAGTGCAGAAAACAAAGGCTCTGTTTTTACCATAGAGTGGCCTTTGGGTAAAGAGCACTACAAGGAGTCGGAAGTAGACTTTTATATGTGTGACATCATTGAGGGGACGCCTGCTGACGAAACAACCGAATCATCACCGGTGGTTGCCGGTGTGGAGATGGGAGACGACCGGTCGCACTTCTCTTCTCTCCTGTTGATTGAAGACAACAAGTCGTTGTGCAACATGCTTAAATTGCAGCTTGAGGACAGGTTCAACGTTGATACAGCCTACGACGGTGTGGAGGGATTGAAAAAGGTGCATCTCTATCATCCCGACATCGTCATTACGGATCAGATGATGCCCAAAGTAAGCGGATTGGAATTGTTGGAGCAGATTCGAAATGATTTTCAGATTAGTCATATTCCGGTGATTATTCTCACTGCGAAAGACGACGACGACTTCCGGATCCGGTCCATCCGTCTGGGGGCAAATGCATATATCACCAAGCCTTTCAATAAGAAGCACCTGATCGCACGGATTGATCAGTTGCTGAATGAGCAGAAAATATTCCGGGAAAAATTGTGGAATAGGGACAAGACACCGGTCTCGCAGCAGGATGATTACGGCGAGTTCCTGATGAAGAAAGATGTGGAGTTTATCGAAAATGTGAGCCGGATCATCGAAGAAAATGTGGACAACAGCGACTTCAATATCGATGCGATTGCCGCAACGATGAACATCAGCCGGTCGGCCTTCTTCAAAAAACTGAAAAGCATTACCGGGTTAGCTCCGGTCGATTTCGTGAAAGAGATCAGGCTCAGTAAATCGGTAGAACTGATCAAAGGTACCGACATGTCTGTCTCCGAGATTGCTTTTGCTGTGGGATTCAAGGACTCGGGGTATTTTGGGAAATGCTTCAAAAAGAAATACAAGCTCTCACCGCGTGAATATGTAAACGAGTACCGGAATGTTTCTGTGTGATTACAAAACGTCCTTTTGTTCGTCCAAAGCTAAAGAATATATCCATGAGACTGTCGTTGCCTCTTTGTTTTAAACTTCCGGCCCTGGTGGGATGCTGGTTGTTGCCCCTCTGCCTCTTTTCGCAAGATCCGTCCCTCCTGCTTCGTGAGGGTAAAATAATGTATGTGGCGGACAGTCTCGGAAACAGGGTACTCGATTTTTCCTATTGCGGATACAGTAGCTCTGAAAAAGATATTCCCACCATTGCAAACGAAATTTTTGTTCCCTTCGTGGAGGGCGATGCCACCGAAATGATCCAGCGGGCGATCCGTTACGTGGAGTCGTTACCTCTAAACGAGGAAGGATTCAGGGGGGCTGTGTTGCTGGACAAGGGAACTTTTACCGTGAATGGTTCGTTGTTTCTGACCCGGTCGGGCGTGGTACTGAGAGGAAGCGGGCTGAACGCGACTGTTTTGCGAAAAACAGGAGTTGGCCGCGAGGCAATGGTCTACGTGGAGGGCGTTGACGACCTGACCGTAACCGATACCTTGTCCATTGTTTCGGACTACATTCCTGTTAACTCCCGGCTGTTGGCCGCAGGCGATGTTTTCCGGTTGAAGGAGGGCGATCACGTCATGATTTACAGGCCTTCCACAAAAGAATGGATTGAGCGGCTGGGCTGCGATCATTTTGGCGGTGGCATTACATACCTGGGTTGGAAGCCGGGAGAGATGGATGTCTGTTGGGACAGGGAAATTGTAAAAGTAGAAGGCAACACCGTAGAGATTGATGCGCCGCTGACCATGGCACTGGATGCCGCAGAGGCAAACTCCCGAATTTTGCGCTATTCCTGGCCCGGAAGGATATCGAATGTGGGGATAGAGGGGCTTTCCATCGTATCGGACTACGACACGAACAATCCAAAGGACGAAGACCATTGCTGGACGGGCATCTCCATAGACCATGCCACCGACTGCTGGGTAAGGATGGTAGGCTTCGAACATCTGGCCGGCAGCGCAGTAATCCTTCAGCCCGGCAGCTCCAACGTCACCGTGGAAGACTGTATTTCCGGGAATCCTGTTTCCGAGATCGGGGGAATGAGGAGAAGTACCTTTCTGACGATGGGCCAGCTGAACCTGTTTCAGCGATGTTATTCGGAAGAGGGCATGCATGATTTTGGGGCAGGCTATCTGGCTGCAGGTCCCAATGCATTTGTTCAGTGTGAAACGAAGAATTCTTATGATTACAGTGGGGCCATCGATAGCTGGGCATGCGGTCTGTTGTTCGATATTGTGAATGTTGACGGGAACGATCTGGTATTTAAAAATATCGGGCAAGACAACAATGGGGGAGGCTGGACCACCGCCAACAGCCTGTTTTGGCAATGCACAGCCGCGGAAATAGCTTGTTATTCGCCCGATGCAGCGAATAGAAACAGGGCGTACGGATGCTGGGCGCAATTTTCGGGCGACGGGGAGTGGAGCGAATCGAATAATCACCTTCATCCCAGAAGTTTCTTTTATGCACAGCTGTCGGATCGTTTGGGAGTCGATTTTTCAGGAAGAGCGAGGCTCCTGCCCGTCAATACGAGTGCTACCAGTAGTCCCACCGTGGAACAGGCGATGGCACTGACAAAAGAAGCGTCGGAGCCCCGGCTCACCCTGAAGCAGTGGATCATGGAAAGCGCCGGTAACACGGCCTCCCGCGCACCCGGACTGCTGTCGGTACTTCAATTGAAGGAGCACGGAGACAGCGGAAAGGTGAGAGCTAACCAGGCCTCTGCTATTGTAGATGGGAAAATAAGTTTCGGCGATCGTTTGTTGACGGGGGGAACAACCGGTGTTTCCTGGTGGAGCGGGAAGCTGCGGGCAACTCAGATTGCCAAGGCAACGCCTCACATTACCCGTTTTGTACCCGGGCGCGAAGGCACCGGGCTGACCGACAGGATCGACTCCGTGGTTGCAACCATGAAGAACCATGGTCTCGCGGTGCTTGATCACAATTATGGGTTGTGGTATGACAGGCGCCGGGACGATCATGAGCGGGTAAAAAGAAAAAACGGTGACGTCTGGGGTCCGTTCTACGAACAACCTTTTGCCAGGAGCGGGAGGGAGTTTGCCTGGGATGGGCTCTCGAAGTACGATCTGACAAAGCCCAATGCCTGGTACTGGTCCCGGTTGCAGGAGTTTGCCCGGAAAGGATCGGCCGAGGGCATCCTGTTGTTTCACCAGCATTATTTTCAACACAACATCATTGAGGCGGGTGCTCATTGGGTGGACTTCCCATGGCGTACTGCAAACAACGTGAACGAATCCGGATTCCCGGAACCTGTTCCCTTTGCCGGAGACAAACGTATTTTTATGTCCGGATTGTTTTACGATGTGGACAATGAAAAACGAAGGGAATTGCACAAAAACTATATCCGGCAATGCCTGAATGCTCTGGCAGAAGAAGAGAATGTGGTGCATCTGACCAGTGCCGAGTTTACCGGTCCGCTTCGCTTTGTAGAGTTCTGGCTCGATGTGGTTGCGGAATGGGAGAAAGAAACCGGAAAAGATGCACTCATTGCGCTAAGTGCAACAAAAGATGTGCAGGATGCCATTCTGGACGATCCCGTCCGTTCGGAGGTGGTGGACATCATTGATATCCGTTACTGGCATTATAAAGACGGGGGTGAGCTTTATGCTCCTGAAGGCGGTAAACATATGGCACCCCGTCAGTTTGCGCGGCAGATGAAAGTGGGACAGGTCTCTTTTGAAGATGTATACAGGGCAGTGAGTGAATACCGGCAAAAGCAGCCCGGTAAAGCTGTTACCTACTATGCCCAGAAATACCCCGAGATGGCGTGGGCGATCTTCATGGCGGGAGGATCCCTTCCCGGCATACCGCCCGTCGACGATCCCGGCTTTCTAAAGGATGCCTTGCAGATGGATGTTATGCACCAAAGAGAACTTCCTGCAGATTACTATGCACTGGAAAAAACTGGTATCGGAAAGATCATTTATTTCCGCAGGAGCAGCGACCGGTGTGTAGTATCTCTTCCCCCCGGAACGTATCGGGTAAAAATAATTGACGCCGTTACCGGTAAGGTTACGTCACGGGAGCATCGGATTGACGCGAAGGATCAATACGTTGTGAATTCCCCCCGGGAAAAGGAGCTGTATTGGTTCCAAAAGACCGACACAGCGAAGTAGATGTTATAGAACATGTTTGTCAGTTTTTTCCACTCTAATACCAATAATTACCAATCGCCGGGTGAAATATCCTATAAGTTTGTGAGCAACAAATTATTTTTATTTCATCCATGACATCGCAGATAAATCGTAATACGGAAAATTTGACAGAGGAGAAATTAACCCTCCTTTTTCACGAGTATAAGACAGGCAGCGTTGAAGCATTTAATAGTTTGTATGATCATTATGTGAACATGCTTTTTAATTTCGGCTGTAAGCTTACCAGCGACAAGGAATTGCTGAAAGATTGCATCCAGGATGTGTTTATCAAGATGTACCATAACCGGTCAAATCTTGAAAATGTACTGAATTTTAAATCTTATCTTTTTGTCTCACTGAAAAACAAGTTGTGCGACGAATTGAGAAAAACAAATTATCTTTCCGATCAACCTATTGAAGATTATCATCCTGTTTCCGAAAGAGATATCGAACATGAGTATATAGAGGCGGAGAAGACAATGTTCCGGCACCGAAAAATATCCTCGTTATTAGATGAACTCTCCGCCAGGCAGCGCGAAGCCATCACGCTCTATTATCTGGAGGAAAAAAAATACGAAGATATCTGTGTGATGATGGACATAAGCTATCAGTCTTTAAGAAATCTGATATACAGAGGATTGTCGAAATTAAGAAATGTAGTTGTTCCGGTGTGAAAAATTGAGTACAAAGAAAAAGGTGTTACGTCTTCTCCATATATAAACAACATGGTGGACACAGACGAACTTGAGATAAAAAAACTATTACTCGACACCCGCTTTCTGGAAGCTGTGTTGAGCAAGTCCGCCTCTTTATTCGAATGGAAAATCTATGTGGCGGCCAACTACCCTGACAAAATAGGAATTACAGAAAAGGCACGTGATATAATTTTGTGTTTGAACAAAGACAAAGAAGAACTGTCCGACGATGAGTTTTACACTCTTAAATCCAGTATTCTACGCTCACTTCCCCAACAATAGCCTTTTCTTCCTCTTTAGCCAGTAACAGGCACATTCGTTGTCAGTTTCCCAAAAAAGAATCAAAATAATGTTTGCACTGCACATTTTGTCCGTTTTCGTGCATGCAATTGAATATTTTTTGTATTTTTGAATTTCAGAAATTGCATTCTTGTGTTAATTCCGTCTGTTTCTTTTCAGTCAGGTTATCGGGTTATCATTGTGCGATTGTAAATATAACGAATACATATGGAAAATTTAAGCGAGGCGCTGGGCCTTTTACTTATTGGTATGATCATGGTGATCATTGTGCTTTGGCTGGTGGTAGGACTCGGAAACCTGGTCATCTATTTCACCAACAGGTTTATACAGGATGAAAAAACACCGGGAAGCTCCAGCCGCTCCGGTAACCGGGCACATCCCAAAAAGCTGGCTGCCATTGTGGCTGCTGTAGATGTGATTACTCATGGGAAAGGAAAGGTCGATACGATTCAGAAGAAGTAAATAAAAAAAACATATATGGCCAGAGAAATAAAATTCAGTCTTTTATACAGAGACATGTGGCAGTCATCGGGGAAGTATGTTCCCACGGTGGAGCAGCTTACCGAAGTAGCCCCCGCAATTGTCGAGATGGGGTGTTTTGCGCGAGTGGAAACCAATGGCGGCGGGTTTGAACAGATCAACCTGTTGTTCGGTGAAAATCCCAACACGGCTGTCCGTCAGTGGACCAAGCCTTTTCATGAGGCAGGTATTCAAACACACATGCTGGAGCGTGGATTGAACGGCATACGGATGACACCGGTACCTGCCGATGTACGCCGACTAATGTTCCAGGTAAAAAAGAAGCAGGGTACCGACATTGCCCGGTCGTTCGACGGGCTAAACGATCCACGCAACCTGGAGAACTCCATCCGGTTTGCCAGGGAAGCGGGGATGATCTCCCAGGCAGCCCTTAGCCTCACCGTCTCGCCCGTGCATACGGTTGAATATTATACCTCGCTGGCCGATACGCTGATTGAGATGGGAGCCGACGA
>DHSP01000004.1:0-1097 GCA_002408485.1 Proteiniphilum sp. UBA5283 | reverse complement strand
AAAGATATGGCAGGCGTAGGCCGTCCGGCAAGCATCGGCAAGATCATTAAGAACATCCGGGAACGCCATCCGCAGATTCCAGTGCAATATCACGGTCACGCAGGCCCCGGCTTCCAGATGGCGTCTATTCTGGAGGCTGCCCATGCAGGGGCGGAGTACATCGATGTGGGCATGGAGCCCCTTTCGTGGGGTACAGGCCATGCCGATGTGCTGGCGGTGCAGGCGATGTTGAAGGATGCCGGCTTCAACGTGCCGGAAATCAACATGCAAGCATACATGAAGGTGCGTTCGCTGACGCAGAAATTTATGGATGACTTTTTGGGCTATTACATTGATCCCAAAAACAGGATGATGAACTCGTTGCTCATTGGCCCGGGTCTTCCGGGCGGCATGATGGGAAGCCTGATGGCCGATCTCGAGAACAACCTTGCTTCTCTCAACAAGTGGAAAGCAAAGAACGGAGAGCCGGAACTCACGCAAGACGACTTGCTGATTAAGCTTTTTGACGAGGTTACCTATGTGTGGCCCAAGGTGGGGTATCCCCCGCTGGTCACTCCGTACAGCCAGTACGTGAAGAACCTCGCGTTGATGAATGTGCTGCAGCTTGAAAAGGGCAAGGAGCGCTGGTCTATGATTGCCGACAATATCTGGGACATGATCCTGGGCAAGTCCGGCAAGCTTCCGGGGGAACCCTCTTCCGGAATCGTGGAGCTGGCAAAGCAGCAGGGACGTGAGTTTTATACCGGCAACCCACAGGATCTTTATCCCGATCAGCTGGACGAGTTCAGGGCGGAGATGCAAAAGAAAAACTGGGATTTGGGTCAGGACGACGAAGAATTGTTTGAACTGGCCATGCATCCCGAACAATACAGAGCCTACAAATCGGGTGATGCCAAACGCTCTTTCGAGGCGGATCTGGCAAAGCGGAAGGCAGAAAAAGCCGCACAGTCAGCTCCTTCCGTTCCGGCGGTGGCCGAGGCTGCCAATGGGAATGGTTTTCAGCCCAAAAGGCTGGTGGTGACCATCGACAACGAAGAGTATGTGGTAAACATCTCCTACCCCGATGGAGAAAGCAACGGTGCCCAAGCTGCCGGAGC
>DHSP01000067.1 GCA_002408485.1 Proteiniphilum sp. UBA5283 | reverse complement strand
CAGAAATTCGATCTTCAGGTTGACCCGCCCCGGCGAGAGACGATCGAAGAAAAATTCACCCTTGTTGTTGGTGGTGGTGGCCGACCCTTGCGGGAGCACCTGCACCGTGGCAAATTCAACCGGCACAGTGGGATTATTTTGCTCTACCACCCTTCCTCTCACGGAAGAGAGGGCTTCCTGTGCAGTAAGATGCTGCGCCGAAAGAATCCACAACCCCAACAGGGCTGTGCCGTACAACAGCACTCTCACTGGCGATATCATCGAATTGAAAATTGGATTTCTGCTCATACTGTTTGCTCTTTATTTTTGAATCATATCACGTGGATGGCATCAATCGGTCAGTCGTCTGACGGTGCGCAGCAGTTCCCTTTTCACGGTATCATCCTTTTCCACGGCGGCCTGTGCCCGGCAGAAGTCGACGATCTCCTGCTTCTTCCAGGAGCGGGTGTACCAGCCGAATGCCTCCGCCAGCAGTTGTCTGAGGTTCTGATCATCCGACTCCTTCATGAAGCGGAACAGCGTGTCGAGATAGGCAGCCTGGTTGGAGTTGCGCAGAGCCGTGATGTTGAATCGCTTGTTGCGCGACTCCACCTCCCGATCGAGGAGCTGCTTCATATCCTCCTCTTTTGCGGAAAGAATCCTCTCGAAATTGGTTCTCTCTGCTTTTATCTTCTCGTACCAGCTACCGCTCCTGCCTTCCAGCTGTTTGTCGAAAGCAGCCAGTGCATCATCTTTCGCATATTGCTCCACAGCGCCTCTCACCTGAAAGTAGACACGTTCCGAGACACCGGGCGAGAGGCGTATCTTCATGAGATCGTCGAGGAGCCGGGGAGATTGGTTCTCACCGGCGTGCATCGCGGCAAAACGGCGAATCAGTTCATAGTTGTCATGTAGTCCCGCCTCGATGGCAGGCACCAGCTGTTCGCTGTCGCTTTGGATCAGCAGATGGTAGGCCATCAACCGTACGGTTGGACTCACATCACTCGTCTGTATTGCGTACAACTGATCCGGTGTCAACGCCCCCTTCTTAAATAAAATCTTCATGGCCAAGGCCTTCACCTCGGGGTGTTTATCCTTCAACAATCTCTTCCAGTAGCTGAGATCATTTCTCCGGTGGGCAATGGCCCGGCTGAGGTCGTCACGATCGTTGCGGTTGCTCGCATACCGGTAGGTGGGATCACCCATCAGGTGTGACTCCAGGGTGAATTGCTCCTTCGCCCAGTTGCCGACGCTCACACCCAGCTCCAGCAGGCCGATCAGCTGATTGGTCCAGATATCCTGGAGGGTATTCACCGAGTTGGCCTTGACCACGACAGTCTTTCCGGGATTGAAGATGTAATGGCCACTGATATAATCTTCCAGATGGAAAGATCCGTTGAAGCAGGCATCGAGCATCACAAAGGGAACTCCGGGTGTGAAGCCTTCCAGATCGGCAATATGAATATCCATGGCCGCATCGCTCAGGCTGTCCTGCAGCATGATCCCGGGGTCGAATGCGTTGTTCACCCACGATTCCGGCACATTGTAGTTGTCAATGTAATATTGCTTGGAAGCAGTAGTATCCTTTGCACTGCGGATCTTTCCGCGAAAGAATTTGCGGGCCATCTCCAGCCATTTATCGGTCATGATGGTATAAGGGCTGGCATTCAGATATTGGGTGTCATCGGCACCATGGTGGTGTAGGATGGCCAGGTCCAGCTCCTCCCTTTCCAGTTCAGCCATGAGTCGACCTTTCACGAACTCATCGAAGGTATGATCAATGTAATTGAGGTTGCCCTTTCCCTGTGCCAATACGGAGAACTGGCCGGTGAGCGACAGCCGCTCGTCGGCCCTGGCCACCAGGCTGTTGGAGTTGTATCCGTTTCCGGCAAAATAGGTGATCTGAGATATCTGGCGTGCAGTGGCTTTCTCTCTTACAGCCTTTTCCAGGAAGGCATCAATCAGCTCAAAGCGGCTCTTGCCTTCATATTTGGGTGGCTTGATACGGGCAGTATAGATCTCGCTCTCCACAGACTGGGCTCCCTCCGCTGTAAGGCTATAGTAATGCAGGAGGGACTGCAGTGAATCCTGTTTAAGGTATTCGAACCGCAGGTCGAAGTCATCGTAGAACCGGTCGGAGGGGATGGAGGAACGGTCCCATGCACGCCGCTGATCCATCTTGAAAGCTGTGGCCAGATGTTGTGCATCGCGGATCATGGGCACGGGGATATCACCGATGAAGACGGCTCCCTCCAGCTGATCGTGCAGGTAGAGTTGATGCAGACGGGTGCGGATGGAGTCGGGAATATTCCAACGGTCTACAACGATATGGGTTGTCAGTCCATCTGCTTGAACAGAAGCAGCATATTTGTTGATTGAAGCTCTACAAGAATCCATCAATTGTTCATCAACGACAATCGCGAAGCTTCTCATTCCTCTACCCGAAAATGCGGAAAAGCTAAAAAAACACAACAACAATGCAATAACGGAATAACGATATTTCATATTAAATAAAATTTACAGTGATAATTTTATCAATTATAGCGCCAAAAATAACAACTTCTGACAACAAAACCTAATTTTAGGTTACGATTAGTTTTTTTTATTTCGCAAAGATAATTATCTATACAGGGTAGATCAATTCCTTTTATAACATTTTTTTTAATTCAGCTATTGCTATGAGAGGCTATTCGACGTATAAGAATATTTTCTATACGTCAAAAAAACAAACTGCTTTTTACAAGGAAAATAAGATCTACACAAATTCGGCACTTACGGTAAGATATAGATTAAGGGAAACTTTCTGTTTCGATAAAATGGAAATCTCTTTAGTAGCGCACAGCGGAATCGAACCGCTATTCATTGCCTGAGAAACAATTTTCCTAACCGTTAGAAGAGTGCGCCTCCTAAAAGTACGATACAAAATTAAGTAAAAAGTTGTATCGTTGTACCAAGCAGGGGCATTTTTTTACTTTTTCAACTCATTATATTTATCAAGAGCCTCTTTAGCAGCTGCATAGGAGCTCTTTCTGGATTGTTGAAGATCATCCTCGAGCCGAACCAGCAAACTTGCTATCTCCGAATTATTATAAAAGCTATCCCGAAGCTGCTCGTTAATCGTCTCGTACATTCTGTATTTTGCCTGCTCACTTCGTTTACGGGTAAAGTAACCGTTCTTTCGTACAAAATTCACATACCGGCTCACCATATCCCACACCTCTTCTATTCCAAGGTTATAATAGCCGGAATAGGTAAGCACTTCGGGAGTCCATCCGGAATCGGGAAGCGGAAAGAGATGCAAAGCGTTGCGGAGCTGTCGCTGTGCCATTTGTGCTTTGTCGATATTATCGCCGTCGGCTTTGTTTATCACAATTCCGTCTGCCATCTCCATGATTCCCCGCTTGATACCCTGAAGCTCATCGCCCGTGCCCGCAAGCTGGATCAGCATGAAAAAATCGACCATCGAATGGACAGCAATCTCCGACTGTCCTACACCCACTGTCTCAATAAAAAGATAATCGAACCCCGCAGCTTCACAGAGTATGATTGTTTCCCGTGTTTTTCTCGCTACCCCCCCCAGTGAACCAGCCGAAGGAGAAGGGCGGATAAAAGCATTCTGCTCCACAGAGAGTCTCTCCATGCGTGTTTTGTCGCCCAAAATACTTCCTTTGGAACGTTCACTCGAAGGATCAATAGCCAAAACAGCCAGTTTGTGCCCTTTTTTGAGCAGATGCATTCCAAAGGTATCGATGGAAGTACTCTTTCCGGCTCCGGGTACACCTGTAATTCCGATACGAATGGAATTCCCCGAGTAGGGCAAACACTTCTCAATGATGGCTTGTGCCTTTTGTTGGTGATCAGGCCGCGCACTTTCCACCAGAGTGACAGCCTGACTGAGGATCACCCTGTTGCCGGCCAGGATACCATCCACATATTCCGATACAGTACGATGACCGCCTCTGGTTCTTTTTTTTATATAGGGGTTCACACTGGGAGGTTGTGCTACTCCCTTATTTACAATCAATCCCTTGTATTTCTGATCATTTTCTGGATGTTCCATTGTCTATAGATCAAATTAAAAACCGAATGAAGCCTTATACAAAGATACTTCATTCGGCTTGTATTGCAAATCCTATACCTGTTTATTGTTTGGGTACAACGTTTCCTTTGATGGTAAGTACGTATACCGTATCGGGGACATTGGTATACACGGTAATGGTTTTGTTAAAGGTTCCCGGGCGCCGTACCGTGGAATATTTTACTGAAATGGTACCCTTTTTGCCCGGCAGAACCGGCTCGCGTGTATAACTTGGGGTGGTACATCCACAGGATGCCGAAACACGCTGTATGATGAGGGGGCTCTTGCCGTGGTTTGTGAATTCAAACTGGGTGGTCACTGCGCCCAGTTCTTCCTTGATGGTGCCAAAATTATGCTCCGTGCGCGCAAAATCCATTCCCGGCTTCTGCTGGGCAACTGCCATACTGCCCCACAGCACGGTAAAGAATAAAAATAAACTCAATTTCCTCATTGTGATATCTATTTAGTATACTGTTTTAACTCTTTTACGTACGACACAAAAGTAACAATTTAGTTTAGTCCCTGTTTATTGTTTAACAATTATTCTGATTCCGGCACTATGTGAATTGAATTCCGGTGCATACAGGCACTGCAGGGTAGTAATTCCGTTCGAATAAGCACCGGAACGTCCTACAATCATGGCATATTCAAACACATAGGTACCTCGTGGCAGCACATCGAAATAGAAGTTTGTGGAGGCATCTTTCGATGTCCGATAGTAGAGAATACCGTTTTGCCATCCGGTACCCGATATCTGGCTTACCGGCTCAAAGGCAGCGGCATACATATCTTTCAGATGCACAAACTCCAAATCTCGGTCGGTACGCACTACAAGCCGCGCCACCACTTTATCTCCCACAGTGAGCGGAGTGTCTTCCACGATGCGAATGAGGCTTATCCCTGTGGAATCGGTTTGTTCAACAAACAGTTGCTTCCCGATGTCGAGGGAAGCACCGTATTGGATAATTTTATCAAGGTCTTCGTAATACTGCCAGTAGAGCGCGCCCCATGCAGGTCCCTCACCTTTGTGGGTCACCGTGACCCGCCCCATTTCGGGGGCGATCTCTGCATGACTCCACGAGTCTTTGAGATAGCCCGTACCCAATTCACTCTTCTCTGCTTCCACAAGACGATTTCCCAACGTGACTCTAGTCTCTCCTTCTGATGAGAACCAGTCGCTTCCCTGGCTCAGCAGAGCATATATTGCATCAATAGTGGCATGGGTGGACTCCCACATTTGCGTTTGTTTCTGTTTCAGCAGCCACTGTTTCATCTTGTCCATCTCTCCCTCTTTGGCACCTCCCACACGGAAAGCTTCCATGATAAAGGTATGTACGGATATGGCGGACTGCGACATAAACACTTGCGCCCGGTTATTGGGCCAGTACATGCCCATTTCGTCTGATATGGCTGCATGCTCCCGGAAAGAGTTCAGCATCTGCTGTACAACCTTCGTCTCTCCCTCTCTCTGCAAGACTATTGCGATGAGTGAACGCTCATACGGCCCAAATGACGTCCAATTTTTTTCAATCACAGCACGGTAAAAACGAATCATCTCCCTTTCTGTGGCACCCAAAGGGTGATTGACATAAGCGGTACGCACAAAAAGATATTCCAGATCGATGCCGGAAATGGATTTGATATTCTTCCAGTCTTTATTCAGCTTCTTCAGTTCTTCGAAGCGCCGGATAGCTTCCGCATCAATAAATGAAATTGCGCTTGATTGCATGGATGCTGTTTCTTCGGAAAACTCTACAGCACCCAGCTCCTGCAACTGAAAAAATCCGGAAAGAATATAGTGGGTAATGCCGACATTGGGTTTGAAGCCTTTGAACCAGCTCCAGCCGCCCTGGCTGGTCTGCAGTTCCTGCAGCTTGCCGAGGGCAGTTTGAGTAAGATTGCGGCTACGATTCAGATCGAACAGGAAAGACAACTTTTCCTTTTGTTCCGATTCGGTATTTGCCTCAAGAACCCAGGGGGTCTCTTCCAGCAGCACATTTTTCAACTCCTGGTTTTTCTCCAGGTCGGAGTAAAAAGTCTCTTTGCTGCCGCCTTGTTTTCTCCAGGCTTCTACCATATTCAATACCCTGGGATATACTTTACCGATATGGGTACCCAGTATGTTGGCATAATAAGAGGCAAACCAGGACACCGCGTTGTCGCTCACCGGTTCTCCCAGTACCGGCAGAGCCTGCACTGCGTACCAAACCGGATTGGAAGCAAACTCAAGAGTCAAACGGTAATCGCGGATGGAAGCGGACCTCTTGTTCAGAAGCCTACCCATGGAGAATGTCTTCGTTCGATTCCCGTTCACATCAAGACGCATACTTTCGGTTACCAGCATCCGGTTTGGCAGGACAGCCAGCGCATGTTGTTCTCCGTCACTAAATTGCGGCGTTTCAGCCACGATACGCACACCGAGGAGATCGATACCGAATGGAACATCGAATGTCCAGGAGGCATCTGCAGAGGCATCCGGAAACAGGGTGAACTCCTTTTCGGAGTTGGGGACCGGTATATTGAGCAGTAGTTCGTCCGTCACCGGATTGAACAACTCCAGCGTAACTTTGCCTGATTGGGTAGTACCGGAGAGGTTGGAAATTTTCGTGGAGACACTCGTCCTGTCGCCATGACGCAGAAAGCGAGGCATATGGGGCGTCACCATCAGCTCCTTTTGCGACACAATAATTGCTTCCACTTTCCCGGTATTCAGCTGCTGGTCGTGCGCCAGCACCCTGAAGCGCCATCTTGTATTGCTTTCGGGCACGACGAATGCGATCTGCGTCTCCCCTTTTTCGTTGGTTCTCAGGTGGGGGTAGAAAAAGGCGGTCTCGTGAAAGTTTCGGCGGATTTGCGGTATCTGGCTCTGAACAGACAAGCCGGCAGCAGCTTCCTCCCTTTTTGCCATATCGGAATTATCGGAAACTCTTCTACCGGAAAGCAGTTCTTCTTCGGCAAGGAAACCGGATGCTGCTGCATTCTTTGCATCTACAGCACTACCTCTTAGCATCAATCTTCCGGAATAGAATGAAAAATTGAACCAGTTGAAGCGGTCGAAGGAAAAAGGGAGTACGTCTACCGTCGGAATAGAAAAGTATCCCATCGCTGTCTGCGGGTTGAAAGACTGGTCGCTGACCAGTCCCATTCGGGAATAATACGGGCCGGGCATATGGAGCGACAGGCTCCAGGGGTGCGACGGGTATATCCGGTCCAGTGAGAAATCGTACATCGAAGCCAGCACTTCCGCCCTGGATGGGTTGCCGCCGGCATCAGTAACCGTTATCCTCCACTCCTCATTGTCTCCGGGGCGGACCTTATCACGAAACACATCCAGCTTCACGTTCAGTTTTTTCTCCTCCTTCACCGGCCGCAATTCCACGCTGTGTGCATAAAATCTCTCCTCTTTCACATAGGTCAGCATGAGTGTCACTCCCTCCTCATAGCTTCTCTTGTAGGGAATGTCAAAAAGCCTGTTTTCGTTGTTCAGCTTTAACCATTTTCTTTCCAACAACCTGTCTCGCTGCCACAGCTCGTACAAAACATTCACTTTATCTGACACACCCAGTATCACTTCACCGCTTTTCCCTTCTGAAAAAAAAGCGCTTTTCTCAACCAGCCATTCATTGGTTTTGATGGGTGGACGTTTATCAGCAAAGGAGTACAAAATAAAATCCTTTTCTGCTTCTACAGGATTTCCCCTGTCATCTTCCGATTGGAGTTTCAGCCGGTATTTTCCGGAGCGCATTCCGGCAAGCTGTTTTTTCATTTCCGGCTGTTCTCCACATTCAAACGGCCCCTCCGCGACAAGCTGATCGATGGAATCGTTTCTCTGTAACAAGTAGAGCCGGTAAGTCCCGACAGCATCTATGTCCGCACCATCAAGATTCTTCGCCGAGATCACAATGTGCTGACCGCTCTTTTTCTCCATTCGGTCCGGTATCTCTGCCTGCAATATCATGGAGACATCTCCAACCGGAATGCTGTAAGTTCCTGTCTGCGTTTCTCCATTCAGATCGGTCACCGCGGCTTCGACCACAAACGAGAATACTGATCTGAGCGAATACTGCTCATCGGGTTTTAAGGGAGTGAAAGAAATCTCAAATGCACCATTTTTGTCGGTGGTGACAGTTCCCTCTGTGAAATGTTCCGGCACATCACCCCACCGCCACCACCATGTTTGCTGCCGGGCAATGCGCCACTCCACCTCTGCATCTTGAAGCCTGATTCCGGAAAAGTTTTCTGCTTTGCCCCTCAACGTGATTTCATCTCCAAACTTATAGGTTTTTCCGATCGTATCAAATGTCACTTCAAACGAGGGGCGCTTATATTCCTCCACACGGAAATCAGTGCCTCCCTCATCTGTTTCTATTGAGAAATTTCCGGGCAGCGTGCCCTGTGGCAGTACAAACTCTCCCGAGACCGAGCCATACTCGTTGGTTATCAGAGTCTGCTTCGAAATTTCCCGGCGATTGACATCGCGCAACACAAAATTGGCAGTTTTATTCTTGACTATGCTGTTTTCACCTCCTTTTGCACGGGTGAATACAGCTTTATAAAAGAGAGTCTGTCCCGGCCTGTAGAGGCTCCTGTCGGTGAAAATGCTAACCTGGTCACGCCCGGCATCAGCATTCTCAGCGTACTCGTAATATTCATATGGTAACCGGTAAAGCTGCGAGCCGTTATCTTTTCCCGAGACGGCCTGGTAAAACAGGTCACTGTTGATCTCACCCTTATGATATACAGCCAGCCCCTCGTCGTTTGTAACCACCGACTCAACGACTGTGAGTTTGGAATTACGCCAATTGCCAGACTGCATGTATATATTAATTTTTGCTTTTCTTACTGGCTCCCCCGTCACCCTGTTTACCACAAAGAAATCATATCTCTCCTTTGCGGATGAGCGGGCAAAAACGGAAAGGTCGGAAACGGAAAAATAATAATCCGACAGCCCATTTTCGATACCTCCGGGTGTGGAGCCGAACGTCAGCATATAGGTGCCAGGGTGATCTACCTCCAGTAAGAAGTCTGTTTCGCCCTGCATATATTCTGCAATTTGGGGTAACGGCACCGTGATATTTTTCAGGAAGGTCCTTTTCCCGTCGACCCTTTTCCACCTCTCAGATTGTACCACCCCCACCTCTGTGGGTGAGTCGATCCTGTACAATGTTGCATTCAGCGACACAAGATTTTTGTATTGGATCTTCCACCTTTTCTTTCCTTTAATGGGAAATGTTTTTTCTCCCGAGACAGTGTACTGAGGTTGCGTCAGTTGTCGAAGTCTGTTTTCCAGAGCAGATATACGTTCATACCCGGGAAAACTGCTGATGTAGCTTCGCAACAGATCGTACAGATCCTTGGCTGCCGCTGCCCGCTTCAGGCTGTCGCTGCCGGACAATTCCCATAAGTGGCTCTGATATAGACCGGCAATTTTATCAATGATTTCCACACTGATGTCTTGACCTTCCCATTTCTCCTGTAATCTTTTCAGCGACGGTAAAGCGCGGGTTGTATAAACACTGTGGAATCGCGACAAGTAGTCAAGCTTATTTAGTTCGGTCAATAGCACCGATTGCTTCATGTCTCTTTTAAGGAGAGAGGCAATCAATTTCCGGTATGTTTCCAATGTCCATAGACCCTGCTCAGAGGCTTGCGGATTGAATGAGAGTGTAACAAACTCTTCAGCGGGGGCAAACAGCGACTGTATTGAAATATTTTTATGCTTCAACGTGCGGCTCAAATCCTTATCCGGGCTAATCTGACTAAAAATCTCAACAGCACGGTTCGTCAAAAAATCATACATTGAAGGGTAGAAACGGCGCGAATCCCTGCCCAATTCCACCACATCCGCATAGGATTCCACTTTCGCCTTTATCAGTTCACCCTCATGCGCAATGGAGGCGTTCAGCTGTTCCGTTACCTTATTGTAAAAGATATTCCGTGTCCACTCTTTCATGTCCGCCGGCACAAAATCACCCACTTCCGTACGCTGGTTAATTGCCTGATGCTCTTTCTGGTAGTATTGCATGTACAGCTCGCCCAACATGGAATGAAGTACCGATTGCTCCACCACATCGCTGCTCTTTTTTACCATCTCATTCAGATTTCGGAAAATAAGCGTGTCGTTTTGCACATCCAGCACCAGGTTATATTTGCCCTGATGGATCAATGCCTTGATCACCTGCGGACTGTTCTTCTCCAAAATTGCCCTGTTCAGGATACTGTTTACTTCTGCCGCGGCCGATTGAGGGAGTGACTTTTCTTCAAGTTCAACAACTTTTTTCCAGGCCTGATCATACCTCATAGTGTGTGTTGTTTGTGCAGACAGAGCCAGAAGACCCACCAATGCCATCCACAATAAAAAATATCGTTTCATCGGTTTATATTTTAACGTTATGCAAGAACATAATCCAAGCAAACTTGTCTTCTGTCCTATTTATTCATTTATTGTGTAGTAACAATTCATTCCTTATTTGGTTGAAAGAGAAGGAAAGAAAACCGCACATAAAGTTCTCTTTGCCACAAAGAAGATGATGAAAGTATTATAAAAGAAAATAATAATATAGGTAAAGGCAGCCCGGAGAAACCGTCGGGACTGCCTTTTCATTGATTAATTCCCCAAGAAGCGGGGAGTCGCGCAATACGCTGTTATTTTATGGTTACGGAAATGGTTCCGCTGTTTTTCTTGTCTTTATCATATACCACAATATCGGTTTTACCCACTTTTACTCCGGTAATGGTAATTTTGTCCTGGGCAACCACTGCCGTAGCAATTGTAGCATCTTTTGTCTCCACAGTATAAGGCGCTACACCTCCACTGACTTTCACATCTACCGTTGCCCCTACTGTCGCTTCCGGAGCAGGCTTATCAAATGTCAATGAGACAGCTTTCTTTACCGTGACGGAAATCTTGCCACTGGTTTTTTCTTTATCGGTCACCGTAATGGTAGTAGTACCTTCCTTCACTCCGGTAATAGTAACAGTGCTTTTGTCCACAGTGGCGGTAGCGATGGTTTTGTCGGCCGGATTCGCTGTATAAGGGACTATTCCCTTCCCAACATTGACGGTAGCCGTTTTTCCTACTTCCACTTCCACTTTGCTCGGAGTAAAAGTCAATACTTTCTTATCGTCGTCTTCACAAGCCACAAATAATATACAAGCAAGCACTATACTCACTGCATAACTTAACGTCTTCACATTCATAATCGTAAAAGTTTAAAAAATAATAATTAGGTTCATCAGAAAATTTTATATGCATCATTTTTGAGATCTCGAGTAAAAACAGTGCATTTCTATTCTCTATGATGAAAAAAGGGGTGAAAACGCTACCCTCTCTCCCCATATTTTAATTTAATTAACTAATAAATTATTCTTTTTTTAATCGCAATAAAGACGACAAGGAAGGGTACACGGATATGATACAAAGAATTATCCGGATCATTTTTCTATAAGGAAGAGAAATCCCATTTACATTTATTATATATTATAATTATAGATTTCTGATGGAATTACGTTTCCGGCGGAAAATTACGCCCAAACCGTGGAGAGGGAAAACAGGATCTCCATTTTTCACTATTCCGGGGACAGACATTTTTCTTTCTATGGTTTCAGCACAACACCCACTCTTTTCTTACCGTTTATCTTGATGCACAACGGCTTGTCAAAATGCACCCGGCGTATATAATCCGTTTCGAACACAGCCGGCTGTTCATTCAAAAAAGGCTCATCGAAGAATCCGTCATTCTCCAGGAAGGGGTTGACCGTAAAATATCCGACCCCGAAAGAGGTGAGATTCTGAAAAAAATGGGTTCCCTGACTAGGCTCAATGCGGTAGTTCTCCATACCCGATTCCACAATGACCCGTGCCTGAGAGATATGTGGCCATTTTACCGGGATGCCCAGCCATGGGTCGGAAGAACCCCAGCGACCGGGTCCCACCAGCACGTAGTTGGTGCCGGCAGCGACAAATTCGCTGTTCATCTTTTCTATCTCACGAGCAATCAGTTGATTTTTAGCAGCATTGAAAGCATCTGATTTCACATAGACTACGTCGTACACGTCGCTCGACATCCCATTTCCCAGCGCATTCCGCGAAAATAACACCGTCTCGTTTACCGGCGTTTCCTCCAGGCTTTCATGAACCACCTCCTTGCTGTCTACCACTGGCCTTATCTGCAGGACATAGAACGACGCAAACTGAGGGCTACTGATGTCGACGGCAAACTCAATCTCTACCGGCCTTCCCATCTCCTTTTGTCCCGCTTTCAGCAGTTTGTCGAGTACATCCGAGAGCGGAAACATATCGTGTTGCAGGATGTTGGCGAAGGAAACGATCTTACGTCCTCCCTCATAAAAACCTTCACGTACAATCTGATCCTGAGGATCATAAGTGGAAGCTACATATCGCAGGGGGCCCTCTTTCTCAGCTTCGCGCAGCCGCAGCTTCAACAGGTTGAAGCCATCGTCGATAGTAAAATCTTTAGAGACAGAATCGAGATCGAGGGCATAAAACTGTGTCTGCGTGTCCCGCAATGCCAGGTCGAGCGAACTTAACTGCAGGATCCGGGATGCATGAAGCGGCGAAAAACGCAGTCCCATATTGCCATCGACGATATATTTTCCCAGCCCGAATGCCAGATCCACGATGCCATCTTCGGTTTTCTCATCACCGATGGGGTAGTAATTGATGGAGCGTGCCACCCCCGAAATGGCAGGGTAATATAACTTCCCGTATTGGGATCCCACCACCTCCTGTAGCACGATCGCCATCTTTTCCTGGTCGATCAGGTTCTGCGTAGCCACCATATAGGCTTTGCTGTCCTTATAGAAGACCGAGGCATAGACCGCCTTGATGGCATTGCTCAGAAGGCGCACCATCTCATACTTATCGTTCACGTAAGGAATCATGTAGGTAGAGTATATTCCTGCAAAGGGCTGGTATTGGGAATCCTCCAGCAGGCTGGAGGAGCGGATGGCAATAGGCCCCTCAATGGCTTCGAAAAAGACCAGAAAGTCGCTCACCAGCCTTTTAGGCAGCTTGGCAGCCAAAAAATGTTTCAGAATATCTTCGTCGCACCGCTCCGATAATGCCACAGGATAAAGATCGTTGGCCTCCATGAATTCGTCGAAGATATCGGTACACAGCACAACGGTCTTGGGCGTTGTCACCGGGAAGTTCTGATTGTTGTTCAGCTCCAGATGCGTCTTCACCATATAACCGATGAATGCCAGTCCCCTGCCCTTTCCTCCGAGCGATCCTTCACCGATACGGGCAAAGTTGGAGTACTGATCGAACCGGTCTTTTTCAAAAACAGCCACCACACCCGTATTTTTCATTTTTCTGTATTGCACGATGGTGGCGTAGATCAGTTCGCGGGCATCATTCATGCTGGCATATTCCGACACGTCGATCTTTTTAAGCATCTCCGCCACTGGAAACATAGCACGCGAGTAGAAAAAACGAGAGAAGTGATTCCGGGAGAGGTGTTCATAAAGAGCGTCATCCGGAATGTTTCGGATATTCATCTGTAGCTCTTTCAGATTCTTAATACGGAATATCTCCTCTTTTGTTTTCGGGTCTGTAATGATGAAATCGCCAAATCCGAGGTTATCCTTGATCGCCCTGCGCAAATCCTGAGGGAAGGTTTTCGAGTTTTTATCGATGAAGACAGCGTTATCCCCATTGATATATTTGCTGTTCTCCGACTCGGAGGAGGTATAGATGATGGGAATATAGATATCTTTCTCTCTTATCCATTCGCCCAGTCGTTTTCCGGCCAGCCTATCTTTCTCTCCATTCACATTGAAGCTCATGTCGCTGATCACCCCCAGCATATTATCGCCATACTTACTGTAATAAGCGACGGCCTCCTCGTAGTTGCGGGCCAGCAGTATCTTGGGACGTCCCCGCATGCGTAACATACGCAGGTGATCGTTCAATGCCTCTTTCGAAAACTCTTTCGACTCGGAAAGAACAAACTTATAGAGCAACGGCAAGGCAGATGAGTAAAACCTGACAGAGTCCTCCACCAGCATGATGGTCTGCACACCCACCGTCTTCACATCGTGCTCCACATTCATCCTGTCTTCCACTACTTTGATAATAGCCAGCAAAAGATCGGTATCACCCAGCCAGCTGAATACATAATCGATGCCGCTAAGGTCTTCCCTACTCAGCGACTGAGTCACCGCCTTCGAGAAAGGAGTCAGCAGTACTACAGGTATGCCGGAATAACGCGCTTTTATCTGCTTCGCCAAATCAAATGTATCACTGCTATCCATATTGGGCATACAGATGATCAGCTCATAATGGTTCTGTTTTAGCTCGGCAAGCGCCTCCTTGTTGCTTCCTACCTGTGTGAAGCGGGGAGGATAGCGGAGATTGAGCGAGGTGTATTCGTTGAAGATCTGTTCGTCTACGCGGCCGTCATCTTCAAGGATAAACATATCATACCTGGAGGCCACCATCAATATGTTGTATATACGCTTGTTCATCAGCTTGACAAAGGGTGTGTCACGAAAACGGAGCTGACTGATGTCGTGGGCTTTAATAACCGATCGGGGTGTTTTTAGTTTCATTTCAATATTCCTAACCTGTCCTGTACTTTGTAAAACGCAAACTTACGAAAAAATGAGCAGATGAAACGTGTACCCCATAATTTTCAGAAGACTTGGGGATTGGAATTATTTTTGTAAATTTGTTCGTTCTTCGGCTATGCGGACAGACACCCCGTAATCCGGAGGTAATCATCACTTTATTTAACAGAAAAAATGAAAAAATCACTGCTGATCTCCATATTCCTGTTACTTGCCGGCCTGGCAGGAATCTTCCTGTTGCTGACATCGGGGAACAACCTGGACAAAACCGAATCGGAAAAGCCACTGGTACTATCGATGACTGCCTCAGTGGAAATACCCCGGATTATGTATTTTGCCGGAGAAAAAATCACTTTTGACCGGTACGACAAACATGAACGGATGGACAGGGAGTTGAACAGCTTTACATACTTTCACTCCACCACCCTGTTGCTTATAAAACGTGCTAACCGCATCTTTCCGGTTATTGAACCTATTTTGAAACAGCAGGGAGTGCCGGACGACCTGAAATACCTGGCGGTTATCGAAAGCAGCCTCGATCACCGGGCGGTGTCTCCGGCACGGGCAGCAGGACTGTGGCAGTTTCTGCAAAGCACGGGCAAGCAGTATGGCCTCGAGGTGAGTGCCGAGGTAGACGAAAGGTATCATGTTGAAAAATCGACCGAGGCTGCCTGCCGGTATCTGAAAGATGCTTACCGCAAATATGGGTCGTGGAGTGCTGCTGCCCTATCGTACAACGGCGGACAGGGGCGTATCACCTCTGAACTGAGGGACCAGCAGGTGGACGATGCGCTTGATCTCTGGCTTGTGGAGGAAACCTCTCGTTATTATTACCGCATGCTCGCCATCAAACAGATCTTTGAGCATCCGCAGCAATACGGATTCATCCTCAGGCCCTCAGACCTGTACAAACCCATGGAGTTCAAGAAAGTGAACGTATCCAACTCCATAGCGGACCTGGTCGCCTTTGCCCAAGAAAATCAAATCACCTATGCCCAATTAAAGGACTTTAACTCCTGGCTACGCAGCAACAAATTGAACAATACTTCCGGCAAAACCTATACCATCTTCATCCCTACCAAGGAAAGCCTATTCTATAGGGAAGGGGTTCAGCCGAAGGTGCATAATGCGGCATGGGTAGTGAAGTAAACTTTTTAGGTTATCTATCGTTTATACAGACTATGACTTCCGAAACAGAACAAGTTCATGTGTACGGTGCTCGAGTACACAACCTGAAGAATATCGACGTAACCATCCCGCGCGATTCGCTCACCGTGGTGACCGGGTTGAGTGGCAGTGGAAAGTCGTCACTGGCGTTCGACACCATCTTTGCCGAAGGACAGCGACGTTATATTGAAACCTTCTCGGCATACGCCCGTGGCTTTCTGGGAAAGATGGAACGACCCGATGTGGATAAGATCACCGGCCTAAGCCCCGTGATCTCAATCGAACAGAAAACAACCAACAAGAACCCCCGTTCAACCGTCGGCACCACCACCGAAGTATACGATTTCCTGCGCCTTCTTTTTGCTCGTGCAGGCGAAGCATACTCCTGGGTTACCGGTGAAAAGATGGTCAAATACACTGATGATCAGATCCTGGAGCTGATCCTGGAGAAATATATTGGAAAAAAAATACACATCCTTTCCCCTGTAGTAAGAAACAGGAAAGGACATTACAAAGAGCTTTTTGAGCAGATCCGCAAAAAGGGTTATCTTAACGTGAGGGTGGATGGTGAGATCAAAGAGATCATTCCCGGCATGAGGGTAGACCGGTATAAAAACCACAACATCGAAATCCTGATTGACAAGCTGGTTGTCTCCAACAAGTTTGCCGATAAGCTGAAAGCAAGCGTACGCACAGCCATGAAACAGGGTGCCGGATTGATTCTTATTCAGGATGTGGAGGCCGATGAAGTAAGACATTACAGCCGCAGCCTGATGTGTCCCACTACCGGGCTGTCGTATAACGAGCCTGCACCGCATAATTTTTCCTTCAACTCACCACAGGGAGCTTGCCCCCGTTGTAAAGGCATCGGCTCCGTTGATCAGATCGATATTGAAAAAATCATCCCCAACCCTGAGCAGAGCATTGCTGCAGGCGGTATTATACCGCTTGGAAAAGAAAAAAGCAGCCTGCTTTTCTGGCAAATAGCAGCCATCTGTGAAAAGTACGGCGTCACAATGAAAACCCCCATCAAAGATATTCCCCGGGAGGCGATAGACGAGATCATGTATGGAACCAATGAACGATTGAAAATAAAGAATGAGTCGTTGGGAAACTCCAACTACATGGTGTCTTACGAGGGTGTGGCAAAATACATTGAGATGCAGCAGGACGATGAAGCTTCAGCCACAGCACAAAAGTGGGCGGGACAGTTCATCTCCACCTCGGTCTGTCCCGAATGTAACGGTCAGCGGCTTAACAAGGAAGCCCTTCACTTCAGGATTAACGGAAAGAATATTTCAGAGCTTGCCGAAATGGACATTGAGGAGTTGTACCAGTGGTTCGTCCAATCGGAGTCGGCTGTAACCGAAAAACAGCGGCTGATCGCCGAGGAAATAAAGAAAGAGATTCTTTCCCGCCTGCAGTTTCTGCTGGATGTGGGACTGGGCTATCTGTCTCTCTCCCGCGCCTCGGCCTCGCTCTCAGGAGGTGAAAGTCAACGCATCCGGCTGGCCACGCAGATTGGTTCACAGCTGGTAAACGTACTCTATATTCTGGATGAGCCAAGCATCGGCTTGCATCAGCGCGATAACCACAGGTTGATTGACTCGTTGAAGAAGCTGCGCGATTCGGGTAATTCCGTAGTAGTGGTAGAACATGACAAAGATATGATGCTTGCCTCCGATTACATTGTAGACATGGGCCCCTTTGCCGGACAGAAGGGGGGCGATGTGGTGTTTGAGGGTCTTCCTTCGGAGATGTTGAAAAAGAACACCCTCACCTCCAACTACCTCAACGGGAAGCTGGAGATAGCCGTTCCTACAAAAAGAAGAAAAGGAAACGGCAAAAAACTCATCATTGAGGGCGCTTCGGGCAACAACCTGAAAAATGTGACTGCCAGGTTTCCGCTGGGCACCTTTACCTGCATAACTGGAGTGTCGGGCAGTGGAAAATCAACCCTGATTAACGAAACGCTGCAGCCCATACTGAGCCAGAGATTTTATCGTTCCTTAAAAGACCCCCTGCCCTATGTTTCGGCAAAGGGAGTGGAACATCTGGACAAGGTGGTGAGCGTTGACCAGTCGCCCATCGGCCGCACACCTCGCTCTAACCCGGCTACCTATACCGGCGTTTTTGCCGATATACGGAATCTTTTTGCCGGCATGCCGGAAGCAAAGATACGGGCCTATAAGCCGGGGCGCTTCTCTTTCAACGTGAAGGGAGGAAGATGCGAAAAGTGCAGCGGCAACGGTTATAAAACGATCGAGATGAACTTCCTGCCCGATGTGATGGTACCCTGTGAGGTTTGTCACGGCAAAAGATACAACCGCGAAACGTTGGAGGTACGCTTCAAGGGGAAGTCAATTGCCGATGTACTGGATATGACCATCAACAATGCTGTTGAGTTTTTTGAGAATGTGCCCACCATTTTGCACAAGATAAAGGTATTGCAGGAGGTGGGGCTGGGATACATCAAGTTGGGACAATCGTCAACAACCCTCTCGGGAGGCGAAAGCCAACGCGTGAAGCTGGCCACGGAACTGGCCCGCACAGATACCGGCAATACGCTGTATGTACTGGATGAGCCCACCACCGGGCTTCACTTTGAAGATATCCGGGTGTTATTGGGTGTGTTGAACAAGCTTGTGGACAAAGGCAATACCGTGATCGTGATTGAACACAACCTCGACATCATCAAGTGTGCCGACTATGTCATTGACCTGGGCCCCGAGGGAGGCGAGAGAGGGGGAAACATTCTTGTCACCGGCACCCCCGAAGAGATTGTCCGAAACGAGCAAAGTTACACAGCCCGATACCTGCGGGAAGAGTTGCATCAGAAGAGTCCGTCTCCTCATTGAACGTTAAAAATGAGTCTATTTTGAACATTTGCACAAACTCTTTGTTTAGAACATGTGACAAGGAAATAATTAAGAATAGATTTAAATAAAAAAATATTATATGGCAAATATTGCATTTAAAGGCAATCCTGTACAGACGATAGGAGAGCTGCCAGCAAAAGGAACAGAAGCACCGGGCTTCATCTTGGTGAAGAGCGATCTCTCGGAAACAAAGTTATCGGATTTTAAAGGAAAAAATGTGGTACTGAATATTTTCCCGAGCCTCGACACAGGTACATGCGCTGCTTCGGTGCGCCGCTTCAACAAAGAAGCTGCATCGTTGGAAAATACCGTTGTTTTGGGTATTTCCGCCGACCTTCCCTTTGCTGCCGGCAGGTTCTGTTCGGCGGAAGGCATTGAAAATGTGATCACGCTTTCCACCTTCCGCGACGATACCTTTGGTAAGAATTACGGGCTGTTGATGACCAGCGGGCCTCTCAAAGGGCTTCTGGCCCGTGCCGTGGTTGTCATTGATCCCGCAGGGAAAGTCCGGTATACGGAACTGGTTTCTGAGATTGCACAGGAGCCGGATTATCATTCTGCAATCAACTCGATAGTGTAGTTTGTTTCATGAAGATTGTGTTAACA
>DHSP01000055.1 GCA_002408485.1 Proteiniphilum sp. UBA5283 | reverse complement strand
ATATAATGTGGGATATTGGCAGCTGTTTTGATAATATATTCGGCAATTTCCAAATCAAGTTTTATCTCTTTTCTTGCAAAATTGTTCTGTAAAAAATGAATTGTTTCTTTCTTTGGTAGATAATCAATAGTCATCTGTGTCGCTGCATGATAAAAAGGCCTTTTTTTATCATTAAACATTGCCTGCATTATGTGTGTTTTACTACCGAAGAAAATGTAATTAACACGTTTTTGGTGTTGTATTTTACTACGTAAAAGACCTTCAAAATTGATTTTATTCAATTTCTCAACTTCCTGAAATTCGTCGAAAAAAATTAGAACCCGTTTTTTCTTCCCGGCGAGTGCTTCCGGAATATCCAGTAATTGGGAAATATCCATCTCGTCGATTTGTTTTTTAGTAATATCAAGGGATAGTTCAGGATTTCCGTCAGGGGTGAATCTAATTACAGGACGAATGTTTTTTGCAATAGAATTAAATGTTTCAGCAAATCTTTGTAAATTGCGTTGTTTCGATGCCAGTGATTTGGTGTAAAGCCTAACAAAGGATTCCACAGAAAATACAGGCATGAAATCAAAATAAATACAAATAAATCCTTGTTCTTCTAACTGCTGTATAGCCTTTACAATCAATGATGTTTTACCAAATCTTCTGGGAGCGTACAAAACCATGTTATTCCCACCGGCAAGAGTCTTTACAATATGATCACACTCTTTGTGACGGTCATAAAAACTTTCTCCGGTTGCTACTGTGCCAAAAGTGAAAGGATTCATACTCGCATAGTTTTTCTACAAAGATATACAGCTTTCCCAATTATGCAAAAAAGCATTATGCAAAAAAGCATAATTGGTTGAAATAAAATAATTATTACATTTGCTGTTCCTACTCATCTTAGTCAAATTATTTTCAAAGGACCGACGATATGAAACAACTCTTTTTTATTGTTTTATCTGCTTTTATGTCTATGGCAGCGCTTGCTCAGGTTCCACTAAATCTTGAAAGCGAGCTGGTGCTGCTCAATATAAAAACCGGAAAGGAAACGGTTATCCTGCGCGAAAAGAGTCATTTTGAAACACCCAACTGGTTCCGCGACGGAAAATATTTGATTATCAATGCAAACGGAAAATTGGAAAGGATATCTCTCAAGGGAAAAAAACTTGGCATCATCGATACCCGATTTGCTGACCGGTGTAACAAACAACGACCATGGACTGACCCTCGATGGGAATCGTCTGGCATTTGTAAGGTATATCAATCATGATTGATGAGAGGAGTTTCATATGAATTTCGGAAAAGTAGACGACCCCACGGTCGTAGATTTCAGCATTCCTGCCGATGATGCAGCTACGCTGAGAATTTTGGAGAGAGAGATTGATGATCCTTTGGAAGTTTATGTAGGTTGTGCCAAATGGAACAAAACCGATTTGAAGGATTTTTATCCAAAAGGCACAAAAGATGAACTCACCTATTATTCCCGGCAGTTTAATTCCATTGAGATGAACTCCGTTTTTTACAATATGCCGAAGGCTGAGCAGATTCTAAAATGGAAAGATAAGACGCCTGAGGGATTTAAGTTTTTCCCAAAAATTACACAATCGATCACTCATATGCGCAGGCTGGACAATGTGGAAGAGCTGACAAAGCTCTATTGCGATGCCATTTCTCACTTCGAGGAAAAGCTGGGAGTTTGTTTTCTACAACTGCACGAAAACTTCGGCATCAAGGGTTTCGACAAGCTGAAAGCGTTTGTCTCAGACTTTCCAAAAGCCATTCCGCTGGCGGTTGAAGTACGCGGCAAAGAATGGTATCGGGACAAAGATGTCTGGAACGAATACTGTCGATTTCTGGAAACACAGCATACCGCCAATGTAATTGTCGACACTGCCGGCAGACGCGATATGATGCACATGCGGCTGACTACTTCCACAGCCTTCATCCGTTTTGTGGGATGCAATGTGGATCAAATTGATTACCATCGCATAGACGATTGGGTAGAACGAATTGTGCAATGGAATAAGGCCGGACTGAGGCAACTCTCTTTTTTCGTGCATCAGAATGTGGAAAAATCATCGCCTCTCTTTTCAGCTTACCTGATTGGAAAACTCAATAAAAGGCTGAATTTGAGGCTGCACGTTCCGGCATTTGCAAGCGAACAGAAACAATTGTTTTAAATTATGAAAAAACACCGGCTATCATGATGAAATAAATCAGAATGCTGACAGTTGCATGCGCAAGCGGTAATTCAGGAGCATGGAGCTGGCCTGTGGGTAGAATGTGGGCCTCTCAGTTTTCCGTTCAGTTACTTTACATCCGTTCCGGTACGTCGATGCCGAAGAGCGACATCCCCTTTTTGATGGTGAGGGCAATGTTTTTTGACAGCAACAACCGGAAGTTGCGCAGGGCAGAGTTTTCCTCGCGCAGCATGGGGTGGTCGTGATAAAACTGGTTGTACTCCTTCGCCAGGTCGTAGACATAGTTGGCAATCAGCGAGACATTGTATTCCGCTCCGGCCTGTTTTACCACCGTCTCAAACTCGGCCAGCAACTGCACCAGCCCCTCTTCCTTCTCTGAAAGCGGGAGGGTTTGTTCCAGTTGTTCCGGGATCGTGATGCCCTGTTCCCTTGTTTTTCGCAGGATCGACTGAATGCGGGCGTGAGTGTATTGAATGAATGGGCCGGTATTCCCGTTAAAATCGATGGATTCTTTCGGATTGAAAGTCATGTTTTTTTTCGGATCTACTTTCAGAATGAAGTATTTCAACGCCCCCATTCCAATCATGGTTGCGACACGGCCGGCCTCCTCAGGCGTTACGTCCTCCAGCTTGCCCAGTTCCTGTGAGGTCTCCCGTGCGGTGGCAATCATCTCAGCCATCAGGTCGTCGGCATCCACCACGGTTCCTTCGCGCGATTTCATTTTGCCTTCGGGTAGTTCCACCATTCCGTAGGAGAAATGAACCAGCCCCTTTCCGAACTCAAATCCGAGCATGTCAAGCAGGATGGAGAGCACCTGAAAATGATAATTCTGTTCGTTGCCCACCACATAGAGCATGGTGTCGATGGGATAATCGTCGAAACGCAACTTGGCAGTACCGATATCCTGGGTCATGTAGACGGAGGTGCCGTCGGCGCGGAGCAGCAGCTTGTGATCCAGTCCGCATGAAGTGAGATCTGCCCATACCGAACCATCCTCTTTCTGATAAAAAAGTCCTTCCTTTAATCCACGCAGCACTTCCTCTTTCCCGGCAAGGTAGGTCTGTGACTCGTAGTAGATCTTGTCGAACGAGACGCCCATCTGCCGGTAGGTCTCGTCGAAGCCGTCGTAGACCCAGTCGTTCATCATCTTCCAGAGGCTCATGGTGGCAGGATCGTGTGCCTCCCATCTGCGCAACAGCTCCCGGGCCTCCTCCATCAGCAGCGACTGTGCCTCGGCTTCATCCCTGGTGAGCCCTTTTTCCTGTAAGGCAGCCAGCTCTTCCTTATATTTTTTGTCAAACAGAACGTAGTAGTCGCCGATCAGGTGGTCTCCCTTCTTCCCTGTTGTGGACGGAGTTTCTTCGTTGCCCCATTTTTGCCATGCCAGCATCGACTTACAGATGTGGATACCTCGATCGTTCACGATATTGGTCTTCACCACCCGTTTGCCGTTGGCACGCAGCACCTCGCTCAGTGCGTGTCCAAGCAGGTTGTTGCGTACATGTCCCAGGTGAAGCGGCTTGTTTGTGTTGGGGGAAGAGTACTCCACCATGTAAAGCGGTGCTTCGTCGGCTACCGGCGTGAAGCCAAATTCGGGCTTCGAGTTGATCTCTTCGAGGAGTGCTGTCCACACGCGGGAGGAGATGGTGAGGTTCAGAAATCCCTTGATCACGTTGTATGCTGCAATTATGGTCGATTGCTGAGAAAGATAGTTGCCTATCTCCTCTGCCGTCTCTTCCGGTTTTTTCCTGGAGAGTTTCAGTAGCGGAAAAGTCACCAGGGTATAATGGCCTTTGAACTCTTTTTTTGTTTTCTGCAGCGTGATCTGTGCCGGCTCCACGTCGGCATGATAAAGTTCCTTTATCGCAGAGATAATGGCATCCTGAAGGATATTTTCGATTTGCATAATTAAAGTAGCTGATTGAAAGCGCAAAGGTAAGAAAAATGTCTGTTTCGTCAATGATTATGTGAGTAGAAACGATAAGTGGCTACCTCGCAAGAGGCGTGGATCAGGTATGATTCAGGATATCCTGGATCACAAGGCCCGAGAGGGTGAAGCCGAAGACAGCGGTCACCTGCACCATGGTGCCGTTGATGCGTGCTTTTTTAAAGCTGCTGTTTTCGCCGGCCATCTCCAATACCTCCTCTCCTTTGTTTGTGAGCAGTTCTTCGCTATACACACAGAGGATTTTTTTTGCAGGTTTTTCTCCTTTTCTCATGTATTGCCGCAATGCCGATGCCAGCTTGCATCCGCGCACCTTCCAGAACTCGGCTACCCGCACCTGTTGTGGGTCCAGCTTAAGTGCTGCTCCCATGGAGGAAAAGACGGTGGCATCCGTGTGGGAAGCGGTAACAAGCAGATGAGTTTTGTGGGAGAGTGAGTCGATGGCATCAATGATGTAGTCATACTGCTCAAGGTGAAACGACTCCGAGGAGGATGCACTGTATATTTCGGGGATCGCGGATATCTCTGCATCGGGGTTGATCTCCTGCAGTCTTTTTTTCATTACCTCCACCTTCAGCTCTCCGATTGTGGTGGTGGTGGCAGGCAATTGCCGGTTGATGTTGGCTGTAGCCACCCGGTCGGAGTCTACCAATGTCAGGTGCATGATCCCGCTGCGGACCAGCCCTTCGGCACACCAGCTGCCAACACCGCCCACCCCAAAAAGGATCACCTTTTTAGAGGCAATTTGTTTCATGGCCGCTGAGCCAATCAGCAGCCCGGTGCGGGCAAAAAGTTCGTTATATGGCATCACAGTCATTGGATTTTAAAATAAGCGAGCAGGTGTTCCCTGCGGCATTTTAAAAAAAACTGACCCCGGTTTTCGGGGCCAGTTTTTTATCGTTCACGAAAGTCAATAATATGCTTCGTTTTTTGGTTCGAAGTAGGCCTGAGGATGTAGGCAGGTAGGGCAGTTTTTCGGCGGCTTTTTGCCGGTATATACATATCCGCAGTGGCGGCATATCCAGTCGATCTCCTCTTCGCGGATAAATACGGTGCCGTTAACAACCCGTTCCAGCAGCTTTAGGTAACGTTCTTCGTGGATGGCTTCTGCTTTGGCTATCATTCGGTACATGGTGGCAATCTCCTTGAACCCTTCCTGCTCGGCTACGTCGGCAAAGTGGGGGTAAAGTTCGGTCCATTCTTCGTTTTCCCCTTCGGCTGCTGCCTTCAGGTTCTCAGCCGTGGTCCCGATCAAGCCAGCAGGAAAGGATGCCGTAATTTCCACCATGCCTCCCTCAAGATATCTGAACATCCTCTTTGCGTGGGTCATCTCCTGGTCGGCTGTTTCCTGAAAAATAGCCGCAATCTGTTCGTATCCCTCTTTTTTTGCCTCCTTCGCAAAAAAGGTATAGCGCATGCGTGCCTGTGATTCCCCTGCAAAGGACTTCATGAGATTTAGTTCGGTTTGGGTTCCTTTCACACTTTTCATAATGGTTGGTTTTATTAATAAGTTCAAATCATAGTGCATACAAATATAGTCTATTTTTTGGATCGGGAAAAGAGAGACAGCTTGCTGTTTATTATTTAAAATCATTCTAAAGAGACCCTACGCCAGTTCACTTAGTTCGAGCCAACGCATTGTTTTTTCGTCGATCTGGGTCATAATCTCCGAAAGGCGGGAAGATTTTTCCATCAGTTCTCCGGAAGGCAGGTTCCCCGAGGATAGTGCTTCGGAGATGGCTATTTTCTCCTTTTCGAGCTGTTCTATCTCTGTTTCCAAAGCTTCGAATTCACGTCTCTCCTTGAAAGTGAGCTTCTTTTTTTCATCCGTTGTCCTGCTCCTTCGCTGTTCGGATTCCTGTTTTGTTATTTTTACCTCTTCAGTCTGTTTTTTTTGCTCCTCTATTTTCCATTCGCGGTACCGGGTGTAGTTACCGGGAAAATCCTGTATTTTGGCGTTGCCATGAAATACCAGCAGATGATCCACCACCTTGTCCATAAAGTAGCGGTCGTGTGACACCACGATAAGGCATCCGTTGAATCCGGTCAGGTACTCTTCCAGGACATTCAGGGTGATGATGTCCAGGTCGTTGGTCGGTTCGTCCAGCACCAGAAAGTTGGGATTGGTAATCAGCACGGTGCACAGGTAGAGCCGTCTTTTCTCACCGCCACTGAGTTTGTACACATAGTTGTGTTGTTTTTCGGGAGGAAAGAGAAAATGTTGCAGGAATTGCGAAGCGGTAAGCTTCCTGCCATTGCCAAGGTCAATCACCTCGGCAATATTCTGCACCACATCGATCACTTTCATCTGCTCGTCAAATTGTAATCCTTCCTGGCTGTAATAACCGAAGTTCACCGTTTCGCCAATCTCGAAGCTACCGCTGTCGGGTGTTTCCTTGTCAAGCAACATCCGCACGAATGTTGATTTCCCGGTTCCGTTATTTCCCACAATGCCCATTTTTTCGTAGCGTGAGAAGACGTAACTAAAGTCGTCTGTGATGCGGATGTCGCCAAATCGCTTACATACATGTTTCGCCTCAAAGATCTTTTTTCCGATATAAGTTCCCCGCGCTGCCAGGCGGACGTTGTCCTCCTCGCGTCGTCGTTGTGCCTTCTCTTCCAGCGAATAAAAGGCGTCGATGCGCGATTTTGCCTTGGTGCCGCGCGCCTGGGGCTGACGGCGCATCCAGTCCAGTTCTTTCCGCATCAGGTTTCGGGCACGCTCCACCTCCGTGTTTTGTGCTGTTATCCGTTCATCTCTTTTCTCCAGGTAGTAGGAGAAGTTTCCTTTATAGGAGAAGAGTTGTTGTTCGTCGATTTCCAGAATTTGTGTGCAGATACGGTCCAGGAAATACCGGTCGTGTGTCACCATAAGCAGGCTCATGCGGTTACGATTCAGGTGCTCCTCAAGCCACTCCACCATTTCCAGGTCGAGGTGGTTGGTCGGCTCATCCATGATGACCAGTTCGGGCTCGCTGATAAGCACATTGGCCAGTGCCACCCGTTTCACCTGACCACCGGAAAGCTCGCCCATCTTCTGGTGAAAGTTGGTGATATTGAGTTGAGTGAGGATCTGTTTAATGCGTTGCTCGTAATCCCATGCTTTAAGCAGATCCATTTGCAACAACAGCTCGTCGAGTCCGGTATGATCTTTGGTGGAGAGCATCTCTTCATAGCGGGCAATCAGTTTTACCGTTTCGTTGTCGACGCTGAAGCAGGCTTCGAGCACGGATAGTTTCGGGTCGAACTGTGGTGATTGTTCCAGATAAGCAAACCGGATGTCGTTGCGGAATACCACCCTGCCGTTATCGTAGTTTTCCTTTCCCGCAATGATGTTCAATAGGGTAGTTTTTCCCGATCCGTTGCGGGCGATTAGTCCAATTTTATCGCCCTCGGCGATGCCGAATGAGATATCGCGAAAGAGCAGAAGGTCTCCGAAGCTTTTTGTGAGCGTGTCAATTTGTAAGAGAGGATGGGACATACATTTCAGAATTTGGCATCAAAAATACAAAAAACTATCGACTTCCTCTCGACTTCCTCGTGTAGCTCACTGCCAATCGTGCCGATGATTGTGTTTCCTTCCGTAGCTGTCCATGACATGGGACACAGATCTGTCAGAACTTCCAGCGTAGATAGAAGAAGAGGTCGGTTCTCCGTTTGCCATCGATTTGTTCCGTGCCACTACCAATGGTGTGGCGGTTGAAGTAGCGGGTATGGCCTGCCTTCATAGAAAGGGTCAGGGTAGACGAGGCGTTATGCTTAACCGACAATGCCAGTCGCGACCCCTTGCCGTAGAAGGAGGGCATATAGAACGAGTTGAGCAGATTCCGCTCGTAGGAGTAAAGCCGCACATCGTAAGTGTTCGCATCAAAAAAAGCCACATAGAAATCCCCAGATACAGGACTTTTTCCGCGATAGCCAATGTTTTGTGAGAGCATGTATCCGTTTTCCGGCGGGAAGTGTTTTTCCGTGTAACGAGCCATGTCGGCCGTCGTCCGGAATTCCCATCCGTTTTTAGCTGAATGGGTATACCGGAGCCGGAGCTTATGGGTGGCATACGGCAGTACGGAAGTCGATTGTTCATCGGGCCAGGAGAGGTTCTTTTCTTTTTGTTTGTACTTATACCGGATGTCCACCAACGACTGGCTGGAGAGCGTACATGTACCCAGAAAATAAAAGTCCAACGCTTTTGATGGTGTGTCCACACCAAATTTCAGCCAGGGAAAGCGCACAATATCGAGGTACGTGTTTACGGAAAATCTCCTGAATGGAGTGAACAGGACACTCAGAAAAAGGCCCCGCTCATTGCGGACGCTGCTCCCTTCTGAAAAAGCCTGTGCGTAAAGGGCGTTATAGGAGATAGGGTAGTAGCGGTGCAATGCAGAGAAAGAGATGTCCGCAGAGGGCCTGTATTGCAGGGTATGCAGGGTTGCTACCGAGCCGTTTTTCGAGATTGCGGTTTCCCCTGCGAAGATAAATCCCGGCAGCTGGTAGGAATAGTCGATGCTTGCATTCCCATTGTTGGAGTCGCGTAAATAATAGAGGTTGTATTTCTTCGGGGAGGGTTGATATACTCTGTCGTAGGCATGATATAATCCGCTGATCCCAGCCTGAAACCTGTTTTTCCGATAGTTGATGTTCCCTCCCGTCACCTGCTCTCGCGTGTTCCTTTTTTTCGCTATCTCCAGGGGCGTGCGATGCAGTCCGTCGGTTTTAAATGAGGTGATTGTTCCCTCCTCCGACAGGTTGGCGTCGATACCTTTGAGGGAATAGAAAGCCGTGATGGTGAAATCTCCGATCCCGGCTACGGCAGCCGCACCCCTGAAGAAACCGCTTTCTGCCGTAGAGAAATGGCGCTTAGGTTGTTGGGTCCTGCGCACGATGTTTTCCGGGCTCCATGATTTGCCAATCATGAAATCGTTGTTCAGGATGAGTCCCTGCCCGAAAGAGAGCCGAAAGTCGCCCAAAGCCACCGTGTTGAGTATGCCAATATGCCGGGCGATCAGGTGCAGGCCATAATGATCGTATCCCCGGGGATAGCCTTGTTTGAAAAAAGGTTCTCCTGCATCCTTCTCTGCGGTGATCCCCATCTGTATCTTATCGCGGTAGTGGAACGAATAGCGGAGGGATGTATAAAAATCTTCACCCCGATATTTTCGGTTGGGGTAGCGTGCGAGGATGCTGTCGGAAAAATCACCGTATCCCGCACGGGGAGTGACTGTTTTATCGAAACGCAACTGTGCCTCGTGTTTGCCTCCATGAAGAAGGGCGGAGGGTGTCATTGAAACATTCTGCTTGTTGTTGCCTGCATAAAAGAACGGTAGGATCCGCTCCACCGTCTCCATGTCGAGATAAGGAACGTTCCTCAGCTCGAACACAGAATACAAGGGCCGGTTTTTCTCTAGAAAGGTTGTGATGGCCGTTACTTCCTCCAACGAAAGAAAGGGTATTCGTTCCAGCTGATCGCGTGTAGCCCTGTTTAGGTCCAAAGGATTGCTTTCCAGCTGAAACAACTCCTGGAACAGGTTCTCGATGGCGGCTTCATTCATTCCCTCTTCTTCGGCCAGCTGCTCTACATATTCGTGCCAACGGGCCTGCTGTGCATGCAGGCTGATAAAACATTCCGTAAAGAAGCAAAAGAGCAAAATGACAACAATACGTTTCATGGGTGCAACAATTTTTGATGTTATCAGGTCTATGGATTATCAACCCCCGTAAGGGGTTATCTAAATTTAATAGATACCGGAAATCGGGGGGGCGCGCTTGATTAAGGCTTAACGACAGACATAGGCTGCACACTTTTGCAAAAATAAGATTTTTATTGTTTATTGACAAATAAATGATTGTAAATTAAATACATGTCCCGATGTGGAGCTTTTTTTATATCTTTGCAGTGAATCGTAAATATTTAAGTGATTTATGCGAAAGCCAACCTGCTTGTTATTGGCTCTCACGTTGCTATTCAGCTCCTGTAAGGAGTGGAGAATGCATAAGAGATCAGAGTCCGATTTCCCTCATATTCTCCTGTCGGATACCCTGCGTGTGCTCACGTTGAACACCTCGACCTCTTATTTTTTATACCGCGATCAGCCAATGGGTTATCATTACGATATGGTCCGTGATTTTTGCCGGCAACACGGCCTTGTTCCGGAAATTATTGTAGCCGAAAATACCGGTGCCATGATGAGGATGTTGCAACAAGGTGTGGGCGACCTGATTGCCTACAATATGCCCGTAACCAATGCGTTGAAGGATTCGGTATTTTATTGCGGGCTTCAGCAGATCTCGCATCAGGTGTTGGTTCAACGTGCTCTGCGCGAGGACACCCTCATTTCGGACGTGACTGGCTTGATCGGAAAGAAAGTGACTGTAATCCGGTCGTCCAAATATCAGGATAGGCTTGAAAATCTGAATAACGAGCTTGGAGGGGGTATCCTGCTCGAAGCAGCCGACAGCGACACCCTTGTGGTGGAGGATCTCATCCGGTCTGTGTCGCGTGGGGAGATTGCATACTCTGTAGCCGATGATGATCTTGCCCGGTTAAACCAGACTTATTTCAGGAACCTTGACGTGACCCTGCCTTTAAGTTTCGATCAGCGTTCATCGTGGGTGGTCAGGAAAGATGCTCCCATTCTGGCCGATTCGCTCGACAGCTGGTTCGGGGGTAGAACAGCCGAGCCTGATTTTATGCGTATCGTGAAACGATATTTTGAAGAAGCAAAAGGATATCTTGACAGCGACAGACTTTCATATAAGGAAATTCTTGGACCCGGGATCATCTCTCCCTTTGATGCCTGGTTCAAACAACAGGGTAAACGGCTGAATATTGACTGGCGGCTGCTCGCGTCCGTTGCATGGCAGGAGTCTTCTTTCGAAACAGAAGGGGAGTCATGGGCCGGCGCCATCGGATTGATGGGGTTGATGCCCGCCACGGCGGCTTCGCTCGGTGTGAACGGCGACGACTTGTTTGATCCCGAACTGAACATTCGCGCAGGGGCAGAATATCTTCGCCACCTTCTCAATGCCTTTGACTCAATACCGGATCCCAATGAGCAGCTGAAGTTGTCGCTGGCGGCATACAACGGAGGGCTGGGACATGTGTTTGATGCCAGGGCGTTGGCCGAAAAATATGGTGGCGACAAGGATTTGTGGGCCGGTAACGTGGAAAAATACATCCATCTGAAGCGTTTGGAGCAGTATTATAATGATCCGGTATGTAAAAACGGTTATTTCAGGGGTGATGAAACAATTAATTATGTCCGCAATGTCATCAGCAGGTGGGAGTACTACAAGGAGGCAGTATCCAGATAAATTTGCCTGCTGCTCATTTGCTTCGCGAAAAGTTCATTAAAGTTGTTTTTTTCTGCACCAGGCAGAATAAATGAATTTACTCTGTTCTCGTTGATCGAAAAAGTTCACTATCTTTGTGACTGTGTCAAAATGAGACAAAGAAATCAACAGAACAAAGGAAATCAATTGAATTCTATCAACATGTCAGTTACCATTCATAAAGTCATTACGAAAGATGAACTCAGGAAGTTCATCCAGTTCGGCATCGATCTGTACGAGGGGAATGAATACTTTGTTCCCCCGTTGGTGTACGATGAGCGGGCCACTCTTAGCAGAACTAAAAATCCGGCGTTTGAGCACTGCGACGCTTCCTATTTTCTGGCATATCGCAATGAAGAGATTGTCGGTAGAATTGGTGTCATCATCAATTACAAGGCGAACGAGATTTGGAAGGAGCGCAACGCCCGTTTTGGATTTGTTGATTTTATTGACGATATTGAGGTGGTGGATATGCTTTTCGGTGCCGCTGAAAGTTGGGCACGCTCCCGGGGAATGGAGAAAATCCACGGCCCGCTTGGGTTTACGGACCTCGACCACGAAGGGATGCTGGTAGAAGGGTTCGACCAGATAAGTACCCTTTCCACCATCTATAATTATCCCTATTACGTAGACCACATGGAACGGATGGGTTACGTGAAAGACCAGGACTGGGTGGAGTTTCTCATCACCATTCCTAAGGAAATGCCTGATCGGTTTCTTCGGGCATCGGAAATAGTGAAAAAACGATCCGGACTTGTTGTTAAGCATTTGCAGGATAAGAATGATGTATATCCCTATGCGAAGGATATTTTCAGACTGATCAACCGGGCCTACAAAGATTTGTATGGTTTTGTGGAACTTTCCGAAAAGCAGATAGATTACTATGTGGAAATGTATATTCCCATGTTGCGCCTTGAGTTTCTTACGCTGGTAGTCAGGCAGGAAGATAACAAGCTGGTGGGCGTGGGTATCGGGCTTCCCAGTATTGCCAAAGCACTTCAGAAGGCGAGAGGACGCTTTCTGCCTACTGGATGGTATCATCTGTACAAGGCATTGAAAGGGAAAGGCAACAATGTGCTGGATCTGCTGCTGGTGGCTGTGGATCCTGAATACCAGGGCAAAGGAGTGAATGCGCTGTTGTTCAATGAATTCATCCCGGCTGCCATCCGTTTGGGTTTTGAGTACGCAGAAAGCAATCCGGAGCTGGATCTGAACCACAAAGTAAAATCCATGTGGAACGACCTGGATGCCAGGCAGACAAAGAGGCGCAGGGCCTTCATTAAACAACTTTAGAGGAGAAACAAGCGAACGTGAACGAAACAGAAAGAGAATTACAGATACTGCAGGACAATTATCAGGAAGAAAATATTGTCACACTGGAGTGGCAGGAGCATATCCGACGCCGTCCCGGGATGTATATTGGAAAACTTGGAGATGGTTCGTCGTATGACGATGGTATTTACGTGTTGTTGAAGGAGGTGCTGGATAACTCCATCGACGAATATATGATGGGGTTTGGAAAAACCATCGAGATCACCATCGACAACCGGCGTGTCACCGTACATGACCACGGGCGAGGCGTGCCTTTGGGTAAGGTGAAGGATGTCTGCTCACGGATGAATACCGGAGCAAAGTACGATTCCAAGGCTTTTAAAAAATCAGTCGGGTTGAATGGTGTCGGCATCAAGGCGGTGAATGCACTTTCGTCTGAATTCTACATGGAGAGCTCCCGCGAAGGTATGTCTAAAACCGTAACCTTCCGTCAGGGTATCCTGGAGGTCGACGGAGATCTTGCTCCTTCATCCAATTCAAACGGTACAAAGGTTGGTTTTGTTCCCGATATCGATATCTTTGGTGAATATCACTATCGTGATGAACACATTGAGCCGTTGCTGAAAAATTATGTCTTCCTGAATACCGGGCTGACGATTGTCTTTAACGATAAAAAATTCTCTTCGAAAAACGGTCTCGAAGACCTGTTGAATGAAAACCTTACTTCCGAACAGCTGTATCCCATTATCCATCTCTTTGGGGAAGATATTGAAGTAGCAATCACTCACACCACCCAGTACGGAGAGGAGTATTATTCGTTTGTCAACGGACAGCATACCACGCAGGGAGGAACACATCTCACGGCCTTCCGTGAAGCTACTGCACGGGTGATCAAAGAGTTTTACAACCGTAATTTCGAATATTCTGATATACGAAACGGCATGGTGGCAGCCATCAGCATCAAGGTGGAAGAACCTGTTTTTGAGTCGCAGACAAAGACCAAGCTCGGATCGAAGGAGATGGGCCCGGACGGAATCTCGGTGAACAAGTATATCAATGATTTTCTGAAAAAGGAACTGGACAATTATCTCCACAAGAATCCCGATACGGTAGAAGTCCTGCAGAAAAAAATACTGGATTCCGAGAAGGAACGCAAAGCCATTGCCGGTGTGACCAAACTGGCGCGGGAACGTGCCAAGAAAGCCAATCTGCACAACAAGAAGCTGCGCGATTGCCGTATTCATTATAACGATGCCAAGGGTGATGACAGGGAAAAGACCAGCATCTTCATCACCGAGGGCGATTCTGCCAGCGGATCCATCACCAAAAGCCGTGATCCGAACTTGCAGGCGGTGTTTAGTCTGCGAGGCAAGCCTTTGAACAGCTTCGGACTCACCAAGAAGATTGTCTACGAGAACGAGGAGTTCAATCTTTTGCAGGCAGCCCTCAATATCGAAGAGAACATGGACGGATTGCGCTACAACAAAGTAATCATCGCTACCGATGCCGATACCGATGGGATGCATATCCGCCTGTTGTTGCTCACTTTCTTTCTGCAATTCTTCCCTGATCTGATCAAGAAGGGGCATGTTTATATTCTCCAGACTCCTCTCTTCAGGGTGCGCAACAAGAGAAAAACACTTTATTGCTATACCGAGGAGGAGCGGTTACAAGCGATTGATGAGTTGGGGCCTAATCCGGAAATAACCCGCTTCAAGGGACTTGGAGAGATCTCTCCCGACGAGTTCCGCAATTTTATTGGTGATGATATCCGTCTCGACAGGGTGACCATGCGAAAAGAAGATCTGTTGAAAGAATTGCTGGAGTTCTATATGGGTAAAAATACGCCGGAACGACAGACATTCATCATCGATAATCTGGTGGTGGACGACGAAGAGGTAGCATAAAATGGAACCGAGCATTGCCGAAAAGAGAATAGCCTTGTTTCCCGGGACTTTCGATCCCTTCACCATCGGCCACGAATCGCTGGTGCGAAGGGGGTTGGCTCTGATGGATGAGATTGTGATTGCCATTGGTGTCAATGAGGCAAAGAAGTCTTACTTTACGCTCGAAAAAAGGATCGGGATGATTCGGGACTTTTATCGCGAAGAGCCACGTGTAAGGGTGGAGAGCTACGATTCTTTGACAATCTCTTTTGCAAAGGAGATCGGCGCCCGGTACATCTTACGTGGTATCCGTTCGGTGGTCGACTTTGAATATGAGAAGACAATTGCCGACATGAACCGAACCATTTCGGGAATAGAGACGTTTGTACTATTTACTGAACCGGCTTTAACGCACATCAGTTCCACCCATGTGAGGGAATTGCTACGTTACGGACACGATATCAGCAACTTTATTCCACAAGGGATGAAAATTTAATTCTGCTTAATAAGAAAACAATGCAAAAACAAATACTGGCCGTGATAATGGGTGCACTCCTGTTATCCGGAAGCACATTCGCCCAGTTCAGGCCTTCGCCGGAAGGTTTGAAGCTGGAACGCACTCTGCAGCTAATCAATAGTTTGTATGTAGACGATGTGAATTCAAAAGAACTCACCGAAGCAGCCATACGCGCTATGTTGGAGGAGTTGGATCCACACTCGTCTTATCTGAACGAAGAGGAAGTACGTGCCATGAACGAGCCTTTGCAGGGTAATTTCGACGGGATAGGCATCTCATTCAACATGCTTACAGACACCCTCTACGTGATGGAAGTTATCTCCGGAGGTCCGTCACAGAAGGTGGGCATTATGCCGGGCGACAAAATCATTCAGGTGAACGACACGTTGATTGCCGGCGTGAAGATGAGTAACCAGGATGTGATCAAGCGCCTTCGTGGCCCCAAAGGTACGGTGGCGAACGTGAAAGTGCTGCGTCGTGGCGTGCCCCGGTTGATGGATTTTCGCATTGTGCGCGATAAGATACCCATCACCAGCATTGATGCAGCTTATATGGTGACAAACGACATTGGATATATTCGGCTGAGTCGCTTCGGTGTTTCTTCCGCCGCTGAATTCAAACAGGCAGAAAGAACGTTAAAAGCTCAGGGAATGAAACACCTTATTTTCGACCTGACTGACAATGGCGGGGGCATCCTGCAGACAGCCAACGAGATTGCCGACGAGTTTCTGGACGACTCGCGTCTGATTGTCTATACCGAAGGGAAGAATCAACCCCGTTTTACGATGAATGCCACCGAAGGTGGCGAGCTCCAGACAGGAAAACTTGTCGTGTTGGTCAACGGCGCTTCGGCCTCGGCCAGCGAGATTCTCGCAGGCGCACTGCAGGATTGGGACAGGGGCGTCGTCGTTGGCAGAAGGACTTTTGGAAAAGGATTGGTGCAGCGCCAGCTGCCACTGCCCGATGGAACCATGATCCGGCTGACCGTGGCACGATATTATACCCCTTCCGGCAGAAGCATCCAGAAACCATATGAGGTGGGAAACAAAGATGCCTATAATCAGGATTTCATGAACCGGTACGCCCACGGTGAGTTGTTTGATGCCGACAGCATCCGCTTCGCCGATTCCTTGAAATACAAGACGCTGGTGAACCAACGCACCGTCTACGGTGGTGGTGGGATCATGCCTGATTATTTTGTGCCGGTTGACACCACATCGGGTACCATGTTTCATGCCAATCTGAATGCCAAAGGGGTAATCAACAGGGTGGCTATTTCGGAGGTGGACAACCAACGCACTATGTTGCTGCAACAATTCCCCGATGTTGTTCATTTCATGTCGGGTTTTCGGGTGTCGGAGGAACTGAACCAAAGGCTGCGGTCAATAGCGGCTGCAGAGCAGGTGGAATGGAATGAAGAGGAGTACGGTCGTTCGAAAGAACTTATTTTTATACAGTTGAAAGCGTTGATTGCACGGGATCTATACGATTCATCGGCATTCTATCGGATTATCAACGAGGAAAATGATATTTTCTCAGAAGGATTGCAGATCATTTCGGATGATCTGCGTTACGAAGGCCTGTTAAAAGGCTTGGGCAGCAATGTGGCACACCAACAATAAAGAAAATGAATTTTGACTACAGTAAACTGCGTGTAAAGGAAGACTCGAAGGTAAGCCTGAAAGAGTATCCGACCCTCGAGGATGGTGGTTTTACCAAAAAATCCGCAAAAGAGGAGGTTAAGCTGAACATCAAAGAGCTGAAGAAGCTGCAGGAGATGTTTTACGCCGACGACCGCTATTCGCTGTTGATCATCTTACAGGCGCGTGATGCAGCAGGTAAAGACGGGGTTATCAGGCATGTCATGTCGGGAATCAACCCGCAGGGCTGCCGTGTGCACAGCTTTAAAACACCCACCAGGAACGAGCTGGAACACGACTACTTCTGGCGTCATTATGTTGCTCTGCCGCAACGCGGGATGATTGAGATCTTTAATCGTTCCCACTATGAAAATGTGCTTGCCACCAGGGTGAATCCGCAATGGATACTCAACGAACGAATTCCCGGGTATAGCACCGTGGAGGCAATAGATAAGCAGTTCTGGGAAAACAGGTACGAAGCTATAAACGGAGTAGAAAAGCATCTGTATCAGAATGGAATGCGCATATTGAAATTTTTTCTGCACGTTTCGAAAGAGGAGCAGAAGGAGCGTTTCCTTTCTCGTATCGACGAGCCGGATAAAAACTGGAAGTTCAGTTCGGCCGACCTTCAGGCACGTGCACAGTGGGATGCTTATGATCGGGCATACGAAGAGATGCTGGAAAAAACGTCCAAACCACATGCACCCTGGTTCGTGATCCCCGCAGACAAAAAGTTCTTTACCCGGGTGGCAGTGGGAGACATCATCCTGGAGTTGTTCCGCTCGCTCGATTTGCGGTATCCACCTGCCGAGTCACCCGAAGTATTAGCAAAAGCGAGGACAGAATTGACAAGGGAGTAAACGAGATACCTTCCTTGCCTGTGACAATATTCAGATGCCCTGTATCTGACTTGTTCATTCGCGTTCACCATAGAGGAAGAGATATCAATCCGGCAGGGTCAACGGATTTTTTTAGTTTCCCTTAAATGTGAATCCAGACGCGAGATAAGCCACAACAGGCTAAATATCGAACCCACAAGGATTGCTGATCCGATGAATTGGGGGGAAAGCAGGAAATCTTCGCCAAGCAGAAAATATACCCCTGCAACCATTGCTCCCAGAACAGCATACATCGTACCAAAAATGGCTCCCATCTCCCTCAGCATATTATTCTCCCGTTCTTTTTTGCGTTTTGTGCCCTGAGGGACAAGCGCCTTTTCGGTTTCTATCTGCTGCATAATCCGATGTCTCAGGTTCTCGGGAGCTTCTATTCTTGCGGACGTCAGTATTTGCCGAAATTTTTCGTCCTCTTTTTGCGTGCTATATTTGTCCATCATGATGATCATTTTTATGTCCCCGTAATTTGTACTCCATAATTTGAAACAACCATTTCTTTGAAAAGTTTCCTTGCCCTGAACAGTTTCACCTTTACGTTCGGCTCGTTCAGCCCGGTGATTTTGGCAATCTCCTTTACCGGATTATCCTCCAAATAGTAGAGCGTGAGTAAAAGTGCATCTCCCGTAGGCATTTTCTGCAATACATCGGCCACAATCTCTTTTCTCTCGTTTTCGTTCATGTTTATCTCCAGTGTGTTGTCAGCAAGCTGAGAAGCATCTTCCATCGCTGCCGCCCTGCTTCCTATCCACATTTGAGACTTCGTATGTGTGATTGCCGTGTTGTATACAATGCGATACAGCCAGGTTGAAAATTTGCTGTCGGACCGAAAACTACGCAGATTCCTGAATGCCTTTACATAACTTTCCTGTACGACATCTTCCGCATCCTGCATGTTGCCGCAAATCCGGTAAGCGATGGTAATCGCCATATCCTGATAAGCATCGACAAAATATGCAAACGCGGAAGTGTTGCCCGAAAGCACCTGTTGCACACGTTGGTTTTCGTTCATTGCACGTGATTATTCCTGTTCTGTCTCTTCCCTTTGCGCCGCAACCGGCATCTTTTGCATTATCAAAAAATAGACCAGGTAGCCTAGGCCCAGGAAGAAAACCACGCTTGCACCGGTGATCCAAAATTCATTGTTCTGACCAATCACAAGATATTCGGAGCAAAGAAAACCGACAATGATTCCTATTCCAAGGGCAACGAGTACGATCCCGTTTCTTAACGATACGAAACGGTTAGGGTTACTTTTCGTCTTTGTCCTGTTGGGTGGGATGATTCCCTGATTGATTAGCCCCATTCTTTCCTTGTGGGCATTTTTTACCGAGGTGAGGCCTATGACGAGCCCAGTGGCTATGGGCAGTCCTATGGTACACAGAATGGCGATGATTGGGATTAAATCTTCCATAATTGAATACATTTAAAAGTGAATAATTAATTTGTTTACATCCATATGACTGCCACTGCGTCAAATCGGTTACAAAAAAATGTTTTTTCTGCACGTTGCATTGTGCATCTCTGGGCATCTGCATAAAAACTTCGTCCGATCGCAGGTCGGACGAAGATGACAGGTTGTTGTGAAAGTGTCTGATAATCTCAGAAAAAATTATTTGTTTTTCAACAAATCGCGGATCTCAGTCAATAACAATTCCTCTTTGGTGGGTTCGGGAGCAGCTTCCGGGGCAGGAGCTTCCTCCTTCTTCCGTTTTAGGGAGTTCATTCCCTTGATGACAAGGAAAATGGCCGTGCCAATGATCAGAAAGTCCACAATGGCCTGAATAAAGGCGCCATAGTTCCATGTGACAGCAGGCGATACCACCTCAGCACCCTCCATTGCTGCCTGTCTCAAAACAAGTTTGAGATCTGTAAATTGTCCCTGGTTTGAGATCAATGCAATCGGTGGCATAAGGATGTCGTTCACAAAAGAGGTGACGATCTTTCCGAATGCGCCGCCGATTACAATACCTACGGCCATGTCTACGACACTGCCTCGCATTAAAAACTCTTTCAGTTCTGATTTAAATGACATAGTTTTTTGATTAAAGGGTTGGATAATATAGTTCTACTTCTGTGTAGCTCAAAAACAATCAGTAAAAAATTTCTGCCAGCATGCAGCGCGCCGACCCGCCACCGACAGTTTCAATGGTGTGCAAATCGGGCGACACAATCTTGTTGAAAGTGGACAGGGTTGACTCCTGTGCGGGTGTCAAGGAATTGCGTGCCGACGACGACATCACCATAATGGGGGTGCCGTTGCGGCTCTTTATCTCCAGCATGTTGCCTGCGAAACGGGTCACTTGTTCCAAAGTTATCTCCACGATGATCTTTCCCGAGGCAGTCAGCCTTGATGACACCCTTTGCCGGTCATTCCGGTCCCGGATTGATTCAAGGCAGATCACGGCAACCTGTGACCCTACTTCCATCATCACATTGGTATGATAAATAGGTTTCCCTTCTTTATCCAGAGCGTCGAAAATAACCGAGTCGTAGTTCATGCGGGCACAAAATTCGGCCAGTACTTTTTCCGAAGTACGGGGTGAACGGCAACAGTAGGCGATCTGCCTGTCACGATCAAAGATCATGCTCCCGGTACCCTCCAGAAACTCACCCTCCTCCTCCCAGTGAGTGAGGTCAATTAGCTTGCGATGGTTTATTTTTCGACGCAAGAGCTCCAATACCTCCGGTTTCCTTTCTTTTCGACGATTTTCGGCAAACAGGGGATATAACACCAACTCCCCGGTAATGTGAGAAGAAAACCAGTTGTTTGGAAACAGAGCATCGGGTGTCCAGGGCTCCGGCGTATCCTGGACAACCATCACATCCACATCCTTTCCCCGAAGTAACTGAACAAAGGCGTCAAACTCTTCCCGCGCTTTTTCAGCCACAGAGTTGCTATCTACTTTCTGTTGAAAAAAATTATTCTGTGCCGTCTCCTCGTTGAATGCGAAGCGGGCAGGGCGGATCATCAGAATCTTCGAGGTGGTTTGCATATGCTTATTCCAGTGATGTTACCGATTCTTTGATAATGGCAATGGCTTCCCTCAATTCCTCTTCGGTGATCACCAGCGGAGGTGCAAACCGAATGATATGACCGTGGGTAGGTTTAGCCAGCAAGCCGTTTTCCGCCATCTTCATACATAGGTCCCAGGCCTCTTTCCCATTGTAGGGCGCAACAACAATGGCGTTGAGCAACCCTTTTCCCCTGACTTGCCGAATGAAAGGACTTTTTATCTTCTTCAGCTCATCGCGGAAGATGTTGCCCAGCCTATCGGCTTTCTCCGCCAGTTTTTCCTCTCTCACTACCTCCAACGCGGCCGTAGCTACTTTGCATGCCAGGGGAAAGCCGCCAAAGGTAGAGCCGTGTTGTCCCGGTTGTATCGTCAGCATAACCTCGTCGTCGGCCAATACCGCCGAAACGGGCAATACTCCTCCCGAGAGGGCTTTTCCCAGGATCACGATGTCGGGGCGTACGCCTTCGTGATCGCAGCATAACACCCTGCCGGTGCGCCCTATTCCCGTCTGTATTTCGTCGGCAATGAACAATATATCGTAGGCCTTACACAGGTCGTAACACCCTTTCAGGTATCCCTCATCCGGCACAATTACTCCGGCCTCTCCCTGTATGGGTTCCACCAGGAATCCCGCGATGGAGGCTCCTTTTTCTTCAAAGATCGATGACAAGGCAGTCACATCATTGTAGGGGACAACCTCTATACCCGGTGTGTAGGGGCCGTAGCCGGCGCGGGCTTCCGGATCGGTAGAAAGCGAGACAATGGTGACGGTGCGTCCGTGAAAGTTACCCTCGCATGCTACAATGATTGCTTCGTCCTCGGGAATTCCTTTCTTCTGGTAGCCCCATTTGCGGGTCAGTTTAAGTGCTGTCTCCACCGCTTCTGCCCCAGTGTTCATGGGGAGAATCTTGTCGTAGCCGAAATAATCGTGCATATACTTTTCGTAGGGTCCCAACGCGTCGTTATAAAAAGCACGGGAAGTAAGGCAAAGTGTCTCCGCCTGTGTATTGAGAGCTGTCACAATTTTGGGATGACTGTGTCCTTGGTTTACTGCTGAATAGGCCGATAGAAAATCGAAATACATTTTGCCGTCTACATCCCACACGTAGCATCCCTTTCCCCGCGACAATACAACCGGCAGTGGATGGTAGTTGTGCGCGCCGTATTTCTCTTCTAAATCGATATATTGCTTTGATTCGGCTGTTGGCATTTCCTTATATCCGTTATTCAATTACAAGATTTCGAAACTGAATTTCCTTTCCTTCACTCTGCAGGCCGATATGTCCCTCTTTTACCTCGCTGGTAGCACTGTTTTGCAGTACATCATTGATGTATATGTCCGCAATGCCCCCCTTCACTTGAATCTTCACCTTGTTCCATTCACCTGCAGGTTTTTCGCTCGATGGCTCCTTCTTCTCTACCACCGGGAATTTGGGCCGTTCGGTCATGCCTTCCGGAAGGACATATTCTTTCAAAACAGCCCCCGACAGCAAAACAAGATCTCCTGCCTTGCCGGCTTTGAGTTGACACTCAATGCCTTTCGGAAAGGGGGTTGCCGGCTCTTCTATCAAAAAGAAAACGCCGCTGTTGCTCGCCTCATTTGCCCATCGGTATTCCAGCTCCAAGGTAAAGTCACGGTATTTCTTTCTGGTATACATGTAACCTAGTGGTTCTCCCTTTACGGTAATAATACCCTCATCAGCCGAAAAAACATGACTTGTCGGTACGGAATCGTCCTTCAAAACAAAGTTCCAGTTCGAAAGGTCTTTTCCGTTAAAAATTTTTTCCGGCTGTCGGGACGAACAACCGATTGTTGCAACAAAAAGGAGAGTGGTTATTAATTGTCTGTATTTCATTTGGCTGTTGTTTTTATATTCATGCATTGTATTGAACCTGTGAATACTTATTTTGTTTCAGGCATCTGGTTCTTTTTTTTGTATCGGGGTTTAAAATATTGGTACAAAGATCTATTTTCACAAAAATACACTTTTTAAATAAAAAAACACCAAAAACAAAAAAAATAATCCTGTCATCGTCCGGATAGATGGAGAAAGGTAAACTGTGCAGTTTATTACTCGTTCTATATCTGTTCCTAAAAAAGCAAAAAAGGTTGTCAGATACAACGGAAATGGATACATTTGCCCAATTTCTTTCAGCATGTAAGCCGGGTGGTAACCAAGATGAATAAAGCACGTTTTCTTTGGGTGGACGATGAGATTGATCTGCTGAAACCCTATATGCTCTTTCTGGAAGAGAAAGGTTACTCTATGGAGTGCACCAACAACGGGCTCGACGCGATTGAGCGAGCGCGGCAGACATTGTTCGATACTATTTTTCTGGATGAACATATGCCGGGCCTGTCCGGTCTGGAGACACTTTCCGGTTTGCAGGAGGTCGCACCCGACGTGCCTGTGGTGATGGTTACAAAGAGTGAGGATGAGGGAATCATGAACTGCGCGATCGGCAATAAAATTGCCGACTACCTGATTAAACCGGTCAATCCAAACCAGGTGCTGATGACCATCAAGAAGATTCTCGACAAAAAGGCGCTTATATATGAAACTGTCACGGTAAATTACCGACAGCTGTTCGGCCAATTAAGTGAAGAAATAGGCAGCTGTCGTTCGGCTGACGATTGGATTTCCGTCTACAAGAAGCTGGTTCATTGGGAGCTGGAGCTGGAGCAGGCTGATAACTCGATGAAGGAACTGTTGGCGTCTCAGAAGACGGAAGCCAACAGCGCGTTTGCCAGATTTATCCGCAGACACTATCCAAAATGGATGAGACAGACTGCCGGCCGTCCGCTAATGAGTCCCGCGCTGTTTGAGGAAACGGTGATGCCGGCAATTGGCAAAGGAGAAAAGTTGTTTTTTATTTTGATCGACAACTTTCGGTTCGATCAATGGCAGGCAGTGAAGGAGATGATCGCCGATTATTTTGTTTGCCACGAGGAGCTTTATTTCAGTATACTCCCTACTGCCACACCATACGCAAGGAACAGCATTTTTTCGGGACTGATGCCGCGGGACCTGGCAGCACAGTATCCCGGCTTATGGGTTGACGAGACGGAGGAGGAGGGAAAGAACCTGCTTGAAGAATCTCTCATTCGGGCACAACTGGAGAGAAATCAATTGTCGCCGCTTCTGTCGTACAAAAAAATAAATTCCAACCTTGAGGCGGAGGAGTTGAACAGGCACTTTTCCGAATTGGAGAGGAATGACCTCCACGTGTGGGTGTTCAACTTCATCGATATGCTTTCGCACGCGAGAACCGATTCGAGAATGATTCGTGAACTGATTGCCGACGAAGCAGCATACCGTTCCCTCACGCGATCATGGCTCTTGCACTCCCCCCTGTTTGCACTCCTGAAAAAGATTGCCGGCAAAGGTTATAGAGTCGTGCTTACCACAGATCACGGCTCTATCCGGGTGAAGAACGGGGTGCGGGTGCTGGGCGACAAAGAGACAAACACAAGCCTCCGTTATAAAGTGGGAAAAAATTTGGGATATGAGCCAAAGAAACTGTTCGAGATGCTTCATCCCGAAGACTTCGGCTTGCCAACTCCCCGCATGAGTACCCGCTACATCTTTGCCATGCAAAACGACTTCTTTGTCTATCCCAACAATTACAACCAACATGTGTCGTACTACGCACAAAGTTTTCAACACGGGGGGATCTCTATGGAAGAGATGATGGTCCCCCTCATCACACTAAATCCGAAATAGCCAAATATGCAAATAGAAATCAATGACTTGAAGGATATCAGAGATGCAGCCCGTACTTTCCTGCGGGAGATGGGAGACAGCAAGGTATTCGCTTTTTACGGCAGCATGGGGGCCGGAAAAACCACTTTTATCAAAGCACTTTCTGAAGAGATGGGTGTGACTGAAACTGTTTCAAGTCCCACCTTTGCAATCATTAATGAATACAGGGACAAAGAGGGGAGGGCGATATTTCATTTCGATTTTTATCGTATCAACAAACTCGAAGAGGCCTTCGATTTCGGGTACGAAGATTATTTTTACAGTGGCAACGTCTGCTTTATTGAGTGGCCGGAACTGGTAGAACCCATTCTGCCCGAAAATACCGTGAAGATAACCATCCGGGTGGCCGACGACGGACGCAGGATCCTGGAACGTATGTAGAAGAGACGGACATTATTTAAACGTTCCGCCTCATAAACACTCTAAAATAGCAAACGTTTTCGATACAACATGCAGAAAAATTCCAATATTCGCACAAACAAAGGGTCAAAAATGAAACAATTGATATTGACAGCATGCATCGTGCTTCTCTTCCTGCCTGCATCGGCGCAGGTTAATACTGACCGCGTGATGATGATCGGCAAGAATGCGCTCTATTTCGAGGATTATGTGCTGGCCATTCAATATTTCAATCAGGTGATCACGGCGAAGCCTTACCTGGCCGATCCCTATTATTTCAGGGCAATGGCTAAATTCATGCTTGACGACTTCAAAGGTGCCGAAGAAGATGCCTCCGAGTGTCTGGTACGCAATCCCTATTATACGGCAGCCTACCAGTTGCGCGGTGCCGCACGGCAGAACCAGGAAAAATATGACCAGGCTGCGACCGATTATCAGCGGAGCCTGGAGTTTTTTCCTGAGGACCGGATTACACTGGTGAACATGGGAATAGTCAATGTGGAGCTGGAGCAATATGATGTGGCAGCGAAGTTTTTTGAAATACTGCTACGTCGTTTTCCCGATTATACACCCGGTTATCTTACACGGTCACAGATGTATCTGGAAATGAAAGATACCACAAGTGCGCTGGCCGACATCGATAAGGCAATCGAAATTGACCCCTACACGTCGCAATCATTTGCCTCACGTGGAGTGCTTTATCTTCAGCAGAAAGAATACAACAAGGCACTGGCCGACCTGGATGAAGCCATCCGGTTAGATCCCTATTTCGAAGGAAACTATATCAACCGGGGGCTGGTGAAGTACCACCTAAACGACCTTCGCGGAGCAATGGCCGATTACGACAGGGTGATTGAGACGGATGAGAACAACCTCATTGCCCGTTTTAACCGGGGCTTGTTGCGGGCACAGGTGGGCGACAACAACCGGGCTATCCGTGACTTCGACAAGGTAATCGAGCTGGAGCCCGGTAATACAATTGCCTATTTGAACCGTGCCATGCTGCACAGTGAGACAGGCAACGTAGTGGCGGCACTGGAAGACCTGAATGTAGTCATCGCGGCCCATCCCGATTTTTTCACCGCATATTACATGAGGTCGCAACTGAAGCGGGAAATGAATGATCTGCGCGGTGCCGAAAATGACTATATGCTGGCCCGTGCTGAAGAGGCAAAAGCCCGTAAGATAGCTACGACAAACCCCGAGCCATTTAAACAAGCTCGTAAACAGGGTGAAGCGAAGGATACCCGTGAACAGGCCGATCAGGACATCGAGAAGTTTACGATGCTGGTTGTAGCCGATAAGGATACTTCTCAAAAGACGCAGTATCAACGCCAAAGCAGGGGCAAGGTGCAGAACATACATGCTCCGGTGGACCCCGAGCCGATGTTTGTCCTCACATACTATGAACGTGCATTTGAGGTGCACCGGCCGGTATATTATTCCGAGGTGATGGAAAAGGCCAACAACGACTTTGGCCTTGCATGGATTCTGAAGGCGACCAACAACGAGGCTCCACTGAACGAACTGCAGATACAGACCCATTTCCGCTCTATCGACAATTACTCAATGAGATTGGAGAGTGAACCCGCGAACCCGTCTCTCTATTTTGGAAGAGCAATGGATTTTATGCTTGTGCAGGATTACGAAAGTGCACTCAAAGACCTGAATAAAGTAATTTCCCTGAAACCGGACATGCTGCTTGCCCATTTTGCACATGCTGTGGTGCGCTCCAAGCAGCTGGAATATGAGCGCTTGCAGAGTGATCCCCGAATGATGGATGGCACTATAGGCGTCAACCTGCCCGAATTAAGCAATATTGCAGGAAAGCCCAGGATGCCGGAGATCTCAACCAAATCGATCGATTATGAAGGGATTCTGAAGGAATACGGAGAGATTATCCGTCTCAACCCCGATTTCATTTATGCTTATTATAACCGGGCTGAGATTTTCAGCCTCGAGAAGGATTATCGTGCCGCTATTGCAGATTACTCAAAAGCCATCGAGCTGGAACCGCAATTTGCAGAAGCCTATTTCAATCGTGGCATCTCTCGCCTTGCCATCGGTGAGACGGCAAAGGGACTTGATGACTTGCGCAAAGCTGGAGAATTGGGTATCGTTCAGTCGTACAGCATCATCAAACGGATGCAATAATTGGATTGTTCAGCAGGTAAGTTTGATCGCTATCGGAATAAACAGGTAGCAGGAAATAAATTGTCAAACAACGCCGAGTACAATTTTCTTCTGGTTTTGCTGTTCCATCAACCACAAAATCACTACATTTGCAGTCGCATTACAAAGAAGATACATTAAGGACAACATAGCATGATAAAAATTACATTTCCCGATGCCTCCGTGAGGGAATTTGAAAAAGGAGTAACGGGATTAGAGATAGCACAAAGTATCAGCCAACGGTTGGCGCAGGAGGTGCTGGCTGTAAGCGTGAACGGTGAAACATGGGATCTGGCACGCCCCATAGAGGAGGATGCTACTGTAAATCTGCTCAAATGGGAGGACGAAGAAGGGAAGCATGCCTACTGGCACTCTTCGGCTCACCTTATGGCAGAAGCCTTACAGGAACTTTATCCAGGCATCAAATTCGGAATCGGGCCAGCCATTGAAAACGGATTTTACTACGATGTGGATCCGGGTGAAGGGGTTGCCATCAAAGAGAGTGACTTCCCTGCCATCGAAAAGAAAATGATGGAGCTGATTGCCGCCCGGGAAGAGATCCAACGGGAGAATATCTCCAAAGACGATGCCCTCAGAATGTTTGCAGAACGCGACGAACATTACAAGGTGGAGCTGATCAGCGAGCTCGAAGACGGTACCATCACTACCTATACACAGGGACGTTTTACCGACTTGTGCCGCGGTCCTCACCTGCCCAACACCTCCTATATTAAGGCAGTGAAAGTATTGTCTGCGGCAGGTGCTTATTGGCGGGGAGACGAGAAACGGCCCCAGCTGACAAGACTCTATGGTATCACTTTCCCCAAAAAGAAAATGCTTGATGAGTATCTGGTCATGCTCGAAGAGGCTAAAAAGAGGGATCACCGGAAAATTGGCAAGGAGCTCCAGCTGTTTCATTTTTCACAAACGGTGGGAGCAGGCCTCCCCCTGTGGTTGCCGAAGGGAACACAGTTGCGGCTCCGGCTGGAAGATTTCCTGAAGAAAATACAGCGAGAGTTCGATTATGATCAGGTCATCACGCCCCATATCGGACACAAACAGCTCTACGTGACCTCGGGGCATTATGCCAAATATGGAAAAGATTCATTTCAGCCGATCCATACGCCCGAAGAGGGAGAGGAGTTTCTCCTGAAACCAATGAACTGCCCACACCACTGTGAGATCTACAAAGCATTTCCACGCTCTTACAAAGACCTGCCCCTCCGCTTGGCAGAGTTTGGCACAGTCTATCGGTACGAGCAGAGCGGCGAGTTGCACGGACTGACCCGCGTACGCGGTTTTACACAGGACGATGCTCATATCTTCTGTACACCCGACCAGGTAAAAGAGGAGTTCCTGAAAGTGATGGATATCATCTTCATCATCTTCAAAGCGCTTGAATTTGAAAATTTTGAGGCTCAGATCTCGTTGCGTGATCCGAACGACAAGGACAAGTATATCGGTACCGACGAAAATTGGGAGAAGGCAGAACGTGCCATCGTGGAGGCTTGCCAGGAGAAAGGGCTCAAAGCAAAAGTAGAAACCGGTGAGGCTGCATTCTATGGGCCAAAGCTCGACTTTATGGTGAAAGATGCGTTGGGACGGCGCTGGCAGCTGGGCACCATACAGGTGGATTACAACCTGCCCGACAGGTTTGAGTTGGAGTATACCGGCGCTGACAACCAGAAGCACCGTCCGGTAATGATTCACAGGGCACCCTTTGGCTCCATGGAGCGATTCGTGGCTGTCCTTATTGAACATACCGCCGGTAAATTCCCTTTGTGGCTGGCGCCTACACAAGCAGTGATTCTGCCTGTGAGCGAAAAGTTCAACGACTATGCCCGTTGTGTGGCGAAAGAATTAAAACGATTCGATATCCGTGCCGAAGTGGACGACCGCAACGAAAAGGTGGGGCGCAAGATTCGGGACAACGAATTGAAACGGATACCTTATCTGTTGATAGTCGGTGAGAAAGAGGCAGAAAATGAAGAGGTTTCTGTAAGAAAACAGGGTGGGATAGATCAAGGTTCCACAAAATTGATTACATTTGCAGAAACGATTGCACGGGAGGTAGAGGATATGATGAATCCTTCTGTCCGGTCAAATTAAGCTTTTGTGTAGCAACGAATTTTAAAATATATAAATAAATCAAACAGAGCAAACATTAACATCACCGAATGAGAAAAGACTCAAAAGACCAGCACCGGATCAACGAACGCATCCGGGTTCCGGAAGTCCGGTTAGTAGGCGATAACGTGACGGAGGGCATTTATTCCACAAGAGAAGCATTAAAGATAGCCGAAGAACAGGAATTGGACCTTGTTGAAATTGCGCCTACGGCGAAACCTCCTGTATGCAGGATCATCGATTACAAGAAATTTGTTTATCAGCAAAAGAAAAAGCTGAAAGAACAAAAAGCAAAATCGGTCAAAGTAACGGTGAAAGAAATTAGATTTGGACCACAAACAGACGATCACGACTATAACTTTAAATTGAAACACGCGATGAACTTCCTGGCTGAAGGCTCGAAAGTGAAGGCGTATGTGTTTTTTAGAGGACGTTCCATTCTATTTAAAGAGCAGGGGGAGGTACTGTTATTGCGCTTTGCCAATGAACTGGAAGAGTATGCCAAGGTGGAGCATTTGCCCATCATGGAGGGAAAACGTATGTCCATCATGCTCTCTCCCAAAAAAGGAACCCCTGCACCCAGGAAGGAGTCAAAAGAAGCGTGAATGACTCTCTTTCGCAGTCGTGGAAAAACAGTGCCGGCTAAAATTGTTTAGCCGGTTTTTTATCTCTCTTCCGTTTCGTTCCACTGCCCGTCATGGAAAGAAAAAGGATATCTGTCATGCGGGTACCTACAAATTGTCTTCTGGCAATGTGCATGCACATCATCCGGACGGAAAAGATCAGAGTTTGATTTTTCTCCCAGCTTTACTATATTTGCACTACGGGAACAAACTGAGTAACGGTAAATCGATGAAGAGTGTATGCTATACCCTATTTATGGCTTTATGGTTGTCTTTTTTTGTGGAGTGTAGTAACCCCCAGCCCGAAGCCTCCATGCTGTTGGCAGATGCCGAACGACTTATCGAAAGCAACCCCGACAGCGCCATGCAACTGATCGATTCCATTTTCTATCCCGAAGAAAGCCTCTTTTTCGAAGATTATGTGCGTTATTTGGTGCTGCGAGTACAGGCGCGCTATAAAACACACCGCCCTGTCGCAGAAGATACCTTGATCTTCCGGGCGCGTGATTATTTTTCTGACAGGAAAGAGCCTCGGTTGGCTGCACTAGCTTGGTTTTATAGCGGCTGTGTTTATCGTGAACGGAAGGAATACGAAAATGCGGTACAATTATACAAAGAGGCGAGGAAGCATGCCCGTCAAACCAATAATTCTGATTTGCAGGGATTGATACAATATAATCTCGGTGACTTGTTCGCGGAGCAGGGAATCTATCGGGTAGCGCTGAAAAATTATAAAGAAGCGGCACAACTTTACGATGCCGAACCACACAAACAAGCGCAATGTTTTAGCGCCATAGGACAAATGTATGCGCTGTTGGATCAACCAGACAGCGCTTTACTCTCTTTCCATAAAGGGTTGGATTTGGCCGGAAACGATGAAGATCTTCAGCTGCAAAGCCTGTTGGCGCAGAATCTGGGCGTGATGTACAAGGAAACCAAACAGTTCGATAAAGCCGGAACATACCTCCACCAATCGTTCCGCTTCAATACCGACAGCACCAAGCTGCCCCGTTATTACCTGAATCTTGCCGAATTATACACAGTGATGGGACGCTCGGATTCCGCTGTATGGCATACGGAACAGTTGAAGCGACTTCTATCTGCCGCGGAGGACGATTATTTTAAGGCGAGCGCATACTCTTACTTGGCCAGACGGGAAAAAGAACAGGCTAACTATGAAGCGGCCTTCGTTTACCAGGACGAGCGCATGAATACGCTCCACCGTATTATGGAAGAAAGGGAGAGGCAGTTGGTATATGAAGCACACCTGAAATACGATTACGGACAGATGCAAAAACAGTATTATCAGGACTTGTCTATCCGCCAGTTATGGATCATTGCGCTGCTGGCTGTGGGTATAGTGGGCGGAGAGTTGTTCACGTGGTATTGGGTCAGGCAGAAGAACAAGCAGGCTGAAATCCGGCGCAACCTCGATACCCTGAAAGAAATGAAGCGTGATCTGGAAAGCACCGTGTACCAAAAACAGTTAGACTTGCGTAAAGATCTTCTTCTTGGGTTCGATATTATCAGAAAAGTGATGGAATTGAATCAGGAAATGACCCGGTCCGGAAAATCTACTTCCGGGGGAGCCTTGTGGGGCGAGCGGTTCAACAAAATAGTGTATGGAGAAGAAAGTATCGAAGAAGCATGGGACGCCTTGTTCCGGGTATTCAACACCATGCGGCCGGGGCTTGCCGGAAAGATACGGGAGAAATATCCCGATCTTACCGAAACCGAATTCCGTGTATGTATACTTACATATGCCGGTTTCAGGGTAAAAGAAATATCCCTGGTTCTTCACCAAAGTGTCCACACCGTACAAACACGCCGGACCGATATACGGAGAAAAGTGGGTCTGGGGCCTAGCGGCGACATTGCCGGGCATATTGACCAGTTATCGCGCTAATTGTCCACAAACCTTACAGCCATCCATTGAAAATCTATATGTTAAACTTTTCAATATATTGATAATTAGATTATTGTATTTGTAGAGCAAGAAAAACCTATATGTTAACAAGAAAAACCCATATCTATACAGATCATTTATAAAGGTTAGCCTATATTTATCGTCGAATTTGATAAATAATGCTTATGAAGAAAAGGCAAGTTCTATTATGTGTATTTTGTGCGGGGTGGTTATGGTTTCCTGTCGCCGCAGACATGGGGATCATGCCGGTAACTGACGGTAAAACAATTACCGAAACAAATAAGATAGACCTGAGAGGAAAATTTGAAACTGGCGGTCTTCGTTCTGGAGGCGATGTAGTTACAGCCGAAATTCAGGGTGATTTTATCTTGGCAACGTTTTACAAAAATTTAGGAAATGTGCGAGTCACGCTCACCGAAAGCACGGGAGAGCAGATTTATGAAACCGTGGTAAACACCTCGGCGCATCTTCAGTCTTTTATTCCGCTGTTGGGACTATCTTCGGGGGTATATACCATTACTTTCAGTAACGAAAAGGGGATGATGTATGGTGATCTTGAAATCTGAACCTAAATGCGGATAGATCATCTCCAACCGATCTATCTGTCGTAGACAGAGTTGATGTTTTTACCAGCTTCTTCCCGAAGGCAGGAGGAGGTGTTCGTTTGAACAGAAAGCGTATGACTACCCTAGTTTCGTATGACACATAAATCCCGTCAAGGATAAAAGGAGTCAAATTATCATACGAAATTTTATGTAAGGATATGGGTCCAGTTGATTTGATACATTCTTTCGTCAATATAATGATTTAAACAATTGATACCCATTGAATTTTTTATTAATATTATGGTTAATTTAAAACACTTAGTGATGAAAACAAAATTTTATTATTTCACAACTACTTTAATGATAGTTGTGATATTTTTATTTTTTTCGTGTAATAAGAATGAAGATTTAGTAAAAGAGGAAGAAAAGATTGAAAAAATCAGCGTAAAAAAACCATATGAATTAATTGAAGATTTAGCTATTGCATTAGCGAAAGTATTCGACGAGAGTAAAGAAACGAGGGACTTGATTAAAGGTGAAGCGTTGAAAAGATTCAATCATGATTATGATGTTCTATTAATGTTAATTAAAGATACAGATTTGGGTAATGGAAATACCCTTGAGGATCAATTAAATAAATACATTAGTGAAGAAGACTTATTAGTACTATTGAAAGAATATCCCACTTTAACTTTATTTGTACCTTCATTACCTGAAAATTCTTTTTCTGCAGAAAAATGGAACACCGACTTTGAAATACCAAAAGTAGCCATTCGAACTTATAATAATGTGGTTCCCGTATATAATGCTATGGGCGAGTCTTTTACACTTTTAAGTGATGAAATTCCAGGATTCCCAATCGTCGTCTTGAAAGAAAATGAAAGAGTTGTTGTAAGGGATAATAATTTAAAAAATATAGGTGTAACATTTAGGAGTAGATCTACAGGTGTTGATTTTCAATTCATTGATCCCAATTTTGATAATATTACAGAAAATCTAAAATTTAGAAATTCCAATATTCTTATTTTCGATTATGAAAAATATCAAAAAGGTATAGATTCTTATGACTATTTCAAAAATAACACTGAAGGTTGGCAAAGAGATTATGTATATTATAATCTGACAAAAGATATCGATAGAGGGCCATTTGATTTAAGATTTAAAGAGAGCGTTGTCGGTTTTGAAATGATCAACAATGGATTGGGGAATGTAAATAAAATAAGCGACCAGAATGATGAACCTAAATTAGACGGTTACTGGCATTTGAAACCATTAGTTACGACACCTGGCGGGAGTGGAAGATCGTTTTATACTCCATGGACAGATGGAGAATTTGAATTTAGGATAAAAGTATATCATGGAGCAAAAAATTTTGGGGGTTCTGAAGTTATTACGTCTTTTAGAGTACAGCCAGAAGATCTTTTTAAGGTTATCACAAATACAAGTCCAAGAAATTCAGATATATATCAAGTCGTCGGAGTAGAAAACCTTTACGTGAATCCAAATATCTCATTATTTGAATGGGACTTGAATTACTATAGCTATTCAGCAAAGATTGTTGTCGAAGAAGTTGATCAGTCTCAAACCCAGAAAGTCACACAGACAAGCACTTCTGAATTTGCGACTAACTTCGGCTATGATGTAACATTTGGGGATACGGTTAAACAAGGTATTAAATTTGGATCCTCAACAAAAGAAACTCATAGTTTTACTTATGAAATTACGACTATGCTTGATAATGATAATTTAGGAGAAATTATTATTAACTTTGGTGATGAAATTGTAATGAATAAGGATTATATTAGTAAGAACACAAGAAAGGGAGAGAAGATTATTCCCAATTTCAATAAAAAATATGAAACCGGATATTATCGTATTTATATAGCGCCTAAATTTTTTGATTAATAGAATATGAAGAATCTAAAAAATATTTTTGCAATTCTATTACTTTTTTTGATTTTCAGTAATTGTGAGCACAAGGAAATCATAGAAGTCCCTGTTGAGGAGGGGTGTGCGATCTTGAATTTCGAGATTTTCTACAAGCCAGAAAATCACAATGAGTATTTACCCGATACCGGAACCAAGGTATATATTTTTTATAATATTTCACTCACTGAAGTAACATTATATAGATTTTTTGGAGGTAGATTAGTGCATGGATACGGTACAGATATTATTTATCCGGATAAAATTGATCAGATTGAAGACAATGGAGCTTATAAAATAACTCCTCCAACCAGTTTATCTAAAATACTTATTTATTTTGTAAGTAATTATTACAATGAGGTCGGATTAAAATCAACTTTCTCTGATGATCTTTTGAACTATCATCAGTATGAACAGGATATAAAAATATTCTTTGATTATTCAGACTTGTCAGGTAATGTGCAAGTTTTAAAAATGACTGGACGAAATAATTATGATTTCTCTGCTCCCATATGATTGTCTCGCTGCGACGAAAACTGGATTGCAAGGAGGATTAAGAAGTAATCGCGGATATCTTACCGACGGAGGGTACGGTAGGGAATTGTCATGATTGCTTGGCGTTACTAGTACTGGCAGGCATTGTTCCCTTTGTCTCTTCCCGGCAAAAGATCCCCATTGAGATTATATCCCTTAGAAACTGGTGTCTTTTACTTTAACCGATATTTTATACTTTACAATATGTCAGTAATTAGTTGATCGCAGACCCTAAAAAATAGAAGGATAATGTTTTGATTGTTCGGATAAAATCATTACTTTTGCAAACTTTTTCGCCTGACCGCGGAGAAAACGAAGAAAAAAATATTCACTAATTCGAAGACAGCAAAATGCCAAAAATGAAGACTAATTCCGGTGCCAAAAAGAGGTTCGCCCTTACCGGAACAGGAAAAATCAAGCGGAAACATGCGTACAAAAGTCATATTTTGACGAAGAAGACCAAAAAGCAGAAGAGAAATCTTACGCATTCGGGCCTTGTTCACAAATCTGACGTAAACAGCATTAAAACACTGCTGGCGTTGAAGTAATGCATGCCGGGTGGTTTCCAGTAAAGAGATTTAGTAACAGGATGTATGCTCCGAAGAGCTCTGCACGACAGAGACGCTATCATTCAAAACAAGTAACATTATGCCAAGATCAGTCAATCATGTTGCCTCGCGCAACCGCAGAAAAAAAGTTCTGAAACTTACAAGAGGCTATATCGGTGCCCGCAAAAATGTGTGGACCGTAGCCAAAAACACATGGGAGAAAGGGTTGACCTATGCCTATCGTGACCGCAAAAACAAAAAACGCAACTTCCGCGCTTTGTGGATCCAGCGTATCAATGCAGCTGCCCGTGAGAACGGCATGTCCTATTCACGGTTGATGGGAGCGCTGCATAAGCATGAAATAGAAATCAACCGTAAGGTGCTTGCCGACCTGGCAATGAACCATCCCGAAGCGTTTAAGGCAATCGTGGATAAAGTGAAGTGACGTCACATTTTCGTTGATTGAGCATAGAAAGGAAGAATCAGGAGATGGTTTTTCCTTTTTTTATTTATCTTTGCCGGCAACGGCTGAAAAAGAAATTTAAAAGAGCGCTATGAGAACCTATCAGTTGGAAGAACAGGACCGGATTGAGGATCTAATCCGCAGTTGTACATTGTGTTATGTGGGGATGGCCGACGAGAATGGTATCCCCTATGTGTTGCCGATGAATTTCGGTTACGAAGACGAAATCATCTATCTGCATTCCGCACAGGAGGGACATTCCATCTCCATTCTCGAAAAAAACCCCAATGTTTGCATCACTTTCTGCACCGATCCAAAGCTGATGTGGCAGGACGAAGAGGTGGCCTGCAGCTACCGGGTGCGTGCCGATAGCGTGATTTGTCGTGGCAAAGTGGTTTTTGAAGATGAGTATGATGAAAAGGTAAATGCGTTGAATATTATTATGCGTCAGTACTCCGACAGGGAATTCAGTTACTCGGCACCTTCTGTGAAGAATGTAAAGATATGGAAGGTAGCGCTTGAAAATGTTTCGGCAAGAGAATTTGGAGTGCCCAGTAAAAATGTCTACAAGTATAAAGATCGCTCCATCTTTTGATCAACGATTCGGTGTTTTTTTGCTGCTTGCTGCTTGCCGATATTTTTGTTGATAGAGAGCTTGTGTACCGGTCACCGTAAACATTTGTTCCTTCCGGACTGTTTATAAATGACATTTATAAAAAATCACAGTAAAACCCGTTATTTAAAATGAATAAAATTTCTACCCTCTTAGCAACACTAATCATTGTGTTCGCCGCTTCTGCAGCCGAACCTTCCAGCTCGCAGAACAATATAACGGCAAAACCAATAGAACTGACCAAAGCAACCTTTCTTGAAAAGGTGTTCAACTACGAAAGTAATCCGGAAGTCTGGAAATATAATGGCGATAAGCCTGCCATCGTGGATTTTTATGCCACCTGGTGCGGACCTTGCCGAATCACGTCACCCATTTTGTCGGATCTGGCCGCGGAATATGGCGATGACATCTACGTCTATAAGATTGATGTGGATAAAGAACCTGAACTGGCACGTATGTTCGGGGTACAAAGTATTCCGATGTTCCTTTTTATTCCGATGAACGAACAGCCCCAGATGGCAATGGGCGCCCTGCCGAAAAAGTCATTCAAGGAAGCGATCGACACTTTTCTGCTGAAAAAGGAGCAACGTACCGATCTTTGATCCTTAATTTGTATGGAATGATTACCAGCCTGCAAAACCCAGCCATTAAAAATATTGTCAAACTGTCGAAAACAAAAGAGAGACGTGAGCAACAGCTTTTTGTGATCGAAGGTGCGCGTGAGCTCTCTCTGGCTTTGCAGAGCAATTACCAGATGGAGTCGGTCTATGTGTGTCGCGAAATGTATTCCCACAGTAAATATCCGAATCTGCTGCATGCGTTGCCCGGAAACATTGTTTTTGATATCTCCCCTGCCGTCTTTGAGAAGATTGCCTACCGGGAGAACTCCGACGGGATCGTGGCACTTGCCAAACCAAAAATGCACAGGTTGAGCGATATCCGGCTCTCCGAAAATCCTTTTCTGATCCTTCTCGAGTCGGTAGAGAAGCCCGGCAACCTGGGTGCCATACTGCGTACTGCTGATGCTGCCGCCGTGGATGCGGTGATCGTATGTGACCCGCAAACCGACCTCTACAATCCCAATGTGGTCCGGTCCGGCGTAGGAGGCCTGTTTACCGTGCAGACAGCTGTCTGTACCTCCGAAGAAGCATTGGATTGGCTGCAGAATAACAAGATCGCGGTGTATGCTGCGGAGTTGCAGGCTGCTGAATTTTACCAAAACATTGATTTTAAACTACCCTCCGCCATCGTAATGGGGACCGAAGCGGAGGGACTGACCGATTTCTGGTTAAACAATGCGACAAAGCGAATCAAGATTCCGATGCGTGGGAAAATTGATTCGCTCAATGTCTCTGTCTCTACTGCAATTCTTACCTTTGAAGCGATGCGGCAGCGCGGGTTTTAATCATTCCACCGTTTCATAACCCCAGGTTTTGCCCTTTTCCGTGGCGGGTACCCCGCGTGTCATCCATGCCGGTGCAGCTTCTCCCTTGAGGTAGTGATCGAAGAACTGTTGCAGCCGTATGGAGAGGTCTTTGCTGTTGCGGCGATGTTCCAGATTGTGTGCTTCGTTGTTGTATTGTAACAGCCATGACGGTTTTCCGAGGCGGCGGAGGGTCATAAAGAGCTCCACCCCCTGATACCACGGAACAGCTCCGTCCTTGTCGTTATGCATGATCAGCAGCGGTGTTTCGACCTTGTCTGCAAAGAATACCGGAGAGTTTTCAATATAGAGCTGCAAAGAATCGTTCAATGTGGACCCGATGCGCGACTGGGTCTGCTCATATTGAAATTGGCGACTCATGCCTGATTCCCACCGGATACCTCCGTAAGCGCTGGTCATGTTTGATACAGGTGCACCGGCTCCTGCCGCCTTAAACAGGTTTGTCTGTGTGACCAGATAAGCGACCTGATAGCCACCCCAGCTTTGCCCCTGAATGGCCATATTTTCTTTATCCACCCAGCTGTTTTCGGCAAGTGCTTCCGCCCCGGAAAGAACCGCATTGTAAGCATCCTTGCCCGGATGTCCTACAGTATAGTGGATGTCGGGGGTGAAAACAAGGTATCCCCGGCTTACAAAGAAGGGTATGTTAATGACAGAACGGCTGGGTGCCGGTGTGAACCAGCGGTAAAGGTCATCGGAATGCTTTTCATAGAAATAAATCATCACCGGATACTTTTTGAGCGGATCAAAATCTTCCGGCTTGTAGAGGATGCCTTGCAAAGGGATACCTGCGTGAGAAGTCCAGGAAAAGAGTTCAGCTCTGCCCCAGTTAAAGTCGTTCATTTGCGGGTTGATCCCGGTAATTTTGTCCGAAGATCTCCAGAAGTCTTTGGTCACATACAGATCGGGTGATGTGTGGAAGTTGCTCTTTTGGTAAACAACCATATCAGCTTCCCTGGCTTTCTTCAGCCCGGTGAACGTAAATTTCTCCAAAATCCTTTTCTTCAGCGGGGTACGTCCTTTCTGTGCCAATGTGTAGTAGCCACTTTCCTTGCGAACCTGGTCAAAAGCCGAAAGGAGCAGCAGGTCATCCTCTTTTATGAATCGTTTTTCGGGATCGGTATGTACATATCGGAATCTGATGGAGTCGGTACGTCCTGCAAAGTGAGTCATGTTTACTGCCTTTTTCTTGCCCGAAGGATCAATTTTCCAGATGTCAAACGCATCGTTGATCAGCACATACTCATCATTTTCTGTCCAGGCAGCGATGCCGTACGACCCCACCGGTGAGGGGGTGTCGTGCTTTTCGTTCCAGAAGTTTACCGGAATATCCCTGGTCAGGTTCTTTGCTAATTTATTGCGGTTGTCAAAGGCAAACCAGTGTCGCTCGCCGGCATCCCACCAAATGGTATAATTCCCCTGTGGTGACAGGGCCGGCTTTCCGTGCAACGGTTTGCCAAGTTCATACAGGCTGCCGTCTTGCAAATTTTTTATCCATACATCCTGTTTTGAGGAGATATCCCACTGGCTCTCCAGCAGGTATGGCTTGTCGGACCACAAAAGCGCATACTCTCCGTTGCCCTCATCGGCCACAGTTGCATAAGGCATTTCCTGGGAGGTTAGGGGAATAAATTGGTTGTTGCATCCGGGATCGACGATGCCTGAGTATGTCCTGCTCTCTTCTCTTTTCAGCTGAACCAGCTGTTGTGGCGGAATGAGAGGTTCCTTCCAGTGCCAAATGTCGAGGCTGGCCATCTCAAAGTCGACAAGGGTCGTGTCTTTGGGCTTCTGCATGGGGGCGGCACCAACGAGGAGTCGCTTGCTGTTCTTGCTGAACGAAGGCGCGGCGTGCTCGTTAAAGATCCATCCGTGCGGTAGTCCCGAAGCGCTTCTGTCAGCCAGTATCACGGCCGAATCAGCACCGGCAACGTAATAGCGTATGTCATACACCTTTTGTGCCACTTTTGAGGTGTCTGCCGTGGCGAGATATACGAGTCGCTCACCCGGTTCGTCGAAAGCGAGCGATCTGTATTCCATTTTCTCGCGTGAGATGATCTTTTGTGTATTGTTCATCAGGTCCACAAATATAACGTGCGGTACATCTGTTGAATCTGTTTTATCTGGTTGAATTGCCACAGCGAAGCTATTCCCATATTTATTGAAAATATGTTCTTTGACATTTCTAAAGGTGTCCTCATCCTGAGTCAGCAGATTACGCAAAATGACGATCTCTTTCTGTTTGGCATCGTTTTTGTTGCCTTTCTCTTTTGGCAGGCTGAAGGTGTAAGCAATATGAGAGTTGAATTCTGGCGCTGTTTTGTAAGATTTCACTTCCGGAATCTTCTTCGTTGCAAACGAAAGGTTATCAATAATCAGCAGAGAGTCTACCGGCATCTCATCCTTTTTCTTTTTGTCGATGCGGGCCTGACGACGAGCGGCGTAGGGAGCTTTGATCAGTCCTACCGTCCATCTGCCGTCGGGGGAGAGTGCGTAACTTTTTACCCTCTCCACCGTGAGGGTACGATTTTCGGCGTTATTTTTTATGAAAAGAGAGGTATCCCCTTCTTGCGGGGATATGAGCGAACCCACTATTTTGCCGTCATCACTTACGGCGTTGTTCACCAGGCTCTTCCAGGTGTCGTACACAGAATGGTCGAGTGGTTTCTTCTGCGGAAAAAGAGAGAATGCGGTTAATAAGAAAAGGAGCAATGAAAGAAAGAATTTATGCATAGACCAGAATTATATTACTTGACAGATTGTGTGAACAATGCGAATAAACAAAAATACAATTATTTCACATGCGAACAACCTTAAACCTTCGGTTTTTGAACCTTACACTCGCATAATTGTTTTTAAATGAAGCAATATAACATTTAGAATGACAGCAAATAACAAATACAGCATACAACTCACCGGAGGTGCTCTCCCGCAGGCAGGATCCATTGAAAAGACAGAGGGGATTGCCGCTGTTGAGTACGACAAAAGAAACAACAATATTTTACTCACCCTCGAGGAGAAGCGTGCGGAGGATGCCGCCGGGATCCTTCGGGAGGTCGTGTCGACGGTTCGTCATGCCGGAGGCGAAGTACGTACCGAAAAGATATCCCGTCCCGTGCTGAACATGACCTGTGCTGCTTGTGCTTCAAGCTCACAGAATATCCTCTCCTATGTGCCGGGTGTCATAAGTGTCTCGGTGAATTATGGAAATGGAAAAGGAAATATTGAATTTCTACCCGGGATTGTTACACCCTCCGATATGAAGAGCTCTTTACAAGAGATAGGGTATGACATGCTTGTCGACGAGGGAGAGGCTTCTTTTGAACATGTGGAGCAAATAGCGGAGGAAAACTACAGAAAACTTCGCAGACATACTATCTGGGCCATGGTGCTGGCTATTCCGCTTGTGATCGTCGGCATGTTTTTTATGAATGCACCCTATGCCAATATCATTATGTGCGCCCTGGCAACGCCAATCTTGTTTATTTTTGGGCGTCGTTTTTTTGTCGGTGCCTGGAAGCAGGCCCGGCACCGCTCTGCCAATATGGATACACTTGTCGCATTAAGTACCGGCATCGCCTATCTGTTCAGCCTTTTCAATATGATCTGGCCCGAATTCTGGGAAAGCCGTGGCTTGGAGGCACATGTATACTTTGAGGCCGCGGGAGTGATCATTGCCTTTATCTTGCTTGGGAAGATGCTGGAGGCGAGGGCTAAGGGGAATACTTCCGATGCCATCAAAAAATTGATGGGTTTACAGCCCTCTACCGTAATAGTCTTCCGTGATGGGGAGCCGGAAGAGATTCCTATTGCGGAGGTATTGGTCGGCGACATCATACTGGTGAAGCCGGGAGAGAAGATTGCCGTGGACGGAGAAGTGACCGAAGGCGGCTCTTTCGTGGACGAGAGCATGATCTCGGGCGAACCCATTCACGTGGAAAAGAAACAGCACGAAAAAGTATATGCGGGAACGATCAATCAGAAGGGGAGCTTCCGGTTCAAAGCGCAAAAGGTAGGGAAGGATACCTTGCTTGCGCAGATCATCAAAGCGGTGGACGAGGCACAGGGAAGTAAGGCTCCGGTGCAGGGGCTGGTGGACAAGATTGCCGGCATTTTCGTGCCGGTGGTGATCGGTATTGCCCTGCTCAGTTTTGCCGCCTGGATCATCTTTGATGGTGACCCCGGTTTTGTGTACGGGTTATTGGCCATGGTGACTGTGCTGGTCATTGCCTGCCCCTGTGCGCTGGGACTGGCTACACCCACAGCCATCATGGTTGGAATTGGTAAAGGGGCCGAAAAGGGCATCCTGATCAAGGATGCCGAGAGCCTTGAGATGGCAAAAGATATCGATGTGGTGGTTCTCGATAAGACCGGTACCATCACGGAAGGAAAGCCGGTAGTGAACAAGATCACCTGGTCGCATGACGCCTTGCCGCTGCACCGCGATATCCTTTACAGCATTGAATACCGGTCGGAACATCCCCTGGCCGATGCCATCACCGCTGCGTTGAAGGAGAATTGCACCTTGCTCGACGATGTGACCGTACAGCAGGTAAGCGGACATGGGATTGAAGGAACCTACAAGGGGAAGCCCTACTACGTGGGGAACGAGTATTTTATGGCGTTGAAAAATATTGTAATTCCGGCAGATCTCAAGCAGCAGCTTTATCTGGAGCTGGATGCGGCACATACCGTATCGCTGTTTGCCGATGAGGAAATAGCATTGGGTGTGGTGGGCATCGCCGACAAGATGAAACCTACTTCCCGGGAAGCGATACACAAATTACGCAGCATGGGGATCGAGGTGGTCATCTATACCGGTGACAACGAGAAGGTGGCTGCTGCGCTCGCCGAAGAGTTGGGAGTAGCGCGCTTCAAAGGAGGAGTGATGCCGGATGAAAAGGCCGACCTGGTGAAGAGCTTGCAGGCGGAGGGAAAGAAAGTGGCAATGGCGGGTGACGGCATCAACGACAGCAGTGCATTGGCCCAGGCCGATGTGAGCATCGCCAT
>DHSP01000041.1:48086-48439 GCA_002408485.1 Proteiniphilum sp. UBA5283 | reverse complement strand
GAATAACTGTAATCATATGAATTTACGTTTTTCTCAACAGCCTCCTCTACCATGCTCTTCGTCACTTTGCCCTCACCAGGAGTCATCGAGAAGAGGGTGTTCAATATTTTTTGCATATACCAGGTGATGCCTTCAAATTGTCTGTATACCGATTCCACCATCTCAGGAGAGATGTATTTGCCGTTTTCCTCAAAGTGGCCCAACGCAAATTGTGTGTATTCCTGCATGGAGATGGCTTCAAGATGCTGTATGGATACACTTTGATAGAATGGATGTGAAGCGCTTGTGAAGATCTTGTCCATAATATGACGCTGGCTGCCTGCGAAGATGAAACGTGCATTGTGGCACTGTTG
>DHSP01000041.1:47416-47874 GCA_002408485.1 Proteiniphilum sp. UBA5283 | reverse complement strand
GGTTTTCCCGCCTGGTTCAGATACTGGAAGATCTCATCCAGCGTGGTCTCCACGGACCTGATGTCGCCCAGTTTCACATTAAATGACGGTACACCCGTCACGTTGAATGAGACTCCGGCCTGCAATGATTTGACAATGGTCAGGAATATTTCTAATGCTTTTTGACCAAAAGGTTTCAGTCGCTCTACAATCTCCCTGCTTAACGTGAAAACAAAATCACGAATGGAGCCGGTCGGATAAATATCAATAAAGAATGTGTAGTATTTATCTGCTATTTCACGTTTTGTAAAGCAATGGGTGATGAGTCCCGTTTTTCCCATTCTGCGCGAAGAAATAAGTGCTACATTGTTGCCATTCGCGATATTTCCGATTAACTCTTTTGTCTCTTCTTTTCGATCACAGAAATAATGCGGCGATAAATAGCCACTGGTAATAAATGGGTTGGTAATCTTTTTCAT
>DHSP01000041.1:46346-47218 GCA_002408485.1 Proteiniphilum sp. UBA5283 | reverse complement strand
TCAATCGGGTGTCATTACGTAAAGATAATTATTATAAAGCAATAATTGCAAGATAGTAATGAGAAATTGTAATTTCCGGAATAAAAATGAATAAATCAGTTTACAGATATTACCTTTGCAAATCGGACGATTGAAGAAGCGGCGAAAAAATTAATGGAAGCACTCAGTTGATTTTCATGCGACTATTTACCCATGTTGGTTATTTTTTGTATATTGCAAACTTGTTAATTAAAAATTAACGGGAGCTGCTATTGTAGGGGAAAGATTGTATTTTTCCATAATATGAATCATGACATGGAAAAACGAATGTTTCGTTATTTTGCCGGCGCAGTACTCATTTAAGATTGTGTTTGATCGACATACTGAAGCGCCATTATACGAATTCCTATCTGTCGTAGAGAGCCTTTATCCCGGGCTACAACAGTGCTTTGTTCGGGAGCGGTATCCCCACCTTTCCGAAAAAGAATATAGTGTATGCTTCTTGTCTTTTGCCGGTCTGAGTATAGGAGAGATCGGTTTTTTACTTAACCAGAGTGAAAACTCCGTTTACAAGGCCCGGTCGGCGATAAACCGGAAGATCGGACATAATTTTTGCTCTGTCCTCAGAGAAGATTTCGAACACGGAGGACCGGGCCATGAAATTCAGAAAAGGAATCAAAAGGACATTTGCCTCCTCTTCGGTGATAAATGACAATTTGCAGTAAATTGACTGAAAAGTACAGGTAATAAGAGTAACCAAGGCAAGATCTTCACGCCTTCCTCTCCGTGTCCTCTCCGAGTTGTATAGGGGTTGAACCCTCTCATGTTAAGCCAATGTTACTCCCTCTTTCTGGAAATGATCCCGATGAAACGATCTATGTTAATTTTCTGCT
>DHSP01000041.1:37007-46218 GCA_002408485.1 Proteiniphilum sp. UBA5283 | reverse complement strand
TTAATTTTCTGCTCTTTATTTGTCCTGTTTTTCTTTTTTTGCAAGAAATAATAAAGAATGCAGATGGCAGTGTGTCTATTACTGCCGATACAATGATTTATCTTAATTCATCGGGGAACCATTTAGATAAAACATTATATCAAGACTCTTTAAATACGGGGAAATACGATGTATCATTAAAGAAGATACCCGGTGGAATAGAGATTCGATTAAAGAAAAGATATACGGAGGAAAGATATCCGGAATTGCAGTTAGGCAAAGAGTTCCCTCCGCTGGAATTAGTAGATATAAATCGAAATAAAATAAATATAGGAGAGAAAACAGAACTTACAACTTATTTTTGGGATATAACCTGCAAGCCATGTATTGAAGAACTAATTGTATTTAATATTTTAGCTAATGAATATCTGTTTTAGTAATTATAAAGTAGATCTGAATACGATGATTGTGTTGACGGGAACTTCAAGATTTGAAGGTTATACAGCCCAATCACCTAATTAATCAAACCATTATGGATATGAGGGAAGGATGTTACTTAGTAGTTTTAATTTTCCTGTTCGGTTTTTCATGCGGAAATCAAAAGGGTACCCCAAGCGATGACACGTATGCAAGTACATTGCAAGAGTTAAAAGCGTTTATCGAAAAACCAGATAGCCTACTTACTCAAAATGAACTCGTGAAAAGGACTAAACTATTCAATCTGATCTTAGAGAAAGTCACTATTAAAAACAATCAGTTTTATAGTTTTGCTACTTCCAAAGACTTTATTGACAGAGGCCTTTCAAAATATTATTGCGATATTTTAGAAAAATCGCTTGCGGAAACGAATCAATGGGTAAAAGGTGAAAATATAACTAATCTGGATTCAATGGCCCACAGTTCAATTGATTTTCTTTTCAAAAAGGAATGAAATTTTACTCCGATCATGGCGAGGAACGCTTTTATATCTAAGGACTCCAGGGACGCTCCTGCCTACCTGAGGCAAGGCGGCATAATGTGTTTCCTATTCCGGCAAGCAGCCTGCCTTTTGAATCGATTAATATCATGATAAAAAAATCATGTAAAAACAGACCGATATGAAATCAACTTATAAAAAAAGATCATTATGTTTAATTTTATTTGTAGTATGTTTCCTATACGCAAATAGAAGTATTTCCCAAGATACACTTGCTTATTTTACTTGGCAGAAGCAATTAAATGATGTGAAAAATACTCCTCGTAAAGTAAACGAGGGAGATGCAAGTCATCTAAAATTAATAAATTATACTTATAAAGGAGTCATAAAGTCTGCAATAGATAAGGAGGAAATTATAGACTCTCTGCTTTCATTCGATGCACCCGTTGTTATGCATTTACCACCTATAATTAGAGCGGATACAACAATTACGGGAGATTTCTGTGTAATTCAGGAAAAAAGTTTTCCGAAATTTGAGATAATTACAATTCGTAAAATGATGGAAATTGCAGAAACAATTGGAGAAGAAAATCTGGTTATACAGATGAGGCAACAACTTGGCCAACTGATTCAGGTTGGCTTTGAATATCTTGAATTGGAATGGTATTATAAGGGGGCTACATTCAATTCGTTAGGTATTGTGTCGAATGAAAATGGAGGTGTTGTATACGAACCTGTTGGTGGCAATATTATCATGGGTACAAAAAATACTATTGAGGGACAACGGATAAACTCAGAATGAATATTCGTGATTATCACGAATATCACTCCGATATGCTTAGATGAATATGATGAATCCTAAATATTTTTCAGGTATGAAACATTTAATTGGTCTTTTTCTTTTTAGTCTTAGTTTGTGTAATTTAGAGAATGCATACTCTCAAACCCCTCCTGAGCTTAATGGAACAGGCACTAACCTGTATGAATACGGATTACCCATAATTAAAAGCGAGGATAATATAAAAAACCTGTTCAAAAATTTCCCCCTATATGTTGAGAATGGAGAAGATATTGATTTCTTGTCTTATGAATTTGTGGGAATAATGAAACACAAAAGAGAAGCAAGGAAGTTTGTGAAAAAGAATTTTGATGAGAATATCAGTATTGGTTGGTCTACTGTTTTTTACAGGAGTAATGACGATATAAGTGAGAATATTCCCTCTTCCGCAAGATTTTTTACAGAACATCCATTACAAATTCTTGGAAAGAAAACCATTAGGAATATGATTAATACTATTTCGGAAGAGTATATTCATATTGGAGATGAAATTTTTGCAATTGATTATGTCATAGAATTACAAAAGCACAGGCATTATATTTTTATCAATCCAACGACTAAAAAAGTGCTATTGAAAGGAAATATCTTTGGCTTTGAATTTCCAATGACTCATATAGAGTATGTAAATGGTATAAAAAAAGTTTATGACAAATGAAAGCAAATTTTTAAAGTCGTGAAATTGTCGTACGAAAATAAGTAATTACTTCCACTTTGTAGGCTTTGCCTGGGAGTATTCCACGAACTATATCATAGCCAGGCAAAACCGGTCCCTGGAAGAAGTCTGCATGATCGTCTGGATGGACGGGAGGTCAATTTTCTCGTTGTCTTGTCTGGAATATTCTTTGGCTACTTATTGTTCATAAAAGGGAAATATGGTGGCATTTATTAGAAGCGGGTATATTTGTATGTGGTTTTGGGGATATGATTGTTTTTTCATTGGATAAACTTTGGCCCGATCACAGGAAAAGTTAATAGGCTGTTAATCGAAGATATTCATTTGAACGGCGAATGAGGAAATACAATCTCATTATATCAAAGTAAAGGGAAAACATTGGTGTTGGATTGTTGGTATGAGGGTTGCGGAAGTTGTTTTAAAGAATTTCCCCTATTTCAGAAGCTGTATATTGATAATAATGGGTATAGCGATATCCGATTCTATGCCTCGGGTGTTACGTATAATGACACCGTCAACTTATTTGAAGTAGTAGAAAGGCGTAATATTAACTTACCGATGTTCACAATTGAAAGAAATGATGCGACAGAATTAGAAATAACGGTTTACCCGACTGTAATTATTATTGATGACTGTTCAAGAATAGTCTTTAGAGGAGATTTAAGGGATAGTGAACTCTTTCTGAAAAACATATTAAGAATAAGTTTTTGTCAGAGGTGATTAATAATATCCTACAAAACAACGTATATTTGCGAAATTTTTATTCTGAATGCGCAACGTTGTACGTCATTTTTCATGCTTCTTCAAACACACATTGGTGAAATAGCCTCTTTGCTGACGGCTGTTTGCTGGACACTGAGTGCCATCTTCTTTGAGAAAGCCGGACGGCGGGTGGGATCGCTGTCGGTGAATATCATCCGTATATTTCTGGGAGTTATCTTCCTGGGACTTACCACGCTTGCTACGCGTGGCATGTTTTTTCCGATGGATGCCACCGCTTACAACTGGTTCTGGTTGGGTATATCGGGTATCGTTGGCTTTTTCCTGGGGGATCTGTTTTTGTTCAGATCCTATCTTATTATCGGATCCCGTACCTCTCAACTGGTGATGAGCCTCGCCCCCATGATCACTGCCGTCATCGGCTGGTTTTTTCTGCAGGAGATCCTGTCGCCCAAGAGCATACTGGGTATCGTGGTAAGTGTGGCGGGCATCATGATTGTGGTGGCTGGAAAAAGATTGAAACTGAATGTGCCGCTACGGGGATTTCTCTATGCATTGGGTGGTGCCCTCGGACAGGCGGTTGGCCTTATTCTCAGTAAAAAGGGGATGGGCGATTACGATGCAGTGGCGGCCACGCAGATACGAGCCATCTTCGGGTTTGTTGCTTTTGCCCTGCTGGTCACCGTTATGCGCAGGTGGAAGCGGGTCTTCCTGGCTGCCGGCGACAAGGAAGGAATGAAGGGGATCACCGTGGGTGCTGTATTCGGCCCTTTCGTCGGTGTAGCCTTGTCGCTCTTCGCCGTGCAGCATACCGAGACAGGCATCGCCTCGGCCCTGATGGCACTGACGCCCATCTTCATTATCATACCCTCTGCCATCATGTTTAAAGAAAAGATCACCGCCCGTCAGGTGATCGGGGCGGTAATCAGTATTGCCGGAGCTTCAATCTTCTTTTTATAAGTCGTTTCCCCAAGTGTTGGCATTTTTGGGACATGGCTGTTCACATCTGCAACCGGCTATCTCCTGGGTACCTTGTTGCCACCTCCTGAAAATGGGGGCAGATGAATATGTGCCGTCGCGGTAGATACTGACCCTACAACGCCGATGCCGTTGTGCACGTTGCCGTAGGTCATCTCCGGCTCGGAGATCTGTCTGAACGACTCTTCGTCGCTGTGTGGGTCATATCTTCCTTTTCGGTAATAGGGGTACAATTCAGGAGAAATAAGCGTGAACTGCACTTCGAGAGGCGGATTGAGCACTTCCGTTTTTACCGGTATGTAGACGGGATACCCCCATTCCGTTGTCTCCCCAGTCTTCTCGTAGGTAGTGAGGATCGGATAATAGTCGGTAATCGAGAAATCGAGCGTGTAGCTGTTGTTTCGGAACAGCTTGTCTGAAAATATTGCCGAGTCGAAATATTTTACTCCTTCGTAGGATGGACCCTCCGTTAAGAGATCCTCGAGGAGGCTACTTCGGTAGCTCTCCTTAAAAATGGGATCATCATTTGTATACAAACCGAGAAAGTATCCGTTCATATCCGGGTGGTCTGGTATCCGGTCGTTGCAGCTTCGCAGTCTTAACATGAAATATTGAGACAGCTTGGAAGGTGGAGTGGTGATTGACGCCCTTATGCGCAGATTGCGGTATAGTTCCTCTGCATGGATGCTGTCAGGGTAGAGGGTGCCTACTCCATAACCGGGATAATATTCGTTGTTGATCTCCTCCATGATTCTTTGTGCCGTGAAGAAGGTGGCTGTGTCGATCCGGTTGATCTGTGGCGGCAACGGTATGGTGGTTTCCGCCCAGGCGGTATTAAACCCTTCTGCTGAGGCCTCGATACGGATCCGGTCTCCTGTCTTGGGACGCACGGTTGAACGGAAAAGGGTCATCAATGCGGTATACTGAAACCCGAGACGGTCATGGTTTGTATTACTCTCGGTGCCGATCTTCACCATTTTCTCCCGTTCTTCGCCGTTGATGTACAATGTGAGGGTAGCATTACCCAGGCGACTCTTTTCGGTAAACGTGTCGGTATAGAGAAAACTTTTGCTGACCCTTATCTCGATGAGTGAATCGGGAGAGATGATACCGTTCATCACAATCCTGGGCTTGTAGCCATCCATATTCAGCCTGATCTCTTTCTCACAGGCGGCAAAAAGGAGCGGCAAAGTCATCAGCAGTATTGTTTGCAGTATGTATTGTGGACGCTTCATTTTTTTAGAATTTATAAGTATAGGAGAAGGAGGGAATGATGGGGAAGAGACAGTAACTCTGGTATGCCGGAATACCCTTTTGCGGATATCCGTCTACCGTGTCCGGATTGGGAGCGAATTTCTCTGAAGGTAGTACCAGAAAGGAGTTGTGGTGGGCATAGGTGTTATAGATGCTGATATTCCAGATACCCGTCCTGCCGCTCTTCTTGTGGCGGTAGTAATTGAAACTTAAGTCGAGTCGTTGATAGTTGGGCATCTTGTAATTGTTCCGTCGCTCTATATAAGGCTCCTTCACGCCATGCATGTTGATATACTCCTCCTCCGGCAGGGTAGTCCAGTTACCTGTGGCATAGATCCAGGAAAGATTAAGATCGAATTTGCGGTTGAACTTGTGCATGAAAACGGCATTGATCTTGTGCCGGTTGTCCTGTTTCGCCGGATAGCTCTTTCCCTGATTGATCTCTCCCCCGGGGAACTGCCGGTCAGCCCATGAGAGCGTGTATCCGATCCATCCCGAACTGTTGCCGATGTTCTTTTTTGCCATCAGCTCCACGCCGTATGATGTGCCAATCCCCTGTGCAACACGATCCTCCCATCTGCTATTGCCTGTAAGGATGCTGGCCCCGTCTTTATATTCCACCTGGTTGGACGATTTCTTGTAGTAGGTCTCTGCCGACAGATCAAAACCATGGTATCTGCCATAGAGTCCCACCGAAAACTGGTAGGAGGAGAGTGGCTTCACATTTTTGGTGATCGGCACCCATAAATCGTTGGGAGAGTTGAGGTAGCTGCTCTGCAACAGGTGTACGTACTGGCTCATCCTGCCGTAGGAGGCTTTCATCGAGAGGTCGTCCCACAGGAGATAGCGTGCCGAGAGACGGGGTTGTGCGCTCAGGTAGGATTTTCCCTGCACGAAGAAGCCGGAGAGATGCATGCCGGCGTTCACCTTTAGTCGCTTGCCGAAGGCCATTTCGTCTTCGGCGTAGAGAGAGAGCTCTTTCACCCTGATTCGTTCATCGGCATAGGTGATGGTGTCGTTTTTTTTTCTTTCCCCATCAGTCTCTCTCCGGTAGATTCGACTCTCCTCGGGGCGGAAGTTGTGTTGCAGGAGGGCTGTGCCAAAGCGGATCAGGTGATTGTTGTCGTATGCATAATCAAAATCGAGGCGGTAACCCAAGTCTTCGATGCCCGACCGGTATACAGGATTAAAAAATTGGGAGGTTTTCACGAGCTCTTTTGTATCCGTCACAGGATTGGTAGTTGTATAAAAATCCTCGTTTTCCGAATAAAGCGAAATATCAGAACTGAAGCGGTTATATATCAGTGTGGCATTGGAAAATAGCTTGCTGTTCACAGCATAAGCCCAGTTCAGCGATACCATGCCTGTTCCCCAGCCGATATCCATGTTTGCCGTCTCGGTGCTGTGGTTGGTAACCGGATAGGCTTCGGCTTCTCCCGTTGTTCCGTCATACTGGTTCGTACCTCCGTATCTTGATTCGTTCTTGAAGAACAGTTTGTCTTTGCCGTTGTACAAGCTCAGATAGAGACGGCTCTTGTCTGAAAACTTGTGATTGATCTTCGCGTTGAAATCATAAAAATAATAGGCAAAGTCAATTTTATCGTGGTTTTCCGGATCGTCTTTTTTGTTTTGCCGGTTCATGAAGTAGAGTGCCGGCCGCACAAGCAAGTCGAGATAAGTGCGGCGGAGCGAGACAGAGAATGATGTTTTATCCTTGACGATGGGGCCCTGCAGGTTCAGGCGAGAGGAGATGAGCCCGATGGAAGCGGTTCCGGACATCTGTTTCATATCTCCGTCGTTCATCCGCAAATCAACTACAGATGAGAGCCGCCCGCCATACCGCGCCGGAAAGCTACCCTTGTAAAAATCCATTGTTTTCACCGCCTCGGGATTGAAGGTGGAAAACAGCCCCAACAGATGGTGCACATGGTAGAGCGGATTTCCATCCACAAGGTAGAGGTTTTCATCGGCATTGCCGCCACGTACATATAACCCTGCCATGGCATCGCTACCCACTGCCACACCGGGCAGTTGCTGCAGGACCTTAATCACGTCGTGTTCACCCATTAATGCCGGAACAGCATTCAGTGTTCCGGCATTAAAACTGATCTTCCCTGTTTCTGCATGCTGTATCGGGTTTCGCAAGTCCCCCTCCACCACGACCTCCTTCAGTGACGAAGAGGGACGCAGATAAAAATGGATCACGGTGTCCTGTGTTACGATAAAAGGATGGTGTTCGGTGGCATATCCCACGTAGCTGGGGCGGAGGGTTAAACTCCCTGGTGGAAGGGTGAGGCTGTAAAACCCGAAATTGTTGCTGACGGCACCCTGTCCGGAAACAAGATCAATGATGTTGGCGGATATAAGGGTCTCATGTGATTCACGGTCATGGATAAAACCACTGATGGTGATTTCTTTCTGCCGTTTTTTCAGGATGATGAACTTATCACGAATGATAAACTGTATATCGGTCTTATCAAATAAAGCTCCCAGCACGTTCTCAATGGTTTCATCCTCTACTCGTATCGATATGGGTGGAAGTTTTTTCAGCAAATCAGGATTGTATGAAAAGCGATAATCGGTTTGGGATTCAATCTGTCTGATCAGTTCGGTGATCGATTTCCGTTCTGCGCGGATGGTGATTTTTTGCGGTTCGGATGCTCCCGTGTGGAGGCAAATGAACAGCAGAAAAAAGAGGATGTAGCGTTCCATTAAAAAAGAATAAAGTTAATTCACGATTTGTATATGGGAATCTAACGTTATATTTATGATGTTCAGGATCTCAATGATGCTTTTCCCTGAAAAAGTACTGGTCAGACGCAACGGCAACTCTTCTTCAGGTGCTTTCATTTGTACGTTGTAGTATTGTGATAACAGCATGAGCAACTGTTCGAGGGTGGCGTTATTGATTGAGAGCTCATTTCGCTCGGCGCTATAGAAGATGGATGTGTCGTCGGAGAATACGTTGATCTCTTTTCCTTTCTCCCGGTAGTGTACACGCATACCTTTTGTACAAAGAATCTGTACGGCGGGTGACTCGGGTGTGAAGAGGACTTTCCCCGAAATAACCGATAGTTCCGTTCCTTCATCGTTCTCCGACACATTGAACACTGTCCCTAACACCGTGATCTTGGCTGTGGGTGTAAAAACGATAAATGGCATGGTCTCATCGTGTGTCACACTGAAACGAATATTGCCGTGCATGGAGACATGACGGTAACGATTCCCGAAGTGACGGTCGTAGGTCAGCTCTGCCCCTTCCTGCATCACTACTTCGGTGTGATCGGGCAGACTGAATATGGTGTTATCGGATTCAGCCAGAAGTTGACTCGGGCGGTTTACCGATATCCAGATACCGACTCCGGTGACTATCAGTAACAGGGCAACAGCTGCCACGCGTGTCACAAGTGAGAGATATTGCACCCTCCTGAATTCCTGAAGTGAATGTGTCAGCCTTTTCCACCCTTTTGCAGTATCGAACACCCCTTGACGGTAGTGCTGTGCCACAAAACGGATAGATTCATCGATGTCGTTTCTGTTCTGTTGCATATATCAGTTTCAAACGCTTTCTATACATGAGACGCAAAAAAAATAAAATCTCTCACACGATCGCGAAGAATTTTCAATTATTCTTCCCTATGCGGCTTATCGGTTGAAAAAACAGGGGAGTAACTCGAGCAGCTTGTCTGTTTTTATTCAGGGCAATTGTTCAGGCAAAGAAGAAAAGATAGGCATTGAAATCTTTGGTGCGCAGCGATTGCATGGCACGGAAGACATGGTTTTCAATGGTCTTTACGGTTAGCCCGGTTTGTTCTGAAATATCCCTGTAGCTTAACCCATCTCGCTTTGCCAT
>DHSP01000041.1:36468-36751 GCA_002408485.1 Proteiniphilum sp. UBA5283 | reverse complement strand
CGGCGTGGTGGGCTTTGCATCGCGAATGCGGGTCAGGCAATTGTTCCGAACCGCTTTATAGAGATACGATTTTATCGATTGTATCGTTTCAAGTTGGTCTCTTTTATCCCACAGTTTCATGAAGATCTCCTGCACAACGTCCTCGGCTTCCTCGACATTACCCATGAAATGCAGGGCGTGCAGACAAAGCGGACGATAGTGGGTGTGGAAATATTTGGAAAACTGTTTCTCTGAAAACTGCATCGACAATCAGTGTTTGTAGAGATTACAAAAATAATAAAAA
>DHSP01000041.1:0-36186 GCA_002408485.1 Proteiniphilum sp. UBA5283 | reverse complement strand
AATGCGAGTTCGATGATTCGCATCACGTTGCGCGCTTCTTCCGGTTTTACGGCAATCGCCGTTTTGCCCAGGATGGCATCGCGCAGGTTGATAAAGTAGTCGCGGTAATCGCCCGGCTCACTCTCCAGCTTTCCCTGTATCTTCACTCCTTTGTATTCGGTGTTGATCCTTCCCCAGATGCTTTCCGGCTCCCGTCCCCAATCTTTTCCCATTGGGATGGCTCCTCCGTCGAGGGTAGCCTCCTGTACGTCCAACCCGTATTTGACAAACGATCCGTGGGTGCCGTGCAGCATATAGGTAGGCCCCGGGATGCGGCAGATCATGCCCGACTTCAGTGTGGCGGTAAAGGCGGGATAGTGGAGGCGCACGTCGAAATGATCGTCGGCTTTCGCCCATGCACGCTGCGAGTTGATTTCTGCCGTGACGGCTTCGGGCATGCCAAAGAACCACAACGCCTGGTCGATAAGGTGGGAACCCAGATCGTAGAAAATACCAGATCCCGGCAGGGGGCGTTCGCGCCAGGCGCCATTGGGGCGGGGTTCGGTACGGTACCGATCGAAGTGAGATACGTAATCCACGATATCACCCAGCAACCCACTATCGAGTAGTTTTTTAACAGTCCGGGTGTCGCTCGTGAAACGCCGGTTATGATATACCGTAAGAACTTTTTGTTGCCTTGTGCCCAGTTCAATCAGTTCATCGGCTTCGGCCACATCTACGGTGAAAGGCTTTTCCACCACTACATGCTTGCCTGCCAGCAGCGCTTCCCGGGCCCAGTGAAAATGATCGGTGTTGGGCGAGGTGACAATGACCAGGTCAATTTCCGGGTCGCCGATAATGCTCTTCCCGTCGGGCACCACTGCGGTAACCGGATAACGCTCTTCGATGAGAGCAATGCTTTCGGGTTTGGAGGTGCTGATCTTTGTTAGCTCAAATCCCTCCACCACATCAATAAAGGGCGCATGAAAAACACGGCCGGAAAGACCGTAACCGATAATGCCCGTGCGAATGTTGGTCGACATAGGTTATCATTTTTTTAGGTTATTGTATCTATCTTCTCAAAGATAGGGAAATTTTGTGAAACGGGTAAATCAATGCGGGAGGAACTCGTTTATCTGTCGGACAGGAATACCGCCAGCTTGCGGGTGGCCAGCGCCCGGTGGCTTATTTGATTCTTCACCTCATTGCCTAGTTCGGCGAAGGTTTGCTTATACTCGTCGGGCATAAACACGGGATCATATCCAAAGCCGGCTTTTCCTCTTTTCTCTTCGATGATCTTTCCTTTCACTATCCCCTCGAACAGATGCTCTTCACCGTCGATCAGCAGGGCAATCACGGTGCGGAATCGTGCATTGCGGTTTTCCACGCCCTGCAGAACGGTAAGAAGTTTGCGCATGTTGTCCACAGGATTACATGCTTCCCCGGCATACCGTGCAGAGTAGACACCGGGGGCACCGTCGAGTGCTTCCACCTCCAGCCCCGTGTCATCGGCAAAGCAGTCATAGCCATATTTTTCTTTCACGAATCTTGCTTTGAGGAGAGCATTCTCCTCCAACGTAACGCCATTTTCTTCGATCTCTTCTGTACAATGGATGTCCAAAAGACTGAGGATTTGCAATGTGCCGTTTGTAATTTTCCGGATTTCCTCGAGTTTGTGTTTGTTGTTGGTGGCGAATACAATTTTTTTCATTGTCGTTGTTGTCTCTGTATTTGTTGTTCCCGTTTTTGTTCCCTGAGCTTGAGTGCTGCCTCCCTTTCCTGTTCCCGTTTCCGTTGTTCCTGTTCCCGCTGCCGGATCTTCTTTTGCCGTAGCTTTTCCCGTTCCTTTAACAGTTCATTCCTGCTTTTGTTTGCCGTTGATTCCTGTTTTTGCTGTATCGCTTCGACAGCTTTCCGTTCGAGCCGGAGCTGCAATGCTTCGGACGTCTCCGCTTGCGAAGCCGGGACGGGCGAAGTACCCACGTTTGGGGAGGACCCCTTCTTGTTTCCCGGCATTGGACTTGTCGTGAAATCTTCCGCTACAGTGGATTGTAAAGGGGGCAAATTTGGCGGCTCCGATTCGAAGGTATTTGCAAAGAACGTTTTGTAGGCATCCATGGTTGAATGACGTTGCAAGATAGCAAGGTTCTCTACAGAAATAACAACCGGAGTTATCCCTTTTGCGAAAAAATCAGCGAAAAGGGACTCGGATCGCATCATCTGCAAGTAGTGTGATGCATCTTCAAAAGAGAGAAAAGGTTGAATTCTCAGAGCTTCCCGGTCCAGAAACCGGATAGGAGAAAAGTCGAATGCACGTAATTTGAATTGTGTAAAATTGAAGTCCGCAGTGAAGAAGAGAAGCCTGTTTTTATCCGGTGAATTCCGGTCGTAAGTGAGGAGAATCAGATGAGGAACAGCCCGGTTTGGGCTGAACGAGGCCATATTTGCATTTCTACTTTTTTTGTCTGTTGTTTGCATGTGCCACTGTGTATGCATGGAGGCATTTTCAGCCAGCACTTTCCCCTGTGACAGTCCCGCAACAATGTTTTGAGCCAAAAGTGCAGCATCGGACTCCGGATGTTTCTCAAGCAGCTCAAGGAGATAGGTCTCCGTTTTTGCTGCCTCGTTGTCTTGTGCAAACGAAAGGGCATGCATCAGCATCATTTGCGGCATTAGTCCCGATGTCGGATATTTCTCCGTAAATGTAATAAAAGTAGATTGCACTTGTGTTGCTTCTCCTTTCTGATAAGCCCGGTAAGCTTCCTGATAAATGCTGTCGTGTTCTGCAGCCTTGCGTGCTAAATTTTCCTCTTTTATACCTGCCGTGGACGGCATTTGTTCAGTTTGCGGCATCTTGCCGTCAGATACGCTATCTTCGGGGTATTTTCCCAGTGCAGACTGAATAATTACCCTTTCGCTATCGTTCGCTGCTTTGTCGTGCAACTTTCTCAAGGCTTCTCTTATTTTGGGACGTTGTGCTTCCGATGCTACGGAAAGCTGGGCGATCGTGGCGTTCAGGGTAAAAACAAATGGGCTACCCAGGCTTTTCACCTGCTCATAGGCATTGTAGGCCGGTTCTTTTTCCCCTATCAGTTCATAGAGTTGTCCAAGCAGATACTGGAGTCGTTTTTTTTGCCAGAAATATTTCTCCCGGGCAATCGCCTTTTTCAGCCAGGGGATTGATTCGGCATACTCTCTTTTGTGTATCAGGTAGTTGGCGTATGTTCCGGTGAAGAGGTCAAGCAGGTGGGGTGCGATTGTTTTGCTTTGCAACAGATAGACAATGTTCCCGGCGTCGGGCATTCTGTCTGTCTCTGTGTAGGCGCGCAGCAGCCATATCTCCGTTTCGGTGATCAGGTCGGCATCTTGTTTAAACAGCCGCTGTATCTGCATGAATACCGCCATCGCCTGTGCATAATCTCCATTCTGTAGATGGGCTTTGCCCAGCAGAAGCCAGGCATTATGGATGAATGGGTTAAATTCATCCTGTTGAAGCCATTGCTTAAACGTCCGGCTCTGTGGTTTAGAGGGATCGCGACGTGGTTTAGCGATGATGGAGTGCTCCCGGATGGCTTTGGATGTCTTGTCGACCACAGCATCGAATGCTCCACCGGTCCGTTTTTTTTCCTCCACCGGTTTTCCGGCATAGAACGGAAGCAGTGTTGTATAATCATCGCGATAGGACTCCGTCTGACTTTCAAGAATACCGTTGTAGGCCTTCTCTGCGTTGAAGTAGATGTTGTAGCGGGTGGTCAGTTCATGGTAAGCACGTGTACCCCGGGTGTTTTTTCCGGAAGAACAACCCTCTCCAAGGAGCATCCCGGACAAGATCATTGTATATAAAATGAGATTGATTCCTGCCTTCACTACCGACCAGTTTAAACAAGCAACTACGTTCCCTTATGTAACTCGAAAAACAGTGTTTTATTGTTTAAATAAAAAGTGTTATGATCTTATTCGTAGCTTTTCTGTCTTGCAAACGCTTTCACAGCTTTGGCAATAAAGAACATCACGATCAGCACAAAAATGATGAATGCACCCGAAGGAACGTTCAGGTAATAGGAGAGAAGTAGTCCCGCCACGCAGCCCAGGAAGCTGAAAAGGATGGAGAGAGTAATGATTTTTGAATAGTTTACCGTGAACAGATTGGCCGTCATTTGGGGAACAGTAATGAGCGACATAAGCAGGACGATGCCTACCAGGCGAATGCTCAGTACGATGGTGATTGCCACAAACAACATCATGGCGTATTCAATGAACTGCGTTGGGATATGCCGTGTTTGGGCAAATTCTGTATCGAACGACACAGAGACAATGGCATGGTAAAACAGTGCGAAGAATAGCACCAGTACCAGTGATAAAACGGCCAGAGACACGATGTCGACCGGTGTAATTGTCAGGATATTGCCGAACAGGTACTCCGACAGGTTGGGGGCATAACCGGGGGAGAGGAAGGTGAGTACGATTCCCAGTGCCATGCCCAGCGACCAGAAGACGGCAATGGCAGAATCTTCCCGTACACCCTGCTTTCGTGACAACCACTGGATGCCGAAGGCGGAAAAGACCGAGAAGGCCATGGCCGACAGGATGGGTGGAAGAGAAAAATAAAAACCTATGCCCAGTCCCCCGAAAGAGGCGTGCGTGATGCCCCCGCTAATGAATACAAGCCTGCGGGAAACAACATACGTGCCGATGATGCCGCAGGCTACACTCGCAAAGAGGGACCCCAGGAGAGCATTCCGAAAAAAGGCATACTGAAGCAGTTCGGGTATATCCATCTGTTTGTAATTCAGGCGTGCATTTTGTGTGCTCTCTGCTCATTCACAAACATCAACACTTCGTCTTTGAGTTGATCGGGAAGCGAAATCCCTCTCATTTGAAGGCTTCGTACCCAGCGTGGTTTCTCTTCGTCGAGCACGGAGTAAAATACTTCTCTGAACTCATCCACTTCGGAGGAGGCATACTGGGCCGAATCGCGGCGTGCATATCTGTCAAGTTCCTCGTCGTCGAAGTATTCCGGCTGCTCCACAAAAGCAGCGATAAGGCTGTCTTTTTCACACACCTCGTGGGCGCCGCAGCATCCGCTACCACTCAGATCGATGGAGGGAGGGGGCATTTCGCGCGTTTGGGTGTTCCCTCTTTTACGCTGAATGTAGTTGGTGATGGCCAAAGCAAGCACAAAAAAGACAATAATGCCGATAAAAAATAGGATTGGTTGCATAATCAGTTTTCTTCTTCTATAGTAAACCCTGCCTTCTTCAAATCATCCCAAAACAGGGGGTATGACTTGGTGACTACATGCGGATCATTGATGATCAGCGACTGAAGGGGTATGGCTCCGGGTGTAAAGGACATCGCCATACGATGATCATCGTAGGTGTCTATTGCGGGGCCCTTTTCCGGAAAACATCGTTCGCCATCCCACTCGAGCATACCGATGCCATTTTCTCTAAGCACAAACCCCAGCTTTTTTAATTCATTGATCAGGGCCTGTACGCGGTCTGTCTCCTTGATCTTGAGGCTTTGAATGCCTGAGAAAATGAAGGGTATACCCATAAAACAACAAGTCGCGGCAAATGTTTGTGCCAGGTCGGGTTCGTTGACAAAATCGTGGAAAAATTTTTTTGCTTTTTTCTTTGCATGGCGGATGATTGCTCCATCCTCCAAATATTCCGTGGTTACTCCCAGATCGCTGAACAGGTTGGCAACATTGGCATCGCCCTGCAAGCTTTTCTTCTTCAGTCCTGGTAATTTGACCTCCGCACCGGGCATCAACGCAACCAATTCGTACCAGTAAGAGGCTGCGGACCAGTCGGTCTCCACAACCAACTCAATAGGTTGATACTGTTGAGGTTTTACCAGAATATCGTTGCCGGACCATTTTGCGGTTACACCGCACTGCGCCATCATGGCCATAGTCAGGTCGATGTATGGCTTGGAAACAATCTTCTTCTCGATATGCATTATCAATCCGTTTTCCATGAGCGGTGCTACCATCAGCAGGGCCGAGATAAATTGTGAACTGATATTGCCGGACAGGTAGACTTCTCCTCCTTTAAGCTTCCTTCCTTTGATTCGCAACGGCGGAAAGCCATCCTTCTCCAGGTAGTCTATCTCGGCACCCAATGCTGTGAGTGTCTCTACGAGCGGATGAATGGGACGTTCATGCATTCTTTTGGACCCCCTGATGATCCATTCTCCTTCCATGCCTGCCAGAAAGGCTGTCAGAAAGCGCATGGCGGTACCGGCACCTTTCACATCAAACACGTTGGAATCAGAGTTAAAAGCATCGATGATGACCCGGGTATCTTCGCAGTCGGAAAGATTCCTGATTGTATAGGGGCTTAGGCTTAATGCGTTGAGTATGAGGGCCCTGTTGCTCATGCTTTTTGATGCGGGAAGTTGTACGGTAGTGTGAATTGCATCGGGGGGGAAAATTTTATATCGCGATTGCATCGTTATGTTACTTTTTTCACTGAAGTTATACTTTTTCTCGTTGTGACTTAACACTAAAGTTGTACAAAAATAATAATTTTAAACGAAGACAGGGTCGTTTATCTTCTGTTTTACGATGTTTAATCTCCTTTAATTAATTTTCGGCCCCTCCCTGGTGGTTTTCAGCGCTTATGCCGCTTCTGTATCCTGCAGTCTGTGGGTGTGTTTGTCAACCTGTTAATCCGTAGATAAATATGGCCAGAATGGCGGGAGGAACGATATACCTGAGCAGGAAGATATAGATTTTCAGGAGCTTGGCGGCGGATTGCAGTGACCCGTGGTTGGTCATTTGCGCATACACTAGTTTCTGATCCAGGTACCAGCCCACAAAGAGGCAGATAAAAAAGCCTCCTGCCGGGAGCATAAATTTAGCCGATGTCACATCCAGCAAATTGAAAAACTTCGATGAGAAAGAGGAGACCACACCCAGGATGATTACTCCGGCTGTGACGAGCAGGGTGCTTCTCTTGCGTGAAAAATGATATTCTTCGTGAAGGTAGAGGGTTACCACCTCCATCAGTGAGATGGTGGAAGTGAGTGCAGCAAGTGCCAGCAAGCAAAAGAACATGGCTGCCCACAACATGGAGGCAGGCATCTGGTTAAACAACCCGGGCAGGGTGATGAACAGCAGTCCCGGCCCGCCGGCAACCAACTCATCGACGATGGTGCCGGGGTTGGCTGTCAGCGCAAATGCTGAAGGGAAGATGATTACTCCCGCGAGAATCGCTACCAGCGTGTCAAGAACGGAAACCTGAACCGCTGTTTTTGTGAGGTTGGTGCGGTCATTGAAATAAGATCCGTAGGTAATCATACAACCCATGCCGATGGAGAGTGAAAAGAAAGCCTGTCCCATTGCATCCAGGAACACGGTCGGTTTCACATGTTCCATGTCTGGCTTGAAAAGAAATGCAAGGCCACCGGATGCGCCTTCCAGCATGATGGCCCTTACGGCAAGAACTATCAGCAGCAAAAAGAGCATTGGCATCAGGATCTTCGACGACTGCTCGATCCCCTTCTTCACGCCGGAGATGATGAAGAATGCTGTCAGTATTGTAAATAGAATCATCCATCCAATTTGTCGCAGCGGGTTGTTCAACAATGCAGTGAAGTTTGCTGAAAAGTCGTTCACCGTGCGCAGCTTGCCGGAAAAGGATTGAATCAGATAGTCCAATGTCCATCCGCACACTACCATATAAAATCCCATGATGAGGAAGGCCGAGAGTACACTCATCCGGCCCACCCATTTCCAGTGTGTGCGGGGTGCCAGCCTGTGAAATGCCCCGGCTGTATTTGCCTGTGACGACCTGCCTACAAGAAACTCGCTTATTATCAATGGTATCCCGAAGAGTAAGATGCACCCTATGTAGACCATGATGAAAATGGCACCGCCGCCATCGGCTGCCTGACTGGGAAAACGCCATATGTTGCCCAAGCCTACTGCAGAACCCGCTGCCGCTGCAATTACCCCAATTTTGGATGCAAATGTGACTCTTTTTTCATTCATAAGTTCTCTCCTTACCTTACAAAAACCCACTGATTTTCTTGCGACAAGGCAGGGTAAAAGAAATACTCTTCGAAGTGGAATCCTTTCACATCCTCCGCGTTGGTGAGCTTGTTTTTGATGATAAAACGGGCCATCAGGCCACGGGCTTTTTTAGTATGGACGATAATTTGTTTGAAATCATTGTTCTCCTGCTGCAAGAAGCGAATGTTGATGATCCGTGTGCCCCGGGGCAGTGCACTTGCCCGCACCACCTTTGCATACTCGCCGGAGGTGACATTGATGATCGTTCTGCTGCTTTTTTTCAGTTTGGCAGCAAGGTGTTTATTCACCGTATCCTGCCAGAACTCGTACAGTGTATGATATCCCTGAGGTACAATCTGCCGCTGCATCTCCAACCGGTAGGGCCTGATCCCATCGAGCGGGCGAAGAATGCCATAGAGTCCGGAAAGGATGTTGAGGTGATTCTGGGCGAACACGAAGTCTTCTTCCGAAAAGTCGTGCGCATTTAACCCGGCGTAGGCTATTCCGTTGTATGCCAATGCGGCAGATCGTTGTGGAGTGTCTTTGAAATGGAACATCTGAAACTGTTCGTAGACATCGCGCGCCATTTTGGGGTTGATCTTCATGATCGTACCAATCTCTTTTTCCGATAAAAGCTGGCACGCCGCGATCAGTTCTTCCGTTTTATCCGGGAATAACGGGCTGGTTGGGGTTACCTTGTCCGGTCTGTCCGGAAAAGACATCAGTTTCGCTGGAGAGAGTAGGATTTGCATAGGTGCATTTTTAAGAATAGATATCTTTCACATGTTTTCGGCAGGATTGTTTTACAATCTCCACTCAACCCCTTCTTTTGTGTCCTTTATTTCCACACCTGCCTCTTTCAGCATATCCCGGATCTTGTCGGAGGTGTTCCAGTCTTTGTTCTCGCGGGCCGACTGCCGGATATCGATAATCAGGCGCATCAATCCTTCAATCACGTTGCTGCCTGCTACTTGTCTCGACTCGTCGACCAGTCCCAGAACCTCAAAGATGAAGGTATGCATGGTTTTTTTCAATGCTGCAAGATCTTCCGATGTAAGAGTCTCTTTTTTGTCCACGGCCGAATTGACGATGCGTACTCCGTCAAACAGGTGTGCAATCAGCATCGGACTGTTAAAGTCGTCGTCCATGGCAGCGTAGCAACGTTGTTCCAGTTCTTTGATGTTAACGGACGAGGTGTGAGATGGAGCAACCTTATCCAATGCCGACAGGCTTTCCATTAACTTCTTATATCCCTTCTCGGCAGCCTGCAGAGCATCGTTGGAGAAGTCGAGTGTGCTCCGGTAATGCGACTGGGCCATGAAGAAGCGGACTGTCATGGGTGAATATCCCCGATCCAACAGTGGATGGTTACCAGTAAACAGTTCCTTTGGCAGGAATCCGTTTCCGGCCGATTTCGACATGCGGGCACCGTTTACGGTAAGCATGTTGGTGTGTACCCAGTATTTGGCGGGTTGGGTGTGGTTGCATGCCTGCGATTGGGCTATCTCGTTGGTGTGATGGGTAGCCTGCAGGTCCATGCCGCCACCGTGGATGTCGAAGGTGGTTCCCAGGTATTTGGTGCTCATGGCCGAGCATTCAATGTGCCACCCGGGAAACCCCCATCCCCAGGGTGAAGGCCACTGCATCAGCGTCTCGGGCTTCGCTTTGATCCACAATGCAAAATCGAGCCTTCCTTTTTTTTCGTCCTGTCCGTCAAGCTCCCGTGTCCCCTCCATCAGGTCTTCCAGCTTCCGGTTGGTGAGTGTCCCATAGTCATGCTCCCTGCTGTATTTTTCCACATCGAAATAGACAGTACCGTTTACCTCGTAGGCAAATCCGGCGTCCAGTATTTTTTTGATCATTTCGATCTGCTCAATGATGTGGCCGGTTGCTGTGGGTTCAATGCTCGGCGGGAGGGTGTTGAAAAGAGAAAGCACCTCGTGAAAGCCAAGGGTGTATTTCTGCACAATCTCCATCGGTTCCAGCTGCTCCAGCTTGGCCTTTTTCGCAAATTTATCGTCCCCCTCATCACGGTCGCCCTCCAGATGCCCCGCATCGGTGATGTTTCGTACGTAGCGTACTTTGTAGCCGAGATGACGCAGGTACCGGTAAATTAAGTCAAAAGAGATGAACGTGCGGCAATTGCCCAAATGAATATCGCTATATACTGTCGGGCCGCACACATACATACCCACAAGGGGGGGGTGTAGCGGCTCAAAGTCTTCTTTCTTCCGGGTGAGTGTGTTGTAAATAACCAAATTAGTTGTTTTTTCTACGTTCATATTGGAGGATGATTATTTTAAAAGACAAAATTACAAATTTAAGCGTTAAGAACGGCAAAATGGTTGAAAAAGAGAAAAAGTCTCCTGTTTTTTACGGTGGTTTTCCAATAATTTGATACTTTTGCGGTTTCTTTCATTAACGAATCTTCAAACTTCTTTTATGTCACGTAAAATTTTACTTACATTTTTCATCTTTTGTGCCCTCGGTAATGTCAGGGCCCAGAACCTGCAGTTGCACTTTGATTCAAGGCATTCGCTGTATGGTGATAAAGTCGCTCCTGTCAATTATCTGACCGCAACCTTTGAGATGTTTAAGCCCGACCAGTGGGGGAATACGTTTATGTTTGTGGACTTTGACTTTAATTTCGACAAAAAGAATCCGGGATTGGTTTATGCTGAAATAGCCCGTGAATTCAAACTGGGTGACTTCCCGCTTCTTCCCCACATAGAATACAATGGCGGACTGGGGCTGGTAAGAGGAACCGGTGTTGGCTTCTCCATTCCCGCCTCGTACCTGGCCGGTGTAGGTTATCCGTTTCAGTTGGGTAACTTCTTTATGAGCACCTATGTGGCTTATAAGCTGAATGCGTTTCAGCATGTGAGCAACGATGCGCAGTGGACCGTTACATGGAATGCTACCCTGGTCGATGGTAAGCTTTCTCTGGGTGGATTTATGGATGTATGGACAGAGGATAAGGCGTTTACGGAAGGCGGTGATGCCAGTGGAAAAAAAGTTGTACTCCTGAGCGAACCCCAAATCTGGTATAATCTTTCTCCTCACTTTTCCCTTGGCAGCGAGATTGAACTAAGCTACAATTTTGTGAACAAATTCACGGAAAGTAAATTTTATGCCATCCCGACCATAGCCACCAAATGGAATTTTTAATGCTTAATATCGATTGATTATGCTGGAAAAAATTTTCAAGTTAAAACAGAATAAGACAACGGTACGTACAGAGCTTGTTGCGGGAATCATCACCTTTCTTACAATGTCGTATATTCTGGTGGTAAACCCGAACATCTTAAGCGCTTCGGGAATGGATAAAGCAGCCCTGTTCACGGCTACCGCACTTGCAAGTGTATTGGGAACGCTGTTTATGGCGTTTATCCCCAACCTGCCTATTGCGCAGGCACCCGGTATGGGATTAAACTCCTTCTTCGCTTTTTCTGTGGTTCTGGGCTTGGGGTACTCCTGGCAGATGGCACTCACGGCAGTCTTCATTGAGGGAATCATCTTTGTGCTTCTTACCTTCTTCAATGTGAGGGAGTTGATTGTGAAAAGTATTCCCAACACCATTAAAAATGCAATTCCAGTGGGTATCGGCCTTTTTATTACGTTCCTCGGCTTGCAGAATGCAGGGTTGATTGTGCGGGATGAAAACACCATGCTCACATTGGGAGCCATGTCCAACCCTCATGTGTGGGTCGCTACCCTGGGACTTATTCTTACGGCTGTGTTGTACTTTAAAAAGGTGCACGGCGCATTTTTGATCGGGATTGTCGCAGCTACTCTTTTCGCCATCACTTTGGGGTTGGTGCAATTGCCAGAAGGAAATATCATTTCCCTGCCACCTGATATCTCTCCCATCTTCATGCAATTTGAGTGGCAGCATATCTTCACGCCTGATATGGTGATCGTGGTGTTTACATTTCTGTTTGTGAACCTGTTTGATACGATTGGAACGCTGCTGGGTGTAGCCTCGAAGATTGGACTGACGGACAAAGACGGTAATTTCCCGCAGATCAAAAAGGCGCTCTTTGCCGATGCACTCGGAACCACTTTTGGCGCCGTCTTGGGTACCAGCACCGTGACTTCATACGTGGAAAGCGCCTCGGGCGTGGCCGTAGGTGGGCGTACCGGCTTAACGGCTCTTTCCACGGCGACCATGTTTACGCTTGCACTGTTCCTGGCTCCTCTTTTCCTGATGGTGCCGGCATCTGCCACTGCTCCGGCCTTGATCCTGGTGGGATTGTTCATGATTACATCGGTGGTGAAGATCAATTTCGACAATATGACAGAAGCATTGCCAGCCTTCCTCACCATCGTGATGATGCCGTTTGCATTCAGCATTGCCCAGGGGATTGTGTTCGGTATGCTGTCCTTCGTACTACTGAAAGCGCTGAGCGGTAAATGGAGTCATATCTCGGTGACCATGTGGGTGATCTTTGTGTTGTTCATTGTCAAGTTGGTATTGGATGGAATGAATGTCCTGTAAGTCATGTTTAATCCTCTTCCGGAATATCCGTTAAAGCCCGGCCGTCTTTTCTCCTTGTTTCTCTTCGGCTGGTTTATTTTGAACATTGTTCAAGCTGTCTTTACGGAGATAGGCAACGATGAGTCCTATTACTGGGTTTATTCTCAGTTTTTGGATTGGGGGTATTTTGATCATCCCCCCATGGTGGCGCTGGTCGTGAAAATAGGGACGCTGCTGGCAGGCAATACCACCCTGGGGGTCAGGCTTGTCGTCATTCTGATGCAGGTTCTGTTTCTGATTGTCCTCTATCGGCTCACAGGGGTGGAGCATACAGGGCAAAATATAGGGTTGTTCTTTCTGACCTCCTTTTCGGTGGTGATGATACAGGCCTACGGGTTTATTGCCACACCGGATGCGCCACTGTTGTTTTTTACGGTTTTGTTTTTGTGGAGTTACTGGTATTTCCTTCAATCTGGAAATTCAACGAAGGGTACACTGCTGATGGCATTTTGTATGGCGGGACTCATGTATAGCAAGTATCACGGTGGGCTGGTGATCATGCTTGTCTTCCTGTCCAATCCGAAGCTTTTCCGGAAACCTGCCTTTTATTTATCGGTATTGATTGCCATCGGTTTATATCTTCCGCATATACTGTGGCAGGTAAACAACGACTTCCCATCGCTGAAGTACCACCTCGTGGAACGCTCTAAAGGGTTTCGCTGGAGCTACTTCCCCGATTTTCTGGTCAATCAGTTGCCGGTATTCAATCCTTTTACGCTGGGGGCCGGTGTATATGTTTTTTTTCGACGGAGAGAAAAGGGTCCGTTTGAGCGTGCACTGAAGTTTCTCTTCGCCGGCTTGCTGATTTTTTTTACTTTCTGGAATTTCAAGGGGAGGGTGGAGCCTCACTGGACCATCGCCGCGGCAGTGCCGATGATCATTCTCATTGTGCGGGAGGCTGCGGAAAATATAAAACTTAGAAGGTATCTCTGCAAAATTGTAGCTCCCTCGTTGTTTTTGTTACTGATTGCTCGTATTTTCCTGATGGTAGACATCCTGCCTCTGCGCACCGAGTGGCATGGTGATAAGCAGCGTGTGGCAGATCTGCAGGCTGTAGCCGGCGATCGACCCGTGGTGTTCACCTCCGGCTTCCAGATGCCGTCGAAATATCGTTTTTATACCGGACAGGAGGCGCATGCCATGGGAGCCTTGAACTACAGAAACACCCAGTATGACATCTGGCGTTTCGATGAAAATTATTGGGGTCAACCCGTGGTGCTCGACTTCAGGAATGACACCACGGCGGGGAAGCCCACACGTAGCGGCCGTTCGCTCTTTCGCCTGGAAGAGGTGGCAGCGTACCAGCCCTATAAACGACTGAGAGTGATTCCGGTTCTTCCGGATAGCATGTTCGCTGCCGGCAGGGAGCAGGTAGTCACTGTAACGGTGGTAAATCCTTATCAGGAAACCTATCTGATTGATCATCCTTCCATGCCGTTGGAGATCTCGCTGCTATTTCAGGTGAAAAAGGAAGGGCGGTTTGAGTTGGAGAAAGTTACCACCGCTTCAACCTTCGAGTGTCATGAGATAGCTCCGGGTGAAAAAGTGAGCGGACACATCCGGTTCCTGTTGCCTGATATTCCTCCCGGTGAATATCCGGTATATTTTGCTGCCGGTACACCGGGCGTATATCCCGCCACGTTGGAAAAACCGGTTAAAATGATTTTTAAGAATGATTGAATTTATAGGTAAGTTTTTTAAATTCGGGGTGGTCGGACTGTCGGGCACTGTGATCGATTTTTTCTTTACCTGGCTGTGTAAAGAAAAGCTCAAATGGAACAAGTTTATATCCAACTCCGTCGGTTTTACACTGGCGGCGGTATCCAATTATGTATTCAACAGAATATGGACCTTTGAAAGTAACAATCCGCAGGTGGGACGTGAGTTTCTTTCCTTCTTTCTTGTCTCCCTGATTGGCCTTCTGATGAACAATATTTTTCTTTATCTTTTCCACGAGAAAGCCAAACTGAACTTTTATCTGTCAAAGGCTTTTGCCATTGCACTGGTTACCATCTGGAACTTCCTGGCCAATTATTTATTCACTTTTCAGCAGGTATGAGGGGATTCGTTTGTTTTTTACCGATGAATTGACTACTTTTGCGCTCTCATACAAAACATTATCTGAATAATTATAACAAATATTTATGGCAACAACTGCTGACTTCAGGAACGGCATGTGCATCGACCTGGATGGACAATATTACTTTATCGTTGAATTTCTTCATGTGAAACCCGGTAAAGGAGCCGCCTTTGTGCGTACCAAACTGAAAAATGTAACCACAGGGCGCATTCTCGACAAGACCTTTAACTCCGGCGTGAAAGTGGATGAGGTACGTATTGAACGTCGTCCTTTTCAATATCTGTATCGAGACGATATGGGGTATAACTTCATGAACACCGAGACATTCGAACAGATTCCTATTCCCGGAGAACAGATTGAGGGAGTGCAGTTTCTGAAGGAAGGCGACGTGGTAGATGTCCAGATTCATGCCGAAAGCGGTACGATCCTTACGGCGGAAATGCCTACGCACGTAGTGCTGGAGGTAACGTATACCGAGCCCGGCATAAAAGGGGATACTGCAACCAACACGCTGAAACCGGCCACCGTGGAGACCGGCGCAGAGGTGCGAGTGCCCCTGTTTATCAACACGGGTGAAAAAATCAAGGTAGATACACGCAACGGTTCATACGTGGAACGTGTCAGGGAGTAACGGAGGCATTGCCTCTTCCGGCAATATTTTTTTCGAAGGCGGACATAAGGCTAAATGTCTGCCTTTTTATTGGCTCGGGCTGAATGTTTTAGAGTTCCGGTTTTTCTTTGTATGTTTGTTTTGTTTTACACCTGAAATGGAACATCATGAGCAAGTTAAGCATTAAGCAATGGGCAGAGGAAGACCGACCCCGTGAAAAATTACTAATGAAAGGTGTATCGGCATTATCCGACTCCGAATTGCTGGCCATCCTGATTGGTTCGGGCAATGAGGAAGAAAGTGCTGTGGAACTGGGTAAGCGTATCCTGTTAAAAGCCGGAAATAATCTGAACAAACTTGGAAGGATGAGTGTTTCTGATCTGGCAGGGCAATTTAAAGGTATTGGCCCGGCAAAGGCGGTTACGCTGGTTGCGGCACTGGATCTGGGGAGGAGGCGAAAATGGGCGGAGGTCGCCGAGAAAGAGAAGATCACTTCATCTCGCGACGCTTACGACCGTTTCTTTCCCATTCTTGTGGATTTGAACCACGAAGAGACCTGGGCCTTGTTGACAGACCGTTCAAACAAGGTGTTAACAACCATGCAGGTGAGCCGTGGGGGTATTTCCGGGACGGTGGTCGACATCCGCCTGATCCTGAGGGAAGCACTCAATCATTACGCATCGGGCATCATCCTGGGTCACAATCACCCCTCTGGTAATTGTCGACCGAGCCCGCAAGATACACGGATCACAATGAAGCTGAAAGAAGCTGCCCAATGGATGGATATTACCCTGCTCGACCACATCATAGTGTGTGGCGACCGTTATTTCAGTTATGCCGACGAAGGAATCATCTGACGCGGATAAACATTATGCCGGGAAATCGGTTTAATAAAAAAACAGACTATGAACGAAGAATTACAAGCATTACAAGATAAAATAGTAGTCATGCTTCGCACGGTGTATGACCCTGAGATACCGGTGAATATATATGACCTGGGTATGATTTACGATGTGGACATTGATGATCAGAACAACGTGACCATCGAGATGACCTTCACTTCGCCCAGTTGCCCCGCAGCCGACTTTATCCTGATGGATGTGCAGTTGAAAGTAGAGTCAATTCCCGAGGTGAACAGCGTGGACCTCAACCTGACTTTCGACCCTCCCTGGGATCGTTCCATGATGAGTGAAGAAGCTTTGTTGGAATTGGGGATGATGTGAGCTGCAGAAGTGTACGCTGAATAAGGAAAGTTGTGAACAAGAAGATCTATTTTTTTGCGGATGCCCACCTGGGATCTAAATTGCACGCCGAGCCAATTCAAACAGAACGAAAAATGTGCAGATGGCTGGATATGGCAAAGAAGGACGCCGGTTCCATTTATCTGTTGGGAGATATTTTCGATTATTGGTTCGAATACAAATATGTGATTCCAAAAGGATTCACGCGCGTACTGGGTAAGTTGGCCGAGGTGACAGACGCCGGCGTGGAGGTGCATTTTTTTATTGGGAATCACGATATTTGGCTCTCGGATTACCTTGCAAAGGAGTGTGGGATGATTCTTCATTTTGAGCCGCTGATTACCGAAATATACGGAAAGAAATTCTTTCTGGCACATGGCGACGGGCTCGGTGATGATTCCCGGTCGTTTCGCCTGTTACGGAAAATGTTTCACAGCAAGTTCCTGAAAAAATGCTTCTCGGCTATCCATCCCCGGTGGACCGTTCCCCTGGCGCATGCCTGGTCCAACAGCAGCCGTGAAAACGGCGGGGTGCAACCTTATCTGGGTGAAGATAATGAATGCCTGATTCGTTTTGCGAAGGAAAAGCTAAAGGCAGTACCCGATATCCATTACTTCGTTTTTGGGCATCGCCATATCTTACTGGATCTTTCCATTGCGGCACAGAGCAGTGTGATTATACTTGGCGACTGGTTAACATTTTTCTCTTATGCTGTATTTGACGGCGAAGCCTTGAGGCTGGAGCATTTTGAATCGTGAGGACCGCTTGTGGATCACGATAACTTCCTGAAAAATTCCCAGATGACAATGCCAGCAGTAACCGACACGTTGAGAGAGTGTTTGGTCCCATACTGGGGGATCTCGATGCATCCGTCCGAAGTATCGACAACGGCTTGTTGGACACCGTGTACTTCGTGACCCAGAATCACGGCATATTTATTGTTTTTCTCCAGAGTGACTGATCCCAGCGATGTGCTATTTTCGGCCTGCTCAACTGCAAAGACGGTATAACCGGATGTTTTCAGTAACTGTATAGCTTTCAGTGTGTCTTCAAAGTAGCGCCATGTGACTGCATCTTCTGCTCCGAGGGCTGTTTTATGGATTTCCACATTGGGAGGGGTAGCCGTGATGCCGCACAACAGGATCTCCTCTACCCGGAATGCATCGGCAGTCCGAAAAACAGAACCGATATTGTGCTGGCTGCGCACATTATCAAGTATCACTACCAGTGGAATCTTCCTTGCCTCGCGAAACTCATCCACACTGATGCGTTTTAGTTCCTCCAGTTTTAGTTTTCGCCTGCTTATCTTTTTCATTTTTTTTATCTTGAATATCTCTTTCAACTTCTCTCAATTTCTCCGAATCACCCCTGGCCTATTTCCAAACCGCACGTATTCCGAACCAAAGATGATGCAGGAAGGTGGATGCTTGTCCGTAATACTTAGCCATGATGCGGTAGCGTTCTTTCAATGACTCCATACGGTTGCTGGTGGTCAATCCTTCGTTCAGGTAGTTGATCAGTGTGAGACGAGTATTGTGTAAGTTTTTTGATTTCTTCATCATGCGGATGCACCAGTCGAAATCGGAAGAGTAGCGATAGGAGAGGTCATAGTTTTCAAACAGCTCTCTTTTTACGATAAACGCCTGATGGCATACCACCATCCCCAGCTTAAAGCTTTTCCAGGTAAGTCTCTCCGGTGCCTTAAGCCTGCGCATATGCAGAAAATCGCCCTTTTCATCCACGATCGCCGTCTCTCCGTAAATAATATCGGGCGCATTGACGGCATTGAACGTATGCATCATTCTCTCCACGCTGTTGGATGCGAAGAAGGTGTCGCCCGCATTCAGGAAACAAAGGTAATCGCCTTTGGCCATTGCCGCACCTTTGTTCATTGCATCGTAAAGCCCTTTGTCCGGTTCGCTCACCCAGGTAAGAGCCCCGTTTTCATGTTGTTGGATAAGTGCGACTGTGTTATCCCATGATTTTCCGTCTACAATCACATGCTCTATGTAGGGATAGGATTGCTCCCGCACACTTTTCAGTGTCCGCTCCAATGTGTGTCCGGCATTGTATGTGACCGTGATGATGGATAGTTTTTTCATTTTGTCTCGTAAATCTTCCTGTATTGCATGGCAACTGTTTCCTGTGAATATTCCAGCACTGCCTTTTCGCGTGCATTGGACGACAAGGTCTCGGAATCGGCGCTGTACAGTGTCCATAATATTCCTTTTGCCAGGTCTTCGGCGTTTTTGTATTTTACCAGGTATCCGTTTTTTCCGTGAGAGATCATCTCGGGAATACCTCCTGTGCTGAAGCCCACACATGGTGTGCCGCAAGCCATCGCCTCCATGAGGGTGTTGGGGAGGTTTTCCTGCAACGAGGGTGTCACAAACAGGTCGGCAGCGTTATAGACGTCGGCCATTTTAGCTGGCGGAATGAACCCCAAGCTATGCGCAGGCTGTGAAAGTCTTTTTTCCATCTCTTCACCGTTGTTGCCGGCGATGAGGAACAGGATGTTGTTGGGATGCTTTGCGATGAGCCGGCTTGCTTCCAGCAGATAATCGATTCCCTTTCTTGGGTCGGATGTTTTGACAGCCGCAAACAGTACAATCTTCCTGTCTTCTGGCAGATTTAGGCGTCTACGCGCTTCGGACTTATCTTTCGGACAATAAGCTCTTGTGTCAATCGGGTTGGGAATGGATACTACCGTGTGTCCCCGAGTAAGCGGACTTTTGGTTGCAAGCTCTTTAAGCCAGTTGCTGCAAGCCACAAAGGTGATTTTACCTTTTCCGTAAGCCGCCTGCTTTTTCAGGAAAACACGGTGAGATAAATCACCCGGTGAAGCTGCGATTAAGTAGGGACAAGAGCCGCAAGATCTTTCGTAGTTTCTGCAGGCTCCCGCATGGTGGCAGATTCCGGTGAAAGGCCACATATCGTGCATGGTCCATATTACCTTCTTCCCGGAGGTGAGAATCTGTTCAATTTCACGGATGGATAACATGCCCTGGTTGATCCAGTGAAGATGAATAATATCGGCTTCCCTGAATAGGGGCAGCCTTGTGATGGAGTTGCCGGTGTTGGCAATCGAAACATCGAACAGGTTTTCTTTTGAAAGTCTGTTTTGTAAAAAAATAGCCCCTCGCTCCCAATAAAAGTTGTACTTGTTTTTGTGGCCGTTGCCGGCGGAAAATACATCGGGGTCATCCGATCTTTTATCCCGGACGGTCATTTTTGCACTTTCGCCGCAGAAATGCATTGCCTTCATCAGCCTGGAAGCTGCTACAGCCGCCCCGCCGTAGATGTCGGATGTACTTACAATGAGAATCTTCATGATGTTATTTTTGTAAAAGCGGCCAGATAGCGCTCGCTCACACTTTCCAGGTTGATCTTTTCTTCTATCACGCGGAACGAAGCTTCTCCCATCTTCGCTTTTAGTTCTGGATCTCTTAGCAGTGTGGCTATTTTCCCGGAGAGGTCATCTGCGCTGTTCTCCCGGAAGAAAAGTCCGTTTACCTTGTCGGAGATCAAATCCTGCTCAGTGCCGTCGCATACGGAACAAATCACCGGAAGCCCGTAGGTCATTGCGTCGTTGATGGAAAGTCCGCCCATTCCTGCCAGTACGTATAGGGACGATGCGCTCATGTAGGCGCCAATTGTTTTTGGGTCGTGCACCCCTCCTGTAAAGAGAATTTTTTGCTCGATGCCCAGCGTTTGTGCCTGTTGCTGAAGTGTGTTTCTTTCAGGGCCATCGCCCACCACCACCAATTCGGCATCGGAAAATTCCCGCAGGACTTTTGCGAAAGAATCAATGAGCAGGTCGACCCGTTTCCATTTTACCAGCCTTCCAATGTGGATGATACGCCGGCTGTTTGGGGGAAGGATGGGTGGTTCTGACGCCAGAAGCTGCTTCTCGCGCAACAATGCTTCGCTGTCGCCCGTATTGAAGGTGACAAAAACTTTGTTGCTGTCGATGCCGTAGGTAGGCATGATTATTTTTCCTTTTGATGCATACGCCAGTGCGCCATCTGCCCTTGAGTAACAGTATCTTCTGACAAGCATGACCATCCACTGTCTCACGAAAAAAGCAACTCCTTTGCTTAAGAGCTTCATATCCTCGTCATACATCGGATGCTGCCGGAAGAATGCAATGTTTTTCCCAAAGGGAGGTACCTGAAAGGGAATCTCACGGATCACAAATCGCACCCCGTTCCTGCGAATCGATTGACGTAGCTTCCGGTCTCCAAAGTATTGGAGAAAGTAGGGCCACCCGGCGACAAGGATATCCGGTATCTCCTGCTCAATGATTGACGACAGCCGGGGAAATTGATTCTTTCCTGCCGGTGACTTTTTCTCGTTGATCTCAATAACTCTGTATGATGCCTTTTCCCCATCTGTCACCTTCACCCCCTTGCCCAGCTGGTTGCTTTTCTTGTCGGGAATCACCGTGATGATCTCCGCTCCTTTGTCAACCAGTCTGTTTAGCAATGCGTTCATGTAGGGTGGGATGCCGCTGAAAACAAACAGTACTTTCATCAGATTAAATCATTTCGTAAGCCTATTTCATATATCTACAGAGGAGATTCAGAATTCTGTTTTAGCTGACAATATGTTCCTCTCCAGTACGTGCAGTGCCACGTTTTGTCCTACTTCAACTCCTTTCAGCGAAAGCTGGTCTCTCGTCGTGTTGTAGGCCAGTTCAGGGCTGTTGTTGTCGCCACTCAAATGACAGAGCCAGATATTGCGAAGATCGGAGGTGTAATTGTTTGCCAGGAACTCTGCCGTCTGGCGGTTGCTCAGATGTCCTGTTCCGGAGGTGATCCTGCGTTTCAGGTAGTAAGGATAACGGCCGTTTTGCAGCATCTCCTCGTCGTAATTGCTCTCGATAACCAGATGGTTCGCCTTGCCGATGTAATAGGCCATTTCGTCGGTGATCGCGCCTATGTCGGTAGCCAGCGTCATTTTTTGGCCGTCGAATTCAAGGAAATAACCGGCGTTGTCGTTGCTGTCGTGTGGCACATCGAATGCCGTTATCCGAAAGTCCTCTATTTGAAAAGGTTTCCCTTTCTCAATATATTTTGTCGAGCCATTGAGCTTATTGTGTATCATGGGGCAGTTTGCTATCCCCCTGTGTACTTCTCGTGTGGCGTATATGGGGATGTGTAATTTCTCTCCCAGATATCCGGCAGATTTGATGTGATCGAAATGATCGTGTGTAATCAGGATTGCCATGATGGACGATAGTTCGACTCCATACATGGAGAGTCGTTTCCTGATCACACGCGGACCGAGGCCGGCGTCGATAAGTATGCCGTAATGTGCGTTGCCAAGATAGTAACAGTTGCCGCAGCTACCGCTGCTGAGGCTGAAAAAAGAGATCCGGTCCGCCTGGAATAGTTTGTATTGCATAGTGGATGCAAAGATAATAAGTTTTTGAGAATTACGCCGGGAAGGGACGGGCTTCGCTTTTTTCAACTTAGTCCTGAGCGGAAGAAGTCAACGAAGTAGTCAAAATGTTTTTTCGGACAATTTTACCAGTGTTCTGTTGTAGCTTTCAATCATCTCATTTACTACCTCTCCGGCAGGGACTACTTGTTTGATGTGCGAGGCAATCTGCCCGATTTCCAACTCGCCCTGGATGAGGTCACCTTCAAAGATGCCTTTTTTGGAACGGCCTCGACCCAGCAGTGCCCGCAGCTCGTCTGCCGTGGCTCCCTTGTCTTCCAGTTCTTCTACCTGCCGGTAAAACTCATTCCTGATCATCCGTGTTGGACTCACTTTTTTCAGCGTAAGCGACGTGTCTCCCTCGTTGAGCGAGAGGCATTTCTGCTTGAAAGCCTCGTTGGCAGAACTCTCGTCGGTGAGCGCAAATCGCGTGCCTACCTGTACCCCTTCGGCTCCTAATGCGAACATGGCAGCCATTGCCTCGCCGGTGGCAATACCGCCCGCAGCAATGAGTGGCAGCGCCACTGCTTGCCGCACCTGCGGAATCAGCGTGAGGGTAGTGGTCTCTTCGCGTCCGTTGTGGCCGCCTGCCTCAAACCCTTCGGCGACGATCGCATCTACGCCTGCTTCTTCGGCCTTCAGGGCAAATTTGGAACTGGATACCACATGCGTCACCAGAATACCTGCCTCTTTTAGTTTCGATGTCCACGTTTTGGGGTTACCTGCCGAGGTGAAGACGATTGGTACTTTTTCCTCCATCACAATCTGCATAATCTCCTCAATTTGCGGATACATGAGGGGGATATTTACGCCAAATGGTTTGCTGGTGGCGGCTTTGCATTTCTGAATATGCTCTTGCAATGTTTCGGGGTGCATTGATCCGGCTCCTATCAGTCCCAAGCCCCCCGCATTGCTCACCGCTGAGGCTAGTCGCCAGCCGCTGCACCATACCATTCCTGCCTGGATAATCGGGTAGCGGATCCCGAAAAGTGTAGTAATCCTGTTTTTGTTCATTGTCCCAATTTTTTATGCAAAGATAACATTATCTCCATTTTTCTTCATCCGATCTTTGATTTAGATTTTTTTTAGTAGCTTTGCACAACGTAGCCTGTTGTCTCTGCATTGGCGTTAAACAGTAATTTCAAAATTGATATATCCCTGACATTATGAATGTCCTTTTACTTGGCTCTGGAGGCCGCGAACATGCTATGGCATGGAAGATACGCAAGAGTAGCTATCTGAATAATCTGTATATTGCTCCCGGTAATGCCGGTACGGCTTTGGTTGGCACAAATATACCCATTGGGGTGACCGATTTTGAAGCGATAAAGCAGTTTTCACTTAGCCACGATATCGATATGGTTGTGGTGGGGCCCGAAGATCCGTTGGTGAATGGTGTCTATGATTTTTTTCACAAGGATGAGGATATTTGTCACATTGCCGTAATCGGCCCCTCTCAAAATGGAGCTCAACTTGAAGGCAGCAAGGATTTTGCCAAGAGCTTCATGATGCGGCATCATATTCCAACAGCACGCTATAAGAGCGTTACACTGGACAGTATCATGGAAGGAAATGAATTCCTCGATGCTCTTCCTTCACCTTATGTGCTGAAGGCCGACGGCCTTGCAGCGGGCAAAGGTGTGCTCATACTCAACGATGTGAATGAAGCTAAGCGCATGCTTTGGGAAATGCTCAACGGAAAGTTTGGAGAAGCAAGCAGCAAGGTGGTGATTGAAGAATTTTTGTCCGGAATTGAGTGTTCGGTTTTTGTGTTGACTGATGGTTTGTCTTACAAGATATTACCCGTAGCGAAAGATTATAAACGAGTGGGGGAGCACGATACCGGATTAAATACCGGCGGGATGGGAGCCGTTTCGCCTGTTCTCTTTGCCAACGAAATTTTCATGGAAAAGGTGCGCAGCCGGATTGTGGAACCCACCGTGAAGGGGTTGCAGGAAGAGAAAATCGACTACAAAGGATTCATATTCCTGGGACTGATCAACGTTGACGGAGATCCGAAAGTAATTGAATACAATGTGCGCATGGGAGATCCCGAAACGGAGGTGGTGCTGCCGCGCATCAAATCCGACTTGTTGGAGTTGTTCGTTGGTGTAGCCACTGAGACACTTGGCCAGCGTGTGCTGGAAATTGACGATCGGTATGCCACCACCGTCATGATGGTTTCCGGCGGCTATCCGGGAGCATACGAAAAAGGAAAACGAATAGAGGGACTTGACAGCGTGATGGACAGCATTGTTTTCCATGCCGGCACTGAGAGTCGAAACAGGGAGGTGCTTACTGCCGGAGGACGTGTACTTGCCGTTACATCTTACGGCAGCACCATGGAGGAGGCGCTGCATACATCGTATAACAATATTGCCAAGATAACCTTCGATAAAGCCTATTTCCGAAAAGATATCGGCTTCGACCTCCGCAACCGGTAAAGGAGGACGGTACGAAATATGCATGCTGTTGTAAGATATTTCAGAACATATGTTATTGAGGGACGCTTTGTCCCGTTGATCACTTCCCTGGCTGTGATTTTTATGCGTATGGCCCTGTTCTTAAAAGAAGGTGTGCCTCCCCTCGTATACAGCGATACCGGATATTTATGGCAGTATGTTGCACATTGGTTCGACGACCCGATGGTGTCCGTGGTTGCTTCCACGCTTTCGGTTTTTCTGATCGCACTTCTTATATCAGCCATGAACAGCCGCTTCACTCTCATCCGGTCCCGTTCCTGTCTTCCTTTTGTTGCACCACTCTTCCTGCTGAGCCTTCATCCTTGGTTTTTGGTGATGACAGCGGATTACGTTGCTGTTGTTTTTGTGCTGATTGCGTTTTTTCCTCTGTTGAAATCGTATCAAACGGCCGACGCAACTCTTTACTCCTTCCGTTCCGCCATACTGATAGGTGTAGCATCCCTTTTTCAGATTTTTGCACTGGCGTTACTTCCTCTGTGGTGGCGTGGTGAACTGTCGATGCGCGGCCCTCACGTCCGATCTTTTTTGTCCTCTTTGTTCGGCTTGTTCCTCGTGTATGTCTCACTCTTCTCCCTTTATTTTCTTGTGGATGATCTTCCCGGATTTGTGCACCCGTTTCTTTCGCTCTCCTCCTTTTCGTTGCCACAACTTCCGAGTTTCTCCTGGGGAGAGTGGGGCGTGGTTATGCTGACCGGCCTTTTTTTTATTTTAAATATGGTGCTCAGCATCAAAACTTATTCGCGAGATAAAGTGCTCACGTTGACTTTTATGCAGTTTGTGGTGTTTCTGATCATCTTCCAGTCGCTGCTACAAATTGTTTATTGGCAGGAGACTCTGTTTTTTCTTACACTCTGTATCGCTCTGATATCTTACCTGAATGCCTATTTTTATACAAGGACCCAGTCAACAGCATACATCTATCTGGCTTTGCTGATCGTAGTGATTGCGTTGCTTTTCTATCTCTCTCATTTTTTGGGGAATTGAATATACTTCGCTAAACAATCTTCTCTTATCGTTTGTTTATTGAGTGAGGTTGTTTGATTATCAGGTAAATACTAAAAGTAAGGCAATGAAGTGAACAATAAGGGATAAGGAGGATGATTATGAAGGAATTTGTTCGTTATGGAATTGTGTTGTTCTTTTCAGTACTGTTTTTTCAGGCTTGCGGTGGTACTCGTTCAGCCGCAGAAAGAGAACAACTCGCAGTCGGCATAAGGCAGGCGGTGGAGATGTCCGACTTTATTTTCGAAGCCACCTATGCCTATCCTACCGGATACAGGTCAATTTATCTTTCTCCGCACTATGATGTAAAGGTATCTCCCGATACGGTAAAAGCATATTTACCCTATTACGGGAGGGCGTATAGTGCGCCGATGGATCCCCGGGAAGGAGGTTTTAATTTTACAAGCACCAGGTTTGCGGTTCAATCTTCACCCGGTAAACGTAAAGGAAACTGGATCACGGAAGTGACCATTCTCGATCTGGACCGGCCGGTTACTTTTCTTTTCGATATTTGGGAAAATGGCACTGCCCGACTGGATGTGAACGACATGAATCGACAGCCCATCTCGTTTCAAGGTGATATTCACATCAAAAAGGAGAAATAGGAGTAAAAAAACCCACCGTTTTGGTGGGTTTTTTTACGATCTATAACTTTTCAGCAAGTGCCGATGGTAAATAGAAGGTGTCGTTCTTGTCGATATAAACTATGACAGATCCCAGATTGAAGGGTTTCCCGTTCAGTTGGGCCACGGAAGAGAAGGCTTTTAGTTCCAGCCTGTTTTTTCCTTTTTTCACTCTAAGTACCGGGAAGTCCGGATTCTGCTTATCGATGGAATAGTTCATTCCCGCAAACACATGATCGTGTTTCACGAATATTCTGTCCGATAGTTCTTGCAAAGAGGTGTCCAATCCTGCTACTTTTTGGAGGTAGCTGTTCACTTCCGTGTTCATTACGTGTCCTTTGAGGATATCTCCCTGTGGATGATAGGAGGCGAGAAGGACTTCCTCGCCGGTATGTCCCCCCGTGGTGAAGCCGAAGCAGGTGCGTGAGTTGATTATGTTTACAATGTTGTGGATCATATTGTTACTTGTGCCGACTTTTGTATAGTCACCTTCCTGGTAATTTTTTGAGGAGAGCAGCGTTTGTAGCTCTTCATCGGTGATGTCAATGTCTGTATACTCTTTGAATACAGCCTTGATGTCGCCGGGTTTTGTGTTTACCAGTATCGATTCGATGCCGTTGGCGCTCAGCTTAATTTTTGATACTGTGCCAAATAACTGATCCGCTGAAAGCTTGTCGTATCCGGGGCAGTTTTTTGTGCCGATTGTAAAACCACTGTTGCCGTGGTCGGCCAGAACCAACACGGCTGTATTCCCGTTTGTACGGGCAAAATCCATCGCTTTTCCCACGGCTTCGTCAAAGGCCAGGAACTCGTGAATGATGGCAGCTGCATCGTTGGCATGGGCGGCCCAGTCTACCTGACTCCCTTCCACCATGAGAAAGAAACCTTCTTCCTCTTTCGATAGAAGTTGAATTGCCTTTCCGGTCATTTCTGCAAGGGAGGGCACCTTATCAGGGTTTCTGTCGATGTCATAGGGCAATGCTTTGTCCCCAAAAAGTGCCCATACTTTTCCCTCTTCATTGTAGTTCAGGAGTGCATCCCGGTCGTTACAAATTAGGGTTGTTCCGTTTCTTTTGAAATGCTGTCTGATATCATCGGTAAGGATGCCGTTCCCGCCGCCGAACATGACATCCATGTCTTGGTATGCCATCTGTGGGGCAAGAGCATCGTAGTTACTCCTTTTGTAATGATGCGCCGAGAAGTCGGCCGGTGTGGCATGCGGAAATTCGCAGGTCACAACCAGCCCCACGGCCTTTCGTTTTTCTATCTTCAAAGCTTCCAGAATAGTCGCCGCAGGCTGCCAGGTGCGTGTCCCATCGACCGGGAAGAGGTCGTTGTCCGACACCTCCGGATGAATGGCCACGTTGCCCGATTGTTGCAAGACGCCGGTAGCATAGGTTGAGCCCGTTGGGGCAGAGTCGCCGATGGGTGCGTTGGAGGAGAAGGTGGTGACAGTTCCGGTGAGATATGGGTCAATGTGCAGATTTTTTCCCATGCCGTTGTAATATTTGAACCAGCGGGCTGCAGAATAAACGCCTATGGAAGTCCCGTCGGGAATCATTACGATGATATTTTTCACCGGCTTCACTTCCTGAGCAAAAAGTGAGACTGAAAAGATGAATAGAGATAGGAGTATGTTTATTTTTCTCATTGCATTGATGTTTTGAATGTGTGATGTAAACATGCAAAGTTACTAAATAGTTGTTACGATTTTGTCAAGAATCTGAAAACAGCAGTTTTATCACTTTCTGCAGGTTATAAAACTGCTTGATTTTCGCTATATTTGTGTTTCATAAAAATAAAAAGAGAGCATGAGTGATAGAAAACCCCTGATATTGATTACCAATGACGACGGATATCAGGCAAAAGGAATTGCGTCGCTGACCGAAGCGATGAAGGGATTGGGAGAGGTTATCGTGTTTGCACCCGATTCACACCGTTCCGGAATGTCGAGTGCCATAACAACTTCACATCCGTTACGGGCAAGGATGATTCACCACGAGAAAGACTTGAAGGCATATATTTGCAACGGAACCCCTGTTGATTGCGTGAAACTGGCGTTGAATGAATTTGTAGATCGCAAGCCCGATCTGCTGGTTTCCGGAATCAATCACGGCTCCAATGCCGGAATCAGCGTTCTCTATTCCGGCACGATGGGTGCTGCCATCGAAGGTTGCGTATTTGATGTACCTTCTGTCGGCTTTTCGCTTTGCGATTTTACCCCCGATGCTGATTTCTCGGCTACGGCAACAGTTGCCCGCAACCTGGCAAAGAAGGTTCTTGAGGCTGGACTGCCCAAAGGCGTTTGTCTGAACGTGAACGTACCTATGGGGAAGGTGAAAGGTATTCGCATGACCACACAGACGCAGGGGAAGTGGGTGAACGAATACTATCGGTCGAAGGACGGATCGGGGAAGGATGTTTTCTGGATGACCGGTAACTTTGAGAACTGGGAGGAGGAAAACGACAGCAGCGATGAGTGGGCATTGGCCAACGGGTATGCAGCCGTTGTGCCGGTGAAGATAGATATGACGGCCTATGATTTTTTGCCCGAACTGACAAAATGGAACGTATAACGTTAATAGGTTCGCAAGCCTGATGTTCCTTGTTCCAGATTAAGGGGGACATGATCAAAGAACCGAAAGATTTTTGCTTACAGCTGATAGTTAAATATATGAAGTATTATCTTGTGGCGGGTGAAGCGTCGGGCGATTTGCACGCATCCAACCTGATGCAATCGCTCAAAGAACTGGATAAAGATGCTGATTTCCGCTTTTTGGGAGGCGATCTGATGCAATCGAAAGGCGGTATGCTGGTAAAGCATTACCGTGAAATGGCTTACATGGGAATTTTACCGGTGGTATTGCATGCACGGACTATTCTTCGTAATCTGGAACTCTGCAAAAGAGATATTGCCACTTATCAGCCCGATGTGGTCATATTGGTAGATTATCCCGGATTCAACCTGAAGGTGGCAAAGTATGTGAAGACCCGCCTGCATATTCCGGTTAACTATTATATCTCACCTAAGGTTTGGGCCTGGAAAGAGTACCGGGTGAAATCGCTTAAGAAGTATGTGGACGAGATGCTTTGCATCCTTCCTTTTGAAGTTGATTTTTTCAAAAAGCATCGGTACAAGGTTCACTATGTGGGTAACCCCACGGTTGATGCTGTTATGCACCGGGATTACCAGAGAGAGTCTTTCGATGCATTTGTAAATGCCCATCATCTCGAAAACAAACCCATCATCGCACTGCTGGCCGGAAGTCGAAAACAGGAAATCGCCAATAATTTGCCCGCTATGCTGGAAGCAGCGAAAGGGTTCGCCGAGGGCTACCAGATAGTGGTGGCCGGTGCGCCGGGAATTGACCCCGAGTTTTACAAAGAATTTGAGCGTCTATTTCCACCCGTAAAGGTTTTGTTTAATCGTACATACAGGATTTTGGCGCAATCGGACGCAGCCCTGGTGACATCGGGCACAGCTACGCTCGAAACGGCTTTGCTGAATGTGCCGCAAGTGGTTTGTTACAGGATGTCAATGCCAAAATTGTCCTCATGGGGATTTCAGCACATTTTGCATACGCCGTTTATCTCACTGGTAAACCTGATCTGTGGCAGAGAGGTTGTGAAAGAGCTTTTTGCAAAAAAATTCACAGTCGATCATATCAGGACGGAGTTGACACAATTGCTCCATGTGCAAGGTTACCGGCAAAATATGCTGGATAATTACAAGGAGATGCTACAGAAACTTGGCGATCCTGGGGCATCTGACAGGGCTGCCGGAATTATTTACCGCCAGTTACAGCCTGATTAATTTTTTGTCGGACCATAGTTGCACCTTATCTTGTAAAAAGAGTTTGTAAATATTTTCTCCGGATAAACTTTTATTCTCTCATTTTTGTTTCCTTTGTGTGGATAATAAACAATAAAATAATGAAGGTAGGTATTCTCAGTTCGGGTGGAGACGCACCCGGTATTAACGCAACCATACGGGGCGTAGGCAAAACAGCCATTAACAACTATGGTATGCAGGTGATTGGCATCCTGAATGGTTTTTCCGGATTGTTGTATAAAGATATTGTGGAACTTACCGACCCTTCTTTATCCGGCATATTGAATCTGGGGGGTACCATTCTGGGAACAGCGCGCGAAAAGGTGTTTCGGAAAATGATTACCTCTCCCGACGAGAAAGACCGTGAACAAATAAAGAATGCCTATCACGAACTGGGACTCGATTGTCTGGTATGCATTGGGGGAAACGGCACGCAACGTACAACCTGTATGCTTTCTGAGTTGGGACTGAATGTGATTGGCATCCCCAAAACCATCGATAATGATGTGTACGGTACAGACATCACCTTTGGTTTTGATACTGCAGTAAATATCGCTACTGAAGCCATCGACAGGCTCCACTCTACGGCCAGCTCGCACCGTCGCGTTATGGTAATTGAGCTGATGGGACATCATGCAGGCTGGATCACACTCTATGCCGGAATGTCGGGAGGAGCCGACATCATCCTTCTGCCGGAGCTTGGTTACAATATGAATGTTGTTATCGACAAAATCAATAAACGAATGGAGTTGGGAAAAGCTTATTCCATTGTAGCTGTTGCAGAAGGCGTGGAGGTGCCAACCAGAGAACGACCGGCCACTTATTTTGCCCGTGAAATAGAGGGACAAACAGGTTTTGAGACGCGTGAGACCGTCCTTGGCTATATTCAACGTGGGGGATCTCCCTCGCCTTATGACCGAATTCTGGGAACGTTGCTGGGCGGACATGCTGCAGAACTGATTCACGAAGGAAAATTCGGCAGAATGGTTGCCCGGTTGGGTAATGCCATCTCCGATGTGCCTTTGTCTGACGTAGCCGGGAAGCTACGTCTGGTAACTCCTGATAGTCCGCTTGTGGTACAGGGGAAACGGATGGGAATATCGTTTGGTGTATGGTGAGAAAACGAAAAGAGGCACTGCCTGGTGCCTCTGTATCTGAATAATTAAAGTTCTTCTGTGGTCTGGTCTCCCAAATTGGGAAGGGGAGCTTCCTGTATGTGATTGCCCGGTGCTGATATGTTTGGGGCGGATGTCTGTGCAAGTACCTCCTGCAGTTCGTTGCTCTCACGGAGCTTCCTGATAGCCACCTTTGCGGCCATTTGATGAGATTCTTTTTTTGAGTAACCTTTCCCTGACCCGATCTCCACTCCGGCCACTTTAACGCAAGAACTGAAAACAGGATTGTTTTGTGCATCGTAGGAGGCATCCGTTACCTCGAAGAGAACGTCCACTTTGTTTTTTTGTCCCCATTCAATGAGACGCGATTTGAAGTCGACCTCACTCTTCAGTACAGTTTCTATGTTTAAATGTTGCTTGATGAGCGTTTCGTATACGAACTTTTTGGCAACCCGATATCCTTGGTCAAGATAGATGGCACCAATAAGTGCTTCCAAAGCATCTCCGTAGATATTGGTGTTGTGTGCGAGGTTACGTGTAGAGGAGATGATGAGCTTGTCGAGTCCCAGCTCAACGGCCAGTTTATTGAGTGTCTCCCGTTGCACAATACGCGAACGGGTACTGGTTAGAAACCCCTCTTTTTTATGTTCAAATTTTTTATAAAGGATGTCGGCAACGATGGCATCGAGAATGGCATCGCCCAGAAACTCAAGGCGTTCGTTGTTTACCCATCTACCTTTCTTTGAACGAATGGAAGAAGAGCGATGCGTCATGGCTTCTCTGTAGAGGTCTATCCTGTCAGGGTAGAATCTCAATACGTTATAAAACGAAAGATAAGGCTCTTTGCCTTTATGCGGAAGAGCCTTGATCCTTTTTACGAATCTTCTTAACACACTACTTGATGTATTGCTTGAGAATTACACTTGCGTTGTGTCCCCCAAAGCCAAAAGTGTTCGATAACGCAGCTCTTATCTTCCTTTTTTGAGCTTTGTTGAATGTAAAATTCAGGTTGTAGTCAATCTCGGGATCCTCATCCCCTTCTTCGTGGTTAATGGTGGGGGGGACAATCTGATCTCTGATTGCCAGGATACTAAACAAGGCCTCCAGTGCACCTGCACCTCCCAGAAGGTGTCCGGTCATTGATTTGGTGGAGCTGATGTTCAGTTTGTAACTGTGGTCGCCAAACACATCGAGGATAGCTTTTACTTCCGAGATATCTCCCACAGGTGTTGAGGTGCCGTGGACGTTGATGTAGTCAATATCTTCCGGCTTCATTTCGGCATCTTCCAGTGCATTACGCATTACCAGTCTGGCGCCCAGTCCCTCAGGATGTGAAGCTGTGATATGATAAGCGTCTGCCGACATGCCCCCACCCACAACTTCTGCGTAAATGGTAGCGCCGCGTGCAATGGCATGTTCCAACTCTTCCAGGATGATAGCGGTACCCCCCTCGCCAATCACAAAACCGTCGCGACTGGCGCTAAATGGTCGTGATGCAGTCTGCGGAGCATCGTTGCGTGTGGATAAGGCGTGCATGGCGTTGAAGCCTCCTACCGCTGATGGGCTGATGGTTGCTTCGGCACCTCCGGTGACAATTGCATTTGCTTTTCCGAGGCGAATAAGATTGAACGCATCTACGATTGCGTTTGTAGATGAAGCACAGGCCGACACGGTGGCGTAGTTGGGACCCCTCAGTCCATAAATCATAGAGATATGCCCAGCTGCGATATCCGCTATCATTTTCGGAATGAAAAAGGGGTTGAACCGTGGTCCTTTCTCCTTATTGATATAATAGTCACCTACCTCGTCTTCAAATGTTCTTATTCCTCCGATCCCTGCAGAAAATATTACCCCTATGCGATCTGTGTTTTCATTCTCCAGATCAAGCCCCGAGTCCTCCATTGCTTCTTTGGCTGCATGGATGGCCAACTGGGCATAACGGTCATACTTCCTTGCCTCCTTGCGCTCGAATAGATCGCTAGGGTCGAAATCTTTTACTTCACAGGCAAACTGTGTCTTGAAAAGCGATGCATCAAAATGAGTAATAGGCCCGGCGCCACTCTTACCCGCTAAGGCATTTTCCCACGTGGTTTGCACGTCGTTCCCCAACGGGGTAATTGTCCCCAGGCCTGTTACTACTACTCTTTTTAACTCCATGAATAAAATGGATTATTTCGCGTGTTGTTCTACATAAGAAACAGCGTCACCCACAGTGGAGATCTTTTCTGCCTGATCATCCGGAATTGAGATGTTGAACTCTTTTTCGAATTCCATGATCAGTTCCACGGTGTCAAGTGAGTCTGCTCCCAGATCATTGGTAAAGCTGGCTGTTTCAGTAACTTCTGATTCTTCAACGCCTAATTTGTCGACAATGATCGATTTTACTCTTTGTGCTACTTCAGACATAACTTTCGATATTAATTAATAAATGAAAAATTTTATTCTTAAATTTGCGATTGCAAAGTAACGCATTTTTTCTCTAATTGTGCAAACTTTTGACGACTAAAATCAAAAATAATGCACAAATCACGTTTTTTTGTGCATAAAAAGATATAGTAAATGACAGATATTGCCATCTTCGCATCGGGTAGCGGCAGCAATGCCGAGAACATTGCCAACTATTTTTGTGGTCACGCCGACATCCGTATTTCACTCATAATCTCCAATAATGCAGATGCATACGTTCATGAACGGGCAAGGAGGCACGATATTCCTTCCTGTACCTTTACAAAGGAGGAGTTCGGTGAAGGGTCAAAAATACTGGACATCCTACGGGAATATAAGATTGATTTCATCGTACTGGCTGGTTTCCTGTTAAAAATTTCGCAACCCATTCTCGACGCTTTCCCCGGCCGTATAATCAATGTTCATCCTGCGTTGCTCCCTAAATACGGCGGAAAAGGAATGTACGGCGATAGGGTACATCAGGCAGTGATTGATGCATGCGAAACCGAATCGGGAATCACCATTCACTATGTAAATGAGCATTATGACGAGGGAGACATCATCTTTCAGGCCACCTGTGAAGTACTGCCCCTCGACACCTTAGACGCCCTTGCTTCCAGGGTACACGCTTTGGAGTATGCTCATTTCCCCCGGGTAATAGAGGCTGTCGTAAAAGGGCTATATATGTAGAACCCGGTCATTCCCTTATAGAATAACGGTAAAAAAATATGGCGGGAAAACGGGAGGTTGCAAAATAAATTGTATCTTTGCAGTCCATTTTGCGGCTGTGGCGTAATTGGTAGCCGCGCTAGACTTAGGATCTAGTGACGAGAGTCGTGGGGGTTCGAGTCCCTTCAGCCGCACAACAAGCTCCTTCACGAGAAATCGTGGGGGAGCTTGTTTTATACATAGATGGATCAATTCCTCTGCGTAACATTCTGTACGATAGTCGTTAGTTGCTTTATCCTTCTCTGCCTGTAACTTTTTTTGAGAAAAAAATTACAATGGGGTGAGGGATTTTAATCATTCTGCATCTAATAATCGGAAGCGAATAAAAAGAAGAATCGTTTCAAGAAAATTTTACAGATTGTCTATCTAATTACAGAAATTATGAAAAAAATCGTACTGCTACTCGTGATGGTAGCGATGTTTGGTGCCGTAGACGCACAGGAACTTTCCCTTGGATTGAAAGGTGGAGTAAACATGTCTAATCTTTACGGAAAAGAGGTGAAGGATGCCAAGATGAAACTGGGTTATCATGTAGGTATAGCTGCAGATTATGAATTTGCGCCCAATGTGGCTCTCCAGTCAGGGCTTTATTTTATGACGAAGGGTGCAAAGCTGTCCTCAGCAAAAATAGACCAGAGCGTAGGGGATATTAAGATTTCCGGCTCTTTGGATAACAGGGTTAACACTATGTATCTGCAAGTTCCCCTGCACTTTGCTTATAAGGTGGATGTGGCCTCCGGAACACGCCTTGTGCTACACGCAGGTCCTTATGCGGCTTACGGAATCGGAGGCAAGATCACCGGCAAGCCTGATGTGAAAGTCTTGGGTTATGTGCCGGCAGAAACCAAACCGGCGGTGGATGCCGTTCTCAAACAGATAAACAGCAGCGCTGTCAACGTGAAGGCTTTCGATGAAAAGCTTGGTTACAAGCCATTTGACGCCGGTGTGGGTGTGGGTGTCGGTATTGAGCTTGAATCATTCCTTGTGGATTTTGGATGGGACATGGGCTTACTGAACATCTCCAGAAACAAAGATGCCAACGTGAAAAATCAAACAGCATACCTCTCTGTAGGATATAAATTCTAGACATAAGATCATTCATCGAAAAAGAAAAGAGGGTGATATCACATTGTGTGATACACCCTCTTTCTATTCGGGTACTTGTCTGGGAAAACAAAACCGCCTTATTCTACCATGGGATGGCTTTGTTAGCTTTCATGCATAGGCTATGTCCATGATTTCATAAACAATATCTTTCTTGGGCCGTTTTAGAACCACTTTGTCTCCAATTTTTTTATCAATCAACTCATTTGCCAAAGGCGATACGAACGAGATTTTCCCCTTGGAAACATCAGCCTCATCAACACCTACTATCTGAAAAGTTTTGATTCTCTTCGATTCTTCAATTTTGAGAGTTACCCGTGCACCGAACCTTATTTCATTTTGAGGCTGCTCATCGAGAGGAACGATTATGGCTGTATCTATTCGATTGTTCAGCAAATACAATTTTGCATTAATATGGTTCAACGCTATCCGTTTCTCATTTTCATTGGCTTTGTTTAGATGTTCCTTTTCGTTGATAAGCTTCTCTTTTTCGGCCAATAGTTCATCCATTCCCACCTGGGTCACATAGTTTGTTGCTCCTTCGGGTAAGTAAGCCCTGGGTGGTACCATTGGAATTTCTTCCTGATCTCCTTCTTTGACAAATCCTCTGCTCATAGCTTCGTGGATTAAATTGTTTTTCTTTTGGATAACAAGAGATAAGGGCATCGAAATATACGATTTCCATCTAAAGTTTGTCTTTGCAAACATAGTCTGATTTATCAACTAATTCAAGTTTTCGTGTACATTATTTTTTCATCCTCCCTCAGAACGTTAAGTGGAAACTCACAACCTCTCTTTAATATTTATCAATTTTCTTTCCAGAGAGGTGTCATGCTGAACTCATAACCGATACATTATAGTGCGATAACTCCCTGCATGTAATTTTCTTCGGGCATTTCACGATGAATCCATATTTCGTGTTCCGAAAATTTGGATGATTCAAT
>DHSP01000018.1:52640-54449 GCA_002408485.1 Proteiniphilum sp. UBA5283 | reverse complement strand
CCACTCTGCCATCTCTCCTTTTGCTGCGTGGGAAAAATTTATAGAAATCATCCCCCAAATGCGGCTGCAAAGATAAAAACTATTTTCGGAAAGAAAAACATTCCGGTCAGATTATTTTTAACCCTTTTCAAAAAATCAATAATTCGTCGTATCTTTGTAGAAATAAGGATTAACAGATGCAATTTACCGAACTTTCACTTTGCGACACTCTCCAGGAAGGACTGGAAGCGATGAACTTTACAGAAACAACCCCCGTGCAGGAACTGGCAATACCGGTGATCCTGGCGAAAAAGGATGTGATTGCCTGCGCCCAGACCGGCACGGGCAAGACAGCAGCCTTCTTGCTACCCCTGCTGAATAACCTTCAGACTGAACCACACGACAAGAACAAGGTAAACGCCATCATCATGGCCCCCACACGCGAGCTGGCACAACAGATTGACCAGCAGATGGAGGGTTTTTCCTATTTTACTCCCTTTTCGTCGGTAGCCGTCTATGGCGGAAACGACGGAGAAGCATGGGAGGTACAGAAAAGGGGGCTGCTGAGCGGCGCCGATGTGGTGATCGCCACGCCGGGAAGGCTCCTGTCGCACATCAACCTGTACAATATCGACTTTTCGGGCGTGAAATATTTTATTCTTGACGAGGCAGACAGGATGCTCGACATGGGCTTCTTCGACGACATCATGAAGATTGAAAAGCTGTTGCCAAAAGAGCGTCAGACGGTGATGTTTTCGGCCACCATGCCTCCCAAGATACAGCAGCTGGCAAAGACCATCCTGCGCGATCCCGAGGAAATTGCCATCGCCATTTCCCGCCCCCCGGAGACCATCCTGCAGTCGGCCTACATCTGTACCGATGCGCAGAAGATGGGTATCCTGAAGCAGCTCTTTAAAGAGAAGAAGCCCAACAAGGTGATCCTCTTCTCCGGCTCAAAGCAGAAGGTGAAAGAGATTGCCAGGACACTGCACAAAATGGGCCTGTCGGCCGGTGAGATGCATTCAGACCTTGATCAGGCACAACGGAATCACGTGATGCACGAGTTTAAAAACGAACGGGTGGATATCCTGGTGGCCACCGACATTGTGGCACGGGGAATAGACATCGACGACATTACGCTGGTCATCAACTACGATGTGCCCTACGATGCCGAAGATTACGTACACCGCATCGGACGTACCGCAAGGGCGGGCGACACGGGCATGGCCATCACGTTTGTGTCACCGTCAGAGCAGTACCGCTTCTCCCTGATCGAGAAGTTTCTGCAGAAGGAGATTTACCGGATACCGGTGCCGGCAGAACTGGGAGAGGCACCCGAGTACAACCCGACACGGGAGAGTGCGAAGCGCGGGGCTTCCGGGCGAGGATCGAAAGGCGGAAGAAAGAAAGAAGGAAGACGTTCAGAAGGAGCTGAAAAGCCGCAGAAACAGCGGGAAACGAGGTCGAAACGACCTATGGAAGGGGAACATCCCGAAAGCCGAAAAAAAAGGACCCCACGCAATCCGGAAGTAACCGGCGAACAGCAAAATATTGCAGAAACCCCGGTTGATAACAGCACACAGCAGGAAAACCAGGAACGCAAACCACGCAAGAAGCGAGGACAAAAAGCTTCCGGAGAAAGAAGGGCTTCGGGGAGAGAGACATTGCCGGAGAGACAGGAGAGACGGACATCACCGGAGAGAGAGACAACCGAGGAGAGACAGGGGAGACAGACATCACCGGAGAAAGAGGGCAAAAAGGGAAGAGAAGGGAAAAAAAATAAACAGAATGAACCCGGGCAACAACAAGCTCCGCGCGAGCAGAGCAGGC
>DHSP01000018.1:36856-52504 GCA_002408485.1 Proteiniphilum sp. UBA5283 | reverse complement strand
AGAGCAGGCGAAACAGCGAAGGCGCAGAAACCGGGAATACCAAAAAGAAAGTACTGGTGAAAAAGAATGCGGCAAAACAGACTTCCAATCAGACTGTTGTGCCGCAACCCAACGTCGCCACAACCGGCAAAGCGGAGAAACCGGCAAGCGAAAAGAAGAGAAAATGGAGTTGGTGGCCTTTCGGTAAGAAATGACTACACCTGCTCTGCCTGCTGTTCCTGCTGCACAATCTCCATGCCGCGCAGGATGGCCTCCTGGTTCATGGGCAACAGCTTATGGTGCCGCTCGGGCAGTGACTCCCTAAGGCCTTTCATTACATTTTCAAGTTCCACCATGGGGGATATTTTGAGCAGTCCCCCCAGCACAATCATGTTAAACACCCTGGTGTTGTCCATCTTTATGGATTCGTCCATGGCATTGACTCTGTATACATTGATATCTTTCCGTTCTACTTTTTTGTGGATGCCGTATCCATCGTAGATCAGTGCTCCGCCGGGCTTCACGCGGGCCTCGAATTTCTCGAGCGAGGGCTGATTAAGCACGATGGCGACATCAAACTGATTCACCACGGGCGAGCTGATGGGCTCGTCGGAGATGATGACCGTGACATTGGCTGTGCCGCCACGCTGCTCCGGCCCGTAAGCCGGGAACCACGATACTTCCTTCTCTTCCATCATGCCCGAATAAGCAAGGATCTTGCCCATGGACAACACTCCCTGTCCGCCGAAACCCGAAATCACTATTTCCTGTAACATGCTATCTCCTTCTTGTTTAAATGTTTTTCAAATCGCCGATGGGGTATACCGGAAACATGTTTTCCACCATCCAGTCGTTGGCTGCAGCGGGAGTCATCTTCCACCCAGCATTGCAGGTCGACACCACTTCAACGATGGATGTTCCCTTACCGGCCATGGAGTTTTCAAAAGCAAGCTTGATCATCCTCCGTGTCTTCTTCACTGCCGCAGCGGTATGCACGCTAACGCGGGTGGCCAGGCAAACACCGTCGAGCAGGGCCAGCAGCTCGAGTATTTTCAGGGGGTTGCCCATGGTCTGCACATTGCGTCCCTCGGGAGAGGTGGAGGTTTTCATATCTTTCAGCGTGGTAGGTGCCATCTGGCCGCCCGTCATCCCGTAGATACCGTTGTTGATGAAGATGATGGCGATATTCTCACCGCGGTTGGCAGCATGGATGGTCTCCGCTGTGCCGATGGCCGCCAGGTCACCGTCGCCCTGATAGGTGAACACCATCTTGTCGGGCAGGAGCCGCTTGGTGGCTGTGGCCAGCGCGGGAGCACGGCCGTGAGCCGCCTCCTGCCAGTCGATATCGATGTAATTATAGGCAAACACGGCACAACCCACCGGTGCAATGCCGATGGTTTTCTCCTGCAGCCCCAGTTCCTGAATGACTTCGGCAACAACCTTGTGCACCACGCCGTGCGAACAACCGGGGCAGTAATGCATGTGGTTGTTGTTCATGAGTTCCGGCTTGGCGTATACCAGGTTCTCAGGGCTTATTATTTGATTTGTTTTCATACAATTAAACTATTGACTTTCAAAAAAATAGCGCAAAACTCGCTTTAACCACACACTTGTGTGATAATGATTGTCATGCGCGTTTCCTACCATTTATTTTTTGCTGAACCGGTAGATAAGGTAAAATATCACCGCTGCGCCACCGAAATACCAGGTGAGCCTCATATCCTGGGCGGACGAGAAATAAACGACGATGGTCGCTACAAAAGCCAGCAAGAAGAGAAGCAAAAAAATGTTTCTGATTTTTGGATCCATGACGGTACCTTTTTTATTGGACAATTTTTTCTTTTAATGCCGCAAGCACCCCTTCGGGAGTGGGAACGATGCCTCCCAGCCTGCCGTAATGGGCGACCGGAATTTGTCCGTTCACCGCGAGGCGGACATCCTCTACCATCTGCCCGGCATTCAGCTCAACGGTGAGCATTCCCTTCACCCTGCCGCTATGGGCTTGCAGGACCTCCGATGGAAAGGGCCACAGCGTAATGGGACGGACCAGGCCGACCCTGATGCCTTCCTTTCGCGCCAGATCGATGGTCTTCAGACAGATGCGTGCTGCGGAGCCAAAGGCCACCAGCAGATAATCGGCATCGTCGCATTTCACCTCTTCGTAGCGTACTTCCGTTGCCTCCACCACACGGTACTTGGCCTGGAAGCGTTCGTTATTCTTCTCCATCGCTGCCGAATCGAGCTCGAGCGAGGTGATGATATTGGGCTTTCTGTCGGCCGTCTTGCCGAGGGTGGCCCAGGGACACTGCTCACGGATCTCCTCCTCCGTTCTGCGGCGACGCCAGGCTGGCAGCTTCACCTTCTCCATCATCTGTCCGATCACCCCGTCGGTGAGTATCATGGCCGGGTTACGGTACTTAAAGGCCAGGTCAAAAGCAAGCCCCACAAAGTCGGCCATCTCCTGCACCGAGCTGGGTGCCAGCGTAATAAGCTTATAGTCGCCGTGTCCGCCCCCCTTTACCGTCTGGAAGTAGTCGGCTTGCGACGGCTGTATGGTACCCAGCCCGGGGCCACCACGCTGCACGTTCACGATCAGTGCCGGCAGCTCTGCTCCGGCCATATAGGAGATGCCCTCCTGCTTGAGACTGATGCCGGGGCTTGAGGAGGAGGTCATGGCATACTTACCGCAGGCAGCACCACCATATACCATGTTGATGGCGGCCACCTCGCTTTCAGCTTGCAGGACGACCATTCCCGTGGTTTTCCAGGGAGCAGCCTCCATGAGGGTTTCGATGATTTCGGATTGGGGTGTGATGGGATAACCAAAGTAGCCATCCACGCCGTAACGTATTGCCGCATAGGCAATGGCTTCGTTTCCCTTCATCAATGCTATTTCTTCTGACATAATGTTCCTTTTACGCGTTGTTTCTCATTGAGATAAAAGATTATCCAACCTTTACCTTGTAGACCGTCAGACATCCGTCCGGACACACATATCCGCAGTTGGCGCAGCCGATGCAATCGTCCTCGTTCTTCATATATACATAATGATAACCGCGGTCGTTTACTTCGCGCGGCTGCAGCTCGAGCACGTCGGTGGGACAAGCCACCACACAGAGATCGCAGCCCTTACAGCGGCCTGTGTTTACCTCTACATAACCCTTGAATTTTGCCATTATCTGGAGTGGTTTTTTTTATTGTTACAAATATAACGCATGTTTCTTAAGCGCTCAATTTTTAAATGTTAATTTTTGGTCCGGGGGTGTTGTCAACGTTGCTTTTACCATCCAAAAGCCTCCTCGTCCATCCAGCAGTCCTGGACTTTCAGCACCTGCTCGATCACGTCGCGTGCCACGCCCTGCCCCCCCAATTTGGGAGAGACATACGTTGCAATGGCCCTGATCTCGGGTGCAGCATCGCACGGGGCAACGGGCAGGCCCACCTCCTTCATCACCTTGTAGTCGGGCATATCGTCCCCCGCGAAGAGGATTTCTTCGGGGCGATAGCCTGTTTTTTGCAGGTAATGGTGGAAGTCGTTCAGCTTGATGGACGACTTCAGGTAGATATCGGTGACCCCCAGCGACTCGTATCGTATCCGCACTGCCCGGGAGTTGCCGCCGGTGATGATGGCCACGCCATAGCCACGTTTCACGGCCAGGTTCATTGCATAGCCATCGTGTATATTGGCCGTACGCAACGGCTCTCCCTCCGACGACATGGGAATGGTCTGACAGGAAAGGACCCCGTCGACATCAAAAATAAAAGCTTTGATCTTCTTCAGATCGTAGTTGATGGCGCTCATATAGAATGTTTGTGAATACTTTTGCTGATTAATGTATAGAGTTCTTTCGTCTCCGGATCGGGGAGCAGCGAGAGGTGCCTGCGCATCACCTCTTCATCGAAACGTATGGCAGGACCCGTTTGTGCTGCCTGCGGCGCCATCTCCGTCACCTTGGCGGCAGTTTCGGCAATAAGAGGCAACAGCAGGTCGAACGGAAGGCCTTCCCTCCCAATGATCTCCGATGCCAGCGTATACATGTGATTTACGAAGTTGCATGCATATACGGCAGCCAGATGCAGCGTTCGTCTTTTTTCGCCGGAGAGGCGGCGGACATTGCGGGAGAGGGATCCTGCCAGCTCCTCCAATAAGCGGGTCGTGGCGGGATTGCTTCCCTCAATAAAAAGGGGGATGGAGGCAAAGTCTACTTTCCGCTGCTTGCTGAAGGTCTGCAAAGGGTAGATCACCCCATGTTCCGCCTTGCGGGCTGCAAATAGATCCATTGACAGGCTGCCGGCGGTATGTGCCCAGACACCCTCTGTGGGCGGCATTTGCCGGACGACAGCAGGCAGTGCATCGTCCTTCACCGAGAAGATGTAGAGGTCGGCATCCAGGCGGATCTGTTCCAGATTATTTACCGCCTCGGCCCCTGTTTCTCCGGCAAGCAATGTGGCATTCTCCATCGTTCTGCTGTATACCTGGACAATGTTGTTTCCCGCAGCTTTGCAGGCTGCAGCCAGATGTGTCGCCAGATTACCGGCTCCTATGAACACTATTTTCATCTCTCTCCTTTTCCAACTGCTACTTTAATTCCTATCCTTTCGATGCCCGGCAGGGGGTCTGCCTCCATAGCCTGTTGTAGATGAACAACATAGCGCGAGGCGGTATCGAGGGGCAGCGACGAAAAGAGGGGCAGCGACAGCTGATTCAGCCCTCCTGCGCCACTCCCCAGCCAGCGGCCGTAGTCGTCAGCGATCCGGAAATGCACTGTATCGCTCCGCAAGAGTGTATCGGTAAAATTATGAGTTACCTTCAGCCAGAGATCGCGATAGGGGTAAGAGAGGCTCGTGGTTATCTCGATGGATACATCGTAGTTTTCTCCCGGCTGCAGCGCCAGGGAATCCATGGGGAAGCAGATGGTGCTGTCACGAATCCACTTGCCTTTGTCGATATGCCGGAAGCGGTAATAGGCCTCTCCTTCCGTACAGGAAAGCGAAAACGCAAATAGCAGGAGCACCGGAAAAAGGAGGGCGCTACGCATCTTTCTCTCCTGTAGGGCGCTCACCACGCCTGTTTCTGTTGCCCGACGGTTGATCGGGACGTCTTCTGCGGGGCTTTCTTCTTTTATTTGTCTTTTTCCGTTCATCATCGAAGCGGGTGATACTCTGATCTTCAAGTATGTCGCCGGCGAACTCACCCTCAGCCCGAGCTTTATCGTCCGTATCGGTGGTCAGCTTGAGCGGTTTCTTTCCTTTTTTATTCATCGCGATGATCTCGAAGACCCGTTCTTTGGAGATCGTCTCCAGGTTGCTGGCGTTGAACTTGTCGGAGGAATAGGTGATCATCCCTGCGAAGATATCGGTCTTGAAGTGATAATAATCGGCATCCCTGGTCTCCAGCACGATCTCGCGCGACGGCATGCCGCGCTGTGCTTCCACATAAGCATCTACCTCGTAGTTCAGGCAGCATTTAAGCTTGCCACATTGTCCTGCCAGCTTCTGTGGGTTGATGGAGATATCCTGGTAACGCGCAGCCGACGTGGAGACCGAAACAAAGCTGGGCATCCAGCTGCTACAGCACATTTCGCGTCCACAGGGTCCAATGCCGCCAATGCGGCCTGCCTCCTGACGGGCGCCGATCTGCTTCATCTCGATCTTTACCCTGAACTCGCTTGCCAGCACCTTGATTAGCTGCCGGAAGTCTACCCGCTCATCGGCAATATAATAAAAGATGGCCTTGTTGCCGTCTCCCTGATATTCGACGTCGCCGATCTTCATCTGCAGGCCCAGTTCTTCGGCGATCTGGCGGGCACGGATCATGGTAGGCTGTTCGCGCGCCTTTGCCTGTTCGTATTTCTCCAGATCGGTAGCCCGCGCTATTCGATAGACGCGCTTGAGGCCACCGTTTGCATCCTCCCGAAAGTTGTATTTCTTCATTTGCAGCTCCACCAGCTTGCCGGTGAGGGTCACCGTCCCGATGTCGTGACCCGGCACAGACTCGACGGCCACCAGGTCGCCCAGTTGCAGTTCCAGGTCGTTGCTGTTGATGTAGTACCCCTTGCGGGTATTTTTAAACTGTACTTCCACCATCTTCGAGAGATCCTGAAATTCCGGAAAATCGTGCAGCCAGTCGTAAATGTGAAGTTTGTTATTATGGGGTGTGCAGCCTTTACAGCTTTTGGTATTTCTTGCGGTCACGGTCTTGATGGGGACGATATCCGCCATTTTATCAGATAAAATTTCTTTGTCCATATATATAAATTCGCTTTTCGATGGCCGGTAAGCGAAACTTTTTGATATTTAAAAATAAAACAGAGTGCAAGTTACAAAATTATTTTCTTAATAACACGGTAACTTTTAAACAAAGATCGAGGAAAATAATCTTTGCATTGCCGTTTTGCTCTATCTGCCGGTGTGCCAGCGAAAACTCGTCGCTGAAAGCTTCGATGTTCCGCTCGTTGATGTAAGGGGAAAAACGCTCACCAAACTGACGTTCATCTTCATTCAGGTAGAGCATTGCCGGCTCGCGGAGGTTGCTCACGAAGTATTCCCGGAACATGCGCAGTGCATAGAGAAGGTAGCTCTTCTGCATCTCGCGGCCAATGCCGGCCAGTTCGGCAGCCGTTTCTTTGATGGTTTTGATGTTGCCCGACACCGATGTGCGCATCATCTTTACAAACAGGTCGAAGAAGTAGCGGGTCTCCTGGGAGGAGGTAATCAGCTCAATGGCTTTGGTGAAGCTGCCGTTAGCGATATGGGCGCAAGACTTGGCGTCGGCGTGATCGAGGCTGTATCGCTGCTGCAGGGCATCCACAATCTCGTTGTTTTCGATGGCACGGATATGAAGGGGCTGGCAGCGCGACCAGATAGTCTGCAGCACGTTCTCCCGGTCTTCCGACACGAGTAGGAAGACCGTATTTTCAGGCGGTTCCTCAATCATCTTCAGCAGCTTGTTGGCACAGGCGTCGTGCATCTTTTCGGGCAGCCAGACGATCATAATCTTGTAGGGAGCTTCATAAACCTTCAGGTTGAGCTTGCGGATGATCTCATCGCTCTCCTTGGCGTAGATCACGCCCTGGGCGTTTTCTGCCCGGATGAAGGCAAGCCATTGATTGAGGTTGAAATAGCTGTTTTGCGACAGGAACTCACGCCATTGCGGCAGGTACTCGTCGCTCACCTTCGACTTCACCACCGGGAATACAAAGTGCAGGTCGGGGTGTGCCAGCTTGTCGAACTTGTGACAGGAGGGGCACGCTCCGCACGCGTCCTCGTCACCACGGTTTGCGCAGTTGAGGTAACGCGCGTAGGCGATGGCCAGCGGGAGCTTCCCCACCCCTTCGGGTCCGTAAAAGATGCGGGCATGTGGTACGAGGCCCCGCCGTACGGAGCCGGTAAGATGCTGTTTTACATCGTGGAGCCCTATGACATCGCTGAAATACATCAATAAATTGCACTTGCTACCTTGTGTACACTCTCCGTGGCCATCAACGCATAAAAATGGATGCCGGGGACATGATGCTGCATCAGCTCCTTGCATTGGGCGATACACCAGGCCACGCCCACCTCCCTAGCTTCGTCGTCGTCTTTGCACCGGCGCAGCTCCTTTTCCAGGTCGGCCGGAATATCGGAGCGAAAAACCTTCGGCAACACGGTAAGCTGGTTCTTCAGGTGGATGGGTTTTATTCCGGGGATGATGGGCACGGTAATCCCCGCGGCACGGCATCGATCAACAAAGGCGAAGTACTTGCTGTTGTCGAAAAACATCTGGGTGACCAGGTAGTCGGCGCCCTGATCCACTTTCATCTTGGTGTAGTAGATCTCCGACTCCATGTTGGGTGACTCCTCGTGTTTCTCCGGGTAGCAGGCCATGCCGTATGTGAAGGGTATTTCGGGTGGCGTGAGGGTGGAGCCATCGTAGGCAATGCCTTTATTGAAGTTGTTCACCTGCTCCTGGAGGCCGGTGGCGTGCTGGTGAGAGTCCATGCTCTTTTGCCCGGCATCCAGCTTTTTGGTATCTCCCCGCAGCAGCAGCAGGTCGGTCACTCCCAAAAAAGAAAGGTCGATCAGAGCATACTCTGTCTCCTCCTTCGAGAATCCCTGCGAGATGATGTGGGGCACAGCCCTGATGCCATAGCGGTTTTGGATGGCGGCAGCAATGGCTACCGACCCCGGGCGCTTGCGTACATTCACCTTCCGGAATATTCCCCGTTCATCCTCCTTATATTCGTTCTCGCTGTGGTGCGTGGTGATGTTAATGTATTTCGGATCGAACTCCTTCAGCCGGTCTATCGCATTGAACACCTGCTGAATGCTATTTCCCCTCAATGGAGGAAGCAGCTCAAACGAGAAGGTTGTCTTTCCCTCTTTTTCGAAAAATTCCGAAATCTTCATGTTTCATTCTCCTTTCTGTTTGGATCCTCTTCGATCCGTTTTCCGGATGGACCATTTAACCCTTATTGCGGCCCAGCCGGATTTTATGTATTTTAAATTACTTCTTTTGTTGTTTAATTAAAAATGGCCCTGACCACGTCCATGCCGTTGGCATACAATACCAGGCCCAGCAGGAGGATCATGCCGGCTATCTGCGCATACTCCATAAACTTTTCGTTTGGCTTGCGACGGACGACCACCTCGTAGATAAGGAACATCACATGTCCGCCGTCGAGAGCGGGAATGGGCAGGATGTTCATGAAGGCGAGGATAACCGACAGGAAGGCGGTCATCATCCAGAATGCCTGCCAGTTCCACTGTGCGGGAAACAGGTTTCCGATGGCGCCGAAGCCTCCAAGCGAAGAGGCGCCCTCCTTGGTGAATACATATTTGAACTGAGCGATATAATCTTTCAGCGTCTGTATGCCCATTTTCATTCCTGCCGGGAACGATTCGAAGAAGCCATAGGTGAGGGTGACCGTTTTATAAACCTGAGGAGCCCCCATGGCATAGAAGCCCAGCGTACCGGCCGAGTCGACCTGTATGACGGTGGTATGCAGCGAGCCGCTGCGGTAATAATCGAGCGTCACCTGGCTATTGCGGTTCCTGTCGAGCGCCGTGCGCAGGTCACCAAACAGCGGCGTGGCCACGCCATTCACGCCAACGATGCTATCTCCGCGCATCAGTCCTGCCTTTTGGGCAGCGCTCCCCTCCATCGCTTCGTACACCACGGCAGGGACACGGTAGTTGGCAAAGCCCTCCTTGTCGGTAAGCAGATTTTGCATCAGCCTTTCGGGGATGTCGAGCTCCACCTCTTGTCCGTTACGCAGAACGGTGACCGTGGTGGCATCTGCCACATCGAGCAGTGTGCGTACGCCAAAGCGCTCCAGCTCCTTATCGTCGGCCCGCAACAGAATATCGCCATCCTGAAAACCGGCATTTCTGGCAGCCTGGCTAAACTCCATCCCCTGGGTCACATTTTTAAGCGGGAGGTAGGTATCGTTCCAGGTAAAGAGCACCATCGAGTAGATAAAAAAGGCCAGCAGCAGGTTGAAAAGCACCCCGGCGACCATCACCAGCAGTCGCTGCCAGGCAGGCTTGGAGCGAAACTCCCAGGGCTGGGCAGGCTGAGCCATCTGTTCCTTGTCCATCGACTCGTCGATCATGCCCGAAATCTTCACGTAGCCGCCGAGGGGCAGCCATCCTATCCCGTACTCTGTATGGCTCTTTTTGGGTTTGTATCTGAAAAGAGCAAACCAGGGATCAAAAAAGAGATAAAACTTCTCTACCCTGATTTTGAACATCCGCGCGAAAATAAAATGGCCGAACTCGTGGACCACGACCAGTATCGATAAACTCAGAATGAGTTGCAGCGCCTTAATTAAAAATGTCTCCATTATGTGTAACTACTTGTTTACGTTGTTGATTGATTGCAAATTTCTATATGTTGATTTTACGAACTCCCTAGTCTCCTGATCGGTGTGCAGATAATCGTCGAGGAGAGGTTTCTTCACAAAGGTGACCCGCTGCATTGCCTGTTCAATCAGGCGGCTCATCTGCACAAAGCCGATGCGTTCCTCCAAAAACAGGGATACGGCCACTTCATTTGCCGCATTGAGGATGCAGGGCATGTTTCCTCCTGCGCGGATAGCCTCGTAGGCATAAAGCAGGTTCGGGAACCTGTCCATGTCGGGCTGCTCGAAGGTAAGCTGCGCCAGCTTAACGAAGTCCAGCGGCGCGATGCCGGACTCCAGCCGGTGGGGATAGGAGAAGGCATACTGAATGGGCAGGCGCATGTCGGGCTGCCCCAGCTGGGCCATCACCGAGCCGTCTTCGAACTGCACCATGGAGTGAATAATGGACTGAGGGTGCACCAGCACCTCTATCTGTTCGGGATCTACCCCAAAAAGCCACTTGGCCTCGATCATCTCGAACCCTTTGTTCATCATGGTGGATGAGTCGATGGTGACCTTGTCACCCATGTTCCAGTTGGGATGAGCCAGTGCCTCCGCTTTGGATACTGTCTTCAGCGCTTCTTTCGAATATGTCCTGAAGGGACCGCCGGAAGCTGTGAGCAGGATCTTATCGATCCTGTTGTTTCCCTCTCCGTTGAGGCACTGAAAAATAGCGGAATGCTCCGAATCGACCGGCAGAATGGGAGTCCGGTGCTTCAGTGCCAGCGAGGTGATCAGCTCTCCGGCTACGACCAGCGTCTCCTTATTGGCCAAAGCGATCGCTTTCCCTGCCGTGATGGCGTTGATGGTAGGTTTTAATCCGCAGAAGCCGACCATGGCAGTGAGTACCATGTCGATCGCGGCATCCTGCACCACCTCCTCAATAGCGCTGCTACCGCACCACACTTTGATGGGCAGGTCGCTCAGCGCCTCTTTCAGTTGTTCGTACCGTGACTCGTTCGCAATCACCACTACCTCGGGGAGGAAGGTGCGTGCCTGTTGTATGAGAAGCTCCACCTGGTTATTGGCGACCAGGGCGTATGCAGCAAACCTGTCGGGATGCCGCGAAATAACGTCCAGTGCCTGTGTCCCGATGGAACCCGTTGAGCCCAATATGGCGATGTTTCGTTTTTTTACTTCCATGCAGAAAGCTGATTGACCCATAAATCGTGCAAAGATAATAAAAATAAGGGTTTTTTGATGGCCGAAAATCCCCGGATTTGCTATTTTACCGCGAAAGCGGAAATCTGCTGCAGTGCCTCCCCGATGCTATGCGTCACCACACTCCTGCCTTCGCAGGTAATGACCCAGCACCGCCTTTCTTCATCCACAACCAGTTCGACGGGAGCTTCGGAGGCGATCCTGTACCCTTTTCTTGTGAGTGCCTTGGTGGTCCAGCGGGCCATCAGGCTGCCGGGATGTTGCACCCGGGTGGCGATGGACTTGTCGAGAAGCTTCTGTACGACAAAGCTGCCGTACTCTTTATCGAATTCGTAGGAGGGGTGATGAAAGACGCTGTCGAAGATGCCATTGAGCACCATGTCTTCGGGCACTCCCACGGTGACCCCCTTCTCCTTCTCCATGAGCCACAGCTTGTCGGCCACTTGCATGGCTGTCTCCAGCTCATGGGTAGAGATAAATATGGTTTTCCCCGTTTCCCTCGCCAGCTTTTGCAGCAGCAGCATGATGTGGATGCGGTTGGGCAGGTCGAGGTGCGAGGTAGGCTCGTCGAGGAGGATCACCGGAGTATCCTGTGCCAGTGCGCGGGCAATAAAGACCCGTTGCCGCTCTCCATCGGACAGCTCGTGAATGTTTCTCTGCTCAAATCCTTCAAGATAGGTCATTTCCATGGCCTCGGCAATAATGCGGTCGTCCTCCTCGGACAGGCTTCCCAACCACCCTGTATAGGGGTCGCGTCCGATAGAAATCAGCTCCCTCACGGTGAATGACGCTACCGGCTGCTGCTCCGTGAGCACCACGGAAAGGAGCCTGGCCCTCTTTTTGGGGGATATCTCCGTCAGGTTTTCGCCATTGAACAGCATGGCCCCCTGCAGTATCGGCTGCAGACAAGCTATGGATCGCAGCAGGGTGGACTTTCCGCAGCCGTTCTTTCCGATCAGTGCGATCAACTCCCCCTCTCCTGCCGTAAGGGAAAGATCGTGCTGTACGATCTTTGTCCCCCTGCTGGCAGGATAACCGATGCTGACATGTAAAAGCTGAAGAAAGGGCATGTTGTTTCGAATTCCGGAAGCCGTCGCAGGTTGTTTTTACTCCTCTGTCAACCCTTCCGGGAGGTACATCTCAAGGAGTTTTTTTCCCTCATCGACAGCCACAATAAAATCTTCCGTTGCAGGTATTAGATATTCACTCCCGTCTTTTTCAACCACAAACAGCACGTTGATGGTTGTGCTGTCTACCTCCCGGATGGTACCGATTGTTTCGCCATACTGATCCACAATGGAATATCCCACAAAGAATTCCCAGTCGTCGCTACTCTGAGTACGCACCGCACTCACTATGTCGCGGGAAAGAAAAACGTCGGTGTTCACATAACGCGAAGCTTGCTTCTCGTCGTTCACATCCTCGAACTTCACCCGTGCAGAGGTATCGGTGGTATAGGTGAACTCTTCCACAAAAAAGGGTACGGGGATACCCTCTATTTCCAGGAAATAGAACTCTGTGTCGAGATCGGCGTACTCTGCCTTGCGGAAGAGAATTATGATCTCACCTCTGATGCCGTACGGCTTCTGCGTACGTCCCACCTGAAGGATATCTTCGCCGGGAATCATCTGCGTTATCTTTTACGTTGGTACTTGATGTTCTTGAGCTTATCGCGGCTGTTATTCAGCTTCACTTCGGGGATCGAGTGCGTGTCGGCATTCAATTTTATCTTACCGCCCGACAGGTCGTACAAGTCGTGAAATATCTTTTCGTCGTCGGCCTCCTTGTTCCACTGCGAATAGGAGCGCTTCATCTGGCTTAGCAGCATTTTGAGAAGATGGTTCTTCTTCTCACCCTCCTCCATGTCGGCAGCAATTTTGATCATCCGCTCCAGTATTTTGCCATAATGACGATACTTCATGGTGGGCCTGCTATAATCGAGATGTCCGGGATTGGTATAGAGCTCCTCCCGCGTGATGATCTCGTAGGGATAGTCGATCTCCAGCTTAAAGTCAGACATGATGGCCAGATGATCCCAGAGAATATGTTTAAAGTTGTTCACATCACGCAGGTGCGGAAACATACTTCCCATGATGTCGATGACGGTGTAGGCACATTTCTTTCGTTCTTCCGGATCTTTGATCGAAACACAGTGGTCGACCATATTCTGGATGTTGCGCCCATATTCCGGCAACAGCAGTTTTTCTTTTTGGGTGTTGTATTGCATTTTTATAAAGTTTTATTCGTTTTATTTTATCTCAGCTTCAGCCGATCTCCCTCTTCCGGAACGTATTCGTAACTTTTTTTGTTCAGCCGGTACAGGTTTCTCAGCTGAATACCATATTGCTGCGAGATGCTGTACATCGACTCGCCCACCTGTACGGTATGATACTCATAAGGCTTGTCGGCACGAGTCTTTTTTTTCTGAAAATAGACAATGTCGCCTTCGCTCAGCGGAAAATCTTCGGGCACCTCGTTGTACTTCAGCAGTTCTTTTTCACCAAAACCAAACTCCCGGGCAATGCTGGCGTACGAGTCGCCATTCAGGGCAATCACATACACCAGGCCGTGGGTGATGTAGGGCTGGTGTGTCCAGGTCACCTGCGCCGTCTCCCGCATCCGTTGCGACTGCCGCTCACTGCGGCTGATCCCTTTGCGGTACTTTCTGTCGTCGAAGCGATACAGTTCGTAGTCTTCGATAAGCTTGATCAGCTTATTAGCGTAAGCCTTGTCGGTGGCATAGCCCGACTTCTGAAGTCCTCTTGCCCATCCTTTGTAATCGGTGATGGAGAGCTCAAACAGCATCTTGTAACGGCTTCCGTTGATCAGAAACTCGGAGTGATCCTGATAAGAATCTTCCACACGGTCGTACCTCCGGAAGCAGTCGTTGGGCAAATCATCGGCAGCATATACCGAGGGCCCTCTCCAGCCTTGGTGGCACTTGATGCCAAAGTGATTGTTGGAGCGCCGTGCCAGGTCGCTTAACCCCGCACCGGACTCCAGAATACCCTGTGCTAGAGTGATGGAGGCAGGAATCTTGTACCGCTCCATATGGTCAATGGCCAGGTCGCTGTAGCGGCCAATATAATCTTCGTAGGTCCTCACCCTGTGTTGTGCAGACAGACCATCCGCCACAAAGAAAAAAGAGAGAAGGGCAAAGAACGGTAAAATATAGTTATATTTGCGTGACAAAATCTGCATGAGGATATGAGAGAAATCAATTTAACCACAAAGATAGCTGTTTATCTGTTAGAGGAATGCTCCGAAGTGGAAAAAAAATTAATCGACGCCGCAAAAAATGCCACACAAAAAGCGTACGCACCTTATTCACAGTTCAGGGTAGGTGCAGCCGTATTGTTGGAGAACGGCGAGGTGATTGCGGGAAACAACCAGGAGAACGCCGCTTATCCATCTGGCCTGTGCGCCGAGCGGACTGCGCTTTTCTTTGCCAACGCCTCCCGCCCCGACCAAAAGGTGGTGGCCATTGCCATTGCTGCCTGGCACAACGGCCAGTTTACCCGCGACGTAATCACCCCCTGCGGTGCCTGCCGTCAGGTACTGCTGGAGGTGGAAAACCGCTTTCACTCCAGCGTAAAAATACTAATGTCCAGCGAAGATGGCATCTATGCGACAAGCTCCGCCAGGGAGTTGCTGCCGCTCAGCTTTGGGGATGAGATGCTAAAGAAATAAAAAGGCTGCTTAGAAGGAAGCTTCGTATAAGGTGACCAAATACCACTTTTTATCGATCAGCGCAAAGTAATAGTCGGCATAAATGCCGTTATCGATGCCGCGTATTTCCACAACGGCCGTATCATTTTTAAAGCGCACGACCTGATAATACTGGTCGTAAGGACGCGTAAGATAGGTGCTATCGTAGGTGAGATCAAGAATTTCCCAGTCGTATTTTCCGATGGACTCCTGAATTGGGGCCATGCCCTCGTGTGCTTCGTCGGGCACGATGACACTAATGGGAAATTTAATCCGTTCAAACTGGAACGATTCTTCCGTGCTGAACCTTTGGATGAACTGTTCAAACTCCTCGTTCGAGGCAGTCTGATCGGCAAAATTGCTGTGTGCCTCGCTTTTCATCTTTTCCACGCCCTGCTCCGCATTCTTTTTACCCGCCCCCCGCGAGCAGGAGACGATAAGGAACATAAACAAACAGGGAAAGAGAAGACTTTTTAGCTTCATCGTCTTTTGTAAATTTTGGCAGCATTTGTACCTTTGGGGTGGAACGGTTTTGGAGTGCCGTTTCGTAACAACCGCGGGCAAATAACCTATTCAGGTGCAAAGGTATAAAAAAAGTTGATAACCAAACAGTAAAGCGATTATTTTTAGTGAAAGAAAATATCGCTATCTTTGTTTAATTAAAACGACGGCGGATGAATCTTTCGAAAGAGATAAACGACTTGTTCTCGCGGCAACAAGAGGAATGGGGCCTGCTAAGAACCGCAATCAATCAGCGGGACACGATCAGGGAGAAGACCATTTTCTGGGGAGATGATTTTCAGGTGAAGGTACAGTACAATCCAGCAAGGATGGTATCCACAGGGGCCGACATCGATGCGGAAACGATCGAAAAGCGTCCCTGTTTTCTGTGTGCGGAAAACAGACCCTCCCTGCAAAA
>DHSP01000018.1:20417-36624 GCA_002408485.1 Proteiniphilum sp. UBA5283 | reverse complement strand
CAGCGCATACGCAGGAAGGTGGGTGACATGCTTTCGCTGGCAGAGCTTTTGCCTGGATATGTGGTTTTTTACAACGGACCCCGTAGCGGCGCCTCTGCCCCCGATCACTTTCACCTGCAGGCGGGGCTCAAGTCACCGGTCCTCTTGCAGGGGGATAACGAGCTGCGTGCTTGCCTGATGATTGAAAGCTCAGACAAAGAAGAGGTGGAGGAGTTGTTTGAAGACGTATATCAGTATCTTCGTCACCGGCAGCCGGAAGAGGGGGAGCCGATGATGAACGTGATTGCCTTCACCGAGCAAAACCGTTACAAGCTACATCTGTTTCCGCGCAGGGCGCACCGTCCCCGGCAATACTTCGAAACGGGGAGCAAACAACTGATGATCAGCCCGGGGGCGCTCGACATGGCAGGCCTCATCATCACCGTGCGGGAAGAAGATTTCGACAAACTGGGGCCGCACGATATCGAAGATATTTACACCCAGGTGTCGTTGCCGGTGATGTAGGGCCAGGATCCGGTAGACGAACAACAAGCTGATTACAGACAACTGACCGGCTAAATGCCGAATTCAGGTCTATGATAACTTAAATATGGAAAATTCAGAAATTATTTTGCTCAACATCAACGGAGAGGACAAAATGGGACTGACAGCGGCGCTGACGGAAATACTCGCGAAGCATGGTGCTTTCATCCTCGACATCGGGCAATCGGATATACACAGAAACCTGTCGCTGGGTATTCTCTTCAAGTCTATGAACGACAACTCGGGCGAGATCATGAAGGACCTGCTGTTCAAAGCGTACGAGATGGACGTAAACATCCGCTTTACGCCCATCTCGGTAGACCGTTACTCCAATTGGGTGAGCATGCAGGGCAAGAACCGGTATATCATCACGCTGCTGGGAAGGATTCTTACCGCCAAGCAGATCGCAGCCGTATCGAAGATCATTGCAGAGCAGAATCTCAATATCGACAATATTGTACGGCTGACGGGGCGTATTCCGCTCAACGAGAAGGAGCGGGCCGCCAAATCGTGCGTGGAGCTGTCGGTGCGGGGGACGCCCAACGACCGGCAACAGATGCAGGAGGCATTTCTGGCGCTCTCCTCCGAACTCAACTTCGACATCTCCTTCCAGGAAGAGAGCATGTACCGTCGTATGCGCCGGCTCATCTGTTTCGACATGGACTCCACCCTCATCCAGACGGAGGTGATCGATGAGCTGGCAGAAAGGGCCGGTGTGGGTGAGCGAGTGAAGGCCATCACCGAACTGGCCATGCAGGGAGAGATTGATTTTGAAGAGAGCTTCAGGCAGCGGGTGAAGTTACTGAAGGGGCTCGATGTCTCGGTGATGAAAGAGATCGCCACAAACCTGCCCATTACCGAAGGGCTCGACCGGCTGATGAAGGTGCTGCAGAAGGTGGGATTTAAAACGGCAATTTTGTCGGGAGGGTTCACCTATTTTGGAAATCATCTGAAGGAGAAGTACGGCTTTGATTATATGTATGCCAATGAGTTGGAGATCGCCAACGGGAAGCTTACCGGCAATTATGTGGGAGATGTGGTTGACGGCAAGAGAAAGGCAGAGCTGTTGCGGCTCATTGCCCAGGTGGAACGGATTGACCTGCGGCAGACAGTGGCCGTGGGCGACGGTGCCAACGACCTGCCCATGCTGGATATCGCCGGTCTGGGTATTGCCTTCCACGCAAAACCCAAGGTGAAGCAAAATGCGGGGCAGTCTCTCTCGACCGTAGGCATTGACGGCATCCTTTATTTTTTGGGATACAAAGACTCCATGCTCGACAGCAAAATACTGAACAGCTAAAATGTACCTTTAAAACACACAGGTATGGATTTTGTGGATATGTTGTTAAATCGCATCGATGGCGAATCGGAACTGAAGAAACCTACCCATGCGCTGGTTTGTTTCACCCGGCTTGAGACAGGTAGAAAACTATGCAAACTGGCATCGGACATTGTTCTTTCGAAAACGGAGAAATCATCAATCACCCTGTTGCACTTCATCGCCAACATGGAGGCCGTGTTGAAGGATGAGCCAATAGAAGTGCTTCAACATAAGCTGCTTGCCGACCTGATGCCCAAGGGCGAAAAAAGTAAAATCACGGTACGGCTTTTTATCAGGGAGTATGCCGACCTTGTCTCCGAAATCCGTAAAATGACCGACGAGCAGGGCAGCAACCTTTTGCTGATTGGGCTGGGCCAGGACGAAATAGGCCTTCGCGAGGCAAGCAGGTACATGCAGCAGAAGAACGACCCGGCAATCACCGATGCTGCTGTTCTGGCACAATTCGGGGAGAAGGAAGCATCCACCTTAAAACAGATGTCATCGCTGCTGGACCGGAACAGGGTGCCGACAGGCATCTTCCTGGACAACGGCCTGGAAGAGACAAGCCATATTTTCATTCCCGTGCTCTGTAAAGCCGACATGCATATTTTCACCTTTGTGTACCAGACATCCCAGATGGAAAATGTGCAGATCATGGTTTGGGATGCGGTGGGAATCATTCAGTCGGAGGCAAAGATGCAGAAGCTCTATCAGTTCATTGTAAAAAAGAGCGACGGGCGGGTACGCCTTTGGGACGATAACAAGAAGATTGAAAAGGAGTTTATTCGGGACCAGGACCTCCTCATCATTGGCATCGACGGATGGAGCAAGCTGGTTGCCGCACCTCTGCCCTGGAAAGATTCACTCCCTTCCACCCTGATCATCAAAGACTCATCAAACTGAAATCATTATGCAACCGACCGACAGCGGGACCAGACTCGAAGTAATCCATTCCCATATCGAACAGCGGCAGCTGAAACAGGCAATTGACGGTGTCAAGGGACTTGCTTCGCTTTCACAACACTGGACCATTACCGAAAAAATATCAGAACTGGAGACCAACTATCAATATATGCTCCACTACCTGATTGAGGGAAAAAAGGATCCCGAGCAGCAGCATATTTACGACAAGCTGATCCGCGACCTCTACACCGTTGCCGATGATGCGGCCGAGCACCTGCTTCTGCAGGAAAGTTCCTCCCTTTTTTTCGATAAGTCACGGCTGTTTCAGGTGCGTACACCGCTCTCTCTGGACGAATACCGGAGCATCATCACACGGCATGCGGATACCTTCTCCTTTATCGATCTGCTCGAAGAGGGCGAGGAAAAGGAGCGCCGTATAAAAGAAAATGCACTGGCACATGAAAGGACCCTGCAGGATCTCTTTTACTGCGTATTTGTATCACCAAGGGCCAATGCCGACATGGCTGCATCGTTCCGAAGTTTTATGGACGATGAGCTCATTCCCGTATACGACAAGAGCGTGCTCCTCTCCGCCCTCACCATGAATGTGCTGCAGCGCTTCGATGCGGTCAAGGTAGAGCTGCTTCTTGATGTGTGCCTCCGTCCCGAGCCGGAGCTGGTGACACGTACCATCATCGGTATCATTCCCATCTTCCAGACCTACGCAGCCCGCTGGCCTCTCTATTCCGAGTGCAGCAGCAGGCTGAAGCTGCTATCGGACAACAAGCTGTTCAACCGGCGGTTTATCGCAGCCATCATTGGCTTCATTCAGGCACACGAAACGGAGAAGATCACAAAACGGCTGAACGAGGAGATCCTCCCGGAGATGATGAAGTTAAGCCCGATGATTGGCAAGAAAATAAACCTGGATGAGTGGATGGGCGAAAGCGGACTGGATGAAAAAAACCCGGAATGGCAGAAGATACTCGACGAGACCGGGCTGACAGATAAGCTGCAGGAGTTCTCCGAGTTACAGCTCGAGGGCGCCGACGTGTTCCACTCCACCTTTTCCAACCTGAAGTCCTACCCTTTCTTTCAGGAGATGAGCAACTGGTTCCTGCCGTTTAACCCACGTCACAGCAGCATCCGGCAGCTTTTTTCCGACAAGTCGGAAGGTGTCTCCCTGATTGAGACCATGTTCCGGTCGTCGTTAATCTGCAACTCCGACAAATACTCTTTCTGCCTCAGCATTATGATGATGCCGGAAAACTACCGCCGCATGATAATTTCACAGCTGGGTGCCGAAGGCGAAGAGCTCACAAAGATGCAGGAGGAGGAAGGTGTGCTGAATCCCTATCAGAAAGAGGATACCCTGATCAAACAATATATTCAGGACCTTTATCGCTTCTTCAAGCTTTACCGGCGTCGTAGCGAGTTCCGGGATATTTTCAGCCTGCCGCTCAACTATCACCTGATTGAGGCATTTCACCCTGTGGTACTGCAACCGCAGCACCTGGAGCAGATAGCTCTTTACTATTTTGAAAAAAACAACTTTGATGAGGCACTTGTTGCTTACACGATGCTGACCGAAGCAGCAGGTGTTGCCAAAAGCGAGTTCTGGCAAAAGATAGGCTACTGCAGACAGATGCTGGCAGATACGGGAGGAGCCCTGGATGCCTATCTGCATGCCGACCTGATCGACGAAAACAATACGTGGGTACTACATCGCATAGCACATTGTTACCGGGTGCTGAAGCAGCCCGACATAGCACTGAACTATTATCGCAGGCTGGAGCAGTTCAGGCCCGACGACCTGCATATTCAGCTCAGCATCGGACATTGCTATCTGGAGCTGAAGCAGTACGATACGGCTCTGAACTACTACTTCAAGGTGGAGCTGCTCGACAGCCAGAACAGGCGTGCATGGCGTTCGGTGGCCTGGTGTGCTTTTCTATCGCGCAAGTTCGATGTGGCAAGGAAATACTATGCCCAGATTATGGAGAACAAGCCCAATGCCCACGATTTCCTTAACGCAGGCCACGTGGAACTCTGCATGGAAGAAAACAAAAAGGCGGTCTCGCTCTATCGGTCGTCGCTGGAGAAAGCCGGTAGCTTTGATGCCTTTCGGTCTATGCTTGCCGAAGATGAGGAGGAGCTACAGGAAGCAGGTGTGAATACCGCCATATTACCGATCATTCTGGATAAGATCAGGTATGACCTGGGAGGAGAGTGAGCCGAAAGTTAACCGTTAGCGGTAAAGCTTATTTTGCTCAATGTAATCGTACACCTTTGGCGGGAGGAAGGCACGCATATTTTTTCCTTCTCCGATGCCTTGCCGGATGAAAGTGGAGGATATTTCCACCACAGGAGCATTGATAAGCCGGACCGATTTGCGCAGTTCTTCGGGAATGTGTATTTTTTCCCCTAATCGCGGATAAACAAGGATTTCGTAGAGCTCCAGGATGCGCTTATATTCTTTCCATTGTTCAAATAAGGACCAGTTATCACCCCCGATGATCAAGGAAAAGCGCCTATCGGGATGTGCCCGTGTAAGTGCATCGAGCGTATCAATTGTATAAGAGGGGCGCGGCATATGAAACTCCACATCCGATACTTTGAAATGTTCGTAATCGCTCAGCGCCAGTCGCACCATCTCCAGCCTGATTTCGTCATCCAGCAGATCCCCTGATTTTTTCAACGGATTATGAGGAGAGACCACAAACCAAACCTCCTTCACGGGCGTGAAAGCGCTGATGTAGTTCGCCAACATGAGGTGCCCCATGTGGATAGGGTTAAATGATCCGGAAAATATACCTGTTTCGTGTCTCACGGAATCCTTTCTCAGGCTTTCTTTTTGAAGAGTGAAATGATCCACAGCAACAGGATTGCTCCCACGAGTGCTGTTACAAGGTTACCGATAACCCCGCCGGTAGAGATTCCCAACTTGTCAAATACCCATCCGCCAATGACTCCTCCGGCAATACCGACCAAAAGATTAACCAGAAAGCCAAAACCGCCGCCCCTCATTAATTTACCTGCAAGCCATCCGGCTACTGCTCCGATAATAATCCACCATATCAATCCCATAGTTTGTGAATGTTTAATGTGAATAGTTGTTGATAAACTTGTGAAAGATCAATCTTCTCACTTCTTCAATTAACACAATTTGGGCAGAAATTGTTTAAAAAGAAAAAAGGATTTACTCAGCTCATCCGGCTTTTATAATCTTCATACCCAAACCGGCGATAGAGAATGAACGTACCGTTCGTGGTCCAGAGGCCGATGGAGGGATGAGTTACTCCGTTGAAAAGGGTTGTTTTCACCGTGGTATAATGGATCATATCTTCAAACAGGATGCGGTCGCCCACTTCAAGCGGAGTATCGAACGACCAATCGCCCATGAAATCGCCGCTCAGGCAGCTGTTTCCACCCATTCTGTATGTCGGTTTTCCGGCTATCGGCTCCTGGTATGCTCCCCGTATGCGGGGTTTGTAAGGCATCTCCAGACAGTCCGGCATATGGCAGGCAAAGGAGACGTTCAGCATGGCCGTCTTCACGTCGTGGTTCTCCACAATGTCGGCCACCGTCGCTACCAGCACGCCCGTCTCCCAGACAAATGCGCTCCCCGGCTCCAGGATGATTTCCAGGTGCGGGTAGCGTGCTTTGAGGCCATGAAGCACCTGAATGAGGTGCTCCACGTCGTAGTCTTTGTGCGTCATCAGATGACCACCGCCCAAATTCAGCCACTGGATCTGTCCAAAGAGATGGCCAAACTTTCTTTCCACTACCTCGAGCGTTTTTTCCAGATCATGGGAGTTGTTCTCACAAAGGTTATGCAGATGCAGCCCTGTAATCCCCTTGGGAAGCTTCTCCCCTATCCCGGCAGCCGTGATGCCAAGGCGCGATCCCGCCGCACTCGGGTTATAGAGGTCGGTATCCACCACCGAAAATTCGGGGTTGATCCTTACCCCACATGCTATTTCCTTCCCCGAAGCTTCCACCTGCGGATAAAAGCGTTCGAACTGAGAAAGTGAGTTGAAGGTGATGTGACTGCTGTACTGCAAAAAGAGGGGGAACTCCTCGTCAGTATAAGCAGGGGCATAGGTATGTGCCGGAGTACCCATCTCCTCGAGAGCAAGCCTGGCCTCAGACACAGAGCTGGCGGTAGAAGAACGGATATACTCCCGGAAAATGGGGAACGAACGCCACAGGGCAAATGCTTTGAAGGCAAGGATAATCTGAACGCCGGCACGTTCGCTGACCGACCTGATCAGCTGCAGGTTCCTGCGAAGCAACTCCTCCTCCATCACATAACAGGGAGAGGGTATTTTTGTGAAGTCAATCATCTTTTTCTGTTGTCTGTTGTTGGCTCTTGTGTCTTATGCCTAAGATTTAAGTAGATATCTTTCGATATGAACTTTTTCCCAATGCAAGCTGTCGAGGCTTGCCGGAGATTTTTCTTTTTCTTTTCTGCCGAAGGCAATCACGCAAAGGACTTCGAGGGGCATGGGTATCTGCAGCAGCTCGTTGATATAATCGCCCGACGAGAGCAGGTCGGTGTAGGACCTGTTGCGCACCTGTACCCAGCAGCTACCTATGCCGAGTTCCTCCGCCTGTAGTTGCATATTGATAGCAGCGATGGAAGCATCTTCAATCCAGGCATCGCTTTCCAGGGGATTTCCCGCCACCACGACAGCCAGGACAGCATCAGCAATAAAGGTAGCACTTTGCGGCTTACAGTGCGACAGACGGATAAGCATCTCCTTATCCTCTACGGCAATGAACTCCCACGAATGCCTGTTCTTGGAAGTGGGCGAAAGCAACCCTGCTTCAAGGATCATGCGTGTCTCATCGGGTGTCAGCAGCTCCTCTTTGAATTTTCTGATGCTGCGGCGCTGCATCAATAACTGTTGAAAACCGTTCATTTTTTTGTTTTTTTGATTTGAGAGCACAATGATACAAAAAAAACGGGAGAATTCCAGACGACCGGAAACTCAGGGAGAGAAGAGGATGTGAATACTGATTCTCCAGACTTCACGTTGAAATTGATCCAGTTGTTCGGAGGGGCTGGGTACAGCACGGTCATTTTGATTAGAATAATTCCAAATAACTGGGTTCTTTTTTCTATTTTTGTAGAAAAAAAATACTTTCCCGATATGGTTCACGCTTCGAAAATAAAAGTCAAGTCTTATATGAAGATGGCCGATCTGATCGATGCCAACCCTAATCTGTTATTGATGTTGCAGCATTTTAACATTGATTTCCGGGTGAGCGACCAGACTGTGATGCAGCTGTGTACCGGTTACAGTATCAGTGAAAACCTGTTCGTTGGCATTGCCAATCTTTACAATGGTCTGGGGCCGAAGGCCCATCCACTGTTTACCCGGGACGATCTGGTCCGGGTGATCGAATTTCTGAAGCAGAGCCACGACTATTATCGCTCCGACAAGTATCCGCAAATCAGCTCCTATATTCGTCAGTTGCAGGAAAATCATTCTGCGAAAGAGTTGAAGCTGCTTGAAAAATTCTTCAACGATTACTTTGCCGAAGTACTGGAGCATCTTGATTACGAAGACAACATAGCCTTTCCCTATTTCATTCACTTGCTGAAGGAGAAAAAATCCGATTCCTTCCGGCGGGAGCTTTATTCCTCCATCGAGTATGGCGAGCATCACACCGATATTGAGTTGAAATTGAAAGATCTGAAGCAACTGTTATTGAAGTATGTGAAGATAGAGAACGACCTTGATCTACGTCGTCGGTTGTTCTTCGCACTTTACGAGCTTGAGTTTGATCTATATATCCACTCCCTGATAGAAGAGACCATACTAATCCCGGCGGGTGTGAGCATTGAACAGGAGCAAGATGCGTAAGCCCCTTCTTCATATCGTGATATTGGAGGCCTCGAGGGTTATCTGTGAGGGGTTGATGGCCATTTTGTATCAGTCCGACCTGGATTGCCGGATCCTCCGGGTGGAGTCACTGGAAGACCTTTCGGAGATGCTGGAGTCCACAGCTATCGACATCCTTATTGCCAACCCGTTGCAGTTTGTAAACCGGGAGAAAGAGGTCAGGAGGATCCGAAAAAATCATCCCTCCCTGTCAGTAGCCGGCATCGATTACGGCATCATCCAAAAGCAGTCCATGCTTGCCGACATCTCCTTCACGCTTTATGATACGCCGGAGCACATTCTTCAATGCCTGACGAAGCTGGACAACAAAAGCAGGAAGGAAAACAAACAAAAGGGTGAGGACGACAACCTCACCAAAAGAGAGATCGAAGTCCTCACCGGCCTTGTAAACGGGCTGATGAACAAGGAGATTGCCGACTCGCTTCACATCAGCATCCACACCGTAGTGCGTCACCGGAAAAACATCACCATGAAGACCGGCATCCGCAGCCAGTCGGGGCTCACCATCTATGCCATCTCCAAGAAGATTGTAGCCATCGAAGATCTCGAGATTTAGAGTTGCCAGTTCAGTCCCACAGAGACGTTGCGGGGGTCGGTGGGATTGAGGTATCCACCCCTGTAATAAGACGTATACCCCTGTGAATCAAGAATATTATTCAGAAATATGCGCAACTGACAACGGTTTATCCTGTAGCCCGCCTGCAGATTCACGGTGGTGTAGCCATCGGCCAGAAACGGCCGGGTGTTGGGCTGTACCTGGTGGCCGGGAAGCACCTGGTAGGTATATTCAGCGAAGGGCCTCTCCCCCGTGTAATAGAACCCCACTCCCAGGGACAGGTCCCTGAGGGGCCCTTCGAAGAAGGTATAATTAACCCATCCGTTGGCAGTATGTGCCGCTGTATTCATGGGGGCGGACCCTTCGTGGTAGTAAGGGCTGTCGTGATAACCCGCATCAAGGTAGGCATAGCCCACGACGGCATCCATATTTTTCAGTACTTTTCCGGTCAGCTCCAGTTCCACTCCTTGTCGTTTCAGGTTTCCTGCTTTGATGTAGTATCCGGTGTTGCTTCCTGCCTCATTGAGGGCAGCGTAGGTGAGGTTGTTGTTCCGAATGTGGAACAGGGTTGCATTGAACCGCAGCCTGTTTTGGAACCACTCTGTCTTGAAGCCGGCTTCGACCTGTTTTTCACGCGAAGCGCCTGCGGGGGTGAGGCGGTCTTCGAGCAGGTTGGCAGCGCCGCGCAGGGACGTAGTGGTGGTGTAGGAGGCAAACAGGTTGATGTTTTGACTTGGGGTGACGATGATTCCCAACAGCGGATCCCAGACGCTGCCGCCGTTTGTGGAGATACTGTTGTTGCTGGTACCGCTCAACTGGCTATAGCGGAGGCCGAGCGAGAGCTTGAGATGTGGGCCGACCGTCATCAGCTCCTGCAGCAGCATGCCATAAGCATATTCGCGTGAACGGACCGGATCTCCGTTGATAAGGCTGACATTGGGTGCGGTGTTGGAGATGGGTTGCAGGACATCGACCGTATCCACCGTTACCGTGTTGGTATTGACAGTAGTGAGGTCGGTCCACCGGTAATCGATCCCGAGGTTGAAGGTATGTTTTACCATGCCGGTAAGGAGATTTTTCCCGATGAGATCGATCTGAAAGACACCGTTTTTGTCATCCCTTTCACTTCCGCTATAAGCCCGTGAACGTAAATTATACAAACCCGTTTGCGTGACATTTCTGAGGGGCGAAGCATGAGAGCCGATTTTTGTCTGATTCATGCCGGAGCCCGCGTAAGAAACACGCAGGCTGAGATGTTCATTGACAGTACGGTGTACCTGCGCCAGATAAGTAAGCGTATTTGTGGTCTGTCTGTCGGTGGAAAAACCAAGAAAGCGGTCGTGGGGCATCTTGTACACATTCCATACGCTGTCGGCATTCAGGTTGACTGTACCCTGGTCCGGAGTACGTGCGTCGTGCAGGTAATCCATCTCCAGCGTGATGCTGGTTTTGTTATCGGTACGCCAGATGAATGAGGGGTTCAGATAGATACGGTCTTTGGAAACAAAGACCCGGTAGTTATCGGCCCTTTCCCAGGCACCATTCAGCCGAAAAGCGGTCCGCTGCAGCCTGTCGCCCACGAACTGCACGTCGAAGGTGGGTCTCACCTGCCCCCAGCTGCCTGTTCGGAATCCCACGTTCCCGGCGTTGATGAAGCGCGGGGTCTTGGTGGCGATGTTGACCACCCCTCCCGCCGAGCCAAGGTCGTTTCCCACCCCCTGCGCAATGGCAGCCGACCCACGGAGGATCTGGATGGTCTCCACCCCCTGCATATCAGTCAGAAAGCCTGTCCCCCTGAAGTCGGAATGCACCCTCACCCCGTTCTTCACGACGGGGATACCCCTGTATCCCCGGGAAGTAATGCTTTCCGTGGTGTTGCCAAAGGTAGCGAAGGTGCCCACTCCCGGTGCATTTCGCACAGCATCATGTAACGTGAGTACGCCCTGGTCGGTCAGCATCTTCTGCGAGATCACCGAGATACTCTGTATCTGCTCGTCCAGGCGGAGCGGGATGCGCAGAAGGACATCCATCTTCTCCGGCCGCTCCCTGCGCCTGCCGAACACCTCTACCTCCACCAATACCTGTTCGTCGCGTTCCAGCTGGAAGGTATCCTGCCGTGTCTCCCCCCGGGGAAAAGTGATTTCCCTTGTGACCGGCTTATAGCCCACGTAGCTTACCACGACAGCATGTGTTCCTCCCGGCACGTTGCCAATGTGGAAGGCTCCATATGCATCGGTATCGTCGCCGATACCCAGTTCTTCCAGGTAGACAGTGGCGCCGGTGAGTTCCTGATTCTCTTCGTCCACGACTGTTCCCGTAAATATGTTGTTTTCTTGTGAAAATGATTCACCGAAGCCTGCCAGGAGGCTCATCAGCAAGATAACCAATTTTTTTTTCATTTGTTACAATCTTTTTTGAGGTAGCACCGGAGTAATCACAATGGCTCACTCCGGATTCTTTTGAGATAATAATTACAGGGGACAAAGGAAAATAAAAACAGGGTGGAGATCAATCCCATGAAATTACCATTTCTGTGGCATTGAATACCCACAACATGCAATTGAAATATCTGCCTGCTGGCGATACCGTTGCAGATCACTATTATTATGCGAAACGTACGGATTGGACAGTCGTTGCACGGATTTCCGGTGTGAAGGTCTCTTTTTCATTCTTTTGTTAAACAATTTAACGGGATCATACGTTTCATTTTTCTAATCGACACCCTGTAACAACATAGAGGAAGCCATTTTATAAAAAATTATCGTATGAAGATTCATGAATATCAGGCAAAAGAGATCTTTGCAAACTATGGGATCCCTGTAGACAAAAGCATTGTGTGCCGCTCTGTGGAAGATGCAGTAAAGGCGTACGAACAGCTGGACTCGCAAAAGGTTATTGTCAAGGCACAGGTGCACACCGGTGGCAGAGGCAAGGCAGGCGGCGTAAAGCTGGCCGGCGATGAGATAGAACTGCGCCGACACGCCGCTGCCATTCTGGGTATGGATATCAGGGGATTTATTGTCGATCGCATTCTGGTGGGCCAAGCCGTAAATATTGACAGGGAGTATTACGTCAGCTATGTGGTAGACAGGAGCACCAAATCGGCCATTCTGATGTTAAGCAGGGAGGGGGGGATGGACATAGAAGAGGTGGCAAGGACTATGCCGGAGAAGATTCACAAGTTTGCGATCGACCCCTCGGTGGGTGTTCCCGATTACCTGGCCCGTGAAGCAGCCTTCAAGCTGTTCGACGAAATCGGGCTGGTTCGACAGGCAGCAACCATATTCCAGAAGCTGTACAGCTTATTTGTGGAAAATGATGCTTCCCTGGCAGAGATTAATCCGCTGGTACTGACAAAAGAGGGCGCTATTGTGGCAATTGACGCGAAGATGACTTTCGACGACAACGCGCTTTACCGCCATCCGAAGATCGCTTTGCTCAACGAACCGACCGAGGAGGAGAAGAAGGAGCAGAGTGCCAAAAGCAAAGGATTCAGCTATGTTCATTTGGGTGGAGATATTGGGTGCATGGTGAATGGCGCTGGCCTTGCCATGGCCACCATGGACATGATCAAGCTTTATGGCGGCAATCCGGCCAACTTTCTCGACATTGGCGGAAGCTCCAATCCCACCAAGGTGATTGAGGCGATGAAGCTGCTACTGGGTGATAGAAACGTGAAGGTGGTGCTGATCAACATCTTTGGAGGCATCACCCGGTGCGACGACGTGGCCAGCGGTCTGCTGGAGGCTTTCAAACAGATCAAGACCGGGATACCCATCGTGATCCGTCTCACCGGGACCAACGAAAAGGAGGGACGCGCCCTGCTTAGAGGCACCCACTTTCATGTGGCGGAGACCATGGGTGACGCCACGCGCAGAGCGGTAGAGCTGGCAAAACAATATCAAGACTGAAAACAAATAGGGTATGAGTATTCTGATAAACAAAGATACAAGGCTCGTTGTGCAAGGCATAACGGGACGTGATGGCGGTTTTCACGCATCGAAAATGAAAGCGTACGGTACGAATGTGGTCGGCGGGACTTCACCCGGCAAAGGAGGTGAGATGGTGCAGGGCATTCCGGTATTTAATACGGTAAGAGATGCCGTAAAGGAAACAGGTGCCAACGCGTCGGTGATTTTTGTTCCCGCAGCCTTTGCGAAAGATGCCATGATGGAGGCTGCCGACGCAGGAATCAGACTGATTGTCTGTATCACGGAAGGTGTTCCCACGCTCGATGTGGTGGAAGCCTACAGCTATATCCGGCGCAAGGGTGCCAGCCTGATCGGTCCCAACTGCCCCGGACTGATCTCACCGGGAAAGAGCCTGGTGGGGATTATGCCCTCCATGATCTTCCGCGAGGGTGGCACGGGCGTAATCAGCCGCAGTGGCACGCTGACCTACGAGGTGGTGTACAATCTCACAGCGAAGGGTATGGGTCAATCCACGGCAGTGGGTGTGGGAGGGGATCCGGTGGTAGGCCTTTATTACAATGAGCTACTGGAAATGTTTGAAAACGATCCGGGAACCGACTCGATTGCGTTGATCGGTGAGATAGGTGGCGATGCGGAAGAGCGTGCAGCAGCCTATATCCGGGAGCATGTTACGAAGCCCGTTGCCGTCTTTATTGCCGGACAACAGGCACCTCCGGGCAAACAGATGGGACATGCCGGTGCCATCATCTCCAGCGGAACGGGTACCGCCGCCGAAAAGATTGCCGCCTTCGAAGCCGCCGGTGTCCCCGTGGCCGATGAGCCAAGCCAGCTACCAGCCCTTTTGAAACAAAGAGGCCATTTGTGAACCACAACCCACACATTCATTTGACCAGTCGTAAAAAAGCGGGCCTGTGAAAAAGCCCGCTTTTTTATCTGGTCATTTCCGGATAAGCCCTCATTCAACGAAGGCGTGCTTGTATCCCTGAATCCTGTTCCAGTTGCCGCGTGTAAAATCGGGCACTTCCACCGGGGCGCTGTTGTTCTCGAGAGAGATACGGCTCAGCTCGGCCAGCGAGCACCACTCGGCCAGGTCGTACACGTCCATATCGAGCGGCAGTCCGTTTTGCAGGCAGTAGACAAGCCGGTAGTCCATGATAAAGTCCATGCCGCCGTGGCCGCCTACCTCTTTGGCTTTCTCTTCCAGTTCCCGATGTATGCGGTGTTTGTATTTTACCATCAAGGCATCTTTCACCTCGTCGGAGACGTAGGAGTGAGAGTTGAGATTTTCGTGGTCGGGCGTCACGCTCTCATCCACCATTTCGGCCTCCAGCGCATAGCCCTGATTGGGATATTTGTTCGCAAAACCTTTGGTTCCGCTCACCTGATACATACGACTGTAGGGTCTCGGCGATGCCACATCGTGCTGGATGTGAATGGTCTTCCCCTTTTCGGTTCGGATCATGGTCATGGTGTGCTGTCCGTTGGCAAACTGATAGGCGCTGTCGCGCTCCATCCCCCTCACTTCGATCAGGTATTCAGGAATATTTACCGGCTTGGTATCCATCGACACGAGCAGGTTCATCTTGTCGCCCCGGTGAATATCCAGTACCTGCGCAGCAGGTCCCATGCCGTGCGTGGCATAGACGTCGCCACGGAACTCCTTGTTGTACTGCATTCGCCAGTCGCCTTCGTAATACCCCCAGAAGTCTCTCAGGTTGTGGATGTAGGCTCCTTCCGCGTGAAGGACCTCCCCAAAAAGGCCCTGTTGTGCCATATTGAGGGTGGTTAATTCAAAGTAGTCATACACACAGTTTTCCAGCTGCATAGCATGTTTCTGTGTTTTCTCGGCGGTGTTGATGACCGACCAGATTTCGTCGAGAGTCATGGCAGCCGGCACTTCGCAGGCCACATGTTTACCCTGCTCCATGGCGTAGATCATCATCTCGGCATGCCGTTTCCAGTCGGTAGCAATATAGACCAGATCAATATCATCACGATCACAAAGTTTCTTCCAGGCCTCTTCGCTTCCGCTATAGTCAGCCGCACGGGGTAATCCGGCCTTGTCGAGGATTGTTTGTGTTTCCTCCACCCTGTCGGCATGCAGGTCGCAGAGAGCAACGATCTTTGTCCCCGGGATATGTGTGAAACGCTGCACAGCCCCGGGCCCACGCATACCCAAGCCGATAAAGCCCACGCGCACTGTATCCAGTCTAGGCGTAACCAGACCGAGTACATCTTTTTGTCCCGCGGGTCGTGCGGGGACATCTGTTTTGATTACGTACCGGTGGGGATCGTCTTTCCCGGATCCCCGGGATGAACCGCCATTGCATGCCGATAACAGGATCAATAAAAACAATAATAAGGTATTCGTTTTCGTCATCGTAATATATATTTTTAAAGATACTCCATCTATTTTTAAGAAGAATTCAAATATACGTTTTTTCCCTTATATGTCAATAGAGAAAACAGGGATATTGCTTGGCAACGCAAAAGAACACGATCTGCTATAAGTTGCCCAAGGCACGTTCACCCTCCTCTTTTGCCTTGGAGACCGACCGTGGGTCACCGGCATCAATGCCGTATGTTGATGTATCGGGAATAATCAGTTCTGTGCCGGCGGGTACGCGGTTGGGATTTATGATCTGTTTCTTGTTCTCGAGGTAAATATAGACCCAAAACTCCCTGTTTCCAAACAGCTCCAGCGCCAGCAGACGCAACGTTTTGCCTTCACCGAGTCGGATTTTTTCCGCTTCTCTTTGCGGAAGGTTGTTTTTTGCTTCTTCGGTGCGGGAGGCGCCATATACGGCGTTGGTTCCGGGCGATGCATGTAAAAAGGTATCTGATGGAGGGATGATAACCTTTTCGGCTTCTGTTCCGGGCAGGTATCCGGCAATTATTTCACTTTCCCCGGGTTGAAGGCCTCTGAAAAAAAAAAGAGCTGCCAATGCAATTGCCACTCCTCCCATAATAGGAATCCACAATGCGGTTGTCTTTTTGCGTTTTGTCCTTTTATGCCTGTTTGGCTCTGCTTTTCCGGCCTGTCTGATCTGTGGAGAATGTG
>DHSP01000018.1:3455-20228 GCA_002408485.1 Proteiniphilum sp. UBA5283 | reverse complement strand
TGTGCGGCCTGAATCTGTGCGGCCTGCTCAAGCTCCTCAACCTCCCCGGTTACTTCAATCTGTTCACTCTGTTCAGGCTGTCCGGCTTGCTCAACATCTCCTATCTGTCCGACCTCATCGACCTCTCCGGCAACCACTTCCGGAATTCCCGGAATTTGTACTCCCTCGTTGAGCAAGGCAGGCTCAAAGTAGGAGAAGGAGCTGTTTACTGAATCATTCAGGGAATCTTCCGGCGTGAAAAAAAGATTGAAAGTCAAAGCCTCCTCATTTTTCTCTACAAGAGATTCAAACACCACCCCCACTGCCGGAGGCATGAGATACCGTTCTTTCGTTTCCCTGTCAATAAGAATATATTCTGATTGTTTGTGGGTAAAAAATTTTCCAAAATCGTCGATGATAACAGGGTTATTTTCTTCCAATTCAGTTTTCATCACGGCAATCATCGCATCCAATGCCCGGGAAGCTTCAGCTTCTGTCCATCCGAGGAGTTGTACAAGTTTGGCAATAAGGTCTTCGTTTGTCATGCTATGTAAAATATTTTAAATCCGGGAGGGGTCCAAAACCGGAAAGGACTCTCAATTCAGGCTGCCAATCAGGTCGAAGGGCAGGGCATCGTGGATTGAGACCTCATAAAAATTACCGACCGTCAGTGGTCGCTCTTTTGATATCAGTACCTCTCCGTCCACTTCCGGGGAATCGAACTCAGTACGTCCAACGTAATAATCGGGATCTTCTCTGTCGATGATCACCTTCAGGGTCTTTCCTATTTTGGCTTCGTTCACAGAAAGGGCAATTTCCTCCTGCAGCTCCATCAGTGTATTCATTCTTTCCTGCTTCACCGTGGCAGGTATATCGTCGACATAGTGCTTGTCGTTATATGTATCTTCTTCGTGGGAGTAAGGAAATGCCCCAAGGCGTTCAAAACGCGTTTTTCCGACAAATCCCAACAACTCCTCAAAGTCGGCTTCGGTTTCGCCGGGGTGTCCCACCATCATGGTGGTGCGCAGATGGATGCCCGGCACTTCGTCCCGGATATGCTGTATCAGGTCGATGGTCTCTTGCCGGGTGATGTTGCGCCGCATAATTTTCAACATGTTGTCGCTGATATGCTGCAGTGCGATATCGAGGTAGTTACAGACATTCTCGCGCTCGCGCATCACACGCAGCAGATCTTTGGGAAAGTGTGCCGGATAGGCATAATGAAGCCGGATCCATTCCACTCCTTCAATGTCGGACACTCTCTCCACCAGTTCAGGCAGCTTCATCGCCCTGTAGCGATCGAGTCCGTAATAGGTGAGGTCCTGAGCAATGAATTGAAACTCTTTCACCCCGCTGGCCACCAGGCGACGGATCTCCTCTTCGATCTGTTCCATGGGGCGTGACTTGTATTTTCCCGTAATCAGCGGGATGGAGCAATAAGAACAGGTTCTGTCACACCCTTCCGATATCTTCACATAGGAGTAGTGTGCGGGGGTGGAAAGGGAACGTTCGTACTCCAGCTCTTTGTTATAAGATTTTCCAAGGTCCGCAATCAGCGCTTTCCAGTCGAATTTTCCATAAAACTTATCCACTTCGGGGATCTCCTCGGTCAACTCCCGACGGTAGCGTTCCGAGAGACACCCCATCACAAAAAGCTTTTTCAGTCTGTTGTTCTTTTTTGCTTCGGCAAAAGAGAGGATCATGTTAATGGATTCCTCTTTCGCATCGCCGATAAAGCCGCAGGTATTGATCACAGCTATTTCACCCTTCGCTTCTTCCGGGTCGTGTGCAACTGTATAGCCGTTGGCCACAAGCTGACGCATTAGCAACTCCGAGTCGACCAGGTTCTTGGAGCAACCCAGTGTCACCACATCTATTTTGTTTTTAATCATATGATGGATATCAACGCCCTCAATTCAATCACCCCCCAAACAACGAATCCACAAACTCTTTTCTCCGGAACACCTGCAGGTCGTCCATGCCTTCGCCTAGTCCGATGTATTTTACCGGGATCCTGAACTGATCGGAGATGCCGATCACCACCCCACCCTTGGCGGTACCGTCGAGCTTGGTAATGGCCAGTGCCGTGACTTCGGTGGCGGCAGTAAACTGCTTCGCCTGCTCAAAAGCATTTTGTCCTGTTGAGCCATCCAGGACGAGAAGCACTTCGTGCGGTGCATCGGGGACGATCTTTCCCATCACATTCTTGATCTTGGTCAGTTCGTTCATCAGATTCACCTTGTTATGCAAACGGCCGGCAGTATCAATGATCACCACATCGGCATTGTGCGCTTTCGCTGAGTTCACCGCGTCGAATGCAACAGAGGCAGGGTCTGCTCCCATCTTTTGCTTCACCACAGGCACGTCGACCCTCCGGCCCCATACATCGAGCTGTTCCACGGCGGCAGCACGAAAAGTATCAGCGGCACCCAGGTAGACCGACAACCCCTTCTGTTTGAACTGGTGTGCCAGCTTCCCGATGGTAGTGGTTTTGCCAACGCCATTTACGCCCACGACCATGATCACATAGGGCTTATTATCTTCGGGCACCGTAAATTCTGCCAGGTCTTCGCTATTGTTTTCGGTGAGAAGATTGACAATCTCGTCGCGAAGGATGGCAGTCAGCTCATCGGTCCCCACGTATTTATCACGCGCCACGCGCTCCTCGATCCGGTCAATCACCTTCAGTGTTGTCTCCACACCCACGTCGGAGGTCACCAGTATCTCCTCCAGCTCGTCGAGCACTTCGTCGTCGACTTTTGATTTTCCGGCTACGGCCCGGGTGATCTTTGAAAAAATATTTTCTTTTGTTTTTTCAAGACCTTTATCGAGTGTTTCTTTTTTCCCTTTCGTGAATCTGTCAAAAAAGCCCATAAAGCAGTGAATGTTTAAACGATGAATGTCAATTAATCTTCAGTTCGGTTTACTTGAAGCAGACAACGGATTATCTGCAAAACTACAAAATAGTCAATAAAAAACTTCCCTGTGTTGAGGCACAGGGAAGCTTTTATGTATTTTTAACGAGTTCTCTCGTGAGCAAACCGAAACAAACCTGTTTGCCCGGGAGGGACGGAGAAAAACTCAGCGGGTAATCTTTATTTCGAAAAATAATCCTTTACCTGATCATTCAGAATCATCTCTTCTTTAAAGCTGTACGCACCCGTAGTTGGTGACTTCACCATCTTGATAACTTTGGTGTGACTGCGCCCTGTGGTTGTATTTTTATCGCGGAATCCCGCAACTGCTTTCTTTGCCATAGTTTATCCTGTTTTTACTTTATTTCTTTGTGAACAGTCATTCTTTTGAGCACCGGATTGTATTTTTTCAATTCCAGACGCTCGGTCGTATTCTTTCTATTTTTGGTCGTAATGTATCTGGATGTGCCGGGCATACCGCTCTCCTTGTGTTCCGTACATTCCAGGATCACCTGCACCCTGTTACCTTTTACTTTTTTTCCCATTGCTGCTTCTCCTTCTCGTTATGCGTTTAAAAATCCTTTCGCAGCAGCTTGTTTTAAGGCTGCATCCAATCCAATCTTATTGATGGTGCGCAATCCGGACGCCGAGATACTCAAACTGATCCAGCAATCTTCTTCCACCCAATAGAACTTCTTCGTGAACAAATTGACGTTGAATTTGCGTTTCGTCTTCTTGTTAGAGTGAGAAACGTTGTTTCCAACCATTGCTCTTTTTCCTGTTATTTGACAAATCTTAGACATTGCTATATTGTGTATTTATTGTTTACTTTCTCTTCGGAACGCAATCTTCCCGACAAATCAGGGCGCAAAATTAAGCATATATTTTTAATTTACCAAAGTTTCCGGCAAATTAATTTTGATATAATTTTGACAGAATCAGCTATTTCTGCCGGGAACAACTTCGTATTGCATTTTAAACCACCTTTGGAAAATTGAAAGAGGCTGCCTCCAAAAACAACAAACTTGAGGGCCATACAAGCCGTCTGTTATTCCGTTCAAAATGCTCCCAAAAGATCGGCATAGAGCCTGTTCAGCAACAGAAGAGTCTCCTTCCGCAGGTTGTTTCTCAGCTCACTTTCATCACCGCTGATCCCCACCGCCTGATCGGTAATGGTCTCCTCGGCAACATAAATTTTGGGAAAGAACGAGCCCTCCTCTTTGCGGGCCTTCTGATAGGTAATGTCACGTACAACAAGTATACAGCCGGCATTGGTGATGGTGGCATCAAACCGGTAACTCATGATCATGTTTTCCCGCACACCCGCTTTATTTGCCGGCAGCTGCAATTCGGCCTTCGAGCTCACAGTGACTGTTTGGGCTTTATCATCGAAACGAATACCGGACAACAGGGGATTTCCGGTAAAGTTTTTTTTCGTCCAGTTTTGCAGCTTTGCATAACGCTGGCTTGCGCCACTCAGCTGGTCAGCCAGGATAAACTGTTCAAAGATTACTTTTCCGTTTACCACCGGCACGTTCACAAAGACGGCGTCGACCTGCGCCTCAACATGCATCAGGCTGATAGTCAGCACAACTAATGTCAGTATATATTTTTTCATATAAGTAGTTATTTTACTCATTTCAATCTCTCGGGCTCTTTTCTTATTAAGACGGACAAAAGGCCGTTATGTTACATCGGTGTATTTTCATTGACAAAAAACACCTGCAACTGCTTCTATGACTGCAAACGTACGAAAAAGATTAATCGGGCGTGTTGTTTTTATAAAAAACACTCTTTTAAATTTTATTTATCATTTAAAAACCATTACTTTTGCATCTCAAAAAATAACGTCACATTTTTTCAACGATCATGTCTGCAAAAAAAACAAACGAGTCGAAAGCCGAAAAGAATTTCGAGAATATCGGAGAAGCCTTAACCACATCGGAACAGTTTCTGGAGAAGAATCAAAAAACCATTTTAACAGGGTTGCTCATTGTCATTGTTCTGGTAGGAGCTTTTATGGCATACCATTATTTATACAAGATGCCTCGTAACGAGAAAGCACAGACAGCCATCTTCAAGGGTGAGCGTTATTTCCAGGAGGGGCAGGACTCTCTGGCGCTTTTTGGCAATGGCAATGATTATACAGGTTTTGAAGCCGTGATCACCCAGTACAAAGGTACCCGGACTGCTGACTTAGCCCGCGCCTACGCTGGCATCGCCTACAATCGTCTCGGCAACAACGAAAAGGCACTGGAGCACCTGAAAAAATTCAAAGGTGGCGATTTGTTGATCACCCCTGCCATCACCGGCGCTATCGGTGATGTGTACATGAACATGGGCAACACCGCCGAAGCCATCTCTTTTTTCCTGAAGGCCGCTAAAGGAGCAGACGACCAGATGCTGACCCCTATTTATCTGAAAAAGGCAGGCGAAGCCTACCTGAGCCTGGCTGATTATGACAAATCCATCGAGACCTTCACCCGGATCAAAGAAAATTATATCAACACCCCCGAAGCACAGGAGGCCGACAAGTACATCAAACAGGCCGAATTGCTGAAAGAATCAAAGTAAACAGATGGCAACCGAACTAAATAATCTTTCGTCCTACGACCCACAATCGGTTCCCAGCGGAAATGGAAAACGTGTCGGGATAGTGGTATCGGAATGGAACTCATCCGTAACCGGCAACCTGCTACGCGGAGCCTTCGATACACTGGTGAAATTCGGTGTTTCAAGTGACGACATTGTGATAGAGCATGTGCCCGGAAGTTTTGAACTTACCTACGGGGCAAAGCTGCTGATCGAAAAAGCAAACGTGGACAGTGTGATCATTCTGGGATGCGTCATTCAGGGGGAGACGCCCCACTTCACCTTTGTTTGCAACAGCGTAACCGACGGAACCACACAACTGAATCTCACACAGGATATTCCCGTAATCTTTGGATTGCTCACCACCAACACGCTTGATCAGGCAAAAGCGAGAGCAGGCGGCAGACACGGAAATAAAGGGGACGAGGCAGCGATCACAGCATTAAAAATGATCGCTCTCAAAGGGAAATATCAATAATTTTTTGTATCTTTGCCGTTCGAAAAAAGGGCAGTTACCAGAGTGGCCAAATGGGGCTGACTGTAACTCAGCTGGCTTACGCCTTCGGTGGTTCGAATCCATCACTGCCCACACAATTTCGATTCGATGATTTGAGAATTCAACAATTCGATGCCGAACAATCGGCCGGTCAGCGAAGCGGCTAGTCAGAATCATTTTTCGCGGAAGTAGCTCAGTTGATAGAGCATTAGCCTTCCAAGCTGAGGGTCGCGGGTTTGAGTCCCGTCTTCCGCTCTCAAAAGGAAGCAACCCATCAGGTTGCTTCCTTTTTTATTGCAAGAACTTCTCAAAAAAAACGGTGAATAAAACGACATCCTCTAAGCCTTCCGTGCGCAACCTTACACAAGGGAATATTTTCCGGCAGCTGACCACGCTGGCACTCCCGTTGATGGCGATCAGCTTTATCCAGATGGCCTACAACCTGGTGGATATTCTGTGGATAGGAAGGCTGGGGAGCAAATCGGTCGCCGCCGTGGGCTCCGTGGGAATGCTTATGTGGATGATGAACTCCGTGGCGCTGATCTCCAAGGTGGGTGCCGAGATCTCCATTGGCCAGTCCATCGGCGCCCAAAAGCCCGCCCTGGCATCGATCTATGCCTCTCACACCACGACTCTTGCATGGGTGCTGGGTCTCGCCTTCGGTATTTTCTTCTTTTTCTTCCCGCACCCTTATGTATCTTTTTACAACTTAGAAAGCAGCATCTCGCTCGAAGCAGCAGGTTACCTCAAGGTCATTGCGACCGGGATACCGGTCATGTTTCTGATTCTCAATTTTTCCGGCATCTACATTGGCTCGGGACGAAGTGACATCCCTTTTTATTTTAATGCCACCGGACTCCTGATCAATATTGTGTTTGATCCTCTTTTGATTTTTGGAATTGGTCCTTTCCCGGCGATGGGGGTAAAGGGGGCAGCACTTGCTACCGTTCTGTCACAAGGAGTGATCCTGCTGCTTTTCGTTTTCCATCTGAAGCGAAGAAATGGCCTGCTGGGACACTTCCGTTTTCTGATCCGTCCCCATAGAAAGTACACGGTTAATATTCTGAAGTTGGGATTGCCCGTAGCAGCGATGAATGTCTACTTCGCCTTTATCAACATGAATCTGGCCCGTACCGCATCGGTGTACGGAGGACACCTCGGCATCACCAGTCAATCTATTGGCGGCCAGGTGGAAGGGATCACCTGGAACACCTCCAATGGCTTCTCCACGGCGCTGGGTAGCTTTGTGGCGCAAAACTATGCAGCCAACAAGATGCAGCGCGCCAACCGCGCCTTCCGCTATACGTTGATGATGATGGGCACCTTGGGAGTGGTTGTGACCGTGTCATTTGTATTGTTCGGAAAAGAAATTTTCTCGCTTTTCGTGCAGGAGAGGGAAGCCTATGTGGCGGGAGGTGCCTATCTGATGATTCTGGGCTTTTCGCAGCTCTTCATGATGCTGGAGATTACCACGCAGGGTATGTTCAACGGCCTGGGCAAAACCACCCCTCCGGCCATCATCAGCATGGTGTTCAACACACTGCGTATCCCGCTGGCGCTCTTTCTGGGTGCGCGTATAGGGGTGACAGGCGTCTGGTGGGCCATCTCCATCACCTCTTTCTTTAAGGGAATTATTTTATTTATCTGGTACAGGATCCTGCAGAAGCGTTTTTAAAAACGCATCCACGGACAGCATCACGGTCACCTGTTCAAATAAATGATCCAGTCCCAATTTTCGGGATTCCCTACCCCTACGCTGGGTGTATAGAGGAATATTTTTACTTTTTGCAAGGGATTCGCTCTCAGGTATTCTCTCGCCTTTACCAAGCCCTGGACGGCAAACCATGCATCCTCGTATTTCAAATCCATATTGTAGGGATTGAAAACATTCTCAAATCCATTGACGGGATAAACAAAATCTTCCGTCAGAACATGATTGAACTTACCGGCCGGCTCCAGCTTTTCCGGATATTTCATTTCTCCCAACCCCATCCAATGAATAGAACCTTCAAAGAGGGGTTCGTTCAACTCTTCGTATCTCAATTTCACATAGCCGAAATCAGCGGGCTCCTTATACTCATAGCCTATTGTAAAGTTATCCGCCTTTTGCGAAAAGCGTAATTCGCCCCCTCCTTCAAAGCGGTTTGTGATATAATCAACCTTCAACATAAGCACCTCTCCGGGTGTATCATCAAGAAACGTATTCTCCGAATTACAGCCCAACAGAAGAACAACAAACAACAGGCATAAAACTCTTACTTGCATAGTATCAATTATTCTAATATAAAAAGTAACGGGACCTTTCTATATATGATGAATCAACGAGGTAAAAAATTGCACTCATATAGTTAAATAATCACAAAACAGGCTTCTCGCTACAAGGTATGGGTCGCGCAACATCTCTACTCACCAAACAGAGAACCAATTAGCCATCCCGTCTGAAAAAGGAAAGTTCGTTGACTCCGGGGACTGTGGTTTGATTTTAATACCCGTGCAGAAAGAGGCCGATGTCCGATACCGGGAAATTGAAATGATTGGCCACGTAGGAGTTGACCATTTTTCCGGCATAGAGGTAAAAGCCGGAGGCAAAGCCTCGGTCGAACCGTGCAAAATGATCTACCCCTCCGCAGTCACCCATGGAGGTAAAAAGAGAGATAAAAATGTTGCTCAAAGCTATGGAGGCGGTACGCGCCACACGCGAACTGAGGCTCATTTCACAGAAATGAAGTACACCAAACTTTTCGAAGATGGCCGGATGACTGGGGAGGCAAGCTTCCATGGTCGTCTCAAAACATCCACCCTGCGCCATGCGCAGGTCAATGACGAGGGCTCCCCTCTTCATCTCCCGGATAAGGTCTTCAGAGATACGGTAAAAATTGGTTTTGTTGATATATTGCATGGCACCGATCACCACATCGGCAGAGCGAAATACATTTCTAAGGACGTTGGGCTGAAGGGTGGAGGTGAAAAGCGCCCCCCCCAGCTCATGCCGGATGGCACGCAATTTGCCGATATCGTCGTCGAACACCTTCACCGATGCTCCCATTGCCAAGGCGGCGCGTGCTGCCATGGTGCCGGCTACACCTGCACCAATGATTACCACCTCTGTAGGGGAGATTCCGGGAATGCCTCCCAACAGGATACCCTTTCCTCCGTGAACGTTACTCAACAATTCGGCCGCCAGGGTGATGGAGCATGCTCCCTCAATCTCAGAAACAGAGGTTACAAAGGGTGATACGCCCGAATCATCACAAATCAATTCGTAGGCCATGGCATTGATCTTCTTCTCCGACATCAGCTCCAGCAAGGGAGTGGAGAGCCGGTGAAGGTAGAGAAACGAAAAGACGGTACTTCTCTGCCGCATCATCAGTACCTCCTCCAGTGTGGGAGGCAACACCTTCAGAATGAGGTCAGCCTGAAAGGCCTCCATGGCTGTCCCCACAATTTCCGCCCCCGACTCGGCATAATAGCTGTCGGAGTAGTTGATCGCATGACCTGCTCCGGCTTCAAGCAACACCCTGTGCCCGGACGACACCAGCAAAGAGACGGTCTCGGGAGTAAGCGCGAGCCTTCTCTCCACCTCCTGATTTTCTTTGGGCACTCCAATCACCAGGGAAGTTTTCTGCTTTTCTGCTTTCAGAAGTAATTCACGTACGACAAACGACGTGATTTTTTGGGGATCCTGTATCATTGTTCATCTCTCTTTCTCAGTAACTCCTCAATGCCGCATACTATTAAATGGATATCCTTCCTGGTAATCATACGGTCGGTATGGTAAACAATTTGTGCATCATTGTAATAACACTCTCTCTGCGCCAAATGTTCCGCAATGAAGGGGATAAGTTCCTCTTTCGGTTTTCCCGCAATGAGCGGACGCACCGTTTTCGAAGCCAGCAGCCTGGCAGCGAGCTCCTCCGGGTGAGCCTTAATATAGATGGTGGTACCTGTCTTGTTCATCAGCTCCATATTGTCGAAATAACAAGGTGCCCCTCCTCCCGTGGAAACAACCACATTTTCAAATACTGCCACCTCATGCAACGACTGCCTCTCAATTTTCCTGAATTCCATCTCACCCTTCTCAGCAAAAAGGGTTGCGATTGTTTTCCTGTATTTGTTTTCAATGTAGGCATCCAGGTCGATAAACTCAAGGGACAAAGAGTTGGCCAAACGTTTACCCACTGTTGTCTTACCTGACCCCATGTAGCCGATCAGAAAAATTCGTTCCATATTTTCTCTTTGCATTTTCCTGCGTCTTACTCTTTTTTTTGCGTTTTATGTCTTGCATCCTCACAACAACGGGGCAAAAAGCCGCAACAATGATTCAATAAAGCGTTTCATTACGGGACGTTTCGACCACTCCCTGAGCGATATCTGATCGCAATGGCGCTGATCTTCGGCAAAGATATTCTCCGCTTGTTGCGCCAGCTGGTCGTCGTAGATAAAAGCCTCCACTTCAAAATTCTGATCAAAACTACGTGAGTCGAAATTGGCCGATCCAATCAGGGTGAGCGAATGATCAAAAATCATCATTTTTGAATGGAGAAATCCTTTTTTGTACTGGTATATTTTTACGCCCGTATGGAGCATCTCCTTGAAATAGGAGTGTGAGGCAACCTGCACCAATGGCACGTCGGAGCGCAGGGAAGTCATCAGCCGCACATCCACTCCCCGCATAGCAGCAGCCTGGAGTGCATGAACCATTGCATCGGGCGGTAAAAAATAGGGAGTCTGTATAAAGATTGATTCGCGTGCTTCGTAAATTGCCTGGGTAATACCGTATGAGATCTCGTTCTCTTCGCTCAGAGGACCGCTATTGACAATCTGCATGGGACAGTTGCCAAAGTTATCGAGCATGGGAAAATAGTCGCGGGAAGTGATCAGTGTCTGGGATACAAAATACCAGTCAATCAGAAAGACCGACTGCAATCCCTGCACCCCCTTGCCTTCGATACGGGCGTGGGTATCACGCCAACAGCCCCATTCCATACCTTTTATATAGCGATCGGCAATGTTCATACCTCCGGTATATCCTATGCATCCGTCTATCACTATAATTTTCCGGTGAGTACGGTAGTTTAGCCTCGAAGTCAATGCCGACCAGGTAAGTTTCAGAAACGGTTCCGATTCAATTCCGGCCATACGAAATTCCTCAAAAAACTTTTCCTTTGCTTTCCTGGAGCCGAAGCTATCGTAGATGATGCGCACCTCCAGTCCTTCTTTGGCTTTGCGGATAAGCGCCTCCTGGAACCTTCTCCCGATCTCATCATCAAGCAAGACATAATACTCCACGTGGATATGTTTTTTTGCCTTCTCGATATCGGCAAAAAGATGATCGAATTTATCTTTCCCGTTTGTGAAGAGTTTCACGTCGTTGCCACCCAGCAAAGGTGTATAATCCATGTTCTTCAGCAAGTTCACCAGGTTGGAGTGTTCTTTGGGAACAAACACTTCCACCGGTGTTTCCATCTCATCCAGCGGGCGTTTTTTCAGCTTGCTGTACATCCTCTTGGAGATGACATGTTTTTTGGTGGCGTCCTGTCCGAAGAAGGCATACCAGATGATGCCGACAAACGGAAGAAAGACAACCGCCATTATCCATGCCACCGTCTTGATGGGGTTCCGGTTTTCCGAAATCACCACCACCACGATACTCACCACCGTGAGGAGGTATAGTATCTCCAGGATCAGGATGAATGTCGCGCTGATCTGCATAGTTATATCCGATATTTCCCATCGCCGGTGTCTTCCAGAATATTCAGGTAGGAATGATACCGGCTTTCGCTAATATGATGTCCTTCGACGGCTTTCTGTACGGCACAGCCGGGTTCGTTCAGGTGCAGGCAGTTGTAATATTTGCAATTTTCTGAGGCCTTGAATATCTCGGGAAAGTAGTGCGACACCTCTGCCGCCACCATGTTGATGGTTCCAAAACCTTTGATGCCGGGCGTATCGATGACAAATCCCCCGTTGTTCAGCTGAATCATCTCCGAGTAGGTAGTGGTATGCATTCCTTTGTGGTGATAATCGGAGATCTCACCTACTTTTTGCACATACTCCCCTTTCAACGCATTGATGATGCTCGATTTCCCTACGCCCGAATGACCGGCCAGCAGGATAATTTTTCCTTTTGTCGCTTCGTCAATCTCATTCAGTCCTTCTCCCGTGACCATGGATGTTTTCACACAACGGTAACCGATCACGGAGTATAGGCGGATCAAGGCCTCCAGGTATGCGTCATCCTCTTCGTTATACAGATCGATCTTATTGAATACAAGGATAACGGGCACGGTGTATGCCTCGGCAGTAACCAGAAACCGGTCGATAAATACCGTGGTGGTCTCGGGATAGCGAACCGTAATGCAAAGTAACGCAAGATCGATATTCGCCGCCAGGATGTGGGTGTGTTTGGAGAGGTTGGAAGCTTTGCGGACAATATAGTTGCTGCGCTCTTCAATATCGGTGATGAACGCGGTACCGTCGGGATTTACATTCATGAGAACCATGTCGCCCACAACCACGGGACTAGTACTGCGAATACCTTTAAGGCGAAAGTGCCCTTTTGCTATGCAAACAAAATCGGTTCCGTTCGCAGTTCGCACAAGATACGTGTTGCCGGTATTCTTGATGACCCTGCCCCTCACGCCTTTCGGATCACTTCCCTCTTCTCCCAGTCCCATTAAACGGTGAGGATTTCTTTCTCCTTGCCGGCGAACTTCTCATCCACCTTCCTGATATAAAGGTCGTGGAGCTTCTGCAGCTCGTTTTCGCCATCTTTTCCCATATCTTCGGGAAGGCCCTCTTTCACCGCTTTTTTCACCTCGTCGATTCCTTCACGTCGTGCATTGCGTATGCTGATCTTGGCCTCCTCGGCTTCCTGTTTGGTCTGCTTTACCAGTTGTTTGCGGCGCTCCTCGGTTAGGGGAGGTATACCCAGCCGGATCATCTCGCCGTTGTTTTCAGGCGTGATGCCCACGTCTGAGTCCTGAATGGCTTTCTCCACCACCCTCAACATCGCCTTTTCCCATGGCTGCACCAGGATAGTTTTCGCATCGGGCGTGGTCACCGTGGCCACGTTTGATAAGGGCACCATGCTTCCGTAATACTCCACGCGTATCCCGTCGAGGATATGCGGGTTGGCACGGCCTGCCCGGATGCGGGAAAAGGTTTCTTCCAAAAATTCGAGGGTCATCTGCATTTTCTCCTCGGCATCTTTTCTGATTGTCGTTGTATCCATAGGTAATTTATTTTGTTGTTTGTGGGAACAAAAATAGTGAAAATATTCTTAACGGTCCTATAAATGAACCAATGTGCCAATATCTTCGCCATTAACTACCTTCTTCAGGTTGCCCACGGTATCCATATCGAATACAACAACGGAAAGGTTATTCTCTTTGCACAATGTAGTTGCTGTAAGATCCATCACCTTGAGCCCCCGGTCATACATCTCGTCGAAAGTGATGGTCCGGAATTTGGTGGCAGCCGGATCTTTCTCCGGATCGGCCGTATACACACCATCAACCCGGGTCCCTTTGAACATGGCGTCGGCTTCGATTTCTATGCCCCTCAGTGCAGAAGCCGTATCGGTGGTAAAAAAGGGGTTTCCTGTTCCTCCGGCCATGATGGCAATCTCTCCATTTTCCATCGCGTCAATGGCTTTCCATTTATCGTAAAATTCGCCCACGGGCTCCATGCGAACAGCCGTAAAAACACGATTCTTCTGTCCCAGTATGGTAAGCGCTGAACTTAGTGCCAGGCTGTTGATCACGGTTGCCAGCATTCCCATCTGGTCGCCCTTCACTCGGTCGAATCCTTTAGAGGTGCCGCTCAGTCCCCGGAAAATGTTACCGCCACCAATGACGATTCCAATTTGCACACCCATGCGGGCCACCTCTTTTATTTGTTGCGCATATTCGTCAATGCGTACTTCGTCTATTCCATACTGTTTGCCGCCCATCAGCGACTCACCACTAAGCTTCAGTAATATTCTTTTGAATTGCATATTATTATATTGTCAGTTTATTCGTTGTCGGAATCAGGAGGTCGGGATTCGGCTGTCGGGTTTACTCGACAAAAGCGACCTCCTTGAACGCATACCTCCGTACATTATCACCCTCCAGCGTTCTCAGCATCAGGTGTCCCGACGGCAACACGTCTTCAATCTTAGCCTGGAATTTCCCCTCGCGGTCTTCAAACCAGTAATAATCATTTACGCGATAAAGATCGAGCATATATTCGTCTTCAATGACTTCTCTCCGGCCCTGCTGAAAATCACGATACAACAGGAAGAACTCACGCATAAACACATCAAGGATGTACTCCCTATCCTGTACAGATCCGACAATCTGTCGTAGCGACACGGGATTGGGCAGCTCCGTCGGAAAGAATTGCTGGTTGACATTGATGCCGATGCCGATGACCGAATTTTCGATATACTTTCCCTGTATGTCGTTCTCTATAAGCATCCCGGCAATTTTTTTATCTTTCCAGTAAATATCGTTGGGCCATTTGATGCGGATATCGTTGGTAAAATGGTCGAGCGTATTTTTTACGGCCAGGGAGGCGATGCGTGAAATGATAAACTGCTCGTTTGGCACTACTTCACTGGGATAAAGAAGCATGCTGAACAGCAGGTTTTCCCCCTTCGTGGAGAACCAGGAGGTACCCATTTGTCCCCTCCCCCCGGTCTGGTACTCGGCAATCACAAGCGACCCTTCTTCTGGATGCTCTTCGCGGGCAATTTTTTTCAGGTAAAGGTTGGTAGAATCAACCTCATCGACCCGAATTGTGATTCGCTCTTTACTTAACTGATCCATAATATTGCTGTTGTTGTTTTTTGGGTAATTTCATCACCACCTCCCTGACGGAATGGTGGATCCATTTTCTGATCTCTTTTTCCGGCATATCTCCGTCCAGATAGATGGTGTTCCAGTACGTCTTGTTCATATGAAAAGCACTTTCCACACAGTCGTAGTTCTCACGCAGCCTTATTGCTTTTTCGGGATTGCATTTCAACGTGATACTTATCCGGTCGGTGTCGGTGGGAATCATGGCAAACATCTTACCCATCACCTTCATCACGATGGTGGACTCATCAAAGGGTGTGGTAGCTTCGGCGCCTTCAATGGACAGACAATAATCAAAAAGCTCTTCTATGTTCATTTGGGACACTCTTACAAAAATGGCAAAAAGGCATCTTCAATATGCTGCAGTTCAAAATGTTGTTTATTCCAGATTACGGCTACAACATCGAACCGGGCGGGTTTATCCACACAATTCATTTTAAGATAAAGACCGGCCGCATGGATCATACGTCGCATACGCTGCTTGCCGATGAAATCTTCGGGATTGCCCCACTCTGCCGATGTGCGGGTTTTAACCTCCACAAAAACAATGTATCCGTCATCTTCCGAAATAATATCAACTTCATAACCACGAAAAGTCCAGTTTCGCTCTACAATACGATGACCTTTGGAGGCCAGATAGTTCGCTGCAGCCTCTTCTCCTTTCCATCCCAGTTCGTTGTGATCAGCCATCTTATTTTAACGGCAGAAAAGCCTTATAACTTCGTAAAAATACAAATTTAGGTTGTAAATACTTCGTTTTGGCGAAAATATTTTGTTTTTTTGTACCAGCAAAGGGAAAGCGACTGTTTTTCGTTTTTTTCGGTCAGAGCGCTTTCCGCCGGAAATTCAATGGTTTTAATGAGGACGAAGAGTTATAAGCTGCAGGGAAGGAGGAAACCGCGTACAAAAAAGGCGGAGTTCATGCTAAGCGATGATGAGCACGAACTAATCCGGTTTTATCTAAAAAAATACAAGATCACCAACCGATCACGATGGTTTCGTGAGACAGTTCTCAATCACATACTTAAAAATATGGATCAGGACTACCCCACCCTGTTCGAAGAGAACGAGATGCGGCGGTAGGAATATGAATTGCAGTAAAAAAATGGCCGGATGCTAGACGACGAATATTTCATGCGACAAGCACTTCAGGAAGCTCATAAGGCTTTTGAGAAGGATGAGATACCCATTGGTGCTGTGGTGGTATCCAATCAGCGGATTATTGCCCGTGCCCACAATCTCACGGAGATGCTGAACGACGTGACTGCCCACGCCGAAATGCAGGCGATTACAGCCGCCGCCGACGTTCTGGGCGGAAAATATCTGACCGATTGTACACTCTATGTCACGGTGGAACCATGTCCCATGTGTGCGGGGGCACTTCGGTGGGCACAGATAACGCGAATAGTGTATGGCACTCCGGATGAAAAAAGAGGATATTCGCGTATCTCACCTCACCTGCTCCATCCCAAAACTAGCGTGACCTCCGGAATTATGGCAGATGACTGTGCCGATCTAATGAAACTCTTTTTTGCCCGTTTCAGATAATCTGTTTGGAAATGTGATTCGTAAAACATATATTTGTTATACCTAAATCGCATGATATGAAAATGCTCATTCTGATTTCGTTGCTGCTCGGGCTTTATGGCGTGAATCTGATGTCACAACAAGAAGAGCCAAAAAGATTGCCATGGGACTCTGTCTCATCCACTTTGCCTCCTTTTAAAATTGCATCTGCCGACACGCTTCGTTTTTTTCCCGGCGATACCATTCCAAACCCCCTATGGGAAAAATACCTGAAGAAAAAGAGTCAGGAGAGAATGACCGAAGAGAGGATCCTAACCACCCCCCTCGACAACATGCCGGTCATTGTTCCTCCGCATCACCAGTTTCAAATGATTGTGGTGAAACCCGACACCACCTTTCATTATTTTCTACGGAACCTGAG
>DHSP01000018.1:1613-3251 GCA_002408485.1 Proteiniphilum sp. UBA5283 | reverse complement strand
CCTCTTAAATAATTTAAACTCATGAACAGAAGATTGAAGCAGCAGATCGATTTTATCCTGGAGGCGGACAAACTGAAAAATGTGATCCGCCGCAACTATATTTCCGATGATTCACGACGGGAGAATACGGCGGAACATTCATGGCACACCATACTGACAGCACTCCTGCTGTTTGAATATACCGAAAACAAGCATGAGCTCAATCTGCAGCGTATTGTAAGGATGATCTCCATCCACGATCTGGTGGAAATTGAAGCAGGTGACACTTTCATGTTCGATGAGGAAGCCAACAAAAAAAAGTTCGACAGGGAAAATCAGGCTGCAAAAAAGATATTCAGCCTGTTGCCTTACGATCAGGGGAAGGAGTATTATGACATCTGGCTCGAATTCGAAAAGGAAGAAACGCCCGATGCTATTTTTGCATCATCTGTAGACAAGATTATGCCGGTATTGCTGAATACATACAGCAAGGGAACAAGCTGGCGGGAAGCGCAGATTACCGCGGAGCAGGTACATACAACACTGAAAGGGATTAAAAAAGGGCCGAGAAAAATACAGGAATTGCTGGAAGAATTGATCTTTATGGCCAGAAAAAATGGTAATCTTACATAAAATGGCCCATCGAAATTAGCAATTAAACAAATTAAGATTTCGGATGTTATTATTTTCCAATGCAAAATTAATTGGTGCAGAGAACATTTGTTCTTTTAGGAAAAGAAATAACGAACAATCAACAAGACTTAAAAATGAAAAAGAAGAAAATTGCTGTTTTGGTAGGTAGTTTACGCAAAGAGTCGTATAACAGGAAACTGGCCAAAGAAATGATTGCCATGGCCCCCGATTCATTGGAAATGGAGCTGGTAGAAATTGGACAACTGGTACATTATAATGAAGACCTCGATCAGAATCCCCCGACAGAGTGGGTTGAATTTCGTAAAAAAATTAAAGAAGCCGATGGTTATCTTTTTTTCACACCGGAATATAACCGTTCCATACCGGGAGTATTAAAAAATGCCATTGACGTGGCTTCAAGGCCCTATGGACAAAACAACTGGGGCGGGAAACCGGGCGCTATTGTGAGCAGCTCCATCAGTCCGCTCGGAGGGGAAGGAGCCAATCACGTGCTGCGTCAACCCATGGTCTTTGTAAACGTGTACATGATGCAACAGCCTGAAGCCTATATCGGGAACACCATGTCGCTGTTCGGAGAAGACGGTAAATTGCTGAAAGAGGAAACAAGAACCTTCCTGCGCAATTACATGCAGGCTTTTGAAGCTTGGGTAAACAGGTTCTGACAAATGCGATTAACTTCGCTGACCACAATTACAAGAGGGTGAATCACGCGGTGATTCACCCTCTTTCCTGTTATTTTTCAAAACGGAAGATCAGACACTCCCTTGTACAACTCTCTCATTAGACCTTTGGCAATTTCCACGGAGCGCGGTAGTTTGCCATTATCAAGCGGTTTGCTTCTTCATTACCGATGAATTTGCCGGTCTTATTGTCCCAGTTCAGGGCGCTACCTACTCTGCAGGAGATATTTGCCAGATGGCTGAGTTTCGCCACTTCGGCACCAATGGCAATGTCGGCATTGGGCAGTTCACGCGTGCGCATGCACTCGAGCATGTTCCCCGCATG
>DHSP01000018.1:0-1399 GCA_002408485.1 Proteiniphilum sp. UBA5283 | reverse complement strand
TCATCGTCACAGGGATAGCAATATGGGAAATTACGGCTGTTGACTGCTTGTTCGGGTACAACCTCCCAACCGCTACGGGTAAGGATGAGCGTACCGTTTTCTCCGAAAAAGGCAACACCTTCACGCAATCCGAAGAGTCCGTTCCCGATCCCGCAGGCATGATCCCAGATAATATTAAAATCGGGATATTTGTAGGTCGCCATCAACGTATCCGGTGTTTCCATGGCATCATCGGGGTAACCGAACTTCCCGCCGGCCCCGTAAACATACGAAGGAAGCCCTGCATTCATCCCCTTCATGGCATAATCGAGCAGATGCACTCCCCAGTCGGCCATCAGCCCGCCTGCATAATCCCAGAAGAAGCGGAAGTTATAATGAAAACGATTCTGATTGAAATTGCGTTTGGGTGCCGGGCCGAGCCACATGTCATAATCCACACCGGCGGGAACAGCCGAATCAGGGACAACAGGCAATGTCCACTTACTGGTCTGATAAGCCCACACCTTTACGGTTCTCACGCGCCCCAGTGCGCCACTCTGCACATAGGCCGCAGCTTCATCCCAGTGCGGGTCGCTACGTTGCCACTGGCCCACCTGCACGATCCGGTCATATTTCCGTGCAGCCCTGACCATGAGGTCACACTCTTCGATGGTATTGGCCAGCGGTTTTTCCACATATACGTCCTTTCCTGCCTCACAGGCGGCAATCATCTGCAGACAGTGCCAATGGTCGGGAGTACCAATGATCACCATGTCCACATCCTTGTTGTCGATGACCCTTCGCCAGTCCTTCACCAGCTGTGCGGGTTTATTACCTTTGAGTTTCTCATATTCTGCCGCGCGCTGGTAGAGCCACTGATCGTCCACATCGCAGAGCGAGATACATTCCACTGTAGGATACTGCAGAAAAGTTTTGAGATTGCTCCATCCCTGATTCCGACAACCTATCAGGCCTATTTTAATTTTGTTGCCTGGTGCCGACTGACCATACAGGGAGGAAAAGGGTTTTCCCATTAATGGCGTCAGACTTAAACCGGTTGCCGTAATAGCTGATTTTTTCAGAAAATTTCGTCTATCCATGATGATTATATAAAAAAGTTATCGCAAAGATAATAAAGATTGCCCCTCAAGTGAATAAATTTAATATTTAAAGTAATTTTTCATTAATTAAAAGATTATCCATATTTTTGGCCTTTTGGTTTCATATCACATTAACTGCTTCTATTATGCAGCAAATCAATGCGTTCTTCACTACTTTACATCAATATATCGGCGGGAATAACTGGTTTATTTTCTTGTTGTTGGGTACCGGTTTTTTCTTTACCCTCTATCTAAAGTTTCCACAGATCCGTTATTTCAGGCATGCCATCCGCATCATCAAAGGAAAATATGATAAAAAA